>NZ_CP038228.1:2641256-3301570 GCF_006838285.1 Xanthomonas translucens pv. cerealis
CAACGCGCCTCTCGGGCTGCTTGCTCAGCAACGCCCTTTACCTCCGGGTGAGTGAGGAATGCCTCCCGAGTGATTTCTCCACGGATATATGCGTAGTAGCAGCGTGGAACCTTTCCCTTCGGAAATTTTCGGAAGATCGCACGCAGTAGCAACGTCCGATGAGCAATCGGATCTTTTTCTACGGAGACCCTGACAGCAAATCGGCGTCCACCAGCTTTATCAAAGATGGAAGAAAAGCCTTCGCAAAGCCCTCCTGGCCCTGCGAACAGATCGATCACCGGAATATCATTACGCCCCGACATCAGCTCTCTTTTTCGTGTTCAATTTATGATGACGTTGGGGATGCGACCAAAGCATGAAAAACTGACTTGTCGGCAGCACACGTGGACTCAATTTTAACCGTTCTACCCGAGGATGTATCGCGCGCACCAAGCAGATCGAACAGATCCAGCGGTGTCAAGGCATTGCCGAGTTCCTGCTCCACGTCTTTTGCAAATGCCAGCGTGGGCTAGCCCCGGGAGCTAACAGAAGCAGCCTAGGGCGAGACTGGTCAAAGCTTACTATAGAGAAATTCGCGGCCCCTGCTCCTGTTGCTGGGTCTGCCGTTGGGTTTGCTCCAACGCCTGCTGCTGCACTTGGTCTTGCTTGATGGTCTCCGCCTGCTGCAGGCTCTGCTCCGCCGGCTGCTGGGCCGCCTCCCGGCCATCCACTCGAGCATGGAAGATCGGCAGCTTGTCGCCGAACGGCGCGTAGACCGCCAGCACGTTCTCGGCCCCGTCCTTGCCCAAAGCACCGGTCACCCGATCCACCCGTTTCACCAGCGGATCTTCGGCCTGCTGCTTGTAGAGCGCTGCGGTGACGTTCCGGCTCTCCTCCTCGTTCCAGTTCCCTGTTCCGCTGACCCAGGAATGGATGGTCTGGTAGGTGGAATGGTCCGGGTGCGCAGGATTGTCGGCCAGCATCGGACCCTGCGCGCCCTTCTCCTGAGTCGGTTCGACCTCCTGTTCCTTGCTGCGGCCTGGCGCGGTGACCGATACCGTGCCCAGTGTCGGCACGTGCGCCATGGCGGGCTGTCCCAGTTCGGCCTTGGCTTGGCGCAGCTCCTCGGAGGTGGTCACCGCGACCTGGTGGGCCACCCCGTCTTGGCCAACCTGGTAGTGGGTAATCGGACTGTCGTAGCCGTATTGCCCCTGCTCGTTCGGCTTCAGCTGCTGCATCGTCGGACCGGTCAGGCCTTCGGCCTCCTTCGTCCGCTGGGTCGCCAGCTCCACGGCCTGCAGGTTGTTCTCCTGGGCGTTGAGGTCAATGCCGGCGGCTCGATACCGATGCAGGAGCTCGTTGTGCTCCATCTGCGCCGGCGTGGGCGCGGGGCGCGCTTCGATGGCGGCCAGGGCCTCCTGAGCGCGCTCCAGCGATGGTTGGCGCATCTGGTTCGTGAGCTCCAGCTCCACCGCCAGGTTGCCGGTGGCCACCCCGTCCTTGCCCGCCCATTGCCCAGCCTCGTTCCGCTGGTAGACCTGGCCGTCGTGGCCTTGCACCTGGTCCGGCTTGGCTCGGGCATTCTCGACCGCGGCCGGCACCCCCACGCCGTAGTCCTGCCCGCGCTGGGCGGCATGGCTTTCCAGGTAGGCCTGGGCGATGGCCTCGCGGCCAGTGGCGATGTTGTTCTCGATGCGCCCCAGGGCTTCCTGGTTCAGGCGCAGCGCCTGCGCCGGGGTGGCGGTCTGCGGCTCGTAAACGCCCTGGTCGTTGGCACCCGTCACGCCGGTCTTGACCTGGCGCTCCCAGGACTCGGTGGTCGGATTGCGATGCCAGTTCTGGTTGTCGAGGCCCGTCCGGTCGCCGGCCTGGGCCGGGAGGTTGAACGGATCCTGCGGCGGGGGGGCTTTGCCCAGCGCGAACTCAGCAGCCTTGGCATTGGCCATCGCCCCCAGCTCCTGGGACTTGGCGTAGCTGGCCACCACGTCCTGCTCAACCGCCTTACCCTGCCCCTCTTGCAACTGGCCTTGGCGCTCCCAATCCCGCCCGTTGAACTGCCAGTCCACACCAGCTCGATCGGTCTGGTGGAAGATGTCGCGGTTTTCTTTGAGGTCGACGGCCTTGTCGAAGGCCTTGCTCATCAAGACAGCGTCGCCGACCACCAAAGCCGCGGGCACGAACCCACTGCTGCTGCCCAGCGCCGCCGCCGTGGACGCGCCGCCGGCCCAGCCGCCCGCGTTGCGCGCAATGGCGTGCTGAACCTCCGACTGCGCAGCCGTGGTGTTCCCCTGCTCCATCAGCGCCGAGGCGGTGCGGGCGGTCATCACCGCATCCGCGCCTGTGGCCAGAAGTCCGCCGGCACGGGTCAGCCCGCGGGCGGAGGCCTCGCCCATCAATAGCTGCATGGCGACTTCGCCACGCTGGCCGCGGGGGACACGAAGGTTCTGTGCGGCTTCCTCTCCCAGGGTCTGCTCGACCTTGAGGATGCCCTGCTCGGACAAGACCACGCGCCCGTCGTGGTGGGCGCTGGCGATGGCGAGCGACAACCCGCTGCGCTGAAGCTGGATATCCCCGCCTCGAACGATGGCGGTGTTGCTGACCTGAATTTGGTTGAGCGTGGTGACGATGCGCGACTCGGAATGCGCAACGGCACCCCAGCCGTGGTCCACCCCAGTGAAGCCCTTCAGGGCTTCAATCTGTTGGGCATGGGCTTGCTGGTAGGTAGGGATGTCGCGGAAAAAGTCTTGAACCTTTTGGTTGGTCTGTGCAGGAGTTAAACCAACGGGTGTATTGGTGTTCAAATCACCATTGATTAAGCCTACTTTGACGGTATCGCGTAAGTGCTCGACGCGCTGGACAACACGGTCCAGCGCCGTTGGGTCGCCCTCCAACATGGCTTGACCATCTCTGGAGCGTTCAATGAGCCGCAATTGCGACAGCATTCCATACTGATATTCGCCGAGTGGGCCACCGCTATGCGGCGTGATGCCCATCGTTTGAGCGAACGCAGGGTTGGCCGGCAGGAACAGTCGGTTTTCTGGTGCGTGGATGTCAAACTTCCCAGCCCGTTGCAACTCATCAAGCAACTCGCTGTTCTTCAGCGTCTGCTGCTCGATGTTGTGGTGGTCCTGGAAAAGCGTTCGGTAGTTCGGCACGGATCAGGCTCCTTCCTTGTAACCTTGTGGCTCGCCTTATCGGTTGACCACGTCGTAGAACCAAAGGCCGTCCGATTGTCCATCGGTGCCGATACAGGCTGCTTCCACGGCGTCCTTGAAAAACCGGTCGCAGAAAACACCCCCATGGAAAGCCAACCTAAAAACGTGCGCATCACCCAGGACATCACGCTTGAAAGCCAAGCGAATTTCCCCCGTCAGGTCGTAATACTTGCCCTCCTCGAAATCGTCACTGACTTCGATGTTGAGCATAGAAGCATCCTCATCCAACGCGTCCAATGTGCGAATCACGTCGCACAGGTAAACGTTTGGCCCCTTCGAGCCATCGGCCAAGCGATAGTCTGTCTCGACAAACGCGAACGCCCCAGGATCTACCGCTTTCATCACTCGACGCAGGCGCTCTGAAACCAACCAGTAGCCGCTGAATCCCCCTTCCAGGTCTTCGGGAGGCACGCCTTCACTGGGGCGGTAGACCAGGCGTGGAACCTCGCGCAAAGCAGGAAACCCGCCATCCTTTGGCCTCAGAATCAGCCTAGGCGGAGTGAGGAGCGCCTCTCGGTTCTCAAAGACAACCCCATGGCCTTTTCCCCCGCGCCGAACGTCCGGCTGCAAGTGGAAGAACTCCCCTTTCTTGGGTTGATTGGTCGTCGTTGTTTCCATGCGTTCCGTCCCGTCCACCTGGGTATGGTCTCCACCTCAGCCGGGCAGAGTCTACCGTCCCGATCGCCAACTTGGGCAGACAAGAAGGCACACGTCCAACACCGCGCTGCTCGCTCTAACGCGGCAAGGTGGCTCAGCGCCTCGCCGGCTGCCACCCTGCCCGAGCTGCCTCTTCAGGTCTGCAGAACATGCGCTCGCCTTGGCTCAGGTCGATGCTGGTCCGATCGTAGTCCCGCTGCCCAGGAACGTGGTAGATCTTCTTGCCTTGGCGAGAGATGTTGCCCTTGATGCGGCATCCGCCCGGTATAGATGGCGCAGCCACTGGAGTCTGGCGTGCCGCCTGCTCGCGCTTGCTGCGGCGGTAGTCCGCGGGCATCTGGAAAGGCCCTTGCCAGAGGTTGCGCCGCTGCTGGCGCGCATCGGCTTCGTCCGCGATGAACGCCGTGGCGTATTGGCGATAGGCCGCTGCCCAACCGGAGCTAACCATCCAGCGATTGACCGACTGCCCTTGAACGAAGCACTCCGCGACTACCCGGCCGTAGCGGTCCGTGTCCTTGGGTTGGCAACGAACGGTCTTGTCCAGCACATAGCCGTCCAGCGCGGCGGCGGACCGTCGGCCACAGGGCCAGGCACGCCCATCTTTGGTGGTGCATTGTTGGGCGCTTTCCGGGGCGTCGATGCCCCACAGGCGGATGCGCTGTTTTGCGACCGTAATGGTGTCGCCGTCCGTGACCGTCGCGCGGCCGACCAACTCTGCAGCCACGCCTGGAACCGAAGAAAAAGCCAACAGCAGAACCACCAGACCTTTCAACACCATCAACAACGACTTCCTCTAAGCGCAAGCTTGGGTGGCGAGCGCCAGTTCAAACAGGGTCCGACACTTTAGCTGAAGCGGGAAAGGGGCGTCGACCAAGTCGAAAATCCTTCAACCCCGACTCGCGTTCCTGGTGTGGTCGCTGTCGGTCTCCTCTACGACAACGAAGGTGCTCACCAGCCAGCCGTATGCATCGCTGAGCGCGTCAGCAATCTGCTCTTCGCTCTCGCATTCGATTGTGGCTTCGGCCGGCAACGCAGGACGCTTGCCATCGGTCTCCCAGACAATCCCTCGCACGTGAAACGCTTTCATTCCTGCTCCATGGATGTGCATCTGCCTTGGCAGTCTAGCTTCGGCAGACCGCATAGGTGAAGGGGCGGGCTATGCCCACCCCCTGCTTGCCAGGCTGACGTGCTGCCGGCCACCGATGACCAGGTGGTCAAGGACTCGGATGTCGAGAAGCGCCAGCGCCTGCTTCAGGCGCTCGGTGACTTGGCGGTCGGCTTGGCTGGGCTCCGGGTTCCCGCTCGGATGGTTGTGGAAGAGGATGACCGCGACGGCGTTGAGGTCCAGGGCGCGCTTGGCGACGACCCGGTTGTGGATTTCGCATCCGTCGATCGTGCCGGTGAAGAGGTGCTCGGTGGCCAGGATGTGGTGCTTGGTGTCGAGAAAAATGCACCCGAAGACTTCGTGCGGCAGGTGGGCGCAACGGGCGACCAGGTAGCTGCAGGCCTGCTCGGGGCTGTGGATTTTGCCCAGCCGTTGGAGGCGTTGCTCCAAGATGGTGGCTGCTGCGAGCAAGATGCCCTCCTCGTCCATCTGGAGTTGGTATTGGGCCGTGCGGTCCTTGGTGCTGCGCTTCATCGGTTCTTCTCCACCAGCGCGTTGTGCGCCTCGTGGGAACCGGCAGGCGGAGCGTCAGGCACTACCGCACCCGGCAGTGCGCACCGCTTGCGGCGCGCAGCGGAGGGCCGGAACAACGTGGAGGAGGCCTGCCCTTGCGGTCGGGACAGCGAAGCTAGGATTCCCTTTAAGAGGCCCAGCGCTGGTGGAGAGCAATGATGCGCGACTCCCCTGCCGGCGATCGAAGAGCCTAGAGGACTGAATCCTGCGTGGGTGCAACTTTTACGCACTGTCCTGCACTTTTCTGCCGGCTGCAGGCTTGCTGCTGCCGTGAGCGTCCGCTCACTGAGAGTGCTCATGCCCACAGCATTCAAGTTCGATAGTCTCTGGCGCGCATCTCAGCCATGAATCGAAGAGCTGTGGGACACTCAGGCCATCTTCAGAGCCGCCCAAACCATGCGAATCAAACAACGAAAAGCTGCCCTGGCCTTTTGGATGAGAGTGAAGCTACTTGCAGCACTGATGGGCGTATCACTTGCAGGGTGCGCGGCAGATGGTCCGGTCGCGAGCCGCCCCATTGAAGGCCCTGTGCGCCTGGGAGAGATTGCAGCGGTCGATGGCCCCAGGGTGCGCCCTGACCGTGTCATCGAAGACAGCCGTTGCCCAGCCGACGTTCAGTGCATTCAGGCCGGACGGCTGATCGTCAGGGCGACCGTGCTCGGTGGCGGCTGGTCCAAAGAGATTGACCTCACGCTCGGTATCCCGGTCCCTGTTGCCGATGGCATGTTGACACTGGTGGACGCCACCCCCGTGCCCATCGGTGGGGAGACCGCCGCATCCGCCGCTCGCTTCACCTTCAAGTTTCAGGGCGGCCGTTAGGTGCCTATCGGAAGTGCCCAAAGGGTCAAGCCCAAGAGAAGCCGGGCTCGTCATTGCTCGGCTGGGTCTTCATAAGCGCCTCGATCTCAAGAGCGATAGCGCCAGGGCACGACATCTTCTAAAAACGTGATGCGGGGACTTGGGAGGTTGCCGCACCCTGCCAAACTGGCACGATGTTGTCATCGCAAGCTCAACAGCAAATCCAATAAAACTAACTAAAAAAGACTACCGCAGCGCAGCCAGATAGCTTAAAAATAAAAACAAGCTAACCAATATTAGCTAACATTTAACTTTCGTTCATTTTAAAAATGAGTCATTTTTATTTTTTAGCTAACCAATTATTTTTAAACACTACAGTAAAGTCTCAGCAAAGAGCCACCCTCGCCCACCTGAAACCCTTGCCCCATATAGGAGCAGAAGGAATTTGCGAGGTTAAGTCGAGCCACTAGCCATGGCTCAAATAGTCTCCGATCCGGCAATGCCTGAGGTGATGATTGGAGGCGCAGAAAAACTCCGATTTTGGATTGACGAATTTTGAGGCCGACGTATCAAGCTTCCATCTACCGATGGAAGCACAGCAATGGCAAACGACCTCACCAATGAGCTACAGAAATACAACGACCACCCCTTCGGCGAACTGAGCTTTGGCAGCGTCCGAGTCGGCCGCGTCACGTTCAACAACGTGCGCCTTCGAGGACGCGAGGCCCTCATCGGGTTGGAAGAGCTTCTCCAAGCCGCCTGTGAGAAAACGCAGCGTATCCGAGTCCGGAAGGACGGCACCCGATATCCAGAACCTCTGCCCATAGCCACGCCCGGCCGCCAGTTGTCGGAGGAGATCGCCGACTACCTGCGCGACATGACCCGCCGCAACCTGCGGCCGCGCACCATCGAGGCCACCGCCCGCACGCTGAGCCTTCTGCAACGCGTCTGCGGCGACATTCGGATCTCTCGCATCGACCACCAGCACATCTACCGCCTGTGGGATCTCATCCGCTGGGCTCCCCCAGGCGCGGCTTCGGATGCAGAGCTTAAGTCCTTGTCCGTCGAAGACCTGATCGTGCGAGGCCAGGCCATCAAGGTCGAGCCGCCGGCGCCCGCGACGCTGGAACTGCACCGCCGCTTCCTCGTCGCATTCTTCGGCACGCTGGTCAAAGCCAAGGCCATTCCCGTCTCACCGATGGAGCCCTTCCGCGAAATAAAGAAGGACTTGCTCCAGGATAGCAGCAAGCCCGACCGCCTCTTCAGCGACGAGGAACTGCAGCGCATCTTCGACCCAAGCAACTTCATTCCCTGGGCCAAGAAATGGCCACATCGTTGGTGGGGGCCGATCTTGGGGCTCTACACGGGTGCTCGAGTCGGCGAGGTGGCCCAGCTCAAAGTGGCGGACATCATTCAGGAGCGCGAGATGTGGTGCATTTCCATCCGCAAGACGATCGACGAGGACTTGGCCGGCAAGGTTGGCACGCGGAGCCGCCAGAGCCTCAAGGGGGACTCCGCGGTGCGGGTCATTCCCCTGGCCCAACCGGTTCTGGATGCGGGCTTCCTCGACTTCCTGGAAGACATGAAGGCGTGCGGCCACCCCCGCCTATTTCCCCACCTGTCCGCCGGCGTGAACAAGAAGACGGGGGAGACGAACGCGCGCTACAGCCAGGGGCTGCTCAACCAATTCAGCAGCTACTTGAAGGATCTCGGCTTCCCCAAGGGAGTGGGCTTCCACGCGTTCCGCCATACGATCGCCACTGAGCTCTACCACCGCGACGTGCCTCAAGAAGAAGTCGCCCTCATCACCGGGCATTCGCTGAGCAAAAAGGTGCCGGTCTTGCAGGACTACTACCTCCACAAGCGGCCGGACCGAATCCGCGTGAAACAGGCGCGGGCCTTGGAGTTGTATCGGCCGTCGGTTGAGCTGCCGAAGTATCAGGCGGGGCAGTTCAAGGAGCGGTTGCGGGACAAGCAAAAGTTTTATCCATGACTGTGTCCAGCCGCGATGTCCGGCCTGATGGCCTTGTTGGGGGCTCCCTCCCTGACCTGTCGTTCGACCATTCGGTTGTTGAGCTACTCAAGACAGCCGGCCGACGACCACCACAGCCAACTCGAGCATCAGCGCCCTGTGCCCCCTCCAATTCTCTCTACCCTTTTCGGAGTTCCACCATGAGCATCACCAGCACGCCTACTGCCGACCTGCCCCCTATCCCCAGTCAACGCCCACCTGGCGGCAAAGCGGTAACCCGCTCCCGAGGCGATTTCGCTGCCTTGCTCTTGCGCCCCCAGTCCCGTCATCCGCGCGGGCGCCCGTTTACCGACAGCGAGGTCGCAACGATCTTCGCCTCTCCAAGCTACGAGCGATGGGCCACCGATCCGCTGCTTTACTGGGCCCCTGTGCTCGGACTGTGCATGGGACTTCGAGCATCGGAGGTGCTGTGCCTTTCAGTCGAGGACATCGTGGAGCAACACGGGGTGACTTGCATCGTGGGTTGGGAGCGCGCCGCCAAGCGCATAGAAGACCTCAATGCCTCCAGGCGCCGGAGTCGAAGGATGCGGCCCGCCTGGTCGATCCCCGTGCCACAAGTGTTGCTTGACGCCGGATTTCTGGACTACGTCGCAGCCATCAAAAGCAGGGAAGAGACAGAGCTATTTCCCGATAGCTCAGGGAAGCTCAAGCAGGACCGTGCAGCGTCGCTGAGGAGCAGGTTCACGCGATACGTGCGTTCACGCGGGATCAAAGACGGCGGATTTCCAGCCCTGCGCCAAACCTTTGGGCAGCGCATCGTGAAGGCTGATATCAGCAGAGCCCATCGCAAGATGCTCACCCGAGAGTCAGAGCGCCAGTTCCTAACGTTGAAGCAGTTCTTCCACCCAGTCTATCGGATGGACCGCTTCAAAATATCTCTGGATAGAAGCTGGGCAAGTGCACTGACCTTGCCACGCTTTGTTGGTAGGTAGAAGCTCCGGCGCGGCAGACCACCTTGATCACCGCAACACGGATCCCAGATAGCACGTTCCGTGTTGCGGAAGCACTACATGACCGGCGGGCCCGAGCGACCCGAGGCAAGCAGATCGAAGCCTTGGCGATATACCAGCCCAATGTGGAACTGCCGCGCTATCAGCGGGGGCAGTTCGCCAAGTGCTTGACCGATCCGAGCAAGTTCTACCCTTGAATATAGTTGCTGCTCCAAGGCTGCCGCCATGTCCTAGCCACGGGATTGGCGCCGAGCTCTACCAACGCGACGTGGCCCAAGAGGGGTTACCTTTATCATGAAGCACTCGCTGAGCAAGAAGGTGCCAGCGTGGTAGGATTTCCACCTACACAAGCGACACGATAGAATCCGAATGAAGCAGGCGCGGGCCTTGTAGTTATATCCGCTATCGGTTGAATTGCCGACGTATCAGGGGGAGAGTTCAAGGAGCGGCTGAGCAACAGGAACAAGCTCTGCCCGTGAGATTTCGTCTGTATCGATCGACAAGCTACGCATTCATTTAAGGATAAAAGATGAGCGAATTCAGGAATGATCTTGTTGGCGCTCTCGACGTCGCGCATGTGATTTGTGGTCTATTAATCGAGCATGACACTGCGAGGAACGGCTTTGAGGGTCTTCACAGCTGGCAAGGGGAAGCATTTAACGCAATCAAATACGAGGGTCGAATAGAGCGGATGGAGGATCATCTTAACGCTATTGCAGAACGAGATCTCGACAGCAAAACTGCTATTGATCTACTCAAATTCGAAATGCGGCACGTTCATAATTTTCTTGCTGGAATTCTCGCCAGCTGGAGGAGGTGGCGAAATAAGAAGGGTCAAAGACAGGAAATAGGAAGCGATGAGCAAAACTCACGAAACAATCGCGACCATCGCACTATTTCAGGCCTAAAAGGCAAATCAAAACGTGGATTGGAGACTCTGAAAATACTTTTCACAAGCCTAATTGCAATCTTGGCCGAGCTATTTCCTGGATTAAAGGCAATATTTGAGGTCGCCAAAGAAGGCATTGAGCATTTCACTACTTAGTCAGCCCTTCGTTAGTGCACGCGATTGAAAGAACGCAATTGCGCCCACGACGAGGAGGATGATAAGACCAATGCTTGGCAATGCCTTGGCACCAAATCGTAGGATGACCATCGCCACTGCGATAAGTGTTGGCAACCATGCCAGTGGATGGACCACCATGTGAACCTTTCGCAAGAAGGCTAACTGCTCAGCGAATCCTGCCTTCGCACTATCAATTGCTCCTTGCAATGCAGTCGGGTGCTTGCCAGAAGCGCTTTGAACGTCCGAGATCGAGAGATTGAATCCCGCCTCAACTCTGTTTGAGGCAAGACGCTGGTTGTGGAGGATGCCGCTCAGCAGTAGCGAAACCAACAACATGCCTAGGCAAAGCCCGGAGGCACTCCATACGTCCTCTGCTAGCCAGACTGCGGCCAAACCTCCTATCGACAAGGGCAGCGCCAGCATCTTCCCTGAGCTGTCACCCAGCACCGCAGCCATCCGACTTGCGTAATCAAGCTCAATCCGCGCCACATCCCCACGAAGCTTCTCAAAGGAAAACTTTTGGACATAACACTCAGCATTGAGCTCGTAAGCCATGACAACGTCCGACCATGAGTAGACCAAGTATTGGAACACCGGTTCAGGAGCATCCGGGCGCCGCTTAGCTAGAACGTTGGTGAGTGCGACACGGAAAAGCTGCTTATGCTCGTTGATATGCAGCCTGCCTTCCTCACTAGAAAAAAGCGCTTCTAATACTGAAATGTCCGGCTTCGGAGCAAGCAGGCACGCGCGTGTGATTCTTGTATCAATCTCGAACGTTTTTGGCCCTGCGTCGCCCGTTGCAGGAAGGACAAATAAGAGCTTCTTGGTGCTCGCCGACAACGACACAGTGTTCAAGGAAAGCTTGATCAAGCCACCAATCAACCTTCCCAAATGCAAGGCAGAAGTCAGCTCGGACGTTGGCTCTTCCGCACCGCCAAGGATGTCCTCTCTAATGAGATAGTAGTTACTTGGGACACCACCTGAACTCAGAATCTCCGACCCATCAACGAAGCCATAAACGTCTGCGTAAAATCGTCCGAACTCGTTCGAGGGCAGCTTCCACGTGAAGGACATTTGCCCATCATCTTCATGAGGACCGTCTTCGAAATACCCGAACTTCCTATCTATTGCCAGGCATTTTTGCACTTCAGTCGCAACCGCAGATGCCTGCCCGTCATAGGAAAACGCCCCCTCCTCCACGGAAGGCTTCCCAGCAGCACGATAAAGGCGAACTACGCTCTCAAACACGATTGATCCTTAGCCACGCTGATCCAGTGTTGCCTCGATTTTCTTTACAGTCTCATCCGGGAGGCGCCGAATCCTGAGCGATTTGTCGGCGCGATTGTAAATCAATGGCCCCTCCGTCTCACTAATTTCCGTATCTTCAAACGACAAACGCCACCCTTCCGCCTGAGCCGTTATCCGAGTGACAGATTTAATGTATTGAGCACTGACAACAAACGACTCCGGGACTTGGCCCTCATCGCCATTTAAGTATTCGCTCAAGCCTTCGGCGTGCTCAATCAATTCATCGCCCAGCGCTACACGGACCACTGCAACCAACGTTCCCACGCTCATAGTGGCCCCGTGCGGCAGGGCTGCCATGTGATCGATGACTGCTCTGCGCACTCTCTGGGTCTGAGACTTAATCTCTTTCTTCGAGGAGACAAACTTTCTAACTGCGTCGATTGCCGACTTGGTGGCGCGGCTCGATGACACCCCTTTTTCGCAACCTAGCGCATCAATGAAATACTTGGCCACCTCATTGCGTGCACCTTTATTGACGAAGCAGAGATAGGTCCTCTCTTCCTCGTCCGCATCGACATCAGCGGAGCCAGCACTTAAAGCCTGCTCATACCTCGCAAGATTGATACGTGCAGCCTGGTGCAGCTTCGACAAGTCCAGTTCACGGATATCCGTGGGAACCATGTCCGGCGACAAGCTCAAAGCCCCGCGTTCTTTTATCATCGCCACGAGCAGGAACGGCGTTGAGTTGACCTCGTAGAGCATAAAGAACACATAGCCGCCAGTCGACAGAAGCTCTTTTCCGGCAGCGGCCACAAGTTCCGCCATGGCTACCTCGGTCAGCGTCATGAATGTTGCCAAGTCGGAACTGGCAGTCAAATTCTCCACTGCACCTGGAAACTGACCCTCCCGGTTGTTCGATCCGAATTGGCCCCAGAATACGGTGCTACCGTCTCGCCCGACGAGACGTGACAGCTGCTGCGCCAGTGACTGAACCTGAGTGAGTGAAACGTCCAACGGACCAGGCGCGTGCCTGACTCGTGAAGTGTTGGACTGAGCCTCTTTTTCGAGAGAGTGAATTACCGCGAAAACCAGTCTATCCATAACTGCCTTGCCCCCTATTGGCTCAGGCGGCAATGGTATCACCCATACTTATGGATGCCCCGCGAGCGCTCTCCAAGGACTGATCAGCTGCAGAGGCTGAGACAGCATCCCCAATTGTGGGCGCGAAGCTGAGCCTCGCCAACAGCTAGGCTCCAATGCCTACTACTGATCCTGAACAGTCGAGTATCTTCCAGCCCTCCTTCCCGCGTTACTGAAAAGCGCCTCACAAGGGGTCTTCTGTGAGGAGGCAAAGCACTGCCTCGATTCAAGCTATGCCGGCGGGGAGGCCAAGTGGCTCTTGATTAGTTCAAGAACGCTCTTCTGGCGCTCAGCAGGCAATCGAGCAACCAGCAAGATGACTTCGGCCAGGACGTCTGAGCTGGCATGGAAATACGCCGGCGGCACTCCAAGCGCATCGCTCAACGCTGCCAGCGTTTCGTGGTCGGGTTCGCGCTCCCCTCGCTCATAGCGGGACAAGCGTGACGAGGCAGCTTTCTCGTTCATCCCCAACAGCGCTCCAAGTTCGACCTGCGACAAGCCCGCCACGCGCCGCGCCGCGCGCAAGCGACGGCCAAAGACGGAATTCGGAGGCAGGGATGCAGGCATGGAGATCTAACGTTGGGCTGATCTCCAAGTCTGCACCGACTAGCATCCTAACGCACTTATCTGCCAATATGGCAGATACATCCACACACGGCGCGAGGGTCTATGGCACTTCAGAAAAGGCGAGCATGGGCAGCATCTCTGGCATTGATATTGACCGTCCCTATTGCTGCCCGCGCCCAGGACACCCAAGACCAGAAGCCTGGCTTCTTCCGCCAGCTTGGCGGCAGCCTGAAGGACGCCGGCAAGCAGATGGTGGGCATCCAGCCGAACGCGGGGAGCAAGTCCACAGCCCAGGCCGGCAGTAGCGGCAGCGGTCCTCTCTATACGCCCCTCAGCGGCGCACGGAAGCTCCCCAGCCTCTTCAAGGGTGACAACCACCAGGCCGCGCAGGCAGGTCGCCTGGACTGGCCCCGGGCTGCACTGACGTTCACCGAGTGGGGCGAGAAGCTGCCTTGCTGGACGGTGGAAGCGCGTATCTGGACCGGCCCTGCCACCTCGAGCACCGAGACCTTCCTGGCCTGCGCCGACGCCCCGCTGACCGAGACGGACGATCTGGGCGAGACGGCCGAACTCAACACGTCGGCTCTCTGGAAAGGCCGGGACGCCCTCAACGGCATTCGCGTGCCGCCCAGCAAGGGGAACACCGGCGCGCAGCGGTCCACGGGTCCCAACCCGCCGGCGCAACCGTTCGTCGTCAACGTAAGCCGGCCTGGCGTCGCCGATCGCGCCGTCGACGTCGCCCTGCGGGTGGCCTGGGTCTCCGGGTTCATCCAGACCGCCGACCTGCACCCCGGCCCCTCGGGAATGCTGACGCCGTTCAAGGACACCCGGCTCTGGATCGCCGGCTTCAAGCCGGACGGCAACCGCGACAAACAGTAGTCCCTGACCTCGCCCGCCTTCCCCACCCATCCCTCATCAAAGGAACGACATGAAAAAAGCATGGATCGGCCTGGTCGCGTTGACCATGGCCTTGGGCCTCACCGCCTGCAGCGGCAAGCCGTCGGCCGACGACGCCAAGGAAGCGTTCGTCAGGCTGCTTCAGCAGAGTGGCGCTGGCCAGGTCACCGACATCCAGAACTTCGAACTCACCGGCTGCGTGGAAGCGGAGGGCGCGGACGGCTACCGCTGCGATACCCGCGGCCAGGCCCTGCTCAACATTGAGGGCCGGCAGGTGCCCGTCCCGCTGAGCAAGAACCTGCGCTATGCCAAGAGCGACGGCACCTGGAGGGCCTACGCGAAATGAAGACCAACCCTGACCCGATGGCCGGCACGCCGGCGGGTGCTGTGGCCGGGTTCCGTGGGGACGGCGCGCCACGCGCCGCTCCCAGGAAAGTCATGACGCCCCACAACCGGTTCTTCTGGTGGTTCTCGTGGAGCCTGCTCCTGCTCGGGCCGCTGGGCTTTATCGTCGGGCCGTTGATGGCCCGGCGGGGCCTGCGGAAAGCGGAGCGCCTCTACCCGCAAGAAGCCTATGCGGCTCGACAGCGCGACCAGGGGTTCACCGCTGGGCAGTGGTGGGTCATGACGCCGCTGGTCCTGATGGGAGCCTTCTGGGTCTTCTCGCTCCTGAGCGGGCTGCCGATGGTGTTGCTGGTGCTGTGGGTGCAGCTGACCAGTTGATTCCGATAGAGCATCCGCATCAAAAAAGCCCGGCCATCCGGGCTTTCTTTTTGCTCCATACCCTGCCCTTGTTGCACTGAGCGAAGACAGGGCTACAACCAAGACATTCTTGGAATGGAGCCTCCCCGGAACCTCGGCTGCCCTGCAGCTCAACCCGCGGCGGCTTCGTCGTTGACCAAGAGCAGCGGTTGCCCCGCGGCCGAGCCGATCGGCAAGCGCGATTCGGCGCCCGGGGTCACGACGATGACCGTGATGACGTCGTCCCGCGCCGAGTTGATTTGAACGAACTTGAGGCCTGCTTTTTCGAAAACATAGGCCTTGAACAGCGGGGAAAGGCTGACGTTTTTCTTGCCGGGAGGCACGCGCTCACCCATGCCCTCGATGATGTCGGCTGGGTTCATCACCTGGTCCGCCGCCTGGGCGACCTGTGAGAAGCCAGCAGCCAGCCCGGCCAATCCGAGCAATGCGCCAGAGAGGGTTTTCATCGTTCGTTCCTTGACGAGGACAGCGTTGCGAAAACGCTACTGCTGGCCAGATGGGCGGGCAAGCGCCAGCACGAGGACTGCTCAAAACGTCTACGAGGATAGACAGATGCTTCCGGCCGGCGGCCCTCCCCGTGCCTTCCCCTGCCCGGCTCAGGGACCTCCAAGCGTAAAAGCAAAGGCCTCGCATGCGAGGCCTTTGGTCGTCGGCGCTTGAGTGGAGGTTCTGGCCCCCGTCCCCCAACCATGGTGGGTGAAGTGGCCTGACGACGGAGACAGGTTGCCATGAGGAACGCGGACGTGCGATCAGTTGAAGCCTGACCGCAGCATCAGAAAACTCCTATGCAGAATCTGAAGTCCTCATACGGCACTGGCATTACTCCTGAGCTTTTTGCTTCGCCCATGCCGTTGCTCAAGCTTCTTCTCACCCGGGATACTTCGGGAACTTCTCGTCCGGGTGACTGGCCTTCCACTGCTTGTAAGCCGCGGTGCCCTCCCATGCCGTGAAGGCGCGCGGGGGACGACCCCGGCCGCTCCAGGTCTCGTGGGTATGGGGCAGCCAATACTTGGGGGCGACTTCCTTCTTGCCCTGGGCAGGGGCAGCCTTGCGGCCACGGCCCGGGCTGCTGGCGCCGATGGCGACTGCCAGTTCCGCCTTCTGCTTCGGGGTGAAGTGCTCGCTGTATTGGCTCAGTAGGCTCGTGATTTCCGCCACAGCGATGGCGGCCCGTTCTTGGCGGAGCGTTGCTTCTTGTTCTTCAAGCTTGCGGAGCTCTTCTTCGAGCTTGGCCTTGGCAGAGGTGATCGACTCCAACGTCTTCTTACTCATTCAGCTCATCGCCTGTTAGGAATATGGGTCTTCTCCCCGGAGCCAAGAGTTTAATTGAATTGGCCGTCAACACGCAGCGTCTTTCCTTTTGTCGGCCGCATGCAGCCACGCCATACAACCGCTTGGCATGGAGGCGCAGGGGGATGAGCGCGGTGCTGCATCTACGCAACACAGTTCGGGTGTAGCCACTGCGCTTCAATCTTTTCCAATGGCGGTGTTGGCGTGTCCGCCGACTCCAAAGGATTACGGGTCGACACCGGCCCCCGAGGCAACTACGTGCACATGGGAGCCGGCGGCAACTACTACTGCGCCACCATCCCCCTTTCGGACTACGAAATAGAGTCCACGTTCACCACAGCGTGATTGGAGCGCTTGTTCTTGGCGCGAGCATTGCTTAGCGGACCACCGCGCCGCTCTCTGTAGAGTCTTTGTGCCAGTTCTGGCACACGAACCTCCCTGCGGACCGGTGACCCGACCCACAGATCGTAGACGCAAGGGATTGCTGGGAAGAATCCGATAACCCAAGGAGCCCATTGCTGCCAATGCGCAACCGCAGCAATCGTGGAGCCAGGAACAAGCCAACCGAGCAGCGCAAGCAGGACAGCCGTCCATCCGGCCCGCACCGTCGAGTCCCAATGCGCCTCGTCTTCAGCGATTCGCGCCATCTGCTTCTCAACGTCCACCCGGCGCGAACCGTCGGGCGCATCAGCAAGCCATCGGTCGGCATCGGTCCACGTAACGTAAGTCGGGGAATCCGTGTCCCGGCGTTTAGGCGATACGCCGGGAATGCGCTGAACCCACTCGACCAGTAAGCCGAGCACCGACCGCAACAGCGGCAACAGCAGAGGGACCACGATCTTTACAACCGCACCGTAGGCCAGGACGACCAAGACGATGGCGGCAGGCCGATCAGATATCGTCGACCAACGAAGGTTCCAGACGTTAGTGCCTGTCGAGAAGACTAAAACCAGGTCTGCGAGGAGCACAAAGCCGAACAAACGCAGTTGCGCTCTGTAGTCGTGCGCTTTCTCGAGCAGATTCCATTTATCCGTATCAATGTTCAAAGACATCTCCCCTCGGTGTGCCGACTACTCATCTGATGCGCCGGATATCGGCGTTTCAAGCCAACTCTTGAGCAGCCATCTCAGAATGGGGACTGATCGTGCTATACAACCGTTCGGCATGGAGGCCAGGGGGGCCTAAGCATGGGACTGTATCTACGCAAGAGCATTCGGGTGGGGCCACTGCGCTTCAACCTATCCAAGGGTGGCGTCGGCGTGTCCGCTGGGTTCAAAGGGTTCCGGGTCGGCACTGGGCCTCGGGGCAACTACGTGCACATGGGCGCCGGAGGCATCTACTACCGCGCCACCATCCCTGCCGGATCCCCGAGCTCGAGTCCATCTTCACCACGTGGTCCCGCCCGCCCCGCTTTCGGAGCCCCGCCCTATCCGGCCCATACCAAGCAACCACCCGACTTTTCACATACGCATGGCCCGATGGTCGAGATCGACTCGGCCAACGCGACCACGATTGTGGACTCGTCCTCCCAGGCATTGCTGGAAGAGCTCAACGCCAAGAAGCAGAAATGGCGCATCTGGCCAGGCGTCGCCGTGGTTTCGGCGCTGGTGCTTCTGATTGCGGCCAGCAACGAAGCCCCGAACTGGGCATTGGTCATGCTGACCGCCTTAGGGATAGGAGTCATCATTGCGGCGCGCCAAAAGGATCAACTTCGGAAGACTGTGGTTTTGATGTATGAGCTGGACGAATCGATGGAGAAGTCCTTAGAGGCACTCCACGCAGGAGCGAATGCCCTGGCGTCGGCCAGCGCCACTTGGCATGTGTCCTCGCATGCAAAGGTGCTTGACCGGAAATACCATGCTGGGGCAGGAACCGTTGTCGAGCGAAAGCTGACACGATTTGTGTCGGCGCCACCTCCGTTTGTGCAGACCAACATCCAGACGATCGCTGTCAACGTCGGCACGCAAACGCTTCACTTCTTCCCAGACCGTGTCCTGATCTACGACGCAAACGGGGTCGGTGCGGTGAGCTACCAAGGCCTTCAGGTGCTCGTGTCTTCCACACGCTTCATTGAGGATGGTGGTGTTCCTCGAGACGCCACGGTGATCGATCGCACGTGGCGCTACGTCAACAAGAAGGGCGGCCCTGACCGCCGTTTCAAGGACAACCGGGAAATCCCAGTGTGCCAATACGAGGAGGTCGCTTTGCGCAGCGACACTGGTCTAAATGAACTACTACAGGTATCTCGGCTTGGCTCAGCCGCTGCTTTCGCTTCGGCCATCGCGACGCTGGGAAGAGTCATGCCGAAGGAAGTAGTGCGCCTCGCTGCGGGAGCTAGCTGAAGTTACGAGCACCGACGCCTTGACAGCGCCAAACCGGGTGTTAGAAAGATGCCCTCTAATCGAGGGCACCACAGTGAACGTTGAAGAGTTTTGGAATGCTGCCTTTCTAGCAGCATTGAGCCGTCTACCCGCCAAACAAGCAAAGAAGGAGGCCGATGTGGCTCTAGACCTGTGCGTCGGCCATTGGCAAGAGCACTACCACCACTGGGCACCTCAATACAAAACCCGCTGGCAAGAGCAACGGGTGGCAAATGTGCCAGCGCTCTTATCCGATGATGCTGCTCCCAGGAAGGCAGCACCTAAGAAGGCGGAGCGAAAGAAGGGAGCCTAACCTTTCTTCTTAGGGCTGGCCCAAGGCTTCCTCGGTGTAACACCAACAGTGTCGACCTCGCTTGGTGTTTTCAGCCGACGCTCCTCTAGCGTAAGGAACGAGGGTTGTGGCAGCGGCGCCTGAGTGACCTGATTTGATTTCACATCGGCCGTCGTCTGGGCTTCTGAGACAATCGCGGCCGGAGAGGTCGAGGCTGTGTATGAAGGCACTGGTGTCCCAAGCTTCGCTAGTGCCTCTTCCGCCGTCATCCCGGTGGTATAGACAGGACCTGGGGCAGACGCGATGTAGCGAATGGTCTCCCCACCCGGGAATTTCCGGAGTGGCCTGACCATGTTTCCATTTTGCAGATCAAAGAAGGCAGCAACCTCGGAAAGCTGGGTGTAGCCCGCCTGCTCCCATTCCTGCATCACTGACTCGGACTTCTCGGTCAAGATCTCAAAATCCTTCAAGACCTCCCCGCTTGGGCCGTGAACGCTCCCTTCAACGGGGATCGCCCGAACTTGCTTGTCAATGGAAACAATGATAAATCCGTCCGAGCCGGACTCATCATCGAAGAAAAAGACCACAACCTTTTCTTTTGACATATGGAGCTTCCTTTTCAAAAAAGCTATTTCAGCAATGGCACCCAGAATGCTCTCGAAGCGATCATCGCAGACAGAGCGCGCTGCCGTCGAACGTGACAACTTCAGAACCTGTCTCGGCAATCACCAGCAAGGTCGGGAAGGCGCGCAGCCAGATCCCGCGCCCGCTGCACTGAACGTTCATTCTGTAGCTGCGACATCAGTGTAGCCAGAGCTGTATTCATCTGTGCAGAAAACTCGTCGCGCGTTCTGCTGTTAGTCCATGGCAAAGTCAGCACGTCGCTGAGGGTGGCGTGCAATACCGACCCCAAAATTAAACCTTGATTGAGGATTGTCTCAGGCACCGTCAGAACGTGGCCAATGACCAGACCATCCAAGAGAATCCAGTCGTGGGAAGTCTCCAAGCACTCCTTCGCTGTCTCCAGCGCAAGGATACGGCCAGCTCTCTTCGTCATTCGAGCCACCTGCTCCCGAAGCGCCCGAATTTCGAGCTCCATTTCAAGCTCCCGAGCCCGCTGCTTATAAAGCTCCAACTCGTCGACCAGAAGGCGTTGTTTCACCGTTTTGCCCGTTCGAGCTGTCTGCCACTCCTGCAGGTCGACGAACAGATAACGGACGTGCTGGTTAGCTCCGCCCTCATTGTTCCCCGCCCCTTTCTGAAACGCAGGCCCCAGGGGCGGCGTCCGCCGACGCCACTGTCCGAGCGTGTCCACGTGGACCCCCAGAAACCGGGCCGCCGCCTTGCTGCTCACGGATGGGGTCAGGCCGGCCTTGGCCCGTTCTAACTCCCTGTCCAATGCAGCATCGGCAAGCGCGCGGTATTCCTCCTCGCTGCGAACGACCTCAATCATCCAGCGCGATCCTTCGGTTCCTAGTAGCAAAGATAGTAACGGGTTCATCGTTCACCTCGTCCAAGCGCGGTCGATCCGTCCCCTTGAGCCTGTTCCACACCCTTGGACTCATGGCGATCATGCTCTCCTCCACACGCGCCATTGCCTCCCGGAGCTTGGACCACTCCTGCTCGGTGTAGCGTTCGGAGACCGCAGCCATGCGATCCGTCCCGAGCCCGGGCGTATGGTGGTGAAGCAGCTGCGATACGATCCGGCTTTCGCCGAACAGCAGCGCTGCGTAGCGGCCCAGAGTTCGCCGGAAATCGTGTGTAGTCAGCCCGATGTCGACTTCGGCCCGCACATCCACGAGCCCAGCATCCCGGCGGACGTTTGCAACAATCGATTTGCTGTCGGAATAGTGGCCCGTCTTGCTGTGATGGGATCTGGCAGGGAACACGAAGGCCGACCGCGCCAGTGAGCGGCGCGTCCGCTCGACTTCTTCCCCCAGTCTCACCAGCAACTCGTTGCCGGCACCTTTGGACTTGCCCGCCTTCAACAATGCCTCGTTGTCCGCGAGCTTCCTTTGCGCTTCAACTGCATCGACGCGTTCATCGAACCGACGCTCCAACACCTTTTGTGCGAAATACGTCACCGGCAGATAGCGCTCTTCTCCACTCTTCGTATCGAACAAGTAGACCTGCGAACCCGCCCGACGGGTGTAGGGATTCACCTCGTCCGGCCCGGCCAGCCAGACCCAGGACACCTCCGATTGCCGCAACTCACCTGGCGAGCACCGGTCGAACCACCGAAGCTGCGCAGCCTCGCTGCGGCGCGTGCCCCACAGCAGGGTCAGCAGCAAGTAGTCCGCCCCAGTGGCATTCAAGCCGCCCTGTTCGTCCCGCCGAGCGAGAATCACTTTCAGCACCTTGGGCAGCGTGTCGTCGCCCAACGGGTTCCGAACCTCGGCCCGCTCGTAGTGCCGGCGGAGCTCCTGGGCGTCCCGGAGCATGTCGTCGTCGTGAATGACCTGGAACGGGTTGTAGCGCAGCACGGGCTCTCGTTGCTCTCGGGCAGCCGCCTTCCGTTCGCGCTTGAGCACCAAGTCAACGGCCCGCTTGGCATCGGTGAACGAATGTTCGGTCGAAGCCCGCCCAGCCGCTTTGACCCGCTGAAGGTATCGACCGCTGATCCCCAGAGCCTCCAGTTGCTGCGTGGAAAGCTCCGCCCAGTCGGAATGGTCGGCCAAGGCCGTCCGCATCGCCGTCGGAATCCGATTGGACCGAACCATGGACGACCGCCGCAGGTTGTCGAAGGCTTCGTGGATGTCCCGGTCCGTCAGCCGGAGGATGGCTTTGTCGGCCAGTCCGACTTCAGCGCGCGAGAACCGCGCCAGGCTGTCCTGAACCGCTCGGACGCTGGCCGGCTTGGCCTTCTTGTTGCGGACCTTCTTTTCGAGGTCTTCGATATAGGCGGCAAAGCAATCGGCCAGGGTGACCCCTTTAAGCTGAAGCAGCTGCTCGCTGCGAGCCTCCTGCCGAGACGGGTGCTCGCCCGTCTCTCGGACCACGGCCAACTTCTGCCGGGCCAGCTCGTAGGCCTGCTCGGGCCCCATGTCAGTCACGCTTCCCACCGAGAACCGCCGAACGCCTGAGGGCCCTCGAACCACGACCTCGTAGGTCGTGCGGGTGCTGCCAACATAGAAGCCGAACCCGGTAGGGGCACCCTGGTTGCCGTCCAAAACCCTATAGGGCTTCCCCGCCTCTGCGGCGGGGCGTGGAGCGATGACCGGCCTCCCCTGCTTGCCTTCGACCGGGCCCTTGGCCACGCTCAGTTCGCAGATTTGCCGGTAGCTCAGCTTAAACTTGGTGCCTCGGCGACGCAGGGCAGTCGCCTCCGTCGCAACAACCGTATCCATGGTCGATCCGCTTTGTGTCCGTCGCAACATCGATTTGATCCCGTTTGAGTGACCGCCGCAACCGCGGCGCAACAAAGAACACCGTTACTTGCCGCCAGTGACCCGCATCGACAGCCACATCCCGTAAGGACGTTTCTTGCAAACCGCTGATTCCAAAGTGAAATCCTCGTCTGATAAGGCGACTTCTGAGCACACCCCGCTCATGAAGCAGTTCTTCGCCGCAAAGTCCGAGTACCCGGACCTGCTGCTGTTCTTCCGCATGGGCGATTTCTACGAGCTGTTCTACGACGACGCGCGCAAGGCCGCGCGCTTGCTTGACATCACCCTCACCCAGCGCGGCAGCTCCGGCGGCGCACCGATCCCGATGGCCGGGGTGCCGGTGCATGCCTACGAAGGCTATCTGGCGCGGCTGGTGGCGCTGGGCGAGTCGGTGGCGATCTGCGAGCAGATCGGCGATCCGGCGCTGGCCAAGGGCCTGGTCGAGCGCAAGGTGGTGCGCGTGGTCACCCCGGGCACGGTCACCGACGAGGCGCTGCTCGACGAGCGCCGCGACACCTTGCTGATGGCGATCGCGCGCAACAAGCACGGCTACGGCCTGGCCTGGGCCGATCTGGCCGGCGGCCGCTTCCTGGTCAACGAGGTCGATAGCGAGGACGCGCTGGAAGCGGAGCTGGCGCGACTTGAGCCGGCCGAGCTGTTGGTGCCCGACGAGGACCAGTGGCCGGAGTTCCTGCGCGAGCGCCGCGGCGTGCGCCGCCGCGCGCCATGGCTGTTCGACGCCGACAGCGGCCGCCGCCAGCTGTTGAACTTCTTCCAGTTGCACGATCTCAGCGGCTTCGGCATCGACGACAAACCGCGCGCCACCGCCGCCGCCGGCGCCCTGCTCGGCTACGTGGAGGAAACGCAGAAGCAGCGCCTGCCGCACCTGACTGCGATCGCGATGGAAACCGCGGCCGAGGCGATCGCGATGAACGCCGCCACGCGCCGCCATCTGGAGCTGGACACGCGGGTGGACGGCGACACCCGCAATACCTTGCTCGGCGTGCTCGACAGCACGGTCACGCCGATGGGCGGGCGCCTGCTGCGGCGCTGGCTGCATCGCCCGCTGCGCCTGCGCGAGGTGCTGGTACAGCGCCACCATGCGGTCGGCACGCTGATCGATCGCGGCGCCGATGCCGATCTGCGCGATGCGTTCCGCGCGCTCGGCGACATCGAACGCATCCTCACCCGCGTGGCGCTGCGCTCGGCGCGGCCGCGCGATTTCTCCACGCTGCGCGACGGCCTGGGTCTGTTGCCGGCGGTGCGCACGATCCTGGCGCCGCTGGATTCGCCGCGGCTGGCGGCGCTGGCCGCGGAACTGGGCCAGCACGACGAGATCGCGCACCTGCTGGCCTCGGCGATCGCCGAGCAGCCGCCGCTCAAGCTCAGCGACGGCGGCGTCATCGCCGCCGACTACGACGCCGAACTGGACGAACTGCGCCGGCTCAGCACCAACGCCGACCAGTTCCTGATCGACCTGGAAGCGCGCGAGCGCGCCAGCAGCGGCATCGCCACACTGAAGGTCGGCTACAACCGCGTGCACGGCTACTACATCGAGATCAGCAAGGGCCAGGCGGACAAGGCGCCGGTGCACTACACGCGGCGGCAGACGCTGACCAACGCCGAGCGCTACATCACCGAGGAATTGAAGAACTTCGAGGACAAGGTGCTGTCGGCGCGCGAACGCGCGCTGTCGCGCGAGAAGCTGCTGTACGAAGCCTTGCTGGACACGCTGGGCGATCGCCTGGAACCGCTCAAGCGCGCCGCCGCCGCGCTCAGCGAACTGGATGTGCTGGCCGGCTTCGCCGAGCGCGCGCAGGCGCTGGACTGGGCGCAGCCGGAACTGGAAAGCGCGCCATGCCTGCGGATCGAACGCGGCCGCCATCCGGTGGTGGAAGCGGTGCGCGAGCAGCCGTTCGAACCCAACGACCTGGATCTGCATCCGCAGCGGCGTATGCTGGTCATCACCGGCCCGAACATGGGCGGTAAATCCACCTACATGCGCCAGAACGCGTTGATCGTGCTGCTGGCGCACATCGGCAGCTACGTGCCGGCCACGCGCGCGGTGATCGGCCCGATCGACCGCATCCTGACCCGCATCGGCGCCGGCGACGACCTGGCGCGCGGGCAGTCCACCTTCATGGTCGAGATGGCCGAAACCAGCTACATCCTGCACCACGCCAGCGCGCAGTCGCTGGTGCTGATGGACGAAATCGGCCGCGGCACCTCCACCTACGACGGCCTGGCCCTGGCCGACGCGGTGGCGCGCCACCTGGCCCACCACAACCGCTGCTACACCTTATTCGCCACGCATTATTTCGAGCTGACCGCATTGGCCGACGAATCGGTCGAAGGCGGTGCCAGCGGCATCGCCAACGTGCACCTGGACGCGGTCGAGCACGGCGACAAACTGGTGTTCATGCACGCGGTCAAGGACGGCCCGGCCAATCGCAGTTTCGGCCTGCAGGTGGCGGCGCTGGCCGGCCTGCCGAAAAGCACGGTCGCGCAGGCACGGCGGCGGCTGGCGGAACTGGAGCAGCGCGGCGGCGAGAGCCACGCCTCGCAGATGGCGCCGCAGGCGTTGGACGCGCCGCAGCAGTTCGGCTTGTTCGCCGCCGCCCCGTCGGCGGCGCAGGACGCGCTCGCGGCGCTGGACCCCGACGAGCTGACGCCCAAGCAGGCACTGGAAGCCTTGTACCGGCTCAAGTCGCTGCTGTAGCGGGGCGCGTCTTCAGCTCCTCTCCCACCGCGAGAGGGGTTGGGGTGAGGGTCCGGCGCGAAAGCGGCTCGCGGAGTTTCGGTGCACGAGGCTGCGCCCGTACCCTCATCCGGCCCTGCGGGCCACCTTCTCCCGAGGGGAGAAGGGAACAGCGGGCGCGCGTAGCCCCTCTTCCAACGGGAGAGAGGTTCCGCGCAACCGCTGGCAGACTTCGTTTCCCTAACCGCTAGACGCTAGCCGGCGCCACGCTCGCCGGCATGCCCGGGTGCGGATGCGCCGCGATCAACGCATCGTCGATCGCAGTGGCACGCAGCGCCGCAGGCCTGGCGGCATGCCGTTGCGCGAAGGCGACGAATGCGGGACGCGGCTCGAGCAGGCCGCTGCGCAGGTAGTACCCCAGGCATGCGGCGGCATACAGATCGGCCGCGCTGAAATGGTCGCCGGCCAGGTGTTCGCGGCCCGCGACCGCCTGTTCCAGGGTCTGCAACAAGTCGGCCTCGCGGCCATAGCCTGCGCTGCGTGCCGGTGCCAGCGCCCCGCCCTCCTTCGCGGTCAACAGTCCCTCGACCGGGCCGGCCAGAAAGAACAGCCAGCGATAGTAATCGGCGCGTGCCGGCGATCCCTGCAGCGGCGCCAGGTGCCGCTCCGGTACCAGATCGGCCAGGTAGGCGCAGATCGCCGCGTTTTCGGTGACCACGGCGGCGCCGTGGCGCAGCGCCGGCACCTTGCCCATCGGGTTGATCGCCAGATAGGCCGGCGCCTTCATCGTGGTGCCGTAATCGAGGATCTGCGCGCTGTACGGCAGGCCGGTTTCCTCCAGCATCCAGCGGGCGACGCGGCCGCGCGACAGGGGATGGGTGTAGAGCACGATCTCGGTGGACATGGGCAGACTTCCTTGGTGGACAGCCTGCAGTGTGGTCGCGCCCTGCTGACAGGTGCTGTCAGTAGTCGGCGCCATAGCCGGTGGCGGCGCGCCAGCGCTTGATCAGCAGATGCCGGCGCGAGGGATAGCGCTCGCCGTCGTCGGCCAAGGCCAACACCCGGTCGGCGCGGAAGTGGCGAAAATCGCGGCGCAGTTCGCACCACGCGGCGATCATGCCGTAGCCGCCGAAGAAGGCCATCGCAAACGGCCAGATCAACCGTTGCGAGGCCGCGCCGTTGGCATCGGTGTAGTCCATGCGCAGCACGTGCTCGAGGCGGATGCCATGGCGCAGCACTGGCAGCCACGGCGCCGGCGGCGGCACGTCTGTGGCGGCCGGCACCAGCAGTCCGCTGGTCTCGATCGACAGGCGCAGATTGCCGGGCAGCGTCGCGGCGATCCGCGCCACCGCGCGCTGCGCTGCCTGCGCCAGTTCCGGATCGGCCTGGCGCGCCACCCAGCGCGCGCCCAGGGTCAACGCCTCCAGTTCGTCCTCGGTGAAATTCAGCGCCGGCAGCAGGAAGCCGGGCCGCAGCACGTAGCCGACGCCGGGGTCGCCAAGGATGTCGGCGCCCTGCACGCGCAGGGTCGCGATATCGCGGTACAGCGTGCGCAGGCTGACCCCCAGTGCGGTGGCGAGCTGGGCACCGGCCACCGGCCGCCGGCGCCCGCGCAAGGCGTCGAGCAGGTGCAGCAGACGGGTCGCGCGGATGGCCATTGCGACAGGATAGTGGGCTTTGCCTTTTCCGATCGCTGCCGTGCGGGTTCGCCGTCGCGCTCCACAATGTTTCCGATGCGCCAGGCACGCGCATGCGGCCGATCGCCGATCTCCACAGCGGCACACGACGCACGCCTGCGCGCCGTCATTCATCCAGTACCACGATCCACCGGCGCGATCCGGTCAAAACGCGGACACTCTCTGCGGCGATCCTCGAACCGCCTACGCACCGCCAACCCATAGATATTTCCTATCGATCCCGTAGGATCATTCGAATTCCCTAATGTAATGTCCCCGCCTATCGTGTCTACCAATCGCCGTGCGCCATGCTTGCATTCGTTGCATCCTTGCGCCCGGCCCCGCAATCACGCGCACCGTCCGACCACGGCGCGCGGCCACCCCGCGTCCATCAAGGTAGCCCCTAGCCATGACCAGCGAATCGAAGTGCCCGTTCCACAGCGCCGCCAGCAGCGGTACCACGAACAAGGACTGGTGGCCGAGGCAGTTGCGCGTGGACCTGCTCAGCCAGCATTCGTCCAAATCCAATCCGCTGGGCGAGACGTTCGATTACGCCAAGGCCTTCAACGCGCTCGATCTGCAGGCGCTGAAGCAGGACCTGCATGCGCTGATGACCGATTCGCAGGATTGGTGGCCGGCCGACTTCGGCCACTACGGCCCGTTGTTCGTGCGCATGGCCTGGCATAGCGCCGGCACCTACCGCACCGGCGACGGCCGCGGCGGCGGCGGCCGCGGCCAGCAGCGCTTCGCCCCGCTCAACAGCTGGCCGGACAACGTGAGCCTGGACAAGGCACGGCGCCTGCTGTGGCCGATCAAGCAGAAGTACGGCCAGGCGATCTCCTGGGCCGACCTGCTGATCCTCACCGGCAACGTCGCGCTGGAATCGATGGGCTTCAAGACCTTCGGTTTCGCCGGCGGCCGCGAAGATACCTGGGAGCCGGACCAGGACGTGTACTGGGGCCGCGAGAACACGTGGCTCGGCGGCGACGAGCGCTACGCGCGCGGCTCGCCGGGCGTGGAGGAAACGCATGGCGTGCTGGTCATGGACGACAACAGCGAAGTGCGGCATAGCCGCGATCTTGAGAACCCGCTGGCCGCGGTGCAGATGGGCCTGATCTACGTCAATCCGGAAGGCCCGGACGGCAATCCCGATCCGCTGCTCGCCGCCAAGGACATCCGCGACACCTTCGCGCGCATGGCGATGAACGACGAAGAGACGGTGGCGCTGATCGCCGGCGGCCACACCTTCGGCAAGACCCACGGCGCCGGCCCGGCCGACCACGTCGGCGCCGAACCGGAAGCCAGCGACCTGGGCGCGCAGGGCCTGGGCTGGCACAACAGCTTCGGCAGCGGCAAGGGCAGCGACACCATCACCAGCGGCCTGGAGGTCACCTGGACCACCACCCCGGCGCAATGGAGCAACGATTTCTTCGAACACCTGTTCCAATTCGAGTGGGAGCTGAGCAAGAGCCCGGCCGGCGCGTACCAGTGGGTGGCGAAGAACGCGCAGGCGCTGATCCCGGACGCGCACGATACGACGAAGAAGCACCTGCCGACCATGCTCACCACCGACCTGGCGCTGCGCTTCGACCCGGCCTACGCGGCGATCTCGCGCCGCTTCCTGGAACACCCCGAGCAGTTCGCCGATGCCTTCGCCCGCGCCTGGTTCAAGCTGACCCATCGCGACATGGGGCCGCGTGCGCGCTACCTCGGCGCGGACGTACCGGCCGAAGAACTGCTGTGGCAGGATCCGATCCCCGCGCTGGATCACGCGCTGGTCGATGCGCAGGACATCGCCTCGCTGAAGCAGACGCTGCTCGGCTCGGGCCTGAGCATCGCGCAACTGGTCTCGACCGCGTGGGCCGCGGCATCCACCTTCCGCGGCTCGGACAAGCGCGGCGGCGCCAACGGCGCGCGCATTCGCCTGGCGCCGCAAAAGGACTGGGAGGTCAACCAGCCCGAACAGCTGGCGCAGGTGCTGTCCGTGCTGGAGCGCATCCAGGCGCAGTTCAACGGCGCGCAGCGTGGCGGCAAGAAGATCTCGCTGGCCGACCTGATCGTGCTTGGCGGTGCCGTCGCGGTCGAGCAGGCGGCCAAGAATGCGGGACACACGCTGACCGTGCCGTTCGTGCCGGGGCGCATGGATGCCACGCAGGCGCAGACCGACGTCGAATCGTTCGCCGTGCTGGAGCCGATCGCCGATGGCTTCCGCAACTACAGCAAGCGCCGCTACGCGGTACCGGCCGAGGCGCTGCTGATCGACAAGGCGCAGTTGCTGACCCTGACCGCACCGGAGATGACCGTGCTGGTGGGCGGGCTGCGCGTGCTCGGCGCCAATGGCGGGCAATCGGCGCACGGCGTGTTCACCAAGCGCAGCGACACGCTGAGCAACGACTTCTTCGCCAATCTGCTGGATATGAGCATCGAGTGGAAAGCGACATCGGACACCAGGGAGGTGTACGCAGGCCGCGACCGCGCCAGCGGCGAACAGAAGTGGACCGGCACGCGCGCGGACCTGGTGTTCGGTTCCAACTCGATCCTGCGCGCGCTGGCAGAGGTGTACGCCAGTGCCGATGCGCAGGAGAAGTTCGTGCAGGACTTCGTCGCTGCATGGAGCAAGGTGATGCAGCTGGATCGTTTCGATCTGGCGGCGTGAGCCCGGCGGCAGGCCGGGCATCGCCAAGACGGCTGGGCGCATCGTAGAGTGACTTCAGGGCAGCTCGAACAACCCGTAGTTTCATCACGATGAGCCGCCAAGACGCAGCAGAGGCGCGTCTTGGAGACGATGGCAGTGCATCGCCGGGTTGCTGGATGGCATCGATGTCCCGCGTGCGACGGCAGCTGCAGCCGATCGCGCCGGCACAATCCCTCGCCAAGCAGATGCTGCGCAGGCATTTGCCGCACTGCTGCGGCAGCCGCGCGAACAGGTGTTCGCCGAAGACCCGGTCCTTGGCAAGCCGGCGTTGCGGCGCTGCGTTGCGGCTTGCGCGCGCCGCTGTCGGACGGCCCCGCGCTCGGCGGCAATGCGACGCGATCCACTCCGCGCAAACCGGGCTGCTGCGACAACGCAATGCAGTCGAAGGCATGGCCATCGCTTTGCAAGGTCCGCACCACGGTCACGCCGTTGTAGCGGTTGTAGAGATAACGCTGCATCTGCGCGAACGCGGCACGATCCCACGGCACGCATCACCGACATGATCGCTCTCTAACCGCTGTTGACGAGGTTGCAGCATAGACAGGGCGATCGGTCTCGAATTGTCGCCATTGGCCGGCCTGAACGGGAAAAATCCCAGTGGCGCAGCTGTCGCAGCAAGTAGACAGTCGGTCGCGCTGGCGATGTTGCGATCGTTGCGGGCGGCGCGCTGTGTACACGCGTGCGCCCGCCAGCGCGCGCTACGCCGCGCTGCCGTGTTTCAATGCCGGACGCAGATCCAGCGTCGCCCGTGTGCCCTGCCCCGCGTCCGAATCCAGTTGCAGCGACCAGCCCAGGTGCTCGCACAGGCGCGCGATCAGGTCCAAGCCGATGCCGCTGCCCTCGCGGCCGCCGCCGCGGGCCATGCGCATGTAGATCGCGCTGATCTCCTCAGGCGCCATGCCGTGGCCGGGGTCGTCGATGCGCACCACGCCCGGCGCCGGCATCGCGATGTGGATGACGCCCTGGTCGCTGTTCTCGATCGCGTTGCGCAGCAGGTTGCCGATCGCCGCCTGCACGATCGCCAGCGGCGCCAGCACCTCGCACGGCGGCAACGGCGCCAGCGCCAGTTCCAGGCGCTTGTCGGCGCACAGGTGGCGATGGTCCTCGATGATGTCCGGCAACAGCTGGTCCAGCCGCACCAGGTCGCTGCCGCGCGCTAGCCGCGCCGGATCCTTGGCCAGCACCAGCAGCAATGAGATCAGTTGGCCGACGCCGCTGGCGGTGCGGCGGATGCGCAGCAGCTGGTTGCGCGCGCTGGGCGGGATGTCGGACTGCTCCAGCGCCAGTTCGGCGGCGCCGCCGATCACCGCCACCGGCGTGCGCAATTCATGGCTGGTGCTGTCGATGAAGGCGCGCTCGCGCTCGACGAACAGGTCGTTGCGCAGCAGGTAGTCGTTCAACGCATCGGCGATCACCACTTGTTCGGCGCTGGCGCGCGGATGCACGTCGATGCGCTGGCCCGGCCGGTCCGGGCGCAGGCTGCCGATGCGTTGCGCCATGTCGGTGAGCGGCTGCACCACCCGGCCCAGGCCCCAGGCCACCAGCGCGCCGAGCAGCAGCACCGCGATCACGTTGGACAGCAGCATCCACAGCGCCAGGTTCTCCTCGTGCTTCTGCAGCTCGGTGATGTCCAGCGCCAGCGCCAGGCGGCGGCCGTGCACGTCCTGCACCAGCACCACCTTGTCGCGGCCTTCCAGCGGCACGTCGTCGTGCAGGCCCGGCGCCAGCGCCGCCACCGTCGGCGGCAGCGGCTCGCCGCCCTCGTCGCCGTACAGGCTCACGGTGCGGGTATCGATCCAGCGGTAGTCCGGATCGACCGCGCTGCGCGCCAGGAAGTGTTCCAGTTCCGAACTCAGCAGCGAATGCCAGGTCAGCTGTTCGGCCTGGTCGTTGACGATGTAACCGTGCACGAACACCGCCAGCGACAGCAGCGCCGCATAGCCGACCAGCCACAGGGTGATGCGCTGACGCAGCCCGGTCCTACGCGGCATGCTCTTGCTCGTGCGGGTCCATCAGCGCAAGCCGGTAGCCGATCCGCGGCAGGGTGTGGATCAGCTTGGTCGCGAACGGGCCATCCACGCTGCGCCGCAGGTCGTAGATATGCGAGCGCAGCATGTCGCCATCCGGCGGCTCGTCGCCCCATAGCGCCTGCTCCAGGCGATCGCGGGTGACCGCAGCCGGGCTGGCCTGCATGAGCACTTCCAGCAGCTTGCGGCAGGCCGGATACAGGTGCAGGGTGCGGCCGCCGCGGGTCGCCTCCAGCGTGCCCAGGTCAAGTTGCAGGTCGCCCACGCGCAGCAACTTGCTGCGGCCGCGGCCGTTGGCGCGCAGCAGCAGCGCTTCCAGCCGCACTTCCAGTTCCGGCAGCGCGAATGGCTTGGTCAGGTAGTCGTCGGCACCGGCGCGGAAACCGGCGATCTTGTCCGGCAGTTCGTCGCGCGCGGTGAGCATGATCACCGGCACTTCGGCGTGGTGCTGCTCGCGCATCGCGCGCAGCACCTGCGGCCCGTCCAGGCGCGGCAGCATCCAGTCCAGGATCACCGCGTCGTAGTGCTGGGTGGTAGCCAGGTGCAGCCCGGTGACGCCGTCCGGCGCCGCGTCCAGGGTGTGGCCGCGCACCTCGAAGTAATCGAACAGGTTCGCGACCAGGTTCCGGTTGTCCTCTATCACCAACAGCCGCATGGCACTCGCTCGCATTCCAGGACGCCGGGGGGATGACGCCATGCTAGCGGATGCGCGTCGGAACACGGTCGGAATACGGCGTATTGATCGAATCTGGATGAAACCTGGACGCAACCCGCATACCGCGACGGCAACCTGGGCTGAAGCGCCGCAGCGGTGGCGCCCCAATCCGACCGGTCTCCGACAAGCAGCACAACACCATGGCGCCCGCCACCGTTCGCGCGTCCAGCCCGCCTGCCTCCATGCACAGCCCGTCCCTGCCCCTGCCCGCCGTCTCGGTCCTGCCCGCGCCATCGGCGTTCTATCGCCAGCATCTGTGGCTGCCGCTGGCCGCTGCGCTGCTAGCCAGCAGCGCGCTGATGGGGCTGGGCGGCGACTTCTGGTTCGCCGACCTGCTGTACCGCTGGGAAGGCGGCCACTGGGCGCTGAAGAACGTCGCGCTGACCCGCAGCCTGATCCATCACGACGGCAAGCTGCTCAGCACCGTGGCCTGGGTGGCGACGGCCGGCCTGGCGGCATGGGCGTGGCGCCGTGCCGACGGCCAGCGCTACCGGATGCCGCTGCTGTACCTGGCACTGGCGGTGGCCTTGAGCACCGGCGTGGTGTCGCTGCTGAAGTCGCTGACCCATATGGACTGCCCGTGGGACCTGAGCCGCTATGGCGGCCACCTGCCCTACATCGGCCTGTTCGAGCCGCGGCCGGCCGGCATGCCGCATGCGGCATGCTTCCCGGCCGGGCATTCCAGCGCGGGCTACGCCTGGGTGGCGCTGTATTTCGTCGCGCTGGCGCTGAAGCCGGCCTGGCGCTGGCCGGCGCTGGCGGTCGGGCTCGGCGCCGGGCTGCTGTTCGGCCTCGGCCAGCAGCTGCGCGGCGCGCACTTCCTGTCCCACGATCTGTGGACGCTGTCGCTGAGTTGGGGCGTGGCGCTGGGCCTGTACCGCGTGTTGCTGTGGCGGCCGCAGGTTTCGGCCCGATCCATGCATGTCGCTTTGCCTGTCGTGAAGGAAAGCCGCGTATGAGCATGTCGTTGCCGCATCCCAGCAGCCCGTCCCGGACCCGCTGGTGGCGCTACCGCCCACTACTGAGCAACGAAGCGCTGGCGTTGGCGGCCAGCGCGTTCTTCGCCCTGGTCTGCAACGGCTTGTTCTGGCGCAGCGCGATGAGCGGCCACCCCGGCGACCTGAAGCTGTGCTTGTCGCTGTTCCTGCTGCTGCTGTCGGTGCACGGCCTGCTGCTGGGCCTGCTGCTGTGGCGCGGCGTGTCCAAGCCGCTGCTGACCGTGCTGCTGCTCACCACCGCGTTCGCCGCGCACTACATGAACAGCTACAGCGTCTACCTGGACGCGGACATGCTGCGCAACGTGCTGGCCACCGACCACAAGGAATCGCGTGAACTGATGACTCCGGCGCTGATCGCGCCGCTGCTGTTCCACGCCGCGCTGCCGATCCTGGCGCTGTGGCGGCTGCGCCTGATCCAGCGTCCGCCGGGCAAGGCGCTGGCGATCCGTGCCGGCTTCCTGCTGGCGATGCTGGCGCTGGGCGGCGTCGGCGCGATGCTATCGTTCCAGGACCTGTCGGCCATGATGCGCAATCATCGCGAGATCCGCTACCTGGCCACGCCGATCAACTACCTGGTCGCGTTGCGGCAGGACTTGAAGTCCGACAGCCCCACGCACAAGGCGCCGAAACTGCCGCTGGAACACGACGCGATCGCCACCGCGCGCGCGCCCGGCAGCAAGCCGCGCTTGCTGGTGGTGGTGCTGGGCGAGACCGCACGCGCGCAGAACTGGGGCTTGAACGGCTACGTCCGCCAGACCACGCCGCAACTGGCGCAGCTGGGCGTGATCAACTTTCCCGACATGCATTCGTGCGGCACCAGCACCGAGGTCTCGGTGCCGTGCATGTTCTCCCCATTCGGCCGCCACGACTACAACGAAGGCAACATCCGCAAGCACCAGTCGCTGCTGCACGTGCTCGAGCACGCCGGCATCGCCACGCTGTGGCGCGACAACCAGTCAGGCTGCAAGGGCGTGTGCGACGGCCTGGCGATCCAGCGCCTGGACGACGCCAAGGACCCGCAGCTGTGCAAGGACGGGCGCTGCATGGACGAGATCCTGCTGCAGGACCTGGCCACGCAGGTGCGCGCCAAGCCCGGCGACCGCGTGGTCGTGCTGCACCAGCTCGGCAGCCACGGCCCCAGCTATTTCGAACGCTATCCGGCCGGCTTCCGCCGCTTCACCCCGACCTGCGATACCGCCGACCTGGGCAACTGCGAGCGCGACCTGATCGCCAATGCCTACGACAACTCGCTGCTGTACACCGACCATCTGTTGGCGCGCACCGTATCCACGCTGCAAACGATGCCCGACTACGACACCGCGATGATCTACCTGTCCGACCACGGCGAGTCGCTGGGCGAGAAGGGCCTGTACCTGCACGGCGTGCCGTATGCGATCGCCCCGCAGGAGCAGACCCACGTGCCGATGGTGATGTGGTTCTCGCCTGGCTTCGCCAGCGACCGCGGCCTAGACCTGGCCTGCGTGCGGGCGCGGTCGCGCCAGTACGCCGACCAGGACAACCTGTTCCCGTCGGTGCTGGGGCTGATGCAGGTCAAGACCGGCGTCTACCAACGTTCGCGCGACCTGTTCGCGCAGTGCGCCGGTAGCGGCAGCGCAACCGCCGCAGGCGCAGCAAACCGCTGAGCGGCGGCGGCGCGGCACCGCCGGCCCTTGCGGCGGAAGGGGCGGGCCACTAGCCTCGTCGCATTCGCCACCGAAGGATTCGCCGTGAACCACCGCCCTCTGCTGCTTGCGCTGTACATCGGCGCTGGCGTGCTTGCGCTGTCCGCGTGCCGCAAGGAAGCCAGCACCGAGACCGGCACCGCGCCGCCGCCGGCCGCACCCGGCGAGAGCGCCGACCAGTTCGTCGCCCGCATCAACGAGGAGTACCGCGCGCTGCTGCCGGAGCTGACCTCGGCGCAGTGGCTGTCGGTCACCTACATCAACGGCGACTCGGAACGGCTGGTATCCAAGGCCAACGCGCGCTGGCTGACCACGCTCAACGGCTGGATCGCGCAGGCCAAGCGCTACGAGGGCAAGCCGATGTCCGCCGACAGCGCGCGTGCGCTGCAGCTGCTGAAGCTGATGACCGCAATGCCGGCGCCGCGCGACCCGGCCAAGCTGGCCGAACTGGCCACGCTGGCCTCGAGGATGGAAGGCGCCTACGGCGCGGCCGCCTATTGCAGCGGCGAAGGCGACGCGCACCGCTGCCGGCAGCTGGGCGAACTGGAAGACGTGCTGCGCCGCAGCCGCGACTACGGCCAGCAGCTCGACGCATGGCAGGGCTGGCACGGCACCGCGCAGCCGCTGCGCCAGGACTACCGGCGCTTCGTCGAACTGGTCAACGAAGGCGCCCGCGAAATGGGCTATGCCGATACCGGCGCGATGTGGCGCAGCGGCTATGACATGCCGCCGGCGCAGATCGCCGCCGAGACCGACCGGCTGTGGGCCCAGGTCAAGCCGTTGTACGAGCAACTGCACTGCTACACCCGCGGCAAGCTCGACGCCGAGTACGGCAAGGACAAGGGCGAGGTCGCCGGCGGCCTGCTGCCGGCGCACCTGCTCGGCAACATGTGGCAGCAGGACTGGAGCAACCTGTGGGATCTGCTGCAGCCCTACCCCGGCGCCGGCAGCCTGGACATCACCGACACCCTGGAAAAGCAGTACCAGAGCAACCTCGGCGCGGCGTTGGCGCGGCGCAATGGCGACACCTCGCCGGAAGCGCGGTTCATGGCCCAGCGCGATGCGCAGCTGCAGAGCGCCAAGCAGATGACCGAGCGCGCGCAGGATTTCTACACCTCGCTGGCGATGCCCAAGCTGCCCGACAGCTACTGGGCGCGTAGCCAGTTCATCAAACCGCTGGAGCGCAACGTGGTCTGCCATGCCAGCGCCTGGGACATGGACATGGCCGGCGACGTGCGCACCAAGATGTGCATCCAGCCGAACGAGGAAGACTTCACCACCATCTACCACGAGCTCGGCCACCTTTATTACGACCTTGCCTACAATCCGCTGCCGCCGCTGTTCCAGGGCGGCGCCAACGACGGCTTCCACGAGGCGATCGGCGACACCATCGTGCTGGCGATGACCCCGCACTACCTGCATTCGATCGGCCTGGTCGAAGCGCCGCAGCGCAGCCGCGAGGCGCTGATCAATGCGCAGATGCGCATGGCGCTGAGCAAGGTCGCGTTCCTGCCGTTCGGGCTGATGATCGACCGCTGGCGCTGGGGCGTGTTCGACGGCTCGATCGCGCCGGAGCACTACAACCAGGCCTGGTGGGAACTGAAGGCCAGGTACCAGGGCGTGGCCCCGCCGACGCCGCGCGGCGAGGATTTCTTCGACCCCGGCGCCAAGTACCACGTGCCCGGCAACACGCCGTACACGCGCTACTTCCTGTCGCATATCCTGCAGTTCCAGTTCTACAAGGGCCTGTGCGACGCGGCCGGCTACAATGGCCCGCTGTACGAATGCAGCTTCTACGGCAACAAGGAAGCCGGGCAGAAATTCTGGTCGATGCTGCAACGTGGCGGCAGCCAGCCGTGGCAGCAAACGCTCAAGGAACTGACCGGCAACGACAAGCTCGACGCCGCCCCGCTGCTGGAATACTTCGCGCCGATGCAGGAGTGGCTCAAGCAGCAGAACCAGGGGCAGATGTGCGGCTGGCAGGCGGCAAAGGCCGTGCAGGCAGGCGCCGCCGCGACTGCCGCGACGCCTGCGCCCAAGCCGCAGTAAGCGCCGCGGCGCGACCGCCAGCACGCCGCCTCAATCGTCCGCCAACCGCGCCCAACGCTCATGGTCGCGCCACACCCCGCCGATGCGCAGGTAGCGCGGCGAATAGCCTTCGTGGCGGAAGCCGGCGCGCCGCACTAGCGCCAGCGAACGTGCGTTGTCCGGCTGGATGTTGGCCTCCACGCGATGCAGGCCCAGTTCGGAGAACGCGTAGGCCACGCACAGCCGCAGCGCGTGGGTCATCAGCCCGCGGCCTTCGTAGCCGGCCATCGCGTGGTAGCCCAGGTAGGCGCTCTGGAAGCAGCCGCCGACCACCTGGCTGAAGGTGAACAGGCCGGCAGGCTGGCCGCTGTCGCGCGCGCGCGCCAGCAGCGCGACGTTGCTGCCGTCCAGGGTCTGCGCATACCAGGCGTTGAAGCCGGGCACGTCGGTGAACGGATACGTCCACGGATGATGCAGGGCGGTGCTGGCGCGGTGCGCCTGGATCAGCGCCAGGCCGTCGCGGCGCCGCACCCGCGCCAGCGACACGGCGGCGTCGGCGGCCTGGCTCGCGCTCTGGCCCATGGCCTCAGCCCGGTAGCGCCGTGCCGGCGCCGCGCTGCATGGCCTGCGCGTGGCGGTGCTTGAATTCGTCGAAGCTCAGCCCCTGCGCCTGCGCATCGGCCTGCGCGGCGTCCTTCAGCGCATCCGAATACACCAGCCGCACCGGCGTGCCGGCGCGCTCGTGCAATTCCGCCGCCTGCATGATCAGCGACAGCACCTGCGCCGCGCTCTCGCTGTGTCCGGCGATGCGCCCGTCCATGCCCAGCACCCACTCGCCATCGCGGCGCACGATGCCGGCCAGCAGCGTGCGCTGCTGGTCGCGCAGCTCCGCGTGCGGTTCGATCGAGTTGGCGGCGGCGGCATCGCTGCGATGGCGCAGGCGTTCGGCAAGCTTCTTGCGCACGTCGCGGCGCTGCTTGGACTGGATGGACATGCGGTTTCCTCAACGATGACCCGGCGACGATAGCCCAACCGCGGCACCGACGTCACACCGGATCGGCCGGTTCCCGTTGCGGCACCTGACTGCCGGGCCGCGGCAGGCGCTTGCCGCTGCGCCGCTCCCAGCGCCAGAAGCCCCAGCCGATCAGGAACAACGCGCCCGAGCCCAGCGCCAGATGCATCGTCCGGCCGCTGAGCAGCGGCGACAGCGCCCCGGCCACCACGGTGTTGAGGATCAGCTGGGTGAAGGCCTGCAGCGACGAGGCCAGCCCGCGCTGGCGCGGGTACATGTCCAGCACCGCCAGCGCCAGGATCGGGAAGATCAGCGCCATGCCCAGGCCGGCCACGAAGATCGGCAGCACCGCCCACGGCAGCGCGATCTGCGGCGCGATCGCGGTATAGGCGATGTTGCCGGCCACCGACACGCCGCAGCAGATGAAGCCGATGCGCACCTGCCGCAGCGGCCCGATGCGCCCGGCCATGCGCCCGGACAGGAACGAGCCCAGGGTCATGCCGCCGATGGTCGGAATGAACAGCCAGGCGAAATCGCGCTCGGTGCGGTGCAGCAGGTCGATGATGAACACCGGTGCCGAGGCGATGTACAGGAACACGCCGGCGAAGTTGAACGCGCTGGCGGCGGCCAGGCGCTGGAAGCGCGCGTTGAACGCGATCGCGATGTAGTCGCGCAGCAGCGTGCGCGGCGCCAGTGGGGTGCGCGCCTGCAACGGATGCGTCTCCGGCATCCAGAGCAGCGTGGTCACCAGCAACAGCAGCGAGAACCCGACCAGGAACCAGAAGATCAGCGGCCAGCCTGCGCCGGTGGCCAGCAGCCAGCCGCCGATGATCGGCGCGATCGCCGGGGCGATGCCGAAGATCATCGACACCTGGCTCATCAGCCGCTGCGCGTCGTGGCCCTGGTACAGGTCGCGGATCACCGCGCGGCCGACGATCGTGCCCACGCCGGCGGAACATCCCTGCAGCACGCGGAACACCAGCAGCGTGCCCAGGTCGCGCGACAGCGCGCAGCCGGCCGAAGCCAGCGCGAACACCACCAGACCGCCGACGATCACCGGCTTGCGGCCCCAGGCGTCGGACAGCGGCCCATGCGCCAGGCCCATCAGCGCGTAGGCCAGCAGATAGACGCTGACCGTCTGCTGGATCGCCACCGGGTCGGCGCGCAGGCGCTGCGCCAGCTGCGGGAACGCCGGGAAGATGGTGTCGATCGCGAACGGGCCGAACATCGCCAGGCCGGCGAGCAGCAGCGCCATGTAGCGGGTGGAGGGAACGGCCGTGGTCATGCGCGGCAATATCGCGGATTGCGCCCACGCACGCCACTGCGCCGGCGCTCGCCCGGCACGATGGCCGCCCTTGCCCGGCCATGCGGCGCGCAAAACGCGCGCTCAGGAGGCCAGGCCGTCCTCGACCGGCGCCTGCGCGGGGAGCCGCAGCCAGTCCTCGATCGGGTGGTCGCCGACCACGCGGCCGTGCGCCAGGGTGATGACCCGTGCCGCCATGCGCAGGGTTTCGCGGCGGTGCGCGACGATGATCCGGGTCAGTTGCAAGGCATGGATCGCGGCATTGACGCGGCTTTCGTTCATCACGTCCAGGTGGCTGGTGGCCTCGTCCAGGACCAGGATCCGCGGCGATTTGTATAAAGCGCGCGCCAGCAGCAGGCGTTGCCGCTGCCCGCCGGACAGCCCGGCGCCGGCCTCGCTCAACGCCGAGTCGTAGCCGAGCGGCATCCGCTCCACGTCCTCGTGCACCGATGCCATGCGCGCACAATCGCGCATGCGTTCATGATCCGGCTCAGGATCGAAGAAAGTGATGTTATCGGCCACCGATCCGGTGAACAGCATGTCGTCCTGCATCACCGTGCCGACGTTCGCGCGGTACTGCGCCAGCAGCGCGCCGGTCAGGGGCCGGCCGCCGATCCGGATCTCGCCCTCGGTCGGCTGGAGCAGGCCCAGGATCAGCTTGACCAGCGTGGTCTTGCCGCACCCGGACACGCCGGTGATCGCCACGCACTCGCCGGCGCGAATCTGCAGGTTCACTTGATCCAGCACCGGCGCCGCATCGTCCGCATAGCGGAAGCCAAGCCCGCGCAGTTCGATGCAGGTGTCGTGCCAGCGACCCGGGTCGGGCTGTTCGCCGGCCTGTTCGCGCGGGTGATGGACGATATCGGCGACGCGCTCCAGGTGGATGCGCAGCAGACGGAATTCGGCGAGCCGGTCGATCAGCCCGCTCAGGCGCAGCGCGAACTGTTCGCGATAGGCTAGAAACGCCAGCAGCATGCCCAGCGACAGCTGATTACGCAGCACCACGAAGGCCGCAAGCCACACCACCAGCACGCGCTCGGCGCCGAACAGCAGCAGTTTCACCGACGCCAGCGAGACCTCGCCACGGTTCAGCCGCAAGTGCGCATTGGTCTGCTCGGCCAGCAGATGGGTCCAGTCCATCCGCCGCTGGTGCTGCCGTCCGAACAGGAGGATGGCCTGCACGCCGCGCACGCTTTCCAGGAAATGGGTGTGCTGTCTGGCATCCCACAGCAACTCCTCGGCCGCCGCATCGCGCAACCTGCCCAGCCACAGCGCACGCATGCCCGCATAGGCGGCCACCGCCAGCAAGGTGATCGCGCTCAGGCCTGGGCTATAGGCCAGCATCAGGCACAGCGTGCCGATCACCAGCACGCCATCGACCATGGTCTGCATGAAGCCGGTGGTCAGGGTGCGCTGAATCTGCAGGATGGAGTCGAACCGCGACTGGATGCCGCCGAGGTGGCGTTTCTCGAAATACGCCAGCGGCAGCGCGAGCAGATGCGCGAAGACCTGCCCCATCCATTGGAACGCCAGTTGCGCCGAAAACGTGGTGATCAGCCAGCCGCGCAGCAGGCCGATCGCGGCGTGCAGCAGCACCAGCAGCAAAAATCCGATCCCCAGCGCGTCGATCAACCCGATATCGGCCGACGGCAATGCCTGGTCCACGATCCATTGCAACTGGAACGGCATGCCCAGGCTGACCAATTCCAATGCCAGCGCCAACGCCACTATCTGCCAAACCGCGCGTTTCAATCCATGCACGCGGCCGATCAGCGAGGACAAGGCCAGCGGCGGCGGGGCGGGCTGCGGGCGGAAGTCCGCCGCTGGCGCCAGTTCCAGCGCGATCCCGGTGAAATGCTTGGCGAACTCGGTGCGGTGCAGACGACGCGGGCCATTGGCCGGATCGTTGATCTCGATGTGGCGCGCGCCGACGCGCTTGAGCACCACGAAATGATTGAGATCCCAATGCAGGATGCACGGCAGCTGCAGGTCGTCGAGCGCGTCCATCTCCAGGCGCAGCGCCCGCGCCTGCAGGCCGATCGCCTGCGCGATCGACACCAGGCTCGCCAGCGTGGTGCCCTGCCGCGACAGCAGGAAGCGCCGCCGCAGCGCGGCAAGGCCCACACGGCAGCCATGGTAGTGGGCGACCATCGCCATCGCCGCCAGCCCGCATTCGCCCACCTGACCCTGCAGGACGATCGGCATGCGGCGCGCACCGGCAAGTCTGCGCAGTTGCTGCAGCCACACGCTCATCGCGCGCCGCCGCGCACATCGGCGAGCGGCTCGAACGCCCACTGCGCAAAACGCCGCCACTCCAGCTTGAGCGTGCCCTGCACGCGCATGCCTGGCCGCAGCACGGCGCCAAGCCGGGCGCGCACGGCAGCGCCTTCGGCCAGGCGCACCCGGACCCGGTACAGCGGCTCGACCGCCGCTCCCACGCCGGCCGCAGCCGGCTCCGGCATCCTTGCCACCGCGACCACGCGGCCGGCGAACTGCCCGTAGTGCTGGTAGGGCAACGCATCGAAGCGCAGTTGCACCGGCATCCCCGGCCGCGTCAGTCCCACCGCCTGCGAGGGGGCGTACAGCACCACGTCCAGCGCAGTGGAGGCCGGCACCACGTCGGCCAGGCGCTGCCCGGCGGCCACCGCCTGCCCGCGCAGCAGCGGCCGCAGGGCGATGCGTCCGGCACACGGCGCGCGCACTTCCCATTGCGCGGCCGCGGCCTGCTCGATGCTCTCGCGCCTGGCCTGCTGCAGGCTCGCCTCGGCGGCGAGCAGTTGTTCGCGCAGGCCTGGCTGCAGCTGGCGCAGGTCCTGGCGCGCTTGCGCCAGCGCATCGGCCAGCGCCATGCGGTCGCGCTCCAGGTCCAAGGTCCGCGCGCGCTGGTCCATCGACTCGGCCATCTTCTCGTCGACGAATTGCTGGCTGACCAGGCCGCGCGCCATCGCGGTGCGGTAGCGCTGCTCGATCGCTTCGGTCAGTTGCTGGCGCCGGCGCAGCACTGCAAGCTCGCCATCCAGGTGCGCCAGCCTGGCCTGCATGCCGCTCATGGACTGCGCCAACGCCTGCTGCTGCATGCGGCCCTGGGTGCGGATCTGCTCCATGGCCTCGACCGCCAGGCGCTCGCGCGCGGCCAACACCGACGCGGCCTGCGCGGTCGGCCGCGCGCGGTCGTCGCGGTGCTCGGCCGACAGCACGAACAGCACCCGCCCGGCCGCCACGCCCTGCCCCTCCGCCGCCCGGATCGCAACCACCACACCGGCCTGCGGACTGCTGATCGCGACCATGCCCTGCGTCGGGGTGAGCACGCCTTGCAAGGTCTGGCTGCGCGCGAAGCCCAGGCAGAAGAACACGGCGACCAGTCCGGCCACGATCAGCGTCACCGCCAGCACGCATAGCTGCGTCGCGCGCCCGTGCCTGAGCACGATGCGCCCGAGCCCGGCGCGGCGCTGGTGGTCCACGGCCTGGCGACGGAACAGCATGCTCAGGCGCGGCCGCGCACGCGACGCCGGCCAGCGGGCACCGCGCCACTCATACGATGCGCACGCCAGGCACGCTGTCGGTTTCCCAGAACGCAAGCTGCTGCAGCCGCTCGAACAGCTCCGGCGGCAGCACGCTGCGACGCGGCACATAGCCCACCGTGCGGCGGACGCGATGCAGGCCGGGGGTCTGCAGGGCCGCATCGAAACGCTCGGCATCGCCTTCCAGGTTGGCATAGTCGTGGGCGAAGGCGGGCATCTGCAGGAACGCGTACACCTGCTCCATCGCCTGTGCCGGATGCCGTGCCAACGTCTCGTAGCGCAGCAGCAGCAGGCGCCCGGCATGGTCGCCGTAGACCGCCTGGCGCAGGCCGTCCAGCGCATAGCCGAGCACACCGCGCGCGCCAGTCAGCAGATCGGCGCGCATGGACAGCGAATCCTCCGGATCGTAGCCGAACAGCGCCGACAACCGCAGCGGCTGCGCCTGCGCCAGGCGCTCGAAGCTGTCCACGATCCAGCCCACCTCGCGCACGCAGCAGACGATGCGCGTGTCCGGGAACAACGCGGCCAGCGCCGGCAGGCGGCTGCACCAGGCGCGGTTGGTGTCGAACACCCACTGCGCCTGCCGCCGATCCTGGTAGAAGGCGTCGAAGATGCCGCGCAGCAGGCGCGCGCGCTGGGCATCGTCCAGCTGCACGTTGGAGGGGTACTCCTCGCTCATGCCCATCAACATCGCGGCGTACAGTCTGGCCAGCGGCGAGGTGACTTCGGCATGCACGCGCGGATTCTGGCGCAGCAACGCGGCCAGCAAGGACGATCCGGAGCGAGGCAGGCCGGAGATGAAGTGGTAGTCCAACGTAACGCGTCCTTATGGAATGGGGTGCATGGCCTCGGTCCGGCCGCAGTGCGTATCCGGCCTTCACGCTGGCGACCGACAGCGTGCGCATTGCGCGAGGCCACGCCTGCACAGCCGCGTAGATCGGTATCCATCTGCGAACCGGCTATCTCGCCAGCGGCGGCCGTCACAGTTGCGCGGTGACCCCATCCCCAGACCACACACAGCGGCGGCGCGGCTTCGCTCACGCGCACATGCCATCGCATGGAACCCCGCCTTGACCGCCGCCGCCGCGCACGGTGCGACTGGTGCGGGTCCGGGGATGCGCCCCACCGTCTCCGCGCATCGCAACGATGTCCGGCGGCGCACACACGGCCATGGCATGGCGGTCGTCCGGCATTCCCCTTCGGGCCGGGCGATTCTGTCTCCGAGGGGGTCATCGAGGAGTTCATTCAATGCATCTGCTGAACAAGCGCAAACCGACCGGCCTTCGCCCGCTGCAGCCGGAATCGCAGCGCAAGCGCGTGGCCCCGCTGGACGAAGCCCTGTGGAAGAAAGTGGGCGGCGGCGATTACCCGCCTTCGGGCCCCAACGGTAAGCACAATCCGCCTGGTGGTGGTCACGGGTGACCCCATGGCTCACTGCCTGAGATGTCGGCAGCGTGAGGCTGCGCTACGGCATCGCGCAGCGAAGTCAGACATGTAAACAGGACCGGCTCCCCGGGCGGGACAACTCGCCCGGGTATGGCCCGGTCTGCCGGGTTGGGGTTCGCTTCGCCAATCCGGCGGGGCGCTGGCTATATACTGTCGGCGCAACATGGTGGGAGAAGCGGCATCGCCGCTGCCGAAGGCGCAACGCCCGTAATCGCTCAGGCCCAAAACCATCCGTATCACAACTCTGGAGAGACCGGTTGACTCCGGCGCCGAAGGGGCACGAAACGCAGGCAGGCTAAGGCCGCAGCCGCGTTTTTAAACTCTCAGGCAAAAGGACAGAGGGGCGCGAGGAAGACCTTCGCTGCGGCAGCTTGCGGCACGCCACTGCGCGTGCCATGCCGGCGGCGGCGCTTCCGACCTTTCGCATGCCCTCTTGCTCCGGATGCCCGCCATGTCCCAGACCACGTCCTCGCTGCGCGACCTCGAACACCACTGCGCCTTCGTCGAGCGCCATATCGGCCCGAACGACGCCGAAATCGCGCACATGCTGCGCACTGTTGGCCACGCTTCGCTGGAGGCGCTGACCGACGCCATCGTGCCCGGCAAAATCAAGTCGCCGCTGCCGCTGGCGCTGCCCGACGCGGTCACCGAAGAGGAGGCGCTGGCCAAGATCGGTGCCATCGCCGACAGAAATCAGGTGCTGCGCAGCTTCATCGGCCAGGGGTACTACGGCACCCATACGCCGAAGGTGATCCTGCGCAACATCCTCGAGAATCCGGCCTGGTACACCGCCTACACCCCTTACCAGGCGGAGATCTCGCAGGGCCGCATGGAAGCGCTGATCAACTTCCAGACCATGTGCGCGGACCTGACCGGCATGGAGATCGCCAACGCCTCGCTGCTGGACGAGGCCACCGCCGCGGCCGAGGCGATGACCCTGGCCAAGCGTTCGGCCAAGGCAAAATCGGACACCTTCTTCGTGCACGACGCGGTGCATCCGCAGACCCTGGAGCTGCTGCGCACCCGCGCCGAGCCGCTGGGCATCGTGCTGCGCGTGGGCACGCCGGAAGAAGCGCTGCAGGCCGAGTGCTTCGGCGTGCTGCTGCAGTATCCGGACAGCTTCGGCCATATCGGTGACCACAAGGCATTGGCCCATGCCGTGCACGCGCAAGGCGGCCTGGTCGCGGTGGCCACAGACCTGCTGGCGCTGACCCTGATCGCTGCGCCCGGCGAATGGGGCGCGGACATCGTGGTCGGCAACTCGCAGCGCTTCGGCGTACCGTTCGGCTTCGGCGGCCCGCACGCCGCGTTCATGGCCTGCCGCGACGCCTACAAGCGCTCGATGCCGGGCCGCCTGATCGGCGTGTCGATCGATGCCGCCGGCAACCCCGCCTACCGCCTCGCCCTGCAGACCCGCGAGCAGCACATCCGCCGCGAGAAGGCCACCTCCAACATCTGCACCGCACAGGTGCTGCTGGCGGTGATGGCCTCGATGTACGCGGTCTACCATGGCCCCGACGGGCTGACCCGCATCGCGCGGCGCACCCATCGCCTGGCCGCGATCCTGGCCGCGGCGCTGCGCAATGCAGGCGTCAACGTCGGCGAGCGCTTCTTCGACACCCTGCACGTCAAGGCGATCGATGCCGAAGCGATCCACGCCAAGGCGCGCGCGGCCGGCATCAACCTGCGCGCGATCGACAGCGAAGCGCTCGGCATCAGCCTGGACGAAACCACCACCCGCGCCGACGTGATCGCGCTGGCGCAGCTGTTCGGCGCGAGCGCCGATGTCGATGCGCTCGATGCAGTCACTGCCGACGCATTGCCGCAAGCCCTCAAGCGCAGCAGCGCGTTCCTGCAGCACCCGGTGTTCAACACCCACCACAGCGAACACGAACTGCTGCGCTACATGCGCGCGCTGGCCGACAAGGACCTGGCCATGGATCGCACCATGATCCCGCTGGGCAGCTGCACGATGAAGCTCAACGCCACCGCCGAGATGATCCCGGTGACCTGGCCGCAGTTCGGCGCGATCCATCCGCTGGCCCCGGCCGCGCAATCCGCCGGCTATGCGCAGCTGATCGGCGAACTGGAAGCGATGCTGGTCGAATGCACCGGCTACGACGCGGTCAGCCTGCAGCCCAACTCCGGCGCGCAGGGCGAATACGCCGGTCTGCTGGCGATCCGCGCTTACCACCGCGCGCGTGGTGAAGCGCATCGCGACATCTGCCTGATCCCCGAATCGGCGCACGGCACCAATCCGGCCTCGGCGCAGATGTGCGGCATGAAGGTCGTGGTCACCAAGTGCGACGCCAACGGCAACGTCGACGTCGACGACATCCGCGCCCAGGCCGAGAAGTACAGCGAGCGCCTGGCCGCGCTGATGATCACCTACCCGTCCACCCACGGCGTGTTCGAGGAAGACGTGGTGGCGATCTGCGAGGCGGTGCATGCGCACGGCGGCCAGGTCTACACCGACGGCGCCAACATGAACGCGCTGGTCGGCGTGGCCAAGCCCGGCAAGTGGGGCTCGGACGTGTCGCACCTGAACCTGCACAAGACCTTCTGCATCCCGCACGGCGGCGGCGGCCCGGGCGTGGGCCCGTGCGCGGTGAAGGTGCACCTGGCGCCGTTCCTGCCGCGCACGCTGGGCGGCGAAGGCGACGTCGGCATGGTCAGCGCGGCCAGCTTCGGCAGCGCCTCGATCCTGCCGATCAGCTGGATGTACATCACCATGATGGGCAGCGCCGGGCTGCGCAAGGCGACGCAGGTCGCGCTGCTCAACGCCAACTACATCGCCAAGCGCCTGGCCCCGCACTACAAGACCCTGTACACCGGCCGCAACGGCCTGGTCGCGCACGAGTGCATCCTCGACGTGCGCCCGCTGGAGAAGAGCACCGGCATCGGCGCCGAGGACGTGGCCAAGCGCCTGATCGACTTCGGCTTCCACGCGCCGACGCTGAGCTTCCCGGTCGCCGGCACGCTGATGGTGGAGCCGACCGAGAGCGAATCGCTGCATGAGCTGGACCGCTTCATCGACGCGATGATCCAGATCCGCGAAGAGATCGCCGCGATCGAGGACGGCCGCCTGGACCGCGAGGACAACCCGCTCAAGCACGCCCCGCACACCGCCGCGCAGGTCACCGCCGGCGACTGGACGCATGCCTACCCGCGCGAGCTGGCCGCGTTCCCGCTGCCCACGCTCAAGCAGGCCAAGTACTGGCCGCCGGTGGCGCGGGTGGACAACGTCTACGGCGACAAGCACGTGATGTGCGCGTGCATCCCGGTGGAAGCGTACAAGGACGACGTGGTGGCCTAACGCCCCGCCCCGCTGCCTCGCCGCGTTTCGCCACGCCAGCCCCGCACGTCGGGGCTGGCGTTTTTTTGCCGGCCGGCCAGCGCTATGCCGATGCCGGCGCGAACGCGGCACGCGCCGTGCCCGGCCGCGCACGCTCAACCCGGCGCAACGATGCTCTGCATCTGCGCCCCGCATCCAGCGCAAGAAGACGACCGACGGCGAACGCGGCGATCAGCTCGGCGCCGCGCAGGCGCGGCCGTGCGCGGCGATGCACGCCGTGCGCGCCGTCGCGCTTTGTGCGAACTGCCACACACGCCGCGGCACCTTCCTCACGCCATGCTCGGACAGGTTGCACGGACCGTTCACGCCTGCCGGCACAGCATTGATCGGACGCATGACACCCCCTTTCTCCCGCGCATCGCGCAGCCGTTCGCAACGCGAATCCTCTCTGCCGTCCACGCATCATCCCCCGGAGCGTTCATCCATGGCCAGCCCTCGCAAGCCCAGCAAATCCAGCACGCCCGTCGATACCAGCGCCGTCGCCGACCAGCGCGGTCGCGGCGACGAACTGCACCAGCATGCCGGCGGCACGCATCCGCCGCTGACCACCAACCAGGGCATCCCGATCGCCGACAACCAGAACTCGCTGCGCGCCACGCCGCGCGGGCCGACCCTCCTGGAAGATTTCATCCTGCGCGAGAAGATCACCCACTTCGATCACGAACGCATCCCCGAGCGCATCGTGCATGCGCGCGGCAGCGCTGCGCACGGCTATTTCGAGCTGACCGCCTCGCTGCACAAGTACACCACCGCCAAGATCCTCACCGAGGTCGGGGTGAAGACGCCGGTGTTCACCCGCTTCTCCACCGTCGCCGGCGGCGCCGGTTCGGTGGACACGCCGCGCGACGTGCGCGGCTTCGCGGTCAAGTTCTACACCAAGGAAGGCAACTGGGACCTGGTCGGCAACAACATCCCGGTGTTCTTCATCCAGGACGCGATCAAATTCCCGGACCTGATCCACGCGGTGAAGATGGAGCCGGACCGCGGCTTCCCGCAGGCGGCCAGCGCGCACGACACGTTCTGGGATTTCATCTCGCTGACCCCCGAGTCGCTGCACATGATCATGTGGGCGATGAGCGACCGCACCATTCCGCGTTCGCTGCGCATGATCGAAGGCTTCGGCATCCACAGCTTCCGCCTGCTCGACGACAACGGCAACAGCACCTTCGTCAAGTTCCACTGGCGGCCCAAGCTCGGCCTGCAGTCCACGGTGTGGGACGAGGCGGTGAAGCTGGCCGGCGCCGATCCGGACTTCCACCGCCGCGATCTGTTCGAGGCGATCCAGCAAGGCGATTTCCCGGAATGGGAGCTGGGCGTGCAGCTGTTCACCGAGGAAGAAGCCGACAAATTCCCGTTCGACCATCTCGATTCCACCAAGCTGATCCCGGAAGAACTGGTGCCGCTGAAGATCGTCGGGCGCATGGTGCTGGACCGCTGGCCGGACAACTTCTTCGCCGAGACCGAGCAGGTGGCGTATTGCCCGGCCAACATCGCCCCGGGCATCGACTTCTCCAACGATCCGCTGCTGCAGGGCCGCCTGTTCTCCTACCTGGACACCCAGCTCAGCCGCCTGGGCGGGCCGAACTTCCACCAGATCCCGATCAACGCGCCGAAGTGCCCGTTCGCCAACATGCAGCGCGACGGCCATATGCAGATGGGCGTGCCCAAGGGCCGCGTCGCCTACGAACCCAGCTCGCTGCAGGACGACAGCCCGCGCGAAAGCGCGCGCGGCTTCCCCAGCCACGCCACGCCGAGCGAGGACGGCGGCAAGGGCCGCGTGCGCGCCGCGAGCTTCGCCGACCACTACAGCCAGGCGCGGCTGTTCTTCCGCAGCCAGAGCAAGCCCGAACAGGCGCATCTGGCCTCGGCGCTGGTGTTCGAGTTGTCGAAGGTGGAGGCCGCCCATGTGCGGGCGGCGGTGGTCGGGCACCTGCGCCACATCGACCCGGCGCTGGCGCAGCGCGTGGCCAACGGCCTGGGCATGGACGCGTTGCCGCCGGCACCGCCGGCCGCCGTCGCCCCGCAGGACATGCCGCCATCGCCGGCACTGCAACTGATCGGCAAGATGAAGCACATCTTGCAGGGGCGTGCGATCGGCATCCTGATCCATGACGGGTCCGACGCGGCGACGGTGAAGGCCCTGCAGAAGGCGGCGCGCGACGCCGGCGCCACGGTCAAGATCGTCGCGCCGAAGGTCGGTGGCGCCAAGCTTAGCGACGGCAAGAAGCTGGCCGCGGACGGCCAGCTGGCCGGCACCCCATCATTCGTGTTCGACGCGGTGGCGGTGGTGCTGTCGGCCGAGGCCGGCAAGCAGCTGAGCAAGGAGTCGGCGGCGGTCGATTTCGTCAGCAACGCGTTCGCGCACCTGAAGGCGATCGCCGCCGATGCCGGGGCGCAGCCGCTGCTGAAGGCCGGCAACGTGGTCAAGGACGCCGGCGTGCTCGATGCCGGCAACGCCAAGGGCTTCATCGAGGCGGCCAAGACCCGCCAGTGGGACCGCGAACCGAAACTGCGCATGCTCGCCTGAGCCTGCGTCGCCAGCGATTCCCTGCCCCGACCGCGCCATGCCTTCCACGCATGGCGCGTTTTTCGTTTGCGGCGAAGGATGCATCGGATCGCAGCGGGTACTACCTCGTCAGGATCCATCACGCTCCCGAGCGGCCGGCGAACCGCCAACCGACTCGATGTCATGACCACAACGCCGGCCTGGATCGGCTTGCCCGCAGCCGAAGAACGGCGTTGCCGGCACCCCGCAACGGCGAGCAGGCGGGCGCCAAATATCGCCCTGCCTAATTTTTCGCCATGTCTCTTGACAGTCTTGTGGCACGGGGCCGCGATGGGCTTATCCACACCCTTATGCAGAAGTCATCCACACCCCTTGTGGACAACGCCGCGCTCGCCGGCACAGCTGGCGCCATGATCCAAGTGATTGAAAAATAATAGAATCCACCCAGCGGCTATTGACAAACGCGGATCCATGCCACGGCCGACTGTTGTCCCGCAACAAACCCGGGACAAAACTTATCCCGAGGCATGGCCGCTGCGGACACGGCTCCGCGTTCCTGGCTGAATGCGCGTTGCCCTAGGAGGGGGCGTGCCCTGCGCGGGTGGCTGGATGGTCGCAGTCATGAGGCGGACATGGGCGTGGCGTTGGGGGGGGGTACGCGTGCAGCCTTGTGCGCTTGAACTCCGCGAGACGCTTCGCGCCGGACCCTCTCCCCAACCCCTCTCCCGGCGGGAGAGGGGCTATAACGCGCGGCGGTCAGACCGATCGGCTGGGGACACGCTCCGCACAGGCTCAAGCCAACAGGTCACCACCCGGCGTATGCAGCAGCGATTCGGCCAAGCTGCGTTCCATCTGTTTCAGGTAATCGCTGAAACCACCGCGCGCCCGCGCCATACGCCGGGCGCTGGTGACCACCACCGGCTGCGCGCGGCGCGCGATCCGCGCATCCACACGCACCATCGCTTCGACCAGGGCCACGTCCTCGTGCGCGGCCAGTGGCAGGAAGCCGCCGCAGCGCCGGTACAGCGCGGCGCTGAGGCCCAGGTTGGCGCCGTGCACGTGCGGGTGGTCGTCACCGCGGCATTCACCGGCGCGGTAGGCATCGCGCATCGCGCTGTCGTAGTCGTCCCAGTCGCCGACCGTGACGATGCCGCAGAACGCGTCGCTGGCGCAGTCCAGTTGCGCCGACAGCCAGTTAGCCGGCACCACCGAGTCGGCGTCGGTACACGCCAGCCAGCGGGCGCCGGCAGCCAGCGCGGCATGGGCCGCCGCCGCACGCGCGCTGCCGACATTGCCGGATTGCAGCACGATGGCCTGCGCGCCGTGGGCGGCGACGATGCCGGCGGTGCCGTCGCTGCAGCGGTCCAGCGCGACGAACACCTGCACCGGCACGCCGCGCAGGCCGGCGCATTGCGCCGCCAGCGCCACCGAGCGCAGGCAGGCACCGATCAGCTGCTCCTCGTTATGCGCAGGAATCAGCACGGCGATCACCGCAGTCGCCCCACGGCCGCGACCGAATACGGGGTGGCGCTCCAGGCTTCGAGCAGCACGTCGTCGTCCTCGTAGCGCAGCAGGCGCGGCAGTTGCAGGGTCTGCGCCAGGCAGGCATGCACCGCGCCCCCGTCCATGCACGCCTGCACGAACGGATGCAGCCAATGGCAGGCGACCAATACGCCGTGCTCGGTCAGCGATGCGCGCAGGCGCTGGATGCAGTCCTGCAGCAGCGGCAACGGCAGGTAGTAGCCGACCTCGCTGAACACGATCAGGTCGAACCGGCCCGGCGGCCAACTGCGCGGATGTTCGGCCTGCTGCACGAGCACGTGCGCGGATTGCGCATTGCGCTGCGCGGCCAGGACCACCGCGCGCTCGGACAGGTCGGTGGCCAACAGCGCGTCGCAACGCGGCGCCAGCGCCGCGGTCAGTTCGCCGTTGGAGCAGCCAAGTTCCCAGCCGCGTTCGAAGCGTGCACGCGGCAGGCTGGCCAGCAACAGCGCGCGCTTGCGCGCCTCGTACCAGCGTTCGCGATAGCCGAACGGATCGTCGTGGCGGTAGATGGCGCCGAAATACTCCTGCACCGAACTCATGCGGCAAAGACCTCGAAGCGGCGCGCGAAACGTTCCATCACCTGCGGCGGCAGGATCGGCGCCGGCACCGTCGGTTGTGCGGTACCCAGCTGCGAGGCGAAGCGCTGCAATGCCTGTTGCTTGGCCTGCCAGTCGGCGGCATCCAGCGTGTAGCGGACTGCACCGTGCAACGCCTGCTGCGGCGCGTCGGCGTCCATCCAGTGCCAGGCCCAGACCGGGAATTCGGCCATGCGCGCAGCGCAGGCGGCGACGGCGCGCCGCACCGCGCGCGCGCTGGCTTCGTGATCGGGATGGCCGTCGTGGCGCCAGGTGGTCAGCACCAGGTCGCCGGGCTGCAGATGCGCGTGGATGCGTTCGGCGAGCACGCATTCGCGCGGGCCGACCTGGCCGTCGGCGATCTGCAAATGGCAGATCGCAGTGGCGTCCACGCCCAGGCACTGCGCGGCGGCGGCCAGTTCGGCGCGGCGCACGTCGCGCAGGCGCTGCGGCGTCCAGTACGGATCGTTCGGATAGCAGGCTTCGCCATCGGTCACCGCGATCAGGCACACCGGCACGCGCAGCCGCCGCGCACAGGCGACCGCGCCGCCGCAGCCCAGCGCTTCGTCGTCCGGATGCGGCGACACCACCACCAATCGGCCAGCGCCGGCGATCAGGTCTTCGATCCGGCGCTGCGGCAAGCCCGCCAGCCACGGCGAGCGCTGCCACGCCGACTCCGGCGTGCCGTCGCCGTGGATCTGCGCCGCACTCACAGCCGCCATGGCTGCACCTGTTCGGCCAGCGCCTGGCCCAGCACCGCCCAATCGTGCTCGGCATGGCTCTGGCGCACGAACACGGCCAGGTCAGCGCAGCGCAGGGCGTGTTCGCGGTCGCTGCACAGCGGCGCCGGTCCCAGCGCGCGGCCGACGCGATCGAGCACGTCGCTGGCGGCACGCTCCACGAACGAACGCAGCCGGACCACCGCATGCCGGTGATCGTGTTCGGGCGCCGCATCGATCGCCGCGGCCAGTTCGCGCAGCAGCGCACGCGCCGCGCCGAGCTGCTGGTCGATCGCGCCCAGATGCATCGCCGCATGCGCATCGCGCTGCAGCTTGGGATGCGCGCGCAGGCGCTCGGCCACCGCGACCGCCGCGCCGAACCAGCAAGCGGCGATGCCGGCACCGCCGTGCCAGAACCCCGGACGCGCCAGATACTGGCCCGGCGCACCGATCGCGCTGGCCGGCACCGCATCGAAGGTCACCGGTCCGCTGACCACCCGCGCCATGCCCACCGCCGCCCAGGCCTGCGTGTCGATGGCGATGCCGGGCTGGCGCAACTGCACCTGCACCAACTGCTGGCGATCGTCTTCATGCGCGGTGAGCAGCGCGCCATCGACCATGCCGGCACCCGAACACCAGGCCTTGCGGCCGTGCACTTCGCCACACTCGGCGTTGCTGCGATAGGCCAGACGCGCATCCGGCGCTTCGGCAGCCCACACCGCGAACAGCTGTCCAGGCGGCGGCGCCGCGGCGCCGAGTTCGGCCAGGATCGCCTGCGCGTCGTAGTGCGCCTCCAGCACCTTGGCCAGGCACACGTCGGCCGCGGCGATCTCGGCCAGGATCCGCCAGCGGTCCAGGGTATTGCCGGCGCCGGGCAGCGGCAGCTGCGGATAGCGTTCGAGCACGCGCAAGGCGGCGCGGCGCAGATCGCAGGCGTCACCCAATGCGGTAGGGGAAAGCAGATCGGTCAAGGAAGTGTCTCTTGCAGCGGAGAGAAGCAGCGCCTGCGCTGTCCGCGCTGTGTTGCGCGGGATGCGGCGGCGCTGGGTTGGCGCGATCAAAACAGGCGCTGCGCCCACGCGGCGTGTGCAAGCGACATAGCGGCGTACACATCGATAAAGAGTTCATCTGCCGCGCCTGTCCAGGCCGACGCCGACGCCATGCAGCGCGACAGCGACGCGGCGATACGCAGGCTTACGGGGTCAGGATCACCTTGCGGCAGTCCTGTTCCTTCGTGTCGAAGATCGCGTAGCCGTCGGCGGCCTGCGCCAGGCGCATCCGATGGGTGATGATCTCGTTCGGCTTGAGCCGGCCTTCGCCGATGTGCTCGAGCAGCTCCGGCAGCAGACGCTGCACGTGGGTCTGGCCCATTTTGAAGGTCAGGCCCTTGTCGAAGGCGTCGCCGAACAGGAAGCCATGAATGAAGCCGGCATACACGCCGGGCACGCTGACCGTGCCGCCACGGCGCGTGGCGGCGATGCACTGGCGCAGTGCGGTGCCGCTGCTGCCTTCCAGCTTCAGCGTGGCCATCACCGTTTCCACGGTGCTGCCCTTGGCTTCGAAACCGACTGCATCGATGCTCGCGTCCACGCCGCGGCCGTCGGTCTGGCCGATGATGATCTCGGCCGGATCGTCGATCTGCTCGAAATTGAGCGGGATCACGCCGTAGGTCTTCTGCGCGAAATCCAGCCGGTACTGGTACCGGTCGACCATGAAGATGCGCTCGGCGCCGAGCATGCGGCAGCAAGCGGCAGTCATCAGCCCGACCGGGCCGGCGCCGAAGATCGCCACGGTGCTGCCCTGGCCAACGCCGGCGTTGAGCGTGGCCTGGTAGCCGGTGGGCAGGATGTCGGACAGGAACAGCACCTGCTCATCGTGTAGCGCGTCCGGCACCACCAGCGGGCCGACGTTGGCCTTGGGCACGCGCACGTATTCGGCCTGGCCGCCGGCCACGCCGCCATACAGGTGGCTGTAGCCGAACAGCGCCGCCGGCGGGCGGATGCCTTTCTGGTTCAGCGCGGCGCCCTTGCCGGTGTTGGTGGTTTCGCAGGCGGCGTACTCGGTCAGGCGACAGTGGAAGCACTCGCCGCAGGCGATCACGAACGGGATCACAACGCGGTCGCCTTGCTTCACGCGCGTCACCTCGGGGCCAACGTCTTCGACCACGCCCATGAATTCGTGGCCGAGCACGTCGCCGCTGTGCAGGTCGGGAATCTTGCCGCGATACAGGTGCAGATCGGATCCGCAGATCGCGGTGGCGGTGACCCGCAGCACGATGTCGTCGGCATCGATCAACACCGGATCGGGAACGGTTTCCACGCGCACGTCTTTGGTGCCGTGATAGGTGAGAGCTTGCATCGGATGGTGTCCTCTTGCGACGGCGTGGAGCGCAGTGTTGCCGCAGGCGACGTGCAACCCGGGTGACCATGCCGTGAGGCCAGCGTGGCGGGATCGGCGCAGCGCCCTACTGCGCGGTGCTGCGGCGCGCTATCGATTGCCGAGCGATGCACACGATGGCATGCGCTCGTGGAACGAGGATGCCACTCAGTGCGGCAACAGCCGCGTATCGATCGCGTACTCGGCGAGCATCGCCGCCAGCACCTGCCGCGCCTGCGCGCGATCGCCCGGGTCCGCCGCGTCCAGCAGTTCCTGCGCGAGCGCACTGAACTGCGGCCAGAACTCGGCCGGATGGCGCAGATGCGCGGTCCACTCCGGCAGCATCGCCGCCATATGCGCCAATGCCGCCTGCGTCTGCGCGCGCGTGTTCATGTCGGCGCGCGCGGCTGCCGCCATTGCACGCGATGCGTCTGGCCGTCGTCGGCCAACGCGATGCGCGCGTCCTGCTGGCGCAGGCCGTCCAGGAACAGGCCGCTGCTGTCGTCGGCATCCGTGCCGGCGTGCGCCTCGCCGGCAAGCGACTGCAGCAACTCGATGTGATAGGTACTGCTGCCGTGGCGGTACTGCAGTTCGCAGCGCTCCCAGTCGGCCGGCAGGCAAGGCCGCAGGCGCAGGCTGTCGCCTTCGCGCTGCAGGCCGAGCAGCGATTCGACCAGCAGCCGGTACATCCAGCCGGCCGAGCCGGTGTACCAGGTCCAGCCGCCGCGGCCCACGTGCGGCGCCACGCCGTAGACGTCGGCGGCGAGCACGTAGGGTTCGACCTTGTAGCGCTCGCTGGCCGCCGCATCCAGGCTGTGCTGGATCGGGTTGATCATCCGCGCCAGTTCCCAGGCGCGTTCGCCATCGCCGAGGTGGGCGAAGGCCATCGCCGCCCACACCGCCGCATGCGTGTACTGCCCGCCGTTCTCGCGCACGCCCGGCACGTAGCCGCGGATGTAGCCGGGGTCGTGCGCGATGCGGTCGAACGGCGGCTCCAGCAGCTGGATCAGGCCGGCGTCGCGCTTGACCAGGTGCTGGTCCAGCGCAGCCATCGCCTGCCGCGCGCGCGCCGGTTCGGCGGCGCCGGACAGCACCGACCAGCTCTGCGAGATCGAGTCGATGCGACATTCGTCACTTTGCACCGAACCCAGCGCGGTGCCGTCGTCGAACCACGCGCGCCGATACCAGCCGCCATCCCAGGCATGCGCTTCGAGATTGCCGCGCAGCGCGTGCGCCGCCGCATCGCACTCGTCGGCGAAGGCCGCATCGTCGCACCCGCGCGCCAGCGCCGCGAACTGCTGCAGCACGTGGTACAGGAAGAAGCCCAGCCACACGCTCTCGCCCTTGCCGCCCTCGCCCACCCGGTTCATGCCGTCGTTCCAGTCGCCGGTGCCGATCAGCGGCAACCCGCGTTCGCCGAGCAGGGCCATGCCGCGGCGCAGCGCCTGCACGCAATGCGCGTACAGCGGCGCACGCTGGTTCGACGGCACCGGCAGGTCGTAGTACGACTCCTCGTCGGCGCCGACCGCGCGGCCTTCGATATAGCGCACCTCTTCGTCGAGCACGCCGCGGTCGCCGGTGACCTGCAAGTAGCGGCACGCCGCCAGCGGCAGCCACAGGTAATCGTCCGAACAGCGCGTGCGCACGCCGCGGTCCTGCGGCGGATGCCACCAGTGCAGCACGTCGCCCTGCGGGAACTGGTGCGCGGCGCTGGCCAACAGGTGCTCGCGCGCCAGCGTCGGGGTGGCGTGGACCAGCGCCATCATGTCCTGCAACTGGTCGCGGAACCCGAACGCGCCGCCGGACTGGTAATAGCCGCTGCGCGCCAGGTAGCGGCAGGCCAGGGTCTGGTACGGCAGCCAGCCGTTGACCAGCAGGTCCACGCTGGGATCGGGGGTCTTCACCTGCAAGCCGCCGAGCAGTTGCCGCCAATGGATGCGTACCGCGTCCAGCGCGTCGTGCGCGGCATCGCGGCCGCGCATGCGCCGCGCCAATTCCACCGCGGCCTCGTGGTCCTTGCCGGCGCCGAGCCGGAACACGGTCTCGCACTCGGCGCCGGCGGCCAGGCTCAGCGGCACCTGGATCGCCGCACACGGATCCAGCCCGGCGCCCAGGCGTCCGGACAGGCGTTCGCGGCGCAGCGCCTGCGGGTCGCCCATGTCGCCATTGCGGCCGAGGAACTCGGTACGGTCGCCGGTATAACTGCGCGTGGTCGCGTCCACATCGAAGAACGCAGTGCGCGCAGAGAACTCGGCGTTGTACGGGTTGTAGGCCAGCAGTGCGCCGTGCGCGCCGTCCTGCTCGGTGACCACGTGCATCTGCGATTTCACCCGCAGGTCGCCCAGCACCCATTCCACATAGCCGGTCGCCGACAGGCGCCGGCTGCGGCCGGACAGGTTGCGCAGCTTCAGCACCGAGAACTTCACCGCCTCGTGCAGCGCCACGTACACCCACAGCTCGCTGGCGATGCCGTCCTGCACGTGTTCGTAGACGCTGTAGCCGAAGCCATGGCGGGTGCGGTAATCGCCCTCGCCGCGGCGCGGCAGCGCCTGCGGCGACCATACCCGGCCGCTGTCTTCGTCGCGCAGGTAGAACGCCTCGCCGCAGGCGTCGCCGACCGGGTCGTTGTGCCACGGCGACAGGCGGAACTCGTGCGCGTTCTCGAACCAGGTGTAGCCGGCGGCACTTTCGCTGAGCACCGTGCCCAGCTGTGCATTGGCCAGCACGTTGGACCACGGCGCCGGCGTCGGCGCACCCTCGCGCAATGCGATCAGGTATTCGCGGCCGTCGGCGGCGAAGGCGCCGGTGCCATTGTCGAACAGCAGCTCCGGGTGCGCCGGCGCGAACGGCCACGGATCCTCCTGCGCATCGCCGGCCGCATGCGCGGGCGCTGCCAGGGCCTGCGCCTCGGCCAGCGCGGCGGCCGGCAGCGGCACCAGCTCGGGCACGCCGCGCGGCGGCGGCAGATGCCGGCCGATCTGCGCGGCCAGGGTGCCGCGCTGGTCGCTGACGATGACCCGCGCCACCACCTGCAGCAGGATGCGGTCCTCCTGCGAGATGTTCTGCACCGGGCGCACGAAGATGCCGCCGGGGCGCTCCAGCACGCTGGCGTCCGGATCGGCCGCGACCATGCCCAGGATCTGCTCCTGCAGCTGTTGCCGGTAGCCGCTCTGGCTCTCGTTCCAGATCACCAGGTCCGCATGCAGGCCCTTGAGCCGCCAGTAGGCATGCGCCTGCACCATCTGCCGCACCAGTTCGATGTTGTCGGCATCGCCGATCTGCAGCAGCGCGATCGGCAGGTCGCCGGAGATCGCATGGCCCCACAGCCCGGACTGGCCGCGCCGGTTCTGCAGCAGCAGTTCGCTGTCGGCGCGCAGCGCCGGGTGCACGTACACCATCAGCCCGGCCAGGCGCTCGTATAGCTGCGCATCGGCCTGCGAGGCGTTGATCTGGCGGCGCACCACCTGGCTGTGGGTCCACGCCAGATCGAACACGCGGTCGGCCAGGTGCCGGTCGCGGTACTTGTCGATCAGCGCGGTGCACGCGGCGCGGTCGCCGCCGACGCCGTAGACCATGTCGATCACTGCGGTCTGCTCCGGCGCCAGCACGATCCGGCAGCGGATCGCGACCACCGGGTCGAGCACCGACCCGGCGGTGTCGGACAGCACCGCATCGTGGCTCAGCGCGCGCGGGGTGCGCGCGGTATTGCCGCGACCGAGGAAGCGCGCGCGGTCGGTTTCGTAGGAAATCGCGCCGATGTGCGCATCGTGCACCGCCACCAGATGGAACATCCACGGCGCCACCTCGTCGTGCGCGCGGGTGCGCCGCGTGCAAAGCAGCGCCTGCGTGTCGCGAACGATCTCGGTCTGCACGAACAGATTGCTGAAGGCCGGATGCAGCTCGTCGGCGATGGCCGGCGCCAGCACCACTTCGGCATAGGTGGTGATCTCGATGGTGCGCGGCTGCCGCGACCGGTTGCTGACCCGCAGCCGGCGCAGCTCGATGTCGTCCTCGGCGGAGATCGCCACTTCCAGGTGCGTGTCGAAGCCGCGCTTGCGGCCGCGGAACTCGGCCTTGGCATCGGAGAAGATCGCTTCGTAATGGTCCACCTTCACCGCGGTGGGCTGGTAGGCGGCCGACCAGTAGTCGCCGCTGTCCACGTCGCGCAGGTAGCAGAAACTGCCCCAGTGGTCGCGGGTGCCGTCCTCGCGCCAGCGGGTGATGGCCATGTCGCGCATGCGGCTGTAGCCGCCGCCGGCGCTGGTCAGCAGGCCGTGGTAGCGGCCGTTGGAGAGCAGTTGCACCGCCGGCCGCGGCGCGCCCGGATCGCGGAACACGCGCAGCTGGGTCTCGTCCTCACGCGCATCCTGGGGGCTGCGTGCGGTGCCGTCGGCCTCCTGCGGATGGAACACGCCCACCCGCGGAATCCGTTCCTGCAGCAACAGCAAGGTGGCCTGGAATTCGGCATCGGCGGCGAAGCGCTTCTGCATCGGCTGCTCGCGCAGCAGATGGTCCAGCGCCAGCAGGCCCATGCCCTGGTGATGCGCCATGTACGAGCGGATCAGCGCCTGGTCCTGGCCGGGCGGGACCCGGCTGGGAGTGTAGTCGATCGCCTCGTGCAAGCCGAAGCGGCCGCCGAAGCCGGCCTCGGTCAGCCGCTGCAGGTTGGCGCAGGCCGCTTCCGGGGCCACCATCAGCGCCATCATGCTGGCGTACGGCGCGATCACCAGATCGTCGCCGAGCCCGCGCTTGAGGCCCAGCCCAGGCACGCCGAACGCGCGGTACTGGTAGTTCATCCGCGCATCGACCGCGTTGTAGCCGGACTCGGAAACGCCCCACGGCACCGCGTGCCGTGCGCCGTGTGCGATCTGCGCATTGACCGCATGCACCGCGGTCTGGTCGAGCAAGGTGTCGGCATAGCTGGGCATCACCAACTGCGGCATCAGGTATTCGAACATCGAGCCGCTCCACGACAGCAGCGTCGCTTCGCCATCGACCTCGGTGAGCTGGCGGCCGAGCGCGAACCAGCTTTCCTGCGGCAGCTGGCCCTGGGCGATGGCGACGAAGCTGCACAGCCGCGCCTCCGACGCCAGCAGGTCGTAGTAGCCCTGGTCCAGGCGCCGCTCGTCGACGTTGTAGCCGATCGCCAGCAGCCGCCGCGCCGGGTCGTAGAGGAAGCCGTATTCCATCAGCGACAGCTGCCCGGCGATATGCGCCAGGCGTTCGAGCTGGTGGATGCGCGCGCGGGCGCGCTCGGCGGCTTCGGCATTGTGGGTCTGCGCGGCCAGCGCGCGCAGCGTCGGCAGCGGCGCTTCGGTTACCGGCAGGCACGCGTCGTCGCGATCCGGCGCCGTCGCCCATGGCGCGAACTCGCGCAGTTCCTGCTGCGCGGCATTGCACGCATCCAGCAGGACCTGCGGCCAGTGCGGCGCCAAGGCGTCGGCGGACTGCTCCGAGCCCACGGCCGGCGGCGGCCAGCGCTCGGCGATCGAGGCCGCCGGCACGGCCAGCGCAACCAGTGCGTGCCAGGTCTGCGGCAGCGTGGCCGGCGGGGTCGCGCACAGCGCCTGCAGGCGCTGATCGAAGTCGTGCAGCGCCGCCTGCGGCAGCGCCGCTGCGGCTGGATTGTCCTGTGCGGCCTCGCGCAGCACGCCGAACGTGTCGGCCAACCCGTCGAAGCTGGCCACGGCCAGCAACGGCGCATCGCACAGCGCCAGCAGGCCCTGGCGCAGGGTCAACAGATGCCCGGCCAGGTTGCCGCTGTCCACCGTCGACAGGTAGGCCGGCGGCAACGGCAGCAGGGTCTCGGTGTCGTACCAGTTGTAGAAATGGCCGCGGTGGCGCGGCAGCGTCTCCATCGTCGCCAGGGTCAGCCGAGTGCGGTCGATCACCCCGCCCGGCTGCAGGTAGCCCAGGTCGTAGGCGGCCAGGTTGCCGAGCAGGGCCAGGCCGATGTTGGTCGGCGAGGTGCGCCGCGCCACCACCAGTTGCGGATGTTCCTGCACGTTGTCCGGCGGCAGCCAATGGTCCTGCGCGCGCATGTGCACTTCGAAGAACGCCCAGGTGCGGCGTGACAGCCGGCCGAGGAAAGCGCGCTGCGGCGGCGCCAGCTGCGCGCGGCGCGGCGCGGCGGCATGCCCCATCCACGCCATCAGCGCCGGGGCGACGATCCACAGCGCCAGGATCGGCGCGGCGACCCACAGCGCATGCGGCTGCCGCCAGGCCAGCACGGCCAGCAGCGCCAGCGCGCACAGCGCCGCCGGCGCCATCCCGCTCAGCTCGGCCGCATTGCCGCGGCCGAGGCTGCGCGCCACATCGCTGGAGGCATGCCATTGCAGCAGGTGGCGCCGGCTGACCAGCATGCGCCACAGCGTGCGCACGATCGCCAGCGCGGCGTAACCGGCCTCGTACGGCAGGCAGGCCAGCGCCACCAGCGCGCGCTGCAGTTGCGTGACCACCGCCTTGGCCAGCGTGCCCAGGTGCATGCGCCAGGCCATGTCCGATGGCTTGGCGACCAGGTCGTGCAGCGCCGGCACCATGATCGGCAGCACGAACAGGCCCAGCAGCCACGCGGTCCACGCCGCCGGCCGCGGCAGCCACAGCCAACCGATCGCCAGCAACGCGGTGGCAGCGATCGGCACCAGGCTGCGGCGCAGGTTGTCCAGCAATTTGCCGCGCGACAGCCGCGACAGCGGCGTGCGCCGGTAGCGACCGGTGGCGTCCGGCACCCACGGCAGCAGCCAGGGCAGCAACTGCCAGTCGCCACGGATCCAGCGCGCGCGGCGCTTCACATCTGCCGCATAGCGCGACGGATAGTCCTCGAACAGGCGCACATCGCTGACCAGGCCGGCGCGCGCATAGCAGCCCTCCAGCAGGTCGTGGCTGAGGATGCGGTTGTCGGGCAGGCGGCCGTCGAGCGTCTGCTCGAACGCATCCACGTCGTAGATGCCCTTGCCGACGAACGAGCCTTCGCCGAACAGGTCCTGGTACACGTCGGACACGGTGCGCGTATACGGATCGATGCCCGGCTCGCTGCCGAACAGGCGCGCGTAGCGAGTGATGCGATGGCCGCTCATGCTGCTGCCCACGCTCGGCTGCAGGATGCCGTAACCGCGGGTCACCCGGCCCAGCGCCGGATCGATGCGCGCGCGGTTCAGCGGATGCGCCAGGGTCGCGACGAACTCGCGCGCCGCATCGCGCGGCAGCCGCGTGTCCGCATCCAGGGTGATCACGTAGCGCACCTGCGCCAGCAGCGCGGTCGCGCCGATTACCTCGCTGAAATCGGCATCGGCCGCGCCGCCGCGCAACAGCCGGTTCAGGGCCGCCAGCTTGCCGCGCTTGCGCTCGTGGCCGATCCAGGCGCGCTCGCCGGCGCTCCACAGCCGCGGGCGGTGCAGCAGGAAGAAGCGGTCGCCGCGTTCCGGCGCATAACGCTGGTTGAGCCGCACGATGTGCTGCGCCGCATGCTCAAGCAACGCAGCGTCGCCAGGCAGCGTGGCCTGCGCGGCGTCCAGGAAATCGGTCAGCAGGGCGAAATGCAGCTGCGCATCGCGATTGGCCAGGAACCGCACCTCCAGCGCCTCGGCCAGTTCGTCGATCGTGGCAGCATCGCTGAGCATGCTCGGCACCACCACCAGGGTCCGCGCGCCGGCCGGAATGCCTTTGGAAAAGTCCATTCGCGGCAACGTGCGCGGCGCCACCAGCAGCGTCGCCGCCCAGTTGACCAGGGCCACGCCCAGTTCGCTGAACACCAGCGCGCCCAACAGTGTGGTCGTCACCCACAGCCAGACCGGCTCCATGGCCAGCACCTGCAGTTGCTCGAGCAGGGCCGCGCTGCCGAATGCGGCGATCGCCGCGATCGGCAGCAGGTACGCCGGCAGCGGCAACGTGCGCCGCGCCACGTGCGGCCGGCGGCGCGCACGCGGCAATGCGGCGATCGCCGCCGGCAGGTCGCGCTGGCCATCGTCGACCAGGTAGTAGCCGACGTGACGCTGGTCGTCCAACGACGCCGCCTGCGCCAACTGCAGCACGCACGCGGCCACCGCGTCCTCGCTGGCGCCGCTGCGCAGCGCCAGCAGCTCGACGCTGTGCCGGTAGCTGTCGCGGGTCTGGAAATCCATCTGCGCATAGGTGCCGTGCGGATCGCGGCGCAGATGCGCTTCGACCGCGCTCAGCTCCTCGACGAAATCGCGCCAGTCCATCGTCGCCAGCAAACGCAGGCTGGCGATGCTGTTGCTGATCGAGACCTGGTCGGCGGCCTGCTGCTGGCTTTCCGCGTGCACCATGTCGTCGATGCGTTGGCCGCCATCGGCCAGCCATTGCTCGACCCAGGTCACCGGCATCGCCAGCACCCCGCCGCGCCCGTGCAGCCCGCGCACCAGCTCGGCGACGAACGCGCCGGACAGCGGCGGCTGCGAGCGTGCCATGTCCGCGACCACCAGCACCACGCTCTTGGGATCCTGCGCGGCGGTGGTATTGAGCCGGTCGGCCCAGTCGCTGGCCAGGCGGTGGTCGATGCCGTCGCGCATCACCCGCGCCGCGACCCGGCGCAGGTTTTCCAGCAAGCCCAGGCGCAACATGATCGGAATCGCCCACAGTTCGCCCAGCATCAGCGGCGTCACCGTCTGGTAGGCGGCGATGAAGCGGCTGGCCATGTCGGCATCGATACGGCCGTCGCCGTGGGCGATCGCGTCCATCGACAACGCATAGACGCGCGGCAACCCGGCCGAGGCGCCCTGCGCCAGCGCCGGCAGCTGGCGGCTATAGCCGGCAGGCAGATGCCGCCGCGCGATCAGGATCTGTTCTTCGACCAGGTAGAAGTTGTCCAGCAGCCACTCGCCAGCCGGGGTCACGCGGATGTCGTCGCGCACCATCGCCGCGAGCATCGCCAAGGCGTCGCGCAGCACGTCCTCGTTCTGTTTCAGCCGCGCCAGCAACACCTCGGGACTGCGCCCGCCGCGCACCCGGTGGCTGCGCGCCAGGGCTTCGCCGTGCGCGGCCATCTGTTCGGCGCTGAGCAGTTGCGCGCGCAGCGGCTCCTCGGTCGGCAGCCGCGTGCGGCCATGCTGCAGGAACATGGCATGCATGCCGGAAAGGCCACGCCGATAAGAAAGCAGCCGTCTACGCAACGCACGCCAGGGGGACGCCATGATGATCCAGAGGGGCCACAGAGCCCGCTTGGCTTGATGCATAACAGGCGCCGGCAGCGCCAGGCGTGAATGCGCGCAGCGCGGAGCACGTGATTGCCGATCGTGCAAGCGTCGCTGCGCGAGAGACAGCCGCGCTGCGGTTGACGCTGCGGTCGACGCACGGCGCGCCGCTGGCGTTCAGGCGCCGATGCGTGCATCGTCGCCGGTTGGCGCAATCGGCGGTCATTGCATCGCGATTGCGCAGAATGCGGGCGCTGCGACAGTGGCGAAGGGCCGCGCCAACGGTACGCAGCGCGCGCACAAGCCTACGCGCATGGCGCCACAGCACCGACAACGCATGCGCCACGCCAGCAACGGCGCCCGGCTCAGATCCGCGGGGTCGCCAGGAAGCGCGCGCGTTTCTGCAGGGTGCGGCGGCATATCTCGGCCAGGGCCTGGCTCTCGGTGGCTTCCAGCATCGACGCGAACAGGCGCTGGAAACGTGGTCTCGGCGGTGTATGCGCATCCCGCGAGCACGGCGCAGTGGTCTCGCCTGCCATCGCCCGCTGGCGCGCGGAAAACCGCGACTGAGGCCGTGCCGGCGCCGCCTGCCGCCGCGAGCGGATCCGGCGCTGCATTACCATGCGGTTTCCCGCCCACGACTCAATCCCATGCCCGACAGCCTCAACGACCTGCAAGCCGCCCAGCGCGCGTTCGCCGACGCACGCGAGTGGGGCAAGTTCCACACCCCACGCAATCTGGCCGCGGCGCTGTCGGTCGAGGCGTCGGAACTGCTCGAGCATTTCCAATGGCTCACCGACGAGCAGAGCCGGCAACTGTCGGACGACAAGAAGGCCCAGGTCGGGAGCGAAGTGGCCGACGTGCTGCTGTATCTGCTGCAGTTGTGCGACAAGCTGGGCATCGACCCCATCGAGGCGGCGCGGCAGAAGATGCAGGTCAACGCCGCCAAATACCCGGTGGACCGCGCCAAGGGCCGCATCACCAAATACACCGAGTTGTAGCGGCGGCAGCGACTGCACTGCCTCGCGCCCGCCTTTTTACCTTGTAGGAGCGGCTTCAGCCGCGACAGGCGCTGCCCGGAGAGCCTGTCGCGGCTGAAGCCGCCTACAAAGGATTGAAAGCAGCCTGCGCGATAGCGCGTACGCCCTATCGCGCAGCGGCCTTGTTCGCCGCGCTCTTGCGCACGCTGGCGCCCTTGGTCTGTGCGGCCTGCTTCGCCGCGGCCGAACGGGTGCTGGCGATACGCTTCTTGGCGGCCGTCTTGGTCTGCGTGGACAAGGCCTTCTTGGCTACGGCCTGCGTGGCGGCCTTGCCCTTGCTGGCGGTCTTCGGCACCTTCTTCGCGCCGCGCGAACGCGTCGGCGACGGTGAGCCGGCCTTGCCGCCCTTCGCCTGTTCCTGCGCGACCTTTTTCTTGGTGGACTTGGACGCGGTCTTGGACGCGCCAGTCATCATCCGCACCTTCATGCACCTTCTCCCGACCGGAGAAGGGAACAGCCGCAGCGCTTTAGCCGCTCTCCCCCGGGAGAGGGGTTGGGGTGAGGGTGCGGCGCGAAAGCGACTCGCTGATCCAAGCGCACGAAACTGCGCCTGTCAGCATCGGAGGCTACGCCTATCGGCGCCGGGCAACTACGCCAACGAAGGCGCCGCAAGCGCGCCGGCATCGTCCACGGCAAACACAACGCCCGCCAACGCATGCATCCGCGCCACCGCCGCCGCGAACGGCCGCAGCAGCGCCACGCCGCGTTCGGCGAACACCGCATGCAGCGCGGCGTAGTACCACAACGTCCCCTCGCGGCCGGCAGTGAAGCGTTCGAACACCTCCACACCCACCTCGGGGTCTTCCAGATCCGCAACGATACTGCGCGCGTTGTAAAGCTTGTCGCAGGCCGACACCAGCAACACCGCACCCGTCGCCTCGCGCAGATGCGCCAGATAGGCCTGCTTGCGGGTGCGCCAGTCGCGGCGCCTGGCCGGCACGTCTTCTTGCGCCGCCTTGCGCTCGGCGCTGGCGTCGGTGCAGCCCATCACGATCGCCGCTACCGCATCGCCGAACTGCGCGCGGATCAGCGCCTCGTGGCCGGCGCCGCAGTCCTCGACCACGTCGTGCAGCAACGCCGCAATCGCCTGGTCTTCGTCGCCACCGGCTTCCAGCACCAGCGTCGACACGCCCAGCACATGGCTGAAATACGGCACCGTGCCGCCCTTGCGGAACTGGCCGGCGTGGGCGATACGCGCGTAATCTACGGCACGCGCATAGCGTTCGGTGAGAGCGGTCATGCGGTCTTCCTGACGGAGCAGACCCGCATTATTGCGGAATCCGCACGCCATCGCGGCGCAAACGGTTCAGACCGGCGGCGGCCGCACCCGGAACACCACGCTCATCCGCGGCGCCACCGGCCTGTCGGTCTTGGGGATGCCGTGTTCGTGGCTGAGCTGCGAGGCGTGGCTCATCGCCAGCAGGCTGCCCGGCGCCAGTTCCACGCCGATGCTCCTGCGCGCGCCGGCCTTGGCGCGCAGGTTCATGCGCCGCGGCGCGCCCAGCGACACCAGCGCGATCGGATGCGGCGCCAGCAGCGTATGCAGCGTGTCGTGATGCATCGCCACGCTGTCGCGGCCGTCGCGGTACAGGTTCAGGCCCACGTCGGTGTACGGCGCCGGCACCCGCGCCTGCACCGCCGCATGCAGCGCGCGCAACGGCAGCGCCTCGGACAGCGCCTGCAGGCGATACGCCGCCAGCAGCCGCGGCACGTCCACCACCCGGTCGTACATCGGCCGGCGCAGCTGCTGCCACTGCGCGCCATCGCGCAAGGCGGCGAACCACGCCTGCGCCAGCTCCGCATCCAGCAGCCGCGGCCAATAGCGGATACCGCCCTCGGCATCGGCCACCAGGCAATGCAGCGCGTCATCGGGCTGGGCGAACAGGTCCATGGGCACAAGATGGGGGAGCGGCAAAGAAGACGCCATCCCAGCATCTGAACGGATCAGCGGCTGCGACGCGGCGCAATGTCGCAGCCCGCGATGGGAATTCTTACTTTTCGCCCGCACTGCGTTAACGTTGCGCTTGGGAGCATGCAGAATGTACCTACATCACAGCACAGGCGAGACGCACGCATGACCGCAGCGCGCAGGACGACGGAAAGCATGACCACAGCAGCCGCCACGCCACTCCACAGCGCCAATGGCGCCCACGCAGACGCCCCAGGCAGCGGCGCCAAGGCGCCAGTTAAAGCGCCAGCCAAAGCGCTCCGCGCACGCGGCGCACCGGCCACCCGCAGCAAGGTGTTCCAGTCGCCCCTGTCTGCGGGCGGCACCGACAGCGACCTGCGCCGACGCGCGCAGCGCACGCAATTGGCGACCAGGGTGGCCGCCGTCGGCACGATTGCCGCCGTGGCGGCGGTCGCCGCGCTGATCGCCTGTCGGCGCGCGCGGCGCTAACACCCCCCGGCAATCGCGCGCCGCTGCAGCCGTCATGGCGCAGGCAATGCAGGACCTCAAGGCCACGCTCGGCAGTTGCATCGCCAATCCACTGCGCTAGTCTCGAGCAGACGCAAAGAAGAGCTCTATGCGCGACCATTCGATCGAAGCACGCTTGCTCTGCGTGGCCGGCATCGCCGGCCACGCCTACTGGGTGCTGCGCGACGAGCGCGGCAACGCCCTGGCCGAACTGCACGGCCTGGCCACCGACCGACACACCGGCACGCCGATCCCGATCGGCACCGACGCGCGCAGGCACGCACTGCGCGCCTGGCACTACCCGCACGACGCCGACTACGCCAACGCCATCGGCGCCCAGCCCGACCGCACCAGCTACCTGCGCGACGGCCAGCCAGCGCGCAGCGCCGCCAGCGGCGACAAGCACGAAATCCTGGCGCGCTGGTACGCGGCGCTATGCGCCGTGCCGGAACTCAACGCCCAGGATCTGGACTACCCCAACTACGGCTTCAAGCTGCTCGGCGCCACCATCAACAGCAACTCCGCCTTTCGCACCTTCGGCGAACTGATGGGTGTGCCGGTGCCAGGTCTCTCCCGCAGGCTGCAACCGGGCATCGGCAACTGCATGCTGCCGCGCGAGCGCATTGCGGCGCTGTGTTATCGCGAGCGGGCGGCGCAGGACCGGCAGCGTGTCTACGCGCCGGGCAGCGACGCCATCCGCCAAGACGCCCGCAACCACGCCATGCCGAGGCAAATCCGCAGCAACGTCTGAGGCCAACCTGGACAACAGGTGTATCGCAGCCGAAGACCGGTCATTGCCCCTCCCAATCGGCGCCATGGCGCTGCGTCTGATATGGAGACTGCCGCTGCGCCGGCTACGACACCTCGCGTAGCACCATGTCCATCTGTTCCGCGAGCAGTTCCATGCACACCGCCAGTCCGCCCGCATGCACTTTCGGGGCGGCCTCGCGCTCTTCGTCCACAGTGCGTGGCTGCGCTAGTCGCGCTAGGAACAGCATATGATCGCGCAGCTGCTGTAGGCGGTACTGCGCTTCTTCTAGCAGGTAATAGCCAGGATCCGAATCGGGATGACGGGCGGCCTCGGTCATAGCATCTCTCGCCAAACGGCATGAAGATCCACCCGTTGTCGGAGGTGGTAGCCGGCTGTAGGATGAGTTTCTAGGCTCGATTTAGTGATATTGCTACTTGCAGTGGGGGAACTTCAAGGTGTTTGAAAGCAAGTAGTAAATAGCCAACTTGAGCCAACCATCTACCCACTTACGGGAGTCGAGGCGGTTCTCCAGACAGCGATCGCGCTCGCAGCGCCTCATACAGCTGCGCCGGACCGAGAAGGATGTCCTTCAGCCCATCGCGAACGCGCTCAGAGTCCAACGCCTGCGTGCTCATCGTCTGGTGTGCTTCGAATGCATCCATGATGGCGTGCATCAGCGCATCTTTCAGGTCGGGCGAGTTGGCAAACTGCTCCTTGCTGTTGCTGCTCGCCTGCTGCACCAGGGTGTCGTTCTCCAGAAGCTTTCCCTTGATGACGCCATTAACGTAGACCAATTGGTCATCATCGGTCAGCTCACCTTGGAAAAGGCCATTCACCTTCTCGATGATTTCCACCAAGTAGGACTGCTGCTTCTCCTGTACTGATCCACTGCCCACCGCATCCATCGGCGCCAGTTTGTAACTGCCGTCCTGATTGAGGCCCATCGGCTGCTTGCCGCGACCCTTCAACGTGTGGTGCGTGAGGACGACCTTGGAAAGGTCCACTGTATCGCGCTCCCGCCCGAATTCGAGCAACGGAATCAGACGTCGGAAGAACAGAAAGCGCTTTTCGATGTCGGTGTTGCCATAGTCGAAGATCTGGCCAAGGAATGCGTAAAGACGCGTGTAGGCACCCATGTCGTTCTTGAACAGGATCAAAGCGTCCAGCTGATCCTTGGCCGCCTTCGCCTTCTTCTGGTCATCTTGGGCTTCGGATTCGATCTTCTCCTGCTGCAATGCCTTGTATCGCTTCAGCAGGCGATCGGCCACAGGCGCAATGGCAGCATCCAGCTGCTTCTGCGTGCCTGCATAATCCATTTCAACACGCGCTACGCGCTCGACCTCAAAGCTATCGTAGTAACCTGCTGCATCCAGCTTCGCACGCAGGTCATACACCTGATTCGGATCAGTGACCGACGCAAGCTCCGCGGTCTTGTAGTAGGTTTTGAAGGCCTTCAGGATCTCGGCAGGATCGTTGACGAAGTCGAGCACGTACGTCGTGTCCTTTCCAGGATAGGAACGATTGAGTCGCGACAGCGTCTGCACCGCCTGGATCCCGCCCAACATCTTGTCCAGATACATGCCGCACAGCAGCGGCTGGTCGAAGCCCGTCTGGAACTTATTGGCAACTAGTAGCAGGTGATAGTCCGGCTCCTTGAAGACCTCGCGGATGTCACGCCCACGCAGGCCCGGGTTCAGCAGCTGATTCGATTCAGTCACTGCATCGGGGAAACTGTCCGGATCATTGACCTCACCCGAGAACGCCACTAGCACGCCCAATGTATAGTGCTGCCGCTCAATATAGCCGCGGATGTCCTTCTGCCAGCGCACCGCCTCCTTGCGACTGCCGACCACGACCATCGCCTTGGCTTTCCCACCCAGCAACGGCTGCACGTTCTCGCGGAAGTGCTCCACCACCACCTGCACCTTGCTGGCGATGTTGTAGGGATGCAAGCGCACCCACTGCATGATCCCTTTTAACGCCGAACTTCGCTCTACTTGGAGCTGGTCGTACTCTTGTCCATTGTGCGCAAGCTTGAAGGCCAGGTTGTAGGTGGTGTAGTTCTTCAACACATCGAGGATGAACTTCTCCTCGATCGCCTGCCGCATCGAATAGACATGGAAGGGTCTTGGCAGTCCGTCTTCACCTTTGCGGCCAAACAGCTCCAGCGTCTTGGCCTTTGGCGTGGCGGTGAAGGCCACGTACGTCAGGCCTTTCACGCCCACCCGTGCTTCCATCTGCGCGGCGATCAGCGCTTCGGTATCGACTTCACCACCGTCCTGCAGCTGGGCCCACTCCTCTGCGGAAAGCACTTGCTTGAGCTTGACCGCGGCCTCGCCGGTTTGCGAGCTGTGCGCCTCGTCGGCGATCACTGCGAAACGCTTGCCCTCGGTCGCCGCAAGCTCCTGCACGGCCTGCAATGCAAAGGGGAAGGTCTGGATGGTGCAGACAATGATCTTCTTGCCGTCCTTCAATGCCTGGCTCAGCTGAGCGCTCTTGCTGCCGGATTCGTTGGTAATGCTGGCCACGACGCCGGTGGTGCGCTGGAAGTCAAACAAGGCCTCTTTCAGCTGAGCATCCAGCACCGTGCGATCGCTCACCACCAGCACGCTGTCGAACAGCTTGGTGTGGTGTTCGTCGTGCAGATCGGCCAGGAAGTGCGCGGTCCAGGCGATGGAGTTTGTTTTGCCTGAACCGGCCGAATGCTGGATCAGGTAACGCCCACCCGCACCATTGGCCAGCACATCGGCGACCAGTTGTCGCGTCGCATCCAACTGGTGATATCGGGGGAAGATGACGTTGGCCAGCTGCTTCTTGTCATCGCGCTTGCCGATCAGGTAACGGTGCAGGATGTCCAGCCAGCTTTCGCGAGTCCAGACCCCCTCCCACAGATAGGCGGTAGCATAGCCATCGGGGTTTGGCGCGTTGCCTGCACCACCGTCGTTGCCACGATTGAACGGCAGGAAGACCGTGTCGGTCCCGGCCAGCCGCGTTGTCATCATCACTTCGGACTGGCTAACCGCAAAGTGGACCAGCGCCCCTCCAGGGAATCCCAGCAACGGCTCAAGCACGCCACCTTTTGGATGCGGATGGCGGTCGAAGCGGTATTGGTCCACCGCGTCGTCTACGCCCTGGGTGAAGTCACTCTTCAGCTCGGCGGTGGCCACCGGGATACCGTTGAGGAACAGCACCAGATCCAGCTCGTCACCGGGATTGTTAGGCGAATGGCGGACCTGCCGCACCACACGCAGCCGGTTTGCCGCATACCTGGCCTGGATGTCAGGGTTGATCGCCAACGCCGGCTTGAACTGCGCCAACTCCAGCGGTTCGCGCAGGCCCAGCATCTCCACGCCGCGGCGCACCACGTCCAGCGTGCCGCGCTCGTTGAGGTTCTTACGCAGGCGCTCGGCCAGCACCTGCGGCGTTGCGGGGCCGTGCGTCTTGACCAGGCGCTGCAAGCTGTCTGGTTGCGTCGCCTCGATCCATGCCAGCAGATCGGGCAGGAACAAGCCGCTCGCCCGGTCGAACAAGTCCGCATCGCCCTCCTCGTGCAGCCAGCCGCTGGCCGCAAGGTGCGCGCAGATTTCCTTCTCGAAGTGGTGCTCCTGGTGCAGATTCATGCGGTGGCCACCCCATCGGCCGGAAGATCGTCGATAAACAGCCGCACATACGGCTCGTAACGGAAGCGGCGATTGCGGGCGTAGCCCGTCATCTCCAACAGGATGCCCAGCTCCACCAGTTTGGCAACCAGCGTATTTGCAGCAGCGTAAGTCGTCCCAGTCATGCCTTTGATATCGGCTACCGTGACGATCGGCCGATCGAACAGACTCTCCAACACGCGGTGACCATTGCCCGCGGCACGGCCAAGCCTGTCGGTAATCGCAGTCCGGTGCTGCTCGCGCAGCAGCTGGATCCGACGCGCCGTGTCGGCCGCCTCCGCCGCCACTTCGATCACGCCCTGCAGGAAGAACCGCAGCCACGCCTCCCATGCACCCTGGTCGCGCACGGCCTGCAGATGATCGTAGTAGGCCTGCCGGTGCTGGCGGAAATAGTGGGACAGGTACAGCACGGGCTTGTGCAATACGCCGCCCTCGGTCAACAGGAAGGTGATCAGCAGTCGCCCCACACGGCCATTGCCATCCAGGAAAGGATGGATGGTTTCAAACTGCACATGTGCCAGGGCGATCTTCACCAACGGCGGCAGACCATCGTCTGAGTGCAGGAATCGCTCAAGCTCGCCCAACGCCTGCGGCACCTCCGTATGCGGCGGCGGCACGAAACTCGCCGTGGCCAGCGTACAGCCGGCCGGGCCGATCCAGTTCTGGCTATGGCGCAGCTCGCCGGGCTGCAGTCGTCCACCACGCACACCGTCCAGCAACTGCGCGTGGATCTCGCGGATCAGCCTAACCGACACCGGCAGATCCTCAAGGCGAGCCAGCCCGTGCTTCATCGCACGGACGTAGTTGACCACCTCGTCTACGTCGCGCGGCATCGTCTCGTCGAACAGGTCCGCCTCGGCCGCCAGCAGATCCTGCAGCGAACTCTGTGTCCCTTCGATCTGGCTGGACAGCACCGCCTCCTTGCGGACATACATGAAGACGAACAGGTCAGGGTTCGGCAGCGTGAGCACCGAACCGTCCAGGCGCCCCAACGCGCGGTCGGCCTGCGAGAGCAGGCGCTGTAGCTCGCCCGCAAGGTCCACCTGCGGGTCAGGCGGCAAGGGGGACGGCATGAAGGCCCGGTAGCCGGTCGGCTGGCGGATATAGCGGCCAGCTCGCGTCGAAACGTCCTGTTGGCTCATAGACAAGTCTCCGTTGAAGACAGGCCCGCACGCGCTCCATGCGATAGCCAGCCTTTACTATAGAGCCCAATCTAGCCTGTATTCAACACAGGCTAGAACATGCGCCTCATCAACGCACAGCGAAGCGGCATGGCACCCGGGACGTACTCGGCGCCCCATCCAACCCGGCAAGGCGCAGTGAAGGCCGCGCCACCCGCCGAACTCAGCCCTCGCTGTAGCTGCGCGCAATCAAGGGCTTTGCCTTTTCCAGATCGGCCACCGAGCGCACCGTCAGCTCTAGCTCGCCGGTTCCCCAGTGCCCGATCTGGCGCACGTCGCGGCTGAAGCCCTCTTCCAACGCCACGCTGCCCGGGTCCAGCTTGAGCATCAACAACATCTTGTTTGGGTACATCACCACACTGGCGAAGTTCTTAAGCCTTCGGAACGCGTTATAGAGCTTTAGCCTCCGCTCGGTGACGTCATCGCCGAGCGCTAGTACATGGGCCGCCAGACTGTCATAGACCGCGCGCGTCTCCGGCAGCGCTCCGGCGTACTGCTCGTCGAAGCTCTTGTCCTTGCTGATCGCTTTCGGCGCCGCTACGGACTCGGTGGCTGGCTTGGAGGCGGTGACATCGCCCACGCTGACTGCATTGACCAACTCGAGCAGCAATAGATCGTCACTGAACAGCTTGTAGCGCAGCAACTCGATGTTGCGCGGGATCTGTTGCACGGCATGCTGGTCATACCGGGTGAAATCCGCCGCGATGCACAGCAATCGCGTCCCGGACCAGTCGACCGCATCGGCCACCTCCTTGCCCAGCCGCTCCATCACCAGCCAGCGGAACTCGGCCTGGTGATCCAGCAGCCAGTCCAGATAGAACAGGCCCTGGTTGATCACGTTTTCGTTGCTATGGCGCTTGTACTCCACGATCACCGGGCAGCCATTCTCGTCCAGGCCCAAAGAGTCGATCCGCCCCTTGTGGGTCTTGCCGGTGACGTACTCGCTGGCCAGGAAGCGCACCCCGAGGAACGTGGACATCTGCGACTCAATCAGCGTCTGCAGTTGCTTCTCGACCAGTGCTGACCGCCCTGGCAATTCCAACGCACCCGAGGATTGAAGGCGAAATAGCTGGATATCACTCACAACGTGGCGCTCCTTGGATCATGGCGACATCAGGTTGGTCAGAATGCCTTGGCCGATTTCCAAGGCTTTACGCCCAGCCTTGGTCCAGGCGCCTGGCGGCTCTTTCAACTGGGGCAAGTAGAGATCGCAGCCAGTCTTGAAGCGGAAATGCTCAGCCATGAACCATAGCTCTGCTGCGATGGCTTCTTCCGTAGCACCAGCGCCATGCAGGCGAACGTAGCGCTCCAGCGCGAGGGTGGCGATGTCGCTGCCGTCGACAAGGGTTTCGCGCGCCGCGTCGCCCTGCCACAGCATGCGCACCGTACCGCGCTCCTCTTCCCAGTCGCTTTCATCCACGGGAAGTACCAGTGAACCATCCTGCAGCGAACGGGCGCTCCAGACTCCCTCGTGGTTCTCATGCGTGTACAGCGGCGTCAGGCTGGCCAAGAACGCTACGACCGACGCGCTCTTGCCCTGGCGGGGCGCGTTTAGCGTGGACAGGTGCGCCTGAAGCCGTGCAGATAGCGTCACCCGTTCAGCACGATTGAACGATAGCGTGGTCTGTTTGCCGTTTGCTCGATAGCCGGTGATCGCCAAGTTCGGCTCGCTGCGGGCAAGTCGCTGCAAGAATTCGGCCACTGGCACAAAGCCTTTGTGCGGCGCGGCGCGCTCGTTGTGCATGTAGACGCAAGCAGTCCCGCCCCTAACGCTGATGCGTGGACAGACTTCCTCTTCCGGCGCAACCGTGCGATACACGATATCCGGCATCTGCTCGCCGCGAATGAAGTCATCTGCGCGACTCATGCGGCCACCTCAACCACTTCGTCACGTACATCGATCTGGCCGGTGACGGCAGCGGCAATGAGGGCGGAGCGACGTTCTTTAAGCAGGGAGACAGCACGGTCAGACTCAGCTGACAGCGCATCTAGTTTCCTGATTAGCCCTGACCTTCAGCTGCCTGTCGCAGGATCTGCGCCGCGCTGGGTGGATGCTGCTGTCACCTGAAGCCAACGAGGTGGCCTGATGAGCATCAATGCCGTGCAGTTCCAAGCTGGATTGTCGATGTCTGAGTTCTTCGCGTCCTACGGCACCCAGGCCAAGTGCTATCGCGCGCTCTACAAGTGGCGCTGGCCGCAGGGATTTCGCTGCCCATCCTGTGCTGGACGGGCGCGGTCGCGTTTCAAGCGGGGTGCTGCGATCTACTACCAATGCAGCGCGTGCCGGCATCAGACCAGCCTGATCGCTGGCACGATGTTCGAAGGCACCAAACTGCCGCTGCGCACCTGGATGCTGGCGTTGCACCTGCTGACCTCGACCAACACCAACATGGCCGCGCTGGAGTTGATGCGGCATCTGGGCGTCAACTACAAGACGGCCTGGCGGATGAAACACAAGATCATGCACGTTATGGCCGAGCGCGAATCCATGCGGAAACTGGCGGGTTTCGTGCAGATCGACGATGCCTATCTCGGCGGCGAGCGTAACGGTGGCAAGGCCGGACGCGGATCAGAGAACAAACAAGCGTTCCTGATTGCGGTGCAGACCGATGCCACCTTCACCGCGCCGCGCTTTGTGGTGATCGAGCCGGTGCGCAGCTTCGATAACACCTCGCTGCAGGACTGGATTGCCCGTCGCTTGGCGCCCGAATGCGAGGTCTACACCGATGGGCTGGCCTGCTTGCGCCGGCTAGAAGACGCCGGCCACGCGCACACCACGCTGGACACTGGCGGTGGTCGTGCCGCGACCGAAACGGCCGGTGCACGTTGGCTCAACGTGGTGCTGGGCAATCTCAAACGCGCCATCAGTGGCGTGTATCACGCCATCGCGCAAGGCAAATACGCAAGGCGTTACCTGGGAGAAGCGGCCTATCGTTTTAATCGTCGATTCCGCTTGCGCGAGATGCTGCCACGACTTGCCACGGCCATGATGCAATCCACACCATGCCCAGAGCCGGTTTTACGTGCAGCGAGCAATTTTCATGGCTGAGAGTCGGGGCTAATCAGGTCTAGTTTTGCCCCTTCGCTCTGCACGAACTGCAAAATTTCCTGCTGCTCGTGCAGCGGCGGCAGCGCGACGTGCAACTCTCCAATCGACCCCATATTCAATCCTTCCATCGTCGTGCCCTGGGCGGCCAGCGAAAAATATCGCTGACTCGTCAGGTTGTTGAGGAAGACCTGGAGGTACTTTGGACAGATCAACCTTTCTATCACTCGATAAAGCACCAATCGAGGGTTGATGATTCCTGCCTCAGCATCTTGTGGAACCACTGCAGACCGCCCAATGGTTCCCATAACGCTAATTAGGACATCATTGGGCCTGACCTGATAGCGAGACATCTCGGCGAACTGTTCCTCCGATATGTAGTAGTCGCCCACGGAGAAGTCGCCCGGAATGACCTGCTGCTGTCCGTAGACGCGATAGCCGGACGCCGAATACATCGACTTGGTCAGCGAAGAACCATATGGACCGGCAATGCCCTCCTTCACAAGATGCTTCACTCGCTTGATAGCCCAGTGCGTCGGCACCTCACCCAACCACACCACCCCGGAATCCTTCATCGGGGCGTTGGGGTTCAGGCCTTTGGTGACGGCGTGGGAGATGGTGACCTGACGCTTTTCGGCGAGCAGGGCGATGAGCTTTTCCTGCGCGGCAATCAGCGCATCGATCTTGCCGGTTTCGCGGTCGAGGAAGGCGGCGATAAGCACCTGCTCATCTTCCGGCGGAAAGACTCCACGTTCATTGAAATACTGTGACTGATCTAGATTCTGGATGCCGGACGTCTGCTTGATCGAACCAACATTGACGCCCCGCGCATAAGCCGCAGCGTGCTGATACATCCAGAACCTTGGCGCCATCCCATCAGCCAACGACACCTTCGCTACGAAGTTTGAGCAAACAGCTGAGGCGTCACGATCATAAAGAACAACTTGACCAACTGGCTGCTTCTCGCCACCCCCAGACTTCTCCAGCAGCAAGTCCCCTCGATCCAGCAAGCGTCCAACACGATCCTTCTTTGGCACTGCCCGCTTGGTAGGCACATCAGCATCCACAACGAAACGGACACGATCAAAGTCCGCTACGCGCACACAATCAATGTCGTTTGCATCCCCGCTAGGGTCATCGCCCCAGATTCCGTTCTTGCACGAAGTGATCGAAGCCTTCAAGCGATCAACGGACCAATGCACTGGGACATCCGCCAGCCACTCAACCCCGCTGTCCTTGTACTCGGGATAACGCCGTAGGCTCACGACTTGCCTCGCGCGGCATAAAGCCCCTGGAACCCCGTATCTGCGGAGATGAATGCGTTGGGCACAAAGAACGTTCCGGTACTCATTCCGCCAACTCCCCCAGCATCTTCATGATGCTGGTAGTCACCGCCTTCAGTTCCTCGTCGATGGCCTGCAGACTGCGTGGCGGCTCGAATACGTAGAAGTGTCGATTGAACGGAATTTCATAGCCAACCTTGTTCTTCGTCTCGTCGATCCAGGCATCGGTTGCATGCGGCAGCACTTCTCGCTTGAAGTAGTCGCCGATGTCTTGATCCAGCGGCACGTTCTCGGTATCGCGCAGGCCGCTGTCCGGCTGCGGCTTGCCCTTCTGCTTGCCCTTGAGGCCCAGCACCACGTTGCCGGCCTCGTCCTTCAACGGGCGCTCGACGGTGATGGTGGTGTAGCCGAAGTCTTCGTTCTTGAAGATGCGCGCGATGGGCACGCGCTTGAGGCGGCCGCCCTCGGGGGCCTGCGGTGCGGCCTGCGTATGCGTCACCAGCTGCGGCTCGCCCAGCGCGTTGCCGGCGGCGTCGATCACGCTGACCAGCTCGGCCTCGGCGAAGTCGCCAAACAGGCGGGTGACGGTGTCGATATGGGCCTGCGCCATCTCCTTGCGCTTGGAGCCCAGGCTCTTGCGCATTTTCTGCCAGAAGCTGCCGGCATCGATCAGCTGCACCCAGCCTTTGCGGTCGTCCGGCTTCTTGTTGGACAGGATCCACACATAGGTGGCGATGCCAGTGTTGTAGAACATGTCGGTGGGCAGGCCGACGATGGCTTCCACCAGGTCGTTTTCCAGCACATAGCGACGGATCTCGCTCTCACCACTGCCGGCACCGCCGGTGAACAGCGGCGAGCCATTGAGCACGATGCCGAAACGGCTGCCGCCGTCGCGCGCCGGGCGCATCTTGCTGAGCAGGTGCATCAGGAACAGCATCGAGCCATCGGACACGCGCGGCAGGCCAGGGCCGAAGCGGCCGTCGAAGCCCTTGGCCTCGTGCTCGGCACGGACGGCCTTCTCCACCTTCTTCCATTCCACGCCAAACGGCGGGTTGGACAGCATGTAGTCGAACTTGCGCCCGGCGTGGCCGTCCTCGCTGAGGGTATTGCCCGCGATGATGTTCTCCACCGCCTGGCCTTTGATCAGCATGTCGGCCTTGCAGATGGCGTAGGACTCATCGTTGAGCTCCTGGCCGTACATGGTGAGCCGCGCCTGCGGGTTGTGTTCGGCCAGGTATTCGCCGGCGATGGACAGCATGCCGCCGGTGCCGGCGGTGGGGTCATAGATGGTGCGCACCACGGCATTGCCGGGGGTCAGCACGTCGTCGTCCTCGATGAATAACAGGCCGACCATCAGGCGGATGACCTCGCGCGGTGTGAAGTGCTCACCGGCGGTCTCGTTGGAGATTTCCGCGAACTTGCGGATCAGTTCCTCGAACACCGAGCCCATGGTGGCGTTGTCCACCACATCGGGGTGCAGGTCGATATTGGCGAACTTCTCGGTGACCAGGTACAGCAGGTTGGCCTTGGCCAGCCGCTCGACTTGGGCATGGAAATCGAAGCGCTCGAAAATGTCGCGCGCCTCCGGCGAGAATGCCTGGATGTAGGCGTAGAGGTTCTGGCGGATATGGTCCTGGTCGCCCAGCAGCTTGGTCAGGTCCAGAGGCGAGGTGTTGTAGAAGCTCTGCCCTGCCTTTCGCAGCAGGAAAGCTTCAGGGTTCAAACCCGCCTTGGTCTTGGCCTCGAATTCGGCCAGCACGGCCGGCTTGGTCCTTTCCAGCACGCAGTCCAGGCGGCGCAGCACGGTGAACGGCAGGATGACGCGACCGTATTCGGACTGTTTGTAATCACCGCGCAGCAGGTCGGCAACAGACCAGATAAAGGCGGAAAGGGAAGCGTGATTCAAAGTGATATTTCCAGATGGAGAATGGTGCATCCGTAAATCGAGTCGGGTGCAGCCGGGATATCAGTGATAGTCGTCTTCGCGCTGATACCGAACCGCCAGTACCGTGACGCATTGGCTGTCCTCGACCTCGAACAGCAGCACATAGCCGCTGGCGCCAAAGCCGATCACCAACTCGCGCAGAAATGGATCACCCGAGCCCGCCTTGCGGCAGCTCAACGGCGCAAGTTCAAGCACGGTGATGCCGTCTCGGATGGCCTGCCGCGCACGCTCGGCCACGGTGAAGTCGCCCTCTGCGCGTTGCAGCAGCCAGTCGTAGAGGCGCGAGAGGTCTTCGCGCGCTTCCTCCGTGAAGCGGACGGTGAATCCCACGCTGGCTTAGCCCTTCCGGGCCGTATCCAACTGGGACTGCAGCCCAGCCAGCACGTCTTTCGCGTCGATGTAGCGGCCCGACTGCCGGGCGCTATCGCGCGATGCCAGGCCACGCGCGACAAACGCATCCTGCTGTTGCCGCAGCTGCACTTGGGCACGCACGGACTGCTCGACGAAGCTGGACAGGGTTTCGCCCTTTTGCAGCACCGCCTCGGCGGCTTCGCGCAGCGCAGGATCGACCCGGAGCGAAGGTAAGGATGCTGATTTCATGCGACACCTCATGCGTTGCAATTGCAACGCATGATGGCAGGCGGGCGCTGTGACTTCAACTTTGCCGCTGTCCTCGGCAAGCGACGCGGGCTTTCCAACCCGCGCGCACCAACCGCCCGCCCTCGTACCCAAATTGGGTAGGTTTCTACCCAATCTGGGTATTTGCAAAGCCTTTTGGCTGGGCCGGGCGAAGGCTCCCTGGTCGGGAGCCAGCCGCACTCGACCAGCCACCACTCATTTCACCCCTTCCGCCCCGCCAACCACGCCTTGATCTGCGGCACCCGCTGCGCACGCAGCTTCAGCCGCGTGCGGATGTCGGCGATGGCCGCGTCCGCATCGCGGCGCGAGGTCGCGGCGAGGTAGCGCTGCGCATACGCCTGGATCTTGTCGACCATCTTCAGGTCGACCGAGCCGGCGCCCAGGCGCGGGTAGTAGCGGGCGCGCGAGGTGGTGCCGACCAGGGTGTCCACGCGCTCGCGGTGGGCCACGGCGAAATCGAAGGCCAGGTCCGGGTGTTCGCCCGAGACCTGCGAGATCATGGAGGCGCTGTTGGTGGCGCCGGGTTCGTCGGTCAGCGCCATGTCCAGGGCGCGCTGCGCGAGGGCGTCGTCCTTGGCGGAGGCTAGCAGCAGGTAGTCCTGGTCGCGGATCATCGAGGACGTCTCCTTCTGCGCCATCCGGTGCAGTGCGTCCCAGGTGGCGGCGTCGGCATTGCGGGCGACGATGCCCAGCACGCTGTTGCGCAGTTCCGGCGACAAGGCGCTGGGGTGGGCCTGGAATGCGGCGAAACGGCGGCGCGCTTCGGCGATCACCTGCGCGTCGCCCATGCCGCCGAGCGTGTCGATCAGGTCCGCGCGCAGTTGCTTGACCTGGGCGGCGTCGCTGGCGCGGTCGTCCCAGCCCAGCGTGGCGAACTCCGGCGCCAGCCGCGACAGCGCGTAGCGGCGCCAGGCGGCCTGGCGCTTGGGATCGCCCTTGAACAGGTCGTCGATGTCGGCATAGAACGCGGACACGATGGCCCACAGGTTCGAGGCCGCGCCCACCGGCACCTTGTCGGCCAGGCCGAGCAGGTCCGCTTGCGGCTGCAGGCCGACAGTGGCCAGGGCGCTGGTATCCAGCAACACGCCGAGCTGGTCCACCACCGGCAGCGTGGCGAAGCCGTCGGCCAGCGCCTTGAATTGTGCCGGCGCGTACAGCGTGCGGTAGTAGCCCTTCTGCCCGGCGTTGACCAGCACCGGGGCGGTGCAGCCGGGCAGTTGCAGCTGCGCGCTGCCGTCCACCAGCACGCGCATGTCGTGGCCGCCGCTGCGCACCGCCACCGGCACGTGCCAGCGCAGCGGTTGTTTGTCGGGGCGGTCGAGACTGTATTCGCCCTGCTCCAGGCGCACGACGGTGGTGCCGGCGTTGCAACTGGCGGCGACCTTGATCAGCGGCACGCCGGGCTGCAGGGTGAAATCGTGTGCCACCTGCAGGAACTGCTTGCCGGGGGCGGCGGCGTCGATTTCCTGCCACAGGTCGCCGGTGACCGCGTTGCCGTAGGCGCGCTTCTTGATGTAGCGGCGCACGCCGTCGCGCCATGCGTCGGCGCCGACGTAGTCCTCGAGCATGCCGATCACCGCCGAGCCCTTCTGGTAGGTGATGCCGTCGAAGGCCTGGCTGGCCTGTTCGACGGTCGCCACGTTCTGCACCACCGGGTGGGTGGTGGCGTAGGCGTCGCGGCCCATGGCGGCGCGGCTGACGTAGGCCGGGCCGGCCTTGTCGATATCCCATTCCGGGTGCAGCTTGGCGGTGGTGCGGCCTTCCAGCCAGGTGGCGAAGCCTTCGTTGAGCCAAAGGTCGTCCCACCAGGCCATGGTCACCAGGTCGCCGAACCATTGGTGCGCGATCTCGTGCGCGGCGGTGGTGAACACGCGCTGCCGATCGGTCACATCCGACACTGCCGGGTCCAGCAGCAAGGAATGTTCGAAAGTGAAGATGGCGCCCCAGTTTTCCATGGCGCTGAAGAACTGGCTGTCGCCCGGCGCGGCGATGTTGTCCAGCTTGGGCAGCGGATAGCGCACGCCAAAGTAGTCGTTGTATTCGCGCAGCACGTCGCGGCCGGACTCCAGCGCGAAGCGCGCCTGCTCGGCCTTGCCCTGCTGGGCGATCACGCCGATCTCGGTGCCGTTGTCGCCCTTGAGCGCGGTGCGCTCGAAATCGCCCACGGCCAGGAACAACAGGTAGGTGGACATCTTCGGCGTGGTCTGGAACGCGACGCGCTTGAGGCCATGACCGAGGTCGGTGGCGGCGGCCACGGGCATGTTGCCGACCACCATCTGCGCAGCCGGTGCGTTCACCGTCAGGTAGAAGGTGGCCTTGAAGTCGGGTTCGTCCCAGGACGGCAGGACGCGGCGCGCGTCGGAGTTCTCGAACTGCGTGTACAGCGCGCGGCGCTGGCCGTGCGCGGTGGCGTAGTCCAGCGCGAACAGGCCGTTGGCCTGGGTGTTGATGACGCCGCTGTAGTCGATGGACAGCACGTAGCGGCCCGGCGCCAACGGCTTGGCGAACACGAAGCTGGCGGTCTGCGCGTCGGCGTCGCTGGCGACCTTGGCCACCAGCGCCGCCTTGGCCTTGCCGCCGGTCAGGGTGCTGCGACCGAAGCGCAGTTCGGCCGCCTGCAGCACGATGCGGTCGGTGGCCTGCAGCACGTCGAGATCGATGCTGACCTTGCCGTCGAACGTCATCTTGTCGGCGTGCGGGGTGATCTCCAGCGCGTAATGGCGCGGCCTTGCGGTGCGCGGCACTTGCGTGGTGACCGCGATGGCCGGCGCGACGGCGACGCTGGGCGCAGGACTGTCCGGCTGGGCGAACGTGCACGGCGAGACGCTGGCCAAGGCCAGGGCGATAGCGGTCGTCAGGATCTGGCGCATGAGTGCTCTTCGAGGGGACGGCGCAGAATACAGACGGCGTGGCGCATTCGGCGCGGCCGCCTGGAGCACGGACAGCGGACGATCAGGTCGGGCCGCCAGGACCCCGCCCTGCCGAGCCGACGGCAGCGGTCAGGTCATGCCAGTTGCCGGAGTTTCGCCTCGCTGGGAAAGGCACGCACGCGAAAGCGCGGCGGATAGAAGCCGGGTTCCTGCTGCATCAAATCGGCGACCACGGCGACGGCCTTATCCCACTCGACGAACATCACGTCCGCATCGCCCTCTTGCTTTGGCGTGACGAAGGCGATGCGCTCGGCCCTGGGTAGCGAGGTATCCACGCCGCGGGTCCAGGTGGCCACCGAAAACTGCCGACCACTGCCGTCGTTTTCTTCGAACACACGGTAGGAGGCGACGAAAATATCGTCCTGGTTCGCGGCGTGGATCTTTTCCAGGAATTCCTTGTGCACGGAATAGGTGGAGGCTTCCATCACCCGCCGCAGATCGGCCTGGCGGCGCCGGTGTTCCGGCTGCGGCAGCGCGAACGGGACGATCCGGCGCTCGTCGTAGGCGAAGGCCAGCGAGGAGACGCAGCGGCCGTGCGCGGCCGCTTCCAGGCTCAGTTCCAGCATGCCGGCCATCGCGGTTTCGTCGCGGTCGCCCACCACCAGCAGGCAATCGCGGGTGGGCAGCATGAACACCGGCCGCCCCTTCACCGGGACGCGCTGCAGCACGTCGGGCAGCACCACGCGGCTGCTGTCGTACGCATCCTGCCATGCACCCTGGTAGATACCTGCGGCGACCTCGACGAAGCGGTCCGGCGTGGCGTCGCGCAGGTTGTCGTGCGCGATGGCCAGGGCTTGCTCGAAGGTGATGCCCCATGCGCCCTTCGGCCCAGCGAGCAGGGTCGAGGTCGAATCGGGGCGGTCGATCGCCAGCAACTCGACGCAGTCCTCGGCAATCTCGCGCCAGACGACCGCGAAGGGCGCATCCCAGCCATGCTCGCGCACGTGCTGCAGGCGCATTTCCTCGAGCATGCCGCGATGGCGAATCACCGGCATCAGCGTCGGCCGTAGCTGCTCGAATGTTCGGGTCTCGTCGTCTTCGTTCTGACCCTCGACGAATGCGGCGGCATAGCTGCGCAGCACCTCGGCGCGGCCGTGGCGATCGGCCGTGGTGTAGGCGTGGTAGGCGTTGTGCAGGTTGATGATGCGCCCGCGCTGGTCGGCAAAGCGGAATTCGTCGGGCAGGTAGGTCAACGCGTCCGAATTGCCGCGCGCGCAGCGCATCGAGAAACAGCTTGGCGAACGCATCCGCACTGGGCGTGCGATGCAACAGCTTGTCGAACAGTGCTGTGAGCATCAGCGGTCTTCCTTGTTAGTTGGGGCGGGTGTCCGCCTCGGTTTCATACATCGCGTGCATAGCCCGCCGCTCGCTGTGCGCGGATCGCCAGCACGACCACCGTGTCGGTCACATCCACATAGCGATACAACGCCACGTCACCGCGCGAACCGCGGCCCATCACCAGTTCGCGGCTGTCTCCATGGACCGGGCGGCCGATCAACGGATTGCCTGCCAGCACGTCGAACGCGCTGACGATCTCCTCGGCTCTCTCCTCTGCATGCTCGCTCTCGTGGTCGCGCAGATACGCGGCGATCCGCTCCAGATCCTCGATCACGCCGGGGCCGAGGCGAATGCGCGCCACTTCAGTCTTCCAGCTTGCGCGCCACCGGCCGCTTCGCAGGCTTTCCTGCAACCTGGGCCCTGAAGTAGGTGCGCGCCTCGTCCCACGGGATGGTCTCACCCGTCTCCAGGAACTTGGCCCAACGCTGATCGGCCTGGGCGTGGAAGTCGGCGCGCCGCTCGGCCAGCTCGGCCTTCTCGGCGATGGCTTCCAGGATGAAGTTGTGCGACGTGGTGCCGGCCGCTTCCGCTGCCTTGGCGATGCGGGCCTTGAGCGCGTCCGGCAGGCGGATGGTGGTGGTGCTCATGCGGGGCTCCCGGCGATGGGTTCGAGGCGATGTAGCACACGTGTGGTACAGGCAACAGGTAGCCGACAGAGCAGGGTTCAGCTCAGCTGACATGCGCTTTTCAGATAGACGCGCATGTCGCTCCACGCAATGGCCTTCCCGGACGCGATGATGCCGGCGTAGCGCCGCTCGGCCACCGCGTCGACGTCGGCGCGAGATTGGGAGTGTCGTCTTGCGTGCGGCATCTTCGTCATGCGGCGATTTTCACTGTGGCCGCAAAAGGAGCATGGTTTGAAGGCGCTCGCGCACAATCCCTGCCCTTCCGGGCTCGGCCACCAAACCGGGCAGCGCATTCGCGAACGCAGGATTGTCCAGCAGCGCCGCAAATGCGTTGGCGACTTTGCGCCGCAGGTCTTCCGGCGCCATGGCGAGTTCTTCGGCCAGTTCGGCCCGCCCGTCGACGACATTGAGCACGTCCTCCAGATCGTGGCTGGAAAGAAAGTCGCCCTGACCCCGCGTAGCGAAGGCCTCAAGCTTCGTCGCGATGAACGCAACCGCTGTCACCATCCGTATGGATAAACGCTCATCCAATTCAACTGACTGAGCCGTTTCCACGGCATGCGTAGGCGTACCAACGATTCGAGAAGCCGAGGACCTCGGAATCCACCGGCATCAGATCGAACACCATGCCAGACTTACGATGCACCCAACGACAGACCACGCCACTTCCATCTCGCGGGCGAAGCCTTGCGTCTGCACACGCTCTTCGATACGACGGAACCGGGACCAGTCCAGATCCACCACCGCATCGACGTCGTAGGGAGCGCGAACACGCTCAGCCAATGGATCGGACTGCAACAGGCCAACGACTGCGCCACCGAGGAAGACGACCTGCTCACGCAGTTCGCCTAGCGCATCGGCGATCGCACGTAGATGCGGCAGATTGGGATCGTCAGCTCGCATCGCCGAGGCCCAACCGTTGCTTGAGGTGCTTGGCAGCCAATGCGCGCTCGCGCGCACGGCCGATGCGCAAGGCATCCTGAAGCGCCAACAATTCGTACAAGCCAGAATCGGCCAGCGCAGCGTGCGGCGCATTGGCGGACAACGGCGCCACGCCCGGCCCCTTTGCCGTGCCCTCTGCGCTCGGCCACACCGGTGCCTCGCCGGGCGTACTGGCGATATCCACGGACAGCGGCGGCGGGCCGACCGCCGTGGGAATCCCTCTTCGCACAGGACCCAAGGCGGGGGGAACGCATAGCGCACGCCGTGTACTGCGAATTCATGCGGCGCGGTACGCACCGCGCCCCATTCGCCGCGCCCTTTCTCCAGCGCCAAGTCGCACGCCGTGCATCGCTTCACGCTACGGTGCACCTGCGAGGCACTCATCTGCAGCGCTTCGCCCAAGGATGCATACGTCCAGGATCGCCCTGCTTGAGCGACCTGCTTATACAGCACCATGGGGTCCTGGGATTTTAGCTCCACAGCGCGCCCTTATTCCATATTCCGGAATATGGAATATCCACCCTAGGAAATTAGCTTTGCAAGTCTAGTCTTTTCAACAAAAAAGAAGGCCCCTTGCGGGGCCTTGCTGCGGCACTGGTCCCGGCATAAGCCGGGACGCCGGATCACGCGAACGGATCCTGCAACACCATCGTGTGGTCGCGGTCCGGGCCGGTGGAGACGATCGAGATCGGGCAGCCGGCCAGCTCCTCCAGCGCGCGCAGGTAGGCGCGGGCGGCGGCGGGCAGCTTGTCCCACTCGGTGATGCCGTGGGTGTTTTCGGTCCAGCCCGGGAACTCCAGGTACACCGGGGTGCACTCCTCCCAGCCCTGCGCGTCCAGCGGTGCGTATTCGGTGCGCTTGCCGCGGTATTCGTAGGCGATGCAGATCTTCAGCTTCTCCATGCCATCGAGCACGTCGAGCTTGGTGATGCACAGGCCGGAGATGCCGTTGATGGCCACGGCGCGCTTGAGCGCGACGATGTCCATCCAGCCGCAGCGGCGCGGGCGGCCGGTGGAGGCGCCGTACTCGGCGCCGCGGTCGCGGATGCCCTGGCCCACGTCGTCGTCCAGTTCGGTCGGGAACGGGCCGCCGCCGACGCGGGTGGCGTAGGCCTTGGCGATGCCCAGCACGTAGTCGATCGCATCGGCACCGACACCGGTGCCGGCCAGCGCGCCGCCGACGGTGGTGTTGGAGCTGGTGACGTACGGGTAGGTGCCGTGGTCGATGTCCAGCAGCGCGCCCTGCGCGCCTTCGAACAGCACGCGCTTGCCCTGCTTGCGCAGCTCGTGGAGGATGCCGGCCACGTCGTATTTCATCGGCTGCACGTAGTCGCCGAAGGCCAGGGCTTCGTCGAAGGTCTTCTGGAAATCGACCGCGTCCACGCACAGGTACTTGGTCAGCACGAAGTTGTGGTAGTCCAGCGCGGTGCGCAGCAGCTCTTCCAGCTGCGGCGGGTAATGCAGGTCGGCGATGCGGATGCCGCGGCGCGCCACCTTGTCTTCGTAGGCCGGGCCGATGCCGCGGCCGGTGGTGCCGATGGCCTTGCCGCCGGCGGCCTTCTCGCGGGCCTGATCCAGGGCGATGTGGTAGGGCATGATCAGCGGCGCGGCCGGGGAGATCTTCAGGCGCGAACGCACTTCTACGCCGGCGTCCTCCAGTTCGCTGATTTCCTTGATCAAGGCGGCCGGGGAGATCACCACGCCATTGCCGATCAGGCACAGCGCGTCTTCGCGCAGGATGCCGGACGGGATCAGGTGCAGGACGGTCTTCTTGCCGTTGATGACCAGGGTGTGGCCGGCGTTGTGGCCGCCCTGGAAGCGCACGACGGCGCCGATTTCCTCGGTGAGCAGATCGACGATCTTGCCTTTGCCTTCATCGCCCCACTGGGCGCCGAGCACGACAACTGACTGACCCATGGCTGGGTAACTCCTGATTTGCTGCGCGGCCATCGGGGCCGCACGGATGTGGTGGCCATGCACGGGTCTTGCCGGCGCCGGTAAGGCCGCTCCATCGGGGAGCGTCCAGGCGGCGGCGCGCCCCTACACGGAAAAAGCCGATCGAGGCGCTCGTGTGGAGCGGGCCCGGCCGGCTTTTGTGCATTATCCGGGTTTTGGGTGACGCTCACCACCCCCTCGGCCGCTGCGTTCAGCGGCGCGACCGGCGCGACCGGCGTGGATGGCGCGGCGGCCGCCGCTCAGGAGCGGACCCACCACAGCGCCGCCAGCCCTACCGCCACGGCCACGCCGCCGGCCGCACGCAGTTGCGCGGTTGGCATGACCAGCATCTGCTGCACCAGCCGCTTCCACGCCTCCGGCGCGACCATCAGCACCAGGCCCTCGAAGACGACCATCAGGCACACCGCGGCGATCAGATCGTGCATGGGATCTCTGGCAAGGGGGAAGGCGCGCCGCGCCGGGACTGGAGCACCGCACTGAAACCTGTGGGAGCGACTGAAGTCGCTCCCACAACAATCCGCATGCTGGGGCTATCCGGGTTGAGAATGCCTGAAGCGCCAGGCCGCCAGGTCGCATGCGACCGGTGACCTCGTACTTCGTTAGGGACCGGGACCCGCTCTTGCGAATCCCAAATCCCCAATCCCGGCCTCTATAAGCGCTCGCTCTTCAGGTACTGCAGGAACGGATCGTTCTTGTCCAGCACGATCACCGCGTTGCCGTCGGCCATCGCGCCGCGATAGGCCTCCAGGCTGCGGTAGAACGCGTAGAACGACGGGTCGGCGGAGCCGGCCTTGCCGTAGATGCTGGCGGCCTGCGCATCGCCTTCGCCGCGCAGCTTCTGCGCGTCGCGCTCGGCCTCGGCAACCAGCACCGTGCTCTCGCGGTCGGCCTGGGCACGGATGGTCAGCGCCTGTTCCTCGCCCTCGGCGCGCAGCTTGCTGGCTTCCTGCTTGCGCTGCGCGCGCATGCGCTCGTACACGTCAGTGATCACCTGGCTGTCGGTGGGCAGGTCGATCTGCTTGATGCGCAGGTCGGTGATCTGCATGCCCAGGGTCTTGCCGGCGGCATTGATCGCGCTCAGCTGCTGGGCGATCAGTTCGCTGCGGTCGCCGGACACCAACTGCTGCAGCGTGCGCGCGTTGATCTGGTTGCGCAGCGAATCGATGATGATCGGCGCCAGGCGCGCATTGGCCACCTTCTCGTCGCCGCCGGTGGCGCGGTAGAAGGCGCGCACGTCGGAGATGTAGCCGATGGCGAAGAAGTCGACGCTGACGTCCTTCTGCTCGGCGGTGAAGTAGCGCGCAGGCGGCGTGTCCAGCACCTGGAAGCGGCGATCGAACACGCGCGAGGTCTCGTACGGCAACTTGAAATGCAGGCCCGGCTTGAGGTCGGCGCGCGCCACCCGGCCCAGGTTCAGCACCATCGCGGTCTGGTCTTCGCGCACCACGAACACCGAGCTGAACAGCACGATCAGCGCCACGACCGCCACGCCCGCCCATAGGGAAATTCTCATGGCTGCACCTCCTCACGGCCGTTCGGGCGCGCCGTGCGCTCCGGACTGCGGATACTCTCGGCCGGGCTGCTGGACAGCGACGGCATCAGGACCTCCTGTGGCAGCGTCGGCATGCCGCCGCTGGACGCGGGCGCGGCAGCGCCGGCACCCTTGCCGGCATCGGCCGGCATCGGCACGTAGATCAGCTGGCGGCCATCGCCGCCGATGACCTTGCGGTTCTCCGACAGCACCTTCTGCACCGTCTCCAGCCACAGCCGCTTGCGGGTGACCTCAGGCGCGTTCTGGTACTGCTGCTGCAGCAGGGTGAAGCGCTCGGCATCGCCTTGCGCGCGGGCGATCGACGCTTCCTTGTAGCCCTCGGCGACGGTGCGGGTACGCGCGGCCTGGCCGCGGGCTTCCGGCACCATCTTGGCGGCATAGGCCTGGGCCTCGTTGATCAGCCGTTCCTTGACCTGCTGCGCGCCGTTGACCTCGTCGAAGGCCGGTTTCACTTCTTCCGGCGGGCGGGCGTCGGGCAGGGTCAGCCCGGTCACGATCAGGCCGGTGCGGTAGGCGCTGAGCGCGGCCTGCAGGCGGTCGCGCGCAGCGGTGGCCATCGGCCCGCGGTTGTTCAACACCACGTTGAGGTCGGCACGGCCGACCTGTTCGCGCACCGCGCTCTGCGCGGCTTGCTCCAGCACCTGGTCGGCGTTGCGCGAGCCGAACACGTACATGCGCGGGTCGTCGATGCGGTATTGCACGTTGAGCGAGACGCTGACGATGTTCTCGTCGCGGGTCAGCACCGGCACCTGGTTGCTGAAGGTCTTGATCTCCGTGGCGTTGACCTTGCGCACCGATTCGATCGGCCACGGCAGCTTGAAGTTCGGTCCCGGCTGCAGGATCCGCGAGAACTGGCCGAAGCGCAGCACCACGCCGCGCTGCTGCTCGCCGATCAGCTGGAAGCAACTGAACAACAGCAACAGCACCACTGCCGCCAGCACCCAGCGGCCGATGTTGGCGCCGTCGCCGCCGAACAGGTCCTTCAACGGACCGGGCAGCCCACCCCACTTGCCGCCGCCATTGCCGCCACGAGGCTTCCAGGGATTGCGCACGTGATTGTCCGAGCCATCTCCGCCCTTGCCGCCGGGTGTATTCCAGGCCATGCATGCTCCAAGAAGGTAGGTGGCGGCGCGTCGGTGCGCGCCGGTCACCGTAAGTGAGTCGCCGATTCTACAAGATGGGGCAGATCCGTCGTTTCGAAAGGGTATCTTGGTGCATTCCTTCGTGCCGACCAAGGTGTTCGCGATGTCGCTCCCCGCCCGCTTCCCTGCTTTCCGCATCCATCAGGACGATGCCGGCTACCGCGCCGCAGTCGAGCCGGTGGGGCTGGATCAGCTGAGCCCGGGTGAGGTGGTGATCCGCGGCGCCTGGTCGTCGGTGAACTTCAAGGACGCGCTGGCCGGCACCGGACAGGGCAAGATCCTGCGCCGTTTCCCGTTGGTGGGCGGCATCGACGTGGCCGGACACGTGGTGGCCTCCAGCGATCCGGGATTCAAGGAGGGCGATGCGGTGCTGGTCACCGGCTGCGGCCTCAGCGAGACCCGCGACGGCGGCTACAGCCAGTACGCGCGACTGGAGGCCAAGTGGGTGGTGCCGCTGCCGGCCGGGCTGAGCTTGCGCGAGAGCATGGTGCTGGGCACCGCCGGCTTCACCGCGGCGCTGGCGCTGCTGCGCCTGCTCGACAACCGGCAGACCCCGGAACACGGCCCGCTGTGCGTGACCGGCGCCACCGGCGGGGTCGGCTCGCTGGCGATCGACCTGTTCAGCCGCGCCGGCTTCGAGGTGCATGCGGTCAGCGGCAAGGCCGACCGCGCCGAGCACCTGAAGGCGCTGGGCGCCAGTCAGGTGCTGGGCCGCGACGCGCTGCAGACCAGGCGCCCTTTGGAGTCGGTGCGCTTCGGCGGCGGCCTGGACAACGTCGGCGGCGCGATGCTGACCAGCCTACTGGCGCAGACGGCGCCGTACGGTAACGTCGCCAGCGCCGGGCTGGCGGCGACCCCGGAGCTGGACATGACGGTGATGCCGTTCATCCTGCGCGGCGTGTCGCTGTTGGGGATCGGCTCGGCCGGCACCGCCCGCGACCTGCGCGACCGGATCTGGCAGCACCTGGGCAGCGACTGGAAACCGCGCCACCTGGACGCGATCTGCACCCGCGAGGTGGAGCTGTCCGGCCTGCCCGAGGTGTTCGCGACGATGCTTGCCGGGCAGTCGTTCGGACGCACCGTGGTACGGCTGGATCCGGCGGCGTAGACGCTCCCGGAGGTGTGTGATGCGCACCGCTTTCCGGGTGCGCGCCGCTGCCACTACACTCGTGCTTCCAAGGGGGGGGAAACACATGGCACGCATCCTGATCGTCGACGATTCGCCGTCGCAGTTGCTCGGCATCCAGCGCATCGTCGAAAAGCTGGGACACGAAACGCTCACCGCCACCGACGGCGCGGCCGGCGTGGAAGCGGCCAAGGCGGCGTTGCCGGACCTGGTGCTGATGGACGTGGTGATGCCCAACCTCAACGGCTTCCAGGCCACACGCACCCTGCGCCGCGAACCGAGCACGCAGCACATCCCGGTGATCCTGGTCACCACCAAGGACCAGGACACCGACCGCATGTGGGGCATGCGCCAGGGCGCCCGCGCCTACATCACCAAGCCGTTTTCCGAGGACGAGCTGTCCGAGGTGATCGAGCAGGTGTTCAGTGGGGAGGATGGGCCGAAGGAGTGAGGCGGGGACCGGGGACCGGGGACCGGGGACCGGGGACCGGGGACCGGGGACCGGGGACCGGAAGATGGTGCCCGAGCGAAAATAGCCGTCGAGCGATTTGATGCGAAGAAGACCACTTCTTTGCAGAAAAAGCGGCCTTTTTGCAACTCCGAAGCAAGCAGAAATGCGGCGCACTTGCGAAGACCACCGGGTCCCGGATCCCCGGTCCCTGGTCCCGGCTCCTCTCAGACCACCTCACCGAACGCCTTGGCCAACCCCCGATACGCCTTGCGCTGCGCCTCGGTTTCCGGCGCCGGCGCCAGCACTTCCAGTTCCACAATCTGGTCGCCTGCCGGGGTACCCGGCAGGCCGCGGCCGCGCAGGCGCAGCTTGCGCCCGGCATCGGACTCCGGCGGGATCTTCAGTTCCACCGCACCGCCCAGGGTCGGCACGCTGATGCTGGTGCCCAGCGCCGCCTGCCACGGCGTCACCGGCAGGGTGTACAGGATGTTGAGCCCGTCCACCTCGAACTGCGGGTGCGCGGCGTATTCGATCTCCAGCAGCAGGTTGCTGCCGCCGTTGCCCTGCCCGCTCAGCCGAATCACCTGGCCGGGGCGCACGCCCTTGGGCACGCGCACGTCCAGCTGGCGGCCATTGATGGTGATGCGCACGCTGTCGCCGCTGTGCACAGCCTCCAGCGGCACCGCCAGCTTGGCGCGGGTGTCGCCGCGCGGCGCCGCGCCCGCGCCCGCGCCGGGACCGGCGCCGACGCCGCCCTGGCGCGCGCGCTGCTGACGCGCGAACAAGCTCTCGAAGAAATCGCTGAAACCGCCGCCGGCGCCGCCGTTGCCGAACACTTCCTCGAAGTCGTAGCCCTGCGCACCACCGTAGTTGGGCGGGGCCTGGAACTCTTCGCCGGGCCGGTAGCCCTGCGCGCGCAGTTGGTCGTAGGCGGCGCGCTTGGGCGGATCGCGCAGCGCCTCGTAGGCCTCGTTGATGGCCTTGAACTTGTCCTCGGCGCCGGCCTCCTTGCTGACGTCGGGATGGTATTTGCGCGCCAGCCTCCGGTAGGCGGTCTTGATCTCGGCGTCGCCCGCGCTGGGCTCCACACCCAGGGTCGCGTAGTAATCCTTGAATTCCATCCATCACCTCAAAAAGAGTCGGCCCGCCGCCTTGCGGCAACGGGCCGGTTGCATGCTGCGCACCATCGCCCGGCCATTCTACTGGCCGGCCGCGAAGGCGCGGCGACGCCGCGGCGTCGCCGGCGCGTGGTCGCGCTTACTGCACGATCGTGGCCCCGGTGTCGACCTGGATCCGGCGCGGCGTGCTCGCCGGGCGCTTGGGGATGCGCACTTCCAGCACGCCATGGTAGCCGGTGGCGGAAATGTTGTCGGGATCGGCGCTGTCCGGCAGCGCGAAGCGGCGGTGGAAGCTGCCGTAGCGGCGCTCGATGCGCGAGAAGCGCTCGCTGTCGGCGGCGGACTCGTTCTTGCGCTCGCCACTGATCGACAGGATGCCCTTGTCCATCGACACCTCGATCTCGGACGGGTCGATGCCTGGCAGGTCGGCGTACAGCACGAAACGCTCGGCCTCTTCCTTGATGTCCACGCGCGGCACCCACTGCGCGGTGACGACGGCCGACTCGTCGGTGCCGCCATTGGGGTCGAAGAAGCGGTCGAACACCTGCTTGATCTCGTTCTGGAAGGCGGACTGGGCCGGCAACGGGCGATAACGGACGATGCTCATCTCGTAGTCTCCTGCAACGTGAATGGGATGAACCCTGACGGGTGGTTCGCGGCGCCGGGCCAGGCCCGCCGCCATGCCTGCCAGATAGGAATGGGCCTGCGCTTTTCAAGGGCCTTGACGCTGCCTTCCCATTCCGATTTCTAGACTCGATTCATCCAAGGAGCCCGACATGCCCATCCAGCCCGGCGAACGCATTCCCGAAGTGGTCCTGCAACGCATCCGCGAGGGCGTGGAACAGGTGGACACGCGCAGCCTGTTCGACGGCCGCAACGCGCTGTTGTTCGCAGTACCCGGCGCGTTCACCCCGACCTGTTCGGAGAAGCACCTGCCCGGCTACGTCGAGCACTTCGAGGAATTCCGCAAACGCGGCATCGAGGTGTACTGCATGGCGGTCAACGACCCGTTCGTGATGCAGGCATGGGGCACCAGCCAGCTGGTACCCGATGGCCTGCAGATGCTGTCCGACGGCAACGGCGAACTGGCAAAGGCGCTGGGCCTGGAAATGGACGCCAGCAGCTACGGCATGGGCGTGCGTGCGCGGCGCTTCGCGCTATACGCCGAGGACGGCGTGGTGCGTGCGCTGTTCGTCGAGGCGCCGGGCGAATTCAAGGTCTCCGCCGCCGACTACGTGCTGCAGCATCTTCCCGACTGATCTCCCTTCGCACATCACACAGGAACCGGCCAGCCATGTCCAACAAGCCAGCCAACGACGCCAAGCCGCTGCAGCACACCGCCGGCCTCACCGATACCGCCACGCTGCGCGCCAACGCGCGCCAGAGCATCGAAGACGGCGCGATCACCAAGAGCTACAGCGCCGACCGCGAGGCGGTAATCAAGATGCTCAACGATGCGCTCGCCACCGAATACGTGTGCGTGCTGCGTTACTACCGCCACTACTTCATGGCCTCGGGCATGCTCGCCGACGCGATCAAGGGCGAGTTCCTGGAGCACGCGCAGCAGGAGCAGGAGCATGCGCACAAGCTGGCCGAACGCATCGTGCAGCTGGGCGGCGAGCCGGACCTCAATCCCGACACGCTGACCGCGCGTTCGCACGCCGAGTACAAGGAAGGCGAAGACCTGCGCGACATGGTCAAGGAGAACCTGATCGCCGAGCGCATCGCCATCGACAGCTATCGCGAGATGATCCATTTCGTCGGCGACAAGGACACCACCACCAAGCGCATCCTGGAGCAGATCCTGGCCCAGGAAGAAGAGCATGCCGACGAGTTCTCCGACCTGCTGGAAGGGTGGATCGGGAAGTAGGTCGCGCGATCGCCCGCATCGGCATCCAGCGCCCGGCACCTGCCGGGCGCTTTTTTTGTGGCAATCGCGACGGGGAGTTGGAACAAGGATCGGACGAGCCGGGCGCCCGCTCCCTGTAGGAGCGGCTTCAGCCGCGACAGGGTGCATCCGCAAGGCTTGTCGCGGCTGAAGCCGCCTACACGGCCTGCGGATCGCCTGCTGGGTGCACTGTAGGAGCAACTTCAGCCGCGACAACGTCCGAAGCCGCAAAGCCCGCCGCTGCGCTCGTCGCGACTGAAGTCGCTCCCACGAGGATTCCACCGGCACCTTGCAGCTGCGAGGCCCCTTGTGGGAGGGACTTCAGTCCCGACTGCATGCAGGTTGGGAACATTCACCACTGCGCTCGTCGCGGCTGAAGACAGTTGCTCCTACAAGGGCATGCCTCTTCGCGCGTTTTCCTGGTTCGCAAGAAGAGCGCGACAGCATGTCGGCGCACGCTCGCAGCCCTCGCCTTTCGCAGGCACTGGAGCAGTATTGTGGGAGCGACTTCCGTCGCGACGGAAGTCGCTCCCACAACACGCCTTCGACTGTAAGCAGCACAGTCGAATGTTCCATATCCCGCGTCGCGCGCGGGATCCGCGCGCAAGCGTACTCAATGCAACACCCGGAACCGCACCTGCGTCCAGGCACCATTGCTGGCCAGTGCAGTCAGGGTATGGTCGCCAGCATCGGCGAAATCGCGCTGGAAGTTACGCGCACCCTCGGTGCGGGCGATCCAGCGCCCATCCAGCAACCAGTCCACCGCCGCGGTGGTGCCTAGCGCACGCACCTGCAGCCGCACGCTGAGGCTGCCTGGCGCGCGCGCCAGCGTGGCGCGGTCGTTGAGTCCTTCGATGCGCAGCACGTCGTTGCCGCCGCGGCCGTCGTCGCGGCAGTCCGGCGCCAGCGCGGGCAGTTGTCCGGCCTGGCGCTCGCTGCCGTGCAGCCATGGGGTCAGCAGCGCCGGCCAGCGCGCGAGTTCGCGCTGCACTGCCTGGTGCGGCCGCGCGCAATCGGGCGACAGGCGCAGGCCGCTGCGCGCATCCACCTGCACCGTGTCGCGGCCGGCGCTCCATAGCCGCGCGTCGCGCTCGGCGAAGGTCGGCGGCACCGCACCGTCCAGTGCGTAGGCGGAGAAGCGCCGCTGGCACAGCGCGGGCGGGGTCTGTTCGGCGGCGATGCCCAGCGGCCAGCACACGTCCAGCTGCTGCACGTTGCCCGGCATCGGCCGCGGCGCGTTGTCGCCGCGCGCGCGCGGCAGGCTGTCGATGGTCTCGAACATCAGCGGCAGCGCGGTCACCGCGCCGTACTGGCCAGGCAGCGGGGTGCCGTCCGGGCGCCCGACCCACACCCCGACCGTGTAACGGCGGGTGCTACCGATCGCCCAGGCGTCGCGATAGCCATAGCTTGTGCCGGTCTTCCATGCCACCCGCGGGCGCGTGCCGACATCGAAGGTGCCGATGCCGTAGCCGGGGCGCGGATTGGCCTGGAGAATCTCGCGCACGATCCACGCCGCGCCGGGCGACATCAGTCGCCGCTCGATGACCTCGTCGGTGGCGGTGTAGCGCACGTGCCCGGCGATGCCGTCGCGGTTCAGTGCGGCAAAGGCGCCGACCAGCTGTTCCAGCTGCGCGCCGGTGCCGCCGAGGATCAAGGCCAGATTCGGGGTACTGCCGCGCGGAAACTTCAGGCCGATGCCGGCATTGTTCAGGCGTGCGGCGAAACGCGCCGGCCCGACCCGATCGAGCAGGTCCACCGCCGGCACGTTCAGCGACAGGCGCAAGGCGCTGGCGGCGCCGACCGGGCCGTTGAAGGCTTCGTCGAAGTTGCCCGGACGATAGTCGCCGAAACTCTGCGGCGCATCCACCAGCAGGCTTTCGGAATGGATCAGGCCATCGTCCAGGGCCATGCCGTACAGGAACGGCTTGAGCGTGGAGCCGGGCGAGCGCCAGGCCTGGACCATGTCCACGTCGCCGAGCCGCTTACGGTCGCCGAACGTCACCGAGCCGATGTAGGCGCGCGCCTGCAGGTCGCGGTTGTCCACCACCAGCAACGCCGCGGAGGTGCGCTCGGGCAGCTGCGAGAAATACGCGCTGACCCGATCCTCCAGGGTGCGCTGCAGGTCGGCGTCGAGGGTGGAGACGATGTGCGCGGCGTGCGGCGATTGCCGGCGCAGGCGTTCTGCCAGCAGCGCGGCATGCATCGGCGCCTGCAGCGAGCGCGCCACCACCGGCTCGATGCGCGCGTCGTCGACCTGCGCACGCGGCCACACCTGCAGTTCGACCATGCGCTCGAGCACCTTGTCGCGCGCGGCGCGCGCGGCTTGCGGATGCCGGTCCGGACGTAGCCGGCTCGGTGCCTGCGGCAGCACCGCCAGCAGCGCCGCTTCGGCCTGCGACAAGCGCGCGGCCGGTTTGCCCAGGTAGGCCCAGCTCGCCGCGTCCACGCCCTCGATGGTGCCGCCGTAGGGCGCGCGCTCCAGGTACAGCTGCAGGATCTGGCGCTTGCTCAGGTGCGCTTCCAGCTGCAGTGCGCGCAGCAGCTGCTGCAGCTTGCCCAGCGGCGTGCGCGTGCTGACCTCGTCCGGCATCAGGATCCGCGCTACCTGCATGGTCAGGGTGGAACCGCCGGAGACGATGCGGCGCGAAAACAGCCACTGCTTGCCGGCGCGCAGCAGCGCCCACGGGTTGACCCCGGGGTGACGCCAGAACCAGCGGTCCTCGTAGTTCAGCAGCGCCTGCAGGTATAGCGGCGACACGCTCTGCGGCGTGGCCGGGTAGCGCCACACGCCGTTGCCGTCGGCAAAGGCGCGCAGCGGGGTGCCGTCGGCGGCGACCACCAGGGTGGAGGTATCGCGCGATTTCGGCAGCGGCAGCGGAAATGCAAGGTCCAGCAGCAACAGCGTGGCCAGCAGCGCCGCCGTACCCCAGCGCGGCAGGCGCCATAGCAGGCGGCCCCAGGGCGGGCGCGACAGCAGGCGCTTCCAGCGCCGGGTGCGCCGCGCGCGGGGCGTGGCGGCGGATACGTCCTGTGACATGCGGGCTCCCGATGGAAGCGGCTATTTTGCCTGTTGCGACCGCATCGGCGTATCCGCGCTGTGCACACGCAGCGGCCGTGCTGCCCACCTGGCCGCTGCGCAGTCGTTTTGTTGGTCGCTGCAAACCCAATCGCGATGCGCGGCTGGGGCATGGCAGCAACCACTGCCTGGCAGCCAACGCAACCCAGCTGGAACGCCGTGCCGGCCCCACTGATCCACACAGACAATCAGCAGTAAGACGAGCGGGCGCAGCTTGATCTTTGTTGCTGTTTCCGATGCCTGGTGCCCTTCGCAAAACTACACGGGAATTCTGAATTTCCGAACATTGAGACATGTGACGCACTATCGTGTACCACACCAAAAAAACCTGCCCACGAGACCGACGATGGGAAACTGCTATTCGGGCACTTCCAGAATGCACAGCGGCAGGTACGCCGCGAGCTACTCACCTTATCCGGAGTACGCGTCTGCGTCTTACCCGCAGTACGCGTCTCCGTCGCCTTCGACGGAACATTTGCCGGCGTCGCCTCCGCTGATGGAGCCAGCGGCGCCGGAAGGCCTGGACCGTGCCCCACGCAAGGTGTCGCACCATCGCCTGGATCGCGAAGGCGAGTGCCTGACCATGGTGTCGGCCGATGCCTATCAGGCGGCACGACGGCGTAAGCGCACTGCGATCAAAGACCGGGAGCCTACGGTGTTTCCCTGCATTCTGGTCGGCGATGCCGATGCCGATGCCGATGCCGCACAACCTGGCACGATCGAGATCGACAACTCCACCGTTGTGAAAGTGGCGGGCTTCAACTACCTGGTCCGCAACGACGCCAGCACCAGCCACCTCTACAGCACGGGAACAAGCAAGCCCAACACGCCGGTCGTGACCGCTGATATGGGTTCGTGTATCGCTGTCGCCTGCGCTGCGGAAAAGATCGACCGCGACACGGGCGCTCGCCTGCCAGGGGCCAAGGCGCGCGTCTTTCATCTGTTGCCGTTCGCTGGGCAGGGGATGGCGCCGCACAAGGTGAAGGCATCACTGCGGCGCTATGTGCGGAACACGGAGGAGCAAGACTTGACGCTGCGCGTTGCCATGCATGGCGGCGAACGTGATAACGCCGCTTCGATAGACACGGCAAATCAGCTGCGCGCGCTATTCCAGAAAGCGCACATCCCGGTGGAATTCGATCAAACCTGCGAAAAACGCACAGACAACACGCCATTGGGCGCCGTCATCCTGGAAGATCATTCAGTGCAGTTCTTCACGCATATCGTTGCCTGATGCGTCGCGCAGTGAGGCACCTTGCGGGCGAGCCGAACGACCAAGGTCGCATGAAGAAAGCAGGAAACGCGAGAGCCGAAAGCGGCAAGCGCCTTCGGCAATAGCGGAAGACGCTTGCTGGCTGGCGGCTAGCGACGCCGACGACGCCAGAACCAACGACCCGGCGACGTCGCGATACCCATGACACCGGGCAAGCTGCATGCAACCCGGTACACCTCCATACGCCATTGGAACATCTGCGCATCGCACCGGCCTGGCGCGGCCGCCGTGTCCGCAGGCGGACGACCGGCGACCGATTCCGGACAGTTGCGCAGCGAACCGCGCGCTCAATGCTTCTCGAGCGAGGCGCGGTAGCGCAGCAGCGCTTCGGGTTCGTCGGTCTGGAACGCGCCGATGCCGGCGCGGTGCAGACGCCCCCACACCGCATCAGGATCGCGCAACGCATCGGCGTCGCCGCCATAGCCGACCACGAAACCATCCCACAACGTGTTGACCAGTAGCCGCACGTGCTGCTGCTTGGCCAGCGCGGCCAGCGCCGGCAACTGCTCGGCGCGCATCCGCGGCAGTTCGATCGCGACCGGAAGCACCTTGCCGCCGATCTGGGTGCTCGCGGTCTGCAGCAGGTCGTCGCTGCCCGGCGGATTGAGCAGTACCGGGGTGAAGTTCACCTGGTCGAATGGCGGCAGCGACGCCAGCGACTGGCTGTGCACGCCGACCTCGGTCTTGAGCACCACTTGGCGCTGCATGCCCGCGCGCCGCACCGCGTCGGCCACTTCCGAGTAGATCGGCGCCTTGACGTCGAGATTGAGCATGATCCGGCCCTTGGCCGCGGCCAGCATCTGCTCCAGGGTCACTGGATGCTGGTCGGTGAGCGGCGCATCGGCGCCGCCCTCGTCGTCGCGCAGCCGCAACTGCGACAGCTGCGCCCAGGTCATCTCGGCGACTTTGCCGCTGCCGTCGGTGGTGCGTTCGACGGTGGCGTCGTGGAACATCACCAGGGTGCCATCGGCGGCGCGGCGGATGTCGGTTTCGAGCATGTCCACGCCCAGTGCCACGCAGCGCTCCAGGCCGGCCAGCGAGTTCTCCGGCGCATGGCCGGCGAAACCATGCTCAGGCGCCGGATTGTGGCAGCCGCGATGGGCGACGACGAAGATGCCGCCGGCGGGATCGGCCAGGCGCGCCTGGCTGACGGCACTGCCGGCGGGGGCTGCAGCGGCGGGACCGGCGAGGGCGCTGCCCAGCAACAGCAGCGGTAACAGGGAAGATTTCATGGAAGTGGCAATCCGCAGGTTTGAGAGGTTCAAAGGGAAGGCGTGAAGCGGATGCCGAACCAGTACGTGGTCGGCACCGAGTAGGTGTCCTTCAGCAGGTTCTCGCCCGGTCCGGTCACGCTGGTGATGCGGCTGTGGGTGACGTTGCTGACCTGGCCGACCACGCTGACCTGCTTGTTGATCGCATAGGTCGCCGACAGATCCAGCTGCGAGCGCGGCGCCCAGTACAGGTCCTGCCAGTCGATGTTGCTGACGATGCCGCGCAGCGCCTTGCCCTGGCGGTTGTAGGCCGCGCGCAGTTCCAGCCCGCCGACGTTGTAGAACAGCGAGGCGTTGGCGGTGTAGCCCGGCTGGCCGACCAGGCGATCGACGCTGCGCTCGCGCTGGCTCACGTTCGGCGCGGTGCCGACGCTATACGGCACGTCCATACCGCCGTCCAGCAAGGCCAGATTGGCGCTGGCGCCCAGCCCGGACAGTGCCGGCACGCCGGGCAGCAAGGTATTGAGCACCGCGCTCAGTTCCAGGCCGCGGATATGCGCATTGGAGGCATTGGCCGGGGTGCTGATCAGCACATTCGAATAGGTGGTGCCGTTGTAGCTGAACTGGTCGGTGCGCGACAGGGTGAAGATCTCGTCCTGGATGCGCTTGTTGAACACCGCCGCGGCCAGCATGCCGTCGAAATCGTCCGGCAGGCGCCATTCCAGCGACAGGTCCAGGTTGGTCGATACGCGCGGCTTGATGTCCGGATTGCCCACGGTCACGGTCACGCCCTGCGCATTGGGGTTGCCCATATCGGTGGTGTTGACGAAGCCGATCGAGGTGCGCGCGGCGTAGGCGTCGTACGGCGGGCGGCCGAGCGTGCGGCTGGCGCCGGCGCGCAGGTCGAGGCGGTCGCTGAGGTGGTAGGTCATGATCGCCGATGGCAGCAGGTTGGCGTAGTGCGAATCGGTCGGCGCGTCGACATAGACGTATTTGCCGCTGGCCGTATCCAGCTGGCGCTGGCGGCCGATGGTGGACTGGTCGGTGTTGTCGTAGTGCAGGCCGGCCTCCACGTTGAATGCCTCGGCACGGTAGCTGACCAGGCCGTAGGCGCCGAAGATATTTTCGGTGTGGCTGAAGTTGTCCTGGTTGCTGAAGGCCGACTGGTCGGTGCTGTTGAACGCGCTGCGCGGCGTGGACTGCAGCACACGCCGCGCCTTGTTCGGATCGATGGTGATCAGGTTCAGGCCGAGATAGCGCAGCGGCGCGTTCGAAGGCGCCAGCACGTCGGCGATGTTCAACGCCGGCGCGCTGCTGTTGGGCTGGTATTCGTCGCGGTAGATGTTGAACGACGGCTTGTCGGTGGTGTACGACAGGCCGGCGCCGAAGCCCAGGCCGAGGTCCTGCTCGCCCTGGTTGAAGGCGTAGTCCAGGCGCCCGGTGAGGATGCGGTCGCGCGCGCTGCGCTTGTAGTCCGGGCGCCAGTACAACAGGCTGTAGTTGTCGTAGTCGTAGTACGCCTGCGGCGCCACCGGGAAGCGCTGGTTCAGCGCCGAGGTGTCGTAGTTGAAGGCGTAGTTGGCGGTGGGATTGACGCTGACACCGGCGCCGGTCTGGCCGACCGGGACCGGCGCCGGGCGCGACGCGCCGGTGACGTACTTGAACATCTGGATCGGTTCGTCGTAGGTCGCATCCGACCACGAGCCGCGCGCGGACAGCACTTGGTGATCGTCCGGCCGCCATTCCATGCCGGCCTGGCCGAGCTTGGTGCGGGTGGTGGTGACCTGGTTGGAATAGCCGACCTCGATGTCGCCGGCCGGGTAACTGCCGGAGGTCGCGGTCTGGTTGACGACGCGGTTGCGGTTGCGCGGATCGATCAGCAGTTCGTTGCGCTGCATGTCGTCCTTGAAATAGTAGTAGCCCGCGGTGACGTAGGCCTGCAGGTCGGCGCTGGGGTGCGCCTCGAACTTGCCGGTCAGGCCGTAGCGGTCGCGCTTGTCCATCACGTACCAGTACTTGTCCTGCTGCGGCACCGCCCAGCCGTTGCCGAGGTTGCTGCCGCTCTGCAGCACGCCGTTGCCGTCGTAGAACCCGTAGTGCACCGTGTCGGTGGTCATATGGGTTTCGGTGTAGCTGCTCAGCGTCTGGTAGTTGCCCGACAGGGTCAGGCCGTACTGCCGGTCGCTGCCGAAAGTGGTGCTGCCGGTGGCGCCGAGGCGGTAGCCGGGATCGTCCTGGTCGCGCGGCTTGCCGACGTCGTTGGCATGGCCCAGCGAGGCTTCGCTGGTGAAGAACGGCTTGCCGCCGTTCTCGAACGCGCTGCGCGTGCGCAGGTTGATCGCACCGCCGGTGGCGTTGGGATCGAGATCCGGAGTGAAGGTCTTGACCACCTGCAACTCGCTGACCATCGAGGCCGGCAGGATGTCCAGGCGCACGCCGCGGGTGATCGAGCCGAGCGTGCCGTTCGGCGTGCCCGGCGAGGCCACGGTCAGGCCGTCGATGGTGACGTTGTTGTAGGACGGGCCGAGGCCGCGCAGCACCGGCGTGGCGGCCTCGTCGCGCGGATGTTCGTTGTCGGTCGCCGGCAGCACCGACAGGCCAGGGATGCGGCGCAGCGCTTCGACGATGGTGGTGTCCGGCAGCGCGCGCACGTCGGTGGAACTGATCACGTCGGTGATGTTGGTCGCCGCGCGCTTGCTCTCGATCGCCGCGGCATTGGCCTTGCGCACGCCGGTGACGACCACGCTGTCCATGGTCTTGGGCGCGCCGGCGTCGCCGGCAACGGCGGCCGAGGCGGCGCCGGCATCGGTATCGCCGGTGTCCGCAGGTGCTGCAGGCGCCGGCATCGGCTTGGCCGCCTGCTGCGCAAGGGCGGCCTGGCAACTGGCGGCGAGCATGCAGACCAGCAAGGCGCGCTGGTGGCGGGAGTGGCGGCGGTGCGATTGCGTCATTTCACGATCCCTGAAAAACTTCAAAAATGAAATTAATAACTTAAAAGTAGTTAATTTTATCCGGGGGTCTATGACAAACCCATGTCAGCGGGTGCCTGTTGTGCGCGACGCCGCATTCGCTCCGGGTCCGGCATTGACTACGACTACCGCGTTCGCAGCAGGGCGGGCGAGACGGCGATGCGCCGTTGCGCTGCCCAGGCGCGGCGATGGCAGGCGCCGCAGCGAGACGGCCGCTGTCTGGCCATCGAACCGCCGCGGCGAACCATGCTTTCACCCCAAAAACGACGATAGGGCCGCAAGGGCCCTATCGTTCCATGCATTGGCTGCGGCCGGATCCGCTACGGCCTGTCCTCACTCCCCGAACAGGCCGACCGGTTGGGCCTGCTCGGAAAATGATGGCACGCCTTAAGGCTGCACGACGCTGATCGTGCCCGGGTTGCTGCGTCCCACCCCGCGCAGGTCGGGACGGTACATGTCCTCGACCAGCGGCGGCGGCACGGTGTAGGTGCCCGGCGTCACCGCACGCACCAGATAGAACACCTGCGCCTTGCCGCCTTGCGCCAGGCTCAGCGCGGCCACGTAGCGGTCGTCGCGGAACTCCTCGTGCTTGACGTCGGCGGCGTTGGAACGGTCGCTGATCTCGATGCCGTCCACCACCACGTCGGCCCACTGCTTGGCATCGCCCAGGTTGAAGTTCTCGATTTCCAGGCCGGCCGGCAGCAGGTCGGTCAGCAGCGCGTCGGGCATGCCCACGTTGGAGGTGATGGTGACGCGCGCGATCAGCGCTTCGCCTTCCTTCAGCGGCCGCGGCGTCCACGGCTTGCCATCGGTGCCGTACCACGCGCGTTCCACCTTCAACGTGCTCTCATCCACCTTCGGCGCCTTGCGCGGGATGCCGGCAATTTCCAGGCTGGCGTATAGCGGCGCCTCGCCCTGCGGCACGAAACTGACCCCGCGCGCCAGTTCGGCCTCGTCGAACTGGCGGCCGAACGCCTTGGCCGCGGCGATCGCCTCGCTGCCGTCGCCGATCGCCAGCTGGCCGGACACCAGCTTGCTCTGGTTGGCCAACAGCGCTTTGCCCATCCGCGCCAGCGCCACCTGCTCCTGGGTGCTCAGCCACAGCCAACCACCGCGGCGGCGCGCATCGATCTCGCGGCCCAGCGCCACCGCGCGCGCGTCGTACTCGGGCTTGGCCAGGCCGCGCTCGTGCAGCAGCGCGATCATCAGCGCGTCGTCGCGGATCACGCTGCCGTAGTCGCCGAAATAATGCGGACGCTCGGCGCTGTTCTTGGCGAAGCCGGCCGCGATCGCCGCTTCACCGCGCTTCTTGTCGCCCTGCAGCGACAGCGCCACGCCCAGGTGCAGCAGCGACAGGCCGGTCAGCGCCTTGCCGCGGTCGTTGTCGTACAGCGCGCGCAACGTGCCCAGCGGAGCGCGGTTGACCCGCGCCAGTACATAGCCCGACCACGCCTGGTTGGCGAACTTCAGGTTCTCGCGGCGGTCCTGGCCGTAGAAGTTGTTGCCGCCGGACAGCAGGTCCTCGCTGAGCCGGTTGAGCGCCTTCTGCAGCACGTTGTCGGGCACCGCGAAGCCGGCATCCTTGGCGTCGAGCAGGAACTCGGCGATGTACGGGGTCAGGCCCGGATTGACGTAGCCGTCGTCGCCCCACATCGAGAAGTGGCCGCTGGAGATCTGCATCGAAGCCAGCCGCCCGAACGCGCCTTCCATGCGCGCGCGGCGGGTGGCCGCATCCAGGCCCTTGGCGCCGAGCAGCCTGGCGGTGGCGTCGTCGAGCAGCAACGCGGCGTAGCCCTTGCTGGCGGTCTGCTCGGCGCAGCCATACGGATACTCCAGCGCGCCCTGCAGCGCGCTGGCGAACGGGATCGGCGGCAACGCGCTGACCAGCATGCGCGCCTTGACCGAACCGGCCATCAGCCCCTCGGCATCGCCCATGCCCAGCGTCACCGGCGCCAACGGATCCAGCACCCGAGTCTGCGCGCGCAGCACCGACGGCCACGCCGCGCGCACCGGCAAGTCGTAGCGGCGGTCAACGCTGAAGCCGTTGCCGTCCACCCGCACCCGCACCTTGGCCACGCTGTAGCCCTCCTGCGCCACCAACGGGAAGCTGAGCGTGGCCTTGCCGTCCTTGCCGAGCTTGGCGCTGCGCGCGTTCTCGGCGATCGCCAGCGGGCCTTCGCCGTCCACCCGCAGCTTGAACTCGCCCGGCTGCCCGGTGAAGTTCTGCACGTCCAGGGTGACCGTGCTGCGGTCGCCCGGCGCCAGCACCCGCGGCATGCTGGCCTCGGCCACGATCGGCGCGCGCACCAGCGTCTCCACGTCGCGATTGCCGTAGCGTTCGTCCGCATACACCAGCGCCGACACCCGCAGCGTGCCGTTGAAGTCCGGCACCGGCAGCTGCACCCGCGCGTTGCCCTTGGCATCGAGCTTCACCGAGCCGGAGAACAGGTCCACGGTCTGCACCCGCGCGGTCGGGCGCTTGGCCTGCGGCAATGCCGCCAAGGCCATGTCGCCGCCGAAGCGCAGCTTGCCGGTGCCGCCCTCGAAGCTCTCGATCACCCGGCCGTAGATGTCGTAGGCATCCACGCCCAGGCGCCGCTGCGCGAAGAACTGCGCGTTGGCATCGGGCACCGGGAAGCGGGTGATGTTGAGGATGCCCACGTCCACCGCGGAGATGGTCACGTGCGCCTGCCTGCCGGCCAGTTCCGGCACGCTGACCGTTACCGGCAGCGGCTGCTCCGGACGCATCTGCTTGGGCGCGACCAGGCCCACCGCCACGCGCCGGGTCTTGCGCTCCATCGGCACGAAGGCCACGCCGACCGCACGCGCCGGGGTGATCTTGCTCGGCGCCGAACCGCCGCGGAACACCAGCGCGGTGACGTAGACGTCGTGGCGCTCCCAGTCCTTGGTCACCGGGATCTCGAAGCGGCTGCCCGGCTTCACGTCGATGTCCTGCACGTACAGCATCCTGTCGCTCTCGACCATCAGCACGCCGGGTCCGGCATGCGGCGGGGTCAGGGTGACCTTGAGCGTGTCGCCGGCCTTGTAGCCGGTCTTGTCCAGCGCCAGCTTGACCTTGTCCGGGCGCGCGTCCAGGCCACGGTTCTCGTCGTTCCAGCTCCAGCCGGCACGGAACGGATAGCGCGTGGTCAGGCCGGTGGACGGATCGAACACGTCCACGCGGTACTCGCCCCACTCCACCGGGAAATCGAACTTGGCCGCGCCGCTGCCGGCATCGACGGTGATGCTCTGCTTGTTCTCGAAGCGGCGGGTGAAGTCGTAGTCCCAGCGGTTGTCGGCGAATGCCCAGTGGTAGTCGCGCAGCTCGCGTACCAGGGTCACCTTCAACCCCTTGGCCGGCTGCGGCTTGCCCTGCGCATCCACCCGCATCAGCTCGAAGCGTGCGTTGGCGTTGGCATCGGCGCCGTCCTTGTCGTCGAACAACGGGCGTACCCCGACCAGCGCCGGCGCCGGCCACAGCACGCGCTTGAGCGTGCGGGTGACGGTGCGGCCGCCGGTCTCGTACACGCTGGCCGAGACCAGCGCGGCGATGGTGCTGGTCGGCTTGGCTTCGTCCGGCAGCGCCAGGTCTTCGGCGAGCTTGCCGTCGGCGCCGAATTCGGTATCGATCATGTCCTTGGCTTCGCGCGGCAGCTGCAGCGTCGGGTCGCCGAAGAAATAGCCGGGCAGCGCCTCGACCGGATGCTGCTCGACCGCCACCGCCAGCTTGGCGGTGAAACGGTTGCCGTCGGCCTGCGCGCCGTACAGATAGGCGGCGGTGGCCTGCAGCTTGAACGGCTGGCCCGGCTTGAGCGTCTTCTGCGCGCTGTCCAGGTCCAGCTTCATGCGCTCGGGCAGGAACTCCTCGATGCGCAGGGTCATGCCCTGCACCGCTTCCTTGCTGGACGGGTCGGTGCGGAACTCCACCTGCCAGCGCCCGGTCGGCGCATCGGCGGGAATCAGCTGTTCGAAGCTGAAATAGCCCTGCTCGCCCGGCTGCAGGCGGGTCTCGCGGAAGATCTTGCCGTCGGGCTGCTTCAAGCGCAGGAATACCGGTTGACCGCCGGCTGGCTGCCCGCCCTTACCGCTGGTCGCCACCGGCTTGCCGTCGTTGTCGCGCAGCAGCGCCGACACGCGCACCGTCTCGCCGGGGCGGTACAGGTCGCGGCCGGACCAGGCGAACACGTCGAACCATGCGTTCTCGCGCCCGGCCACGGCGAACTCGCTCAGGTCCAGCGCCGGCTGGTTGAACGGCAGCATCGACAGGTCGGTGCCGCTGCGCGCCACCAGCACCTGGCCGGCGTCGAGCGTGTAGTTCAGCAGCGCGTTGCCGTTGGCGTCGGTCTCGCCTTTCAGGAACAGTTCGCCCTTGGCGTCGAGCACGCGCAGCTCCACCTTCTTCAACGGCTCGCCGCTCTGCAGCGAGGCGGTGTGCACGAACAGCGTGTCCTTGCAAGCACGCGCGTGCAGGCCGATGTCGCTGACGGCGAAGAACGCGGTGTCGTATTCGTTCTCGAACCGGCCCGGGCGCTTCATCACCGCGAAATACAGGCCCGGCGCCTGCAGCTCCTTGATGTCCTGGATCGGCAGATAGGTCAGCGCGCGCTCGTTCTTGTCGCCGCCGAGCACGAAACGGTTGACGTAGACCGACTCGGCCAACTGCGCAATCGGGGTGCGGTCGCTGTAGTCGCTGTCCATTTCCCAGCTGCCGCGGCGGCCGCCGCGCTGGTACTGGGCGAAGAACGCCGGCAGCGCACCTTCCTTGACCCGCATGAACTCCACGTCCACTTCCGGCACGTTGAGCGACACCACCGGCAGACCGCGGCTCTCGCGCGCCGGCAGCACGCTGCCCTGCGAGGCGAAGCCGACCGCCGGCTGCAGTTCGCCGGTGTAGACCTTCTGCTTGAGCGGCTTGCCCAGGCGGCTGCCGTCGGCGGCGAGCAGGTCGGCGGAGATCAGCACGGTGTAGTCCTTGGCCGCCTCCACGTACGGATAGCGCAGGGTCTTGCCGTCGTCGGACAGCGACCAGGCGCTCTCGTCGGTGCCGACCTTCTGTTCGAAGCGCAGCAGCGTGTCGAAGTCCTGGGTGCCGACCAGCGGGCGCGAGAACTCCAGCGCCAGCGACAGCCCGTCGCGCTTCTGGTCGGGATAGGCGCGGACCAGGCCGAAGCCCTTCATCGCTTCCTTCTGGCCCTTCACTGGCTCGCCGCTGGCATCGGGCAGCTGCCCGGATTCGTTACGCTTGCAGCCGCCCAGCGCCAGCACCAGGCCCAGCAGCAGGACGGTGCTCAACAGCCCCGCGCGCACGAGGCGCCACTGCCGCTTCGAATCCGTGTGCATACGTTCGCTCCGTGAATGTGGCGCGAGTATAGAACGCGGACACGACCGCCGCAGGCGCGGAATCGGGATTGCGCACGCGGCGTTCGCCGGCGCCTGGCAAGGCGGCCGGGGACGGCGGCGGGCGGGCGCGCCGGACCGTGCCGGCGCCGATGTCTACGCGCCGGTTGCGGGCGTATGGCGGCGGCGCACACCGCTCGCGCCCCCACCCCGGCCGACATGCAATCGTCGTCGCCGAACATCGCCGTGGAAGCCGCCGAGGGGCAAAGGGGTTCCCCCAGGCTGGATGCAGTCGGGACTGAAGTCCCTCCTACGGTGCACCCGGCTGGATGGCCGCAGGTCCCTGAGGGAGCGGCTTCAGCCGCGACGCGCGAAGCGGCGCACCTGCCGCCGCTTCAGCGCAGCAAGCGCTGCATGTACAGCGCGATCAGCCGCGGCCGGTCCAGCGCCAGGCAGACCTGGGCGTTGGCGCCGCCCCCCGCGGCATGGCCGCTTGCGGCGGCGGCGCCGGCAACGCCGCCAGGCGGCACCTCCCGCGTGTAGCCCTGGGCGTCGATCGCGATGCGCAATGGCACGGTCGGGCACAGGCTAGGATCGAGCAATTGCGCCACCGGCACCACGTCGAACAGGGTCGGCGTGGCGCTGGCCCAGGGCTGGTCGGTGTCGCGCCACTGGTAGTAGAGCTGGGTCAGGGCGTCGGTCAGCGGATCGCCATGCGCGAACAGCGCCACCCGCTCCGGTTCCTCCAGGGTCACCTGGGTCGCGTCCAGCGGCAGCATCACGATCGGCACGCCGGCGCCGAACACGCGCTGCGCGGCGCCGATGTCGGACACGATATTGTACTCGGGCGCCGGCGGGTTCGCCGGCCGGTAGCGCGACTTGCCGTAGCCCGCACGCACCGACCCGCCCATCAGCACCACCTGCCTGAGCTGGGCGAAGCCCTGGGGGTCGCGCTGCAAGGCGCGCGCCGCGTCGGTCAGCGGGCCAAGCACCAGCAAGGTGACCTGCCCGGGATGGCGCCGCGCCTGCGCCAGGATGAAGTCCGCCGCGTCCGGCGCCTTGCGCTGCAGCGTGCCCTGCGCCGCCCAGCGCGCCTGGCTGAAGGGAATCGTGCTGCTCGTGGCATGGCCAATCGCCAGCGGGATCGCGCTGCGTCCGGCCTCTTGCAATAAACGCTGCAGCAACTGCGCGCGTAGTGCGGTGTCACCCCAGGCCGAAGCGATGCCGAGCACGTCCAGTTCCGGGCTGCGCAGCAACAGCGCCAGCGCGAACGCGTCGTCGATGTCGTCGCCGATGTCGGTGGACACCACCACTTTCTGCGCCGACGGCGCGGCTGGAGGCGCCGCCGCAGCCTCAACCGATGCCAGGGCCAGCAGCACCAGCGCCACCCACCGTTTCAGACTGCGCATGCGCGCCTCCCTAAAAAAGAAACCGCCGGCATGATAGCCGGCGGTCCGTGGTGCATCGCAGTGCAAGGCGTCGATCAGAAATTGGCGCGGAACTGCGCGCCAACGATGCGCGGATCGTTGATGAAGCCGGTGAGGTTGTTGAAGTCGATCGCACCGGTGGCGCGGATCTGGTTGGTGCAGTTGCGGCAGAACACCGACACCTCGTAGGCGCCGGCGCCCCAGGTGTAGCCGATCTTTGCGCCGCCTTCGAGCAGCGGCTGGCCGACGAACTCGCGCGAGTCGTACAGGAAGAAGTTGATCGCGCTGCGGTAGGACCAGTCGGTGTAGAAGAAGAACTCGGCGTCGTCGCCGACCGGGATGCCGTAGCGCAGCGTGGCGTTGCCCATCCATTTGGCCGCCTGCGGCAGCGCGTTGCCGTCGATGATGGCGTTGCCGGCGGCGTTGAGCGGATCGGTCACGGTGCAGGTGCGGCACACGCCGACCGACAGGGTCGGATCCTCGATGCGGGTCCAGTTGTAGGCGCCGCCCAGGGTGACGCGCAGGTTCTGGGTGAGCAGCGCCTCGAAGTCGAACTCGGCGCCGCGTGCCTTGGAGGTGTCGGCGTTGAGCAGGCGCACGTCGTTGGAGGTGCCGCCGACCGCGGTCAGCTGCTGGTTCTTCACCCGGAAATCGTAGATATCGAAGCTGATCCGCGCGCGCTTGTCGAACAGGTCGGACTTGATGCCGATCTCGTACGAATCCACGGTCTCCGGCGCGGCCACGGTCAGCGGCGCGGTCGCCGACGGCACGCCGAAGCTGGCGCCGCGGAAACCGCGCGCGGCGCGGGCGTAGACGTTGACCGCGTCATTGATGGTGTAGGTCGCGCTGAGGTCGCCGGTGACCTTGGAGTTGTCGGTGCTGCCGGTGGACGGCTCGAGCAGGGTGACGCGGTCCAGCGCAAGCACGTCGAAGGTCTTCTTGTCGTAGGTGTAGCGGATGCCGGCGCGCAGGTTCAGGCGGTCGGTGGCGGCATAATTCAGCGAGCCGAACGCCGCCCACGAGGTGTTGCGCTGGCGGGTCAGCTGGTCGCTGCTCAGGGTGCCGCCGCCGAAGGTGTTGTAGGTGTAGTTCTCGCCTTCCACCGAATCGTGGAAGTAGTAAAGGCCGGCCTGCCAGTTCACCGGGCCGGCGTACTGCGATTCGGCGCGCAGCTCCTGCGAGTACTGGTCCAGGTTCTTGATGCCGCCGGCGGTTTCCACTGGGAACGCGATCACGCCAGGGCCAGACGGCGGCGCGAACACCGCACCGTAGCCGCCGTCGATGTCGCCGCGGCTGTAGTACTTGCCGATGCCCTCGTAGCCGGTGATCGAGTGCAGCACGATGTCGCCCAGGTGCCAGGTCAGGTTGGCGCTGCCGCCGTAGGTCTGCAGTTCCTGGGTGTTGCCACCGTCGATGGAGACCTTGTCCGGATCGAAGCCGTCCACCAGCGTGTTGCTGCCCGGCTGGAAGATGTTGGCGCGGAACAGCCGCGCGGTGCCGTCGAGATGGCGTGCGTGCGCGTTGAACAGCGCGCTGAAATCCTCGCCCGGCTGGAACAGCAGTTGCACCCGCACCGCCGAGTCGGTGTAGCCCTCGAACGCGCGGTCGTCCACGGTGTTGTCGACCCAGTCGTCGCGGCGCTGGCCCAGCGCCGACACGCGCGCGGCCCACGTGTCGCCCATGGCGATGCTCAGGCCGGTTTCCATGGTCATGGTGCCGTAGCTGCCATAGGACAGGCTGGCGTAGCCGTCGTTGGCGCCGATGCTGGGCTTGACCGAGTTGAACTTGACCACGCCGGCAGGCGTGTTGCGGCCGAACAGCGTGCCCTGCGGGCCGCGCAGCACTTCCAGGCCTTCCAGATCGAAGATCGGGAAGCCCTTCAGGAACGCGTTCTCGGCGACCACGTCGTCGTACACCAGCGACACCGGCTGCGAGGCGTAGGTGTTGAAGTCGGTGTTGCCGTAGCCGCGGATGTAGAAGCGCGGGAACACGCGGCCGTTGGAGGATTCGACATTGAGGCTGGGCGCCTTGCCGGCCAGCACGCGCACGTCAGAGCCGCTGGTGGAGATCGCATTCAGGTATTCCGGGCGCAGCACGCTGGCCGAGATCGGCACGTCCTTGGAGTCTTCCGAACGCCGTTCGGCGGTGACCTTGACCGTATCCAGGCGGGCGACCCCGTCCGTGCTGTCCGCCTGCTGGGCGGCGGCGGAGAACGAAAGTGCGGAAACGACGGCGACGGCAAGTGCGCTGGTGCGCAGCGACCAACTGGCGGACATGGGAACTCCGGAGTGGAATGGGCAAGAGCGGGTGCGCGCCGCCGGCAAGCGATGTGGCGCCGCAGCATAATTAACACAAAATACACATGCCGTGCATGTCCCGGTCATTTGAACGTGTTAAGGCTATTGGCACGCAATGCGTTGTCACATGTGCACTGCAAGTGCGCTGTCCAGACGGCCCCGGTCTATCAAAATCGCACTGCACCCGCATCCTGTGGAGCGGCTTCAGCCGCGACAGGAACTACGGTTAGAACGTGTCGCGACTGAAGCCGCCTACAAAAAACAAGACCCGGATTGCGGCGCCACGGCGATGCAGCCACGCCGCCGCTGCGAGCTCAACAAATATCGCCCGGCACCCGCACCCAGCCGTCCATCAGTACCCGCGCGCTGCGGCTCATGATCGCCTTGGTGACGCTCCACTGGCCGCCCCCCTGCTGCTGCGCTTCGGCGCCGACCCGCAAGGTGCCCGAAGGATGGCCGAAGCGCACCGCCTGACGTGCACCGCCGCCGGCCGCGCGGTTCACCAGCGTGCCCGGAATCGCCGCGGCGGTGCCGATCGCCACCGCGGCGGTGCCCATCATCGCGTGGTGCAGCTTGCCCATCGACATCGCCCGCACCAGCAGGTCGATGTCGGCGGCGGCGACCGGCTTGCCGCTGGAGGCCACGTAGTCGGCCGGCGGCGCGACGAAGGCCAGCTTCGGCGTGTGCTGCCGCGTCGCCGCGTCTTGCAGCGTGGCGATCAGGCCCATGCGCAGTGCGCCATACGCGCGGATGGTCTCGAATCTGGCCAGCGCCTGCGCATCGCCGTTGATCGCGTCCTGCAGTTCGGTGCCGCGGTAGCCCAGCGCCTGCGCGTCGAGGAAGATGGTCGGGATGCCGGCGTTGATCAGGGTCGCTTCGAAGCTGCCCACGCCCGGCACGTCCAGCGTATCGACCAGGTTGCCGGTGGGAAACATCGCCCCGTCCGCGCCGTCCGCGTCCGCGGCCGGATCGAGGAAGTCGAGCTGGATCTCGGCCGCCGGGAAGGTCACCCCGTCCAGCTCGAAATCGCCGCTCTCCTGCACCGCGCCGGCCACGATCGGCACCTGCGCGAGGATGGTCTTGCCGATATTGGCCTGCCAGATCCGCACCGTGGCCATGCCGTCGTGCGGAATGCGCGCCGCATCGACCAGGCCGGCGGCGATCGCGAACGGCCCCACCGCCGCCGACAGGTTGCCGCAGTTGCCGCTCCAATCGACGAACGGGCGGTCGATCGCCACCTGCCCAAATAGATAGTCCACGTCGTGGTCGGCGCGCGTGCTCGGGGCCACGATCACCGTCTTGCTGGTGCTCGAGGTCGCCCCGCCCATGCCGTCGATCTGCTTGGCGTAGGGATCGGGACTGCCGATCACCCGCAGCAGCAGCGCATCGCGCGCCGCACCAGGCACCTGCGCGGCGGGCGGCAGATCCTGCAGGCGGAAGAACACGCCCTTGGAGGTGCCGCCGCGCATGTAGGTGGCGGGAATGCGGAGTTGGGGAACGTGGGACATGGCTTTTTTCCAATCGACGCGCAAGCGGCGAATAGCTCAAGGGTTGGCGGGAATCTCGGCCTCGACCCGCTGCGCCAGCAGGGTCAGGGACTCCTGCCAGCCGAGATGGCACGCGCGCAATGGCACGCGCTCATGACGCCGACGGAGGTGAAGCCAGTTCCGACAGCGCCACGAAAAATCCCGTGCGAAGCGTTGCAGCACGCCGCAGGGCGACTTCTTCGACAGATTCATGTCTCTTCCCCGATCCATGCCGGGATATCCCGCTGCACATGCAAAACGCGCCAGAGATCGATATGCGTCTGGCGTTGGACATGGAAGACCAGATACGGGAAACCTGTGAGAGGCCAGAATCGCATGTGCTGCAGCTTTAGTAAAACGGCATGGCGACTGGAGCCGATACCCGGATGCCGTGCGATTGTCTTGATCGCCGCTTCAAGCGCATCGACGAACGCCAGTTCCAGTGTCGGGCCGCCTTGTTCGCCGTACCACGCCGCGGCCTCATCGGCATCGCGCCGCGCCAATGGCCGCCAGCGCACCGGCTTCACTTGGCGGCAGCCCGATCCCGCGCGCGCTTGCGCATCGTGTCGAAGAAGTCGGGTTCCATCGCCATGGCCGGCCCGGAATTGGCGCCGTCCAGCAGCAGCCCGCGCAGCTTTTGCACATCGCGCTGCTGGCGGATCAACTCGCGCAGGTATTCGCTGCTGGAACCGTAGGCGTGTTCGGCGACCTGCTGGTCGACGAACTGCTTGAGCTCGTCGGGCAGGGAGATATTCATGGTAGCCATACGCACTCCAATGGCAAAGATTGCCAAAGTCTGCATCGCCAAGCCGACAGGTGCAAGCCGCGACCGACGTCGCTTCCGAAGAACGCCCCAGACATCAGGTAGCGGACGCCGCGAGGAAATCCTGCGCAAAACGCTGCAGCACGCCGCCGGCCTCGTAGATCGCCAGTTCCTCGGCGGTGTCCAGGCGGCAGGTCACCGGCACCTCCACGCGCGTACCGTCAGCGCGGGCGATGGACAGCGTCAGCATCGCGCCGGGGGTGCGCGCGCCGAGCACGTCGAACACCTCGCTGCCGTCGATGCGCAGGGTCTTGCGCGTGGTGCCGGGCCGGAATTCCAGCGGCAGCACGCCCATGCCGACCAGGTTGGTGCGGTGGATGCGCTCGAAGCCCTCGGCCACGATCGCCTCGACTCCGGCCAGGCGTACGCCTTTGGCCGCCCAGTCGCGCGAGGAGCCCTGCCCGTAGTCGGCGCCGGCCACGATCAGCAGCGGTTGCTTGCGCGCCATATAGGTTTCGATCGCCTCCCACATGCGCAGCACCTGCCCTTCCGGCTCCAGCCGGGTCAGCGAACCGCGCTGCGGCTGGCCATCGACCACGGCCATTTCGTTGAGCAATTGCGGATTGGCGAAGGTGGCGCGCTGCGCGGTGAGGTGATCGCCGCGGTGGGTGGCGTAGGAATTGAAGTCCTCTTCCGGCACGCCCATCCGCGTCAGGTATTCGCCGGCGGCGCTGTCGGCCAGGATCGCGTTGGACGGCGACAGATGGTCGGTGGTGATGTTGTCGCCGAGCACGGCCAGCGCGCGCATGCCGCGCAGCGTGCGTTCGCCGGCCAGCGCGCCTTCCCAGTACGGCGGGCGGCGGATATAGGTGCTCTGCGGGCGCCATGCGTACAGCGGCGCCACCTGCGCGGCGGCCAGTCCGCTGCGCGCGAACATCGGCTCGTAGACCTGGCGGAACTGTTCGGGCTTGACGCTGGCGGCGACGATCGCATCGATCTCCGCGTCGCTAGGCCACAGGTCCTTCAGCGTCACCGGCTGGCCGTCTTGGTCCACGCCCAGCACGTCCTTCTCGATGTCGAAGCGGATGGTGCCGGCGATCGCGTACGCCACCACCAGCGGCGGCGAAGCCAGGAACGCCTGCTTGGCGTAGGGATGGATGCGCCCGTCGAAATTGCGGTTGCCCGACAGCACCGCGGTGGCGTACAGGTCGCGCGCGATCACTTCCTGCTGGATCGCCGGATCCAACGCGCCGCTCATGCCGTTGCAGGTGGTGCAGGCGAAACCGACGATGCCGAAACCCAACTGTTCCAGCTCCGGCAGCAGCCCGGATGCTTCCAGATACAGCTGCACCGCCTTGGAGCCCGGCGCCAGCGAAGTCTTGACCCACGGCTTGCGCAGCAGCCCGCGCGCATTGGCGTTGCGCGCCAGCAGACCGGCGGCGATGACGTTGCGCGGATTGCTGGTGTTGGTGCAGCTGGTGATCGCGGCGATGATCACCGCGCCGTCGGGCATCAGGCCTTGCGCCTGTTCGGCCTTGCCCGATGCCAGCTTGGCCTCGTCGGCGATGCCGCGCGCGGCCAGGTCGCTGGTCGCCACGCGCTTGTGCGGATTGGACGGGCCGGCCATGTTGCGGGTCACGCTGGACAGGTCGAACGGCAGCACGCGTTCGTACTGCGCCGCGGCCAGGTCGTCGGCCCACAGTCCGGCGGCCTTGGCATAGGTTTCCACCAGCGCGACCTGGGTATCGTCGCGGCCGGTCAGGCGCAGGTAGTCGATGGTCTGCCGGTCGATCGCGAACATCGCCGCGGTGGCGCCGAACTCCGGGGTCATGTTGGAGATCGTGGCGCGATCGCCCAAGGTCAGCGCCGCTGCGCCTTCGCCGTGGAACTCCAGATACGCGCCGACCACCTTCTGCGCACGCAGGAATTCGGTCAGCGCCAGCACCACGTCGGTAGCGGTGATGCCCGGCTGCGGCCGCCCGCGCAGCGCCACGCCGACGATGTCCGGCAGCCGCATCCACGACGCACGCCCGAGCATCACGCTCTCCGCTTCCAGCCCGCCGACGCCGATCGCCAGCACGCCCAGCGCGTCCACGTGCGGGGTGTGGCTGTCGGTGCCCACGCAGGTATCCGGGAACGCCACGCCATCGCGTACCTGCACCACCGGCGACATCTTCTCCAGATTGATCTGGTGCATGATCCCGTTGCCCGGCGGAATCACATCGACGTTCTCGAACGCGCGCTTGGTCCAGTCGATGAAGTGGAAGCGGTCTGCGTTGCGGCGGTCTTCCACCGCGCGGTTCTTGGCGAACGCAGCGCGGTCGAAGCCGCCGAACTCCACCGCCAGGGAATGGTCCACGATCAGCTGCGTCGGCACCACCGGATTGACCTGCGCCGGATCCCCGCCGCGCTCGGCGATCGCATCGCGCAGCCCGGCCAGATCCACCAGCGCGGTCTGGCCGAGGATGTCGTGGCACACCACGCGCGCCGGGAACCACGGGAAATCCAGGTCGCGGCGCCGTTCGATCAGCTGCGTCAGCGAGGCGTCCAGTGTGGCCGGATCGCAGCGCCGTACCAGATTCTCGGCGAACACCCGCGAGGTGTACGGCAGCGTGGCATAGGCACCGGGGCGGAGCGCATCGACCGCAGCGCGCGCATCGAAGTAATGCAGCGAAGTGCCGGGCAGAGGTTTGCGGTAGTGGCTGTTCATGGCTGGCTACAGTAGAAGAAAGCGAAGAAGACCTCTTCTCCCATCGGGAGAAGGTGCCCCGAAGGGGCGGATGAGGGTACGGGCGAAGCCTCATGCGAATGAGAGCCCACATGAAGCGGATGAGGACACGAACGAAGCCTGGTCCAACCAAACGCCACGAGGCTGCGCCCGTACCCTCACCCCCGACCCCTCTCCCGATGGGAGAGGGGAGACTTCAGCTGCGTCGGTCGATCGGCACGAAGGTCTGATCCTCCGGCCCGGTGTAGTTCGCGCTGGGGCGGATGATCTTGCCGTCGATGCGCTGCTCGATGATGTGCGCGCTCCAGCCGGCGGTGCGTGCGATCACGAACAGCGGCGTGAACATCGCAGTCGGCACGCCCATCATGTGGTAGCTGACCGCGCTGAACCAATCCAGGTTCGGGAACATCTTCTTGATCTCCCACATCACCGCTTCCAGGCGCTCGGCGATGTCGTACATCTTGCGGCTGCCCTGCGCGTCGGACAGCTCGCGCGCCACGTCCTTGATCACCTGGTTGCGCGGGTCGGACACGGTGTACACCGGATGGCCGAAGCCGATGATCACTTCCTTGCGCGCGACCCGCGCGCGGATGTCGGCTTCCGCCGCGTCGGGCGTGCCGTAGCGCTTCTGCACCTCAAACGCGACCTCGTTGGCGCCGCCGTGCTTGGGGCCGCGCAGCGCGCCGATGCCGCCGGCGATGGCGCTGTACATGTCGCTGCCGGTGCCGGCGATGACCCGGCAGGCGAAGGTGGATGCGTTGAACTCATGCTCGGCGTAAAGGATCAGACTGGTGTGCATCGCCTGCACCCACTCCTCGTGCGGCTTGAAGCCGTGCAGCAGGTGCAGGAAATGGCCGCCGATCGAATCGTCGTCGGTTTCCACCTCGATGCGCTTGCCGTTGTGGCTGTAGTGGTACCAGTACAGCAGCATCGAGCCCAGCGACGCCATCAGTTTGTCGGCGATGTCGCGCGCGCCGGGATGGTTGTGGTCGTCCTTCTCCGGCTGCACGCAGCCGAGCACCGACACGCCAGTGCGCATCACATCCATCGGATGCGCCGACGGCGGCAGTTGCTCCAGCGCCGCCTTGACCGCCGCCGGCACCCCGCGCAGCGAACGCAGCCTGGCCTTGTAGCCGCGCAACTCGCTGTTGCTGGGCAGCTTGCCGTGCACCAGCAAATAGGCGATCTCCTCGAACTGGCTGCTGCGCGCCAGATCCAGGATGTCGTAGCCGCGGTAGTGCAGGTCGTTGCCGCTGCGGCCCACCGTGCACAGCGCGGTGTTGCCGGCGGCGGTACCGGACAGGGCCACCGATTTCTTCGGCTTGAAGGGCGTGGCGTTCTGCGGGGCGGTCGTGTCGTTCATTGGAAAATCTCCCGGATGTTCGCGGTCGTGTCGGCGTAGCAATCAGCGCACGGAGACGTCCGGCGGCAAGCCGCCAGCGCGCTCGAGCAATTGCTGCAGCATGGCGATCTGGCGGTTCTGCAGCTCGACCAGCGTCGCCCAGTCCTGCTCGCGCAGCTGGTTGAGCTTCTCGTGCACCTGCAGGATCTCCAGCTCGGATTTGATGTTCACTTCGTAATCGTTCTGCGCGCGCAGGCGGTCCACCGCGGCCTGGCGGTTCTGGCTCATCATGATCACCGGCGCCTGGATCGCGGCCAGGCACGACAGGCACAGGTTGAGCAGGATGTAGGGATACGGATCGAAGCCGCCGCCCAGCACCACGCTGTTGAGCACGATCCACAACAGCAGGCACACGCCGAAGGAGATGATGAAACTCCAGCTGCCGCCGACTTCGGCCACGCGGTCGGCGATGCGCTCGCCCAGCGAACGGTCGTGATCGGCCTGCTTGACGATGTCGCGCGCCACGTGGCGTTTGGCGATGAAACGCTCCACCACCTCGCGCTCGGCGTCGGGCAGTTTCTCCAGCTCGGTCTGCAGCAACTGCCGCGCGGTCTGGCGGCGGTCGATGCGGTCGATGCGGCCGTGTGGCGGCGTGGTACCGGCGTGGATGTTCATGGACGTGCTCGGGCAGGGGAACCGGCGTGGATCATGCGCCCTTGCCGGCGAACAAGGCGTCCAGGCGCTGCTCGAAGGCGTGGTAGCCGATGCGTTCGTACAGTTCCTCGCGGGTCTGCATCGTGTCCACCACGTTGTGCTGGTGGCCGTCGCGGCGGATCGCCGTATACACCGCCTCGGCGGCCTTGTTGGCGGCGCGGAACGCCGACAGCGGGAACAACTGGATCGCCACCCCGGCCTGGGCCAGTTCGTCGCGGCTGAATAACGGGGTCTTGCCGAATTCGGTGATGTTGGCCAGCACCGGTACCTGCACCGCGTCGACGAAACGGCGGTAGGTGTCCAGGTCGTCGGCGGCCTCGGCGAAGATGCCGTCGGCGCCGGCCTCCACGCAAGCGATGGCGCGCGCGATCGCCGCGTCCACGCCGTCCACCTGGATCGCATCGGTGCGCGCGATCAGGAAGAAATCGGCATCGGTCCTGGCATCGGCCGCGGCCTTGACCCGGTCGGCCATCTCGCCCTGGCTGACGATCTCCTTGCCGGGGCGGTGGCCGCAGCGCTTGGCGCCGACCTGGTCCTCGATATGGCAGGCGGCCGCGCCGGCCTTGATCAGCGACTTGATGGTGCGCTCGATGTTGAACGCGCTCGGGCCGAAGCCGGTGTCGATGTCCACCAGCAGCGGCAGGTCGCAGACATCGGTGATGCGGCGCACGTCGATCAGCACGTCGTCCAGGGTGTTGATGCCCAGGTCCGGCAGGCCCAGCGACCCGGCGGCGACCCCGCCGCCGGACAGGTAGATCGCCCGATAGCCGGCACGCTGCGCCAGCAGTGCATGGTTGGCGTTGATCGCGCCGATCACCTGCAGCGGCGATTCGGCGGCCAACGCGGCGCGGAAACGGGCGCCGGCGGAAACGTGCGACATGACGGACTCCTGAGAAGAGCGGCGGCCCGCGCAGGACCGTTTCGCGATGCCTTCCAATCTGGCACTCTCGGTCGCGCCGATCAATCTTGATTCAATCAATCAACCTATCAACGGATCGCCATGCCCAGCACCGCCGACCGCAACCTGATCTGCGCCGCCGAGGCCTGCGCCCTGCTCGGCGTCCGCAGCGCCACGCTGTACGCCTACGTGAGCCGCGGCCTGCTCAGTTCGCGCGCCGGCAGCGACCACCGCAGCCGCACCTATCTGCGCGCGGAGGTCGAGCGCCTGGCGCAGCGCAAGCGCGCCGGCCGCGGTGCAGCGCGCGGCGCCGCGCAGAGCCTGGACCGCGGCCTGCCGGTGCTGGAGACGCGGATCTCGCTGATCCGCCCCGACAGCCCCTACTACCGCGGGCGCTCGGCGGTCGCCGCGGTGCGCGCAGGCGCCGGCCTGGAAGACATCGCAAGGTTGCTGTGGGAGTGCCAGGACGAAGACCCGTTCGCCACGGCCGCGGTCGCGCCGTGGCCGCCACGCGTGGCCCCCCTGGCCGGCGACGCCACCCTGCCGCCGCTGGAGCGCGCCATGGCCTGCATCCCGCTGCTGGCCCTGGAGCTGCGCCAGCCGCTCAACGCCGCGCCGACGGTGCGCCGCGAGATCGCCGCCACCTTGCTGCGGCAGAACGCGGCGCTGCTGGTCGGCACCGCGCCGGACACCCGTCCGGTGCACCGCCTGATCGCCGACCACTGGCGCCCCGGCGATGCCGACTTCGCCGAACTGGTGCGTGCCACCCTGGTGCTGTGCGCCGACCACGAACTCAACGTCTCGGCCTTCGCCGCGCGTGTGGTCGCTTCCACCGGCGCGCCGCTGCACGCCACCGTCAGCGCCGGCCTGGCCGCGCTGTCCGGCCCGCGCCATGGCGGCGCCACCGCCCGCGCCCACGCCCTGCTGCGCGATGCACAGGACGCCACCGACACGGCCGCCTTCGTCGCCGAACGCTGGCAGCGCGGCGACGACCTGCCCGGCTTCCACCACGCGCTCTATCCGCACGGCGACCCACGCGCGGCCGAAGCGTTGCGCCTGCTGCGCGAACGCTGCGGCCAGCATCCGCAGATGCGGCATGTGGAAACGGTGCTCGCCGCGGCGCAGGACTGCAGCGGCCAGGCGCCCAACATCGACGGCATGCTCGCAGCGCTGTGCCTCATCCACGACCTGCCCGCCGCCCACGCCCTGGTCCTGTTCGCCGCCGCCCGGCTGTCCGGCTGGCTGGCGCATGCGCTGGAACAGCAGGCGCTGGGCAAGCTGATCCGCCCGCGCGCGCGCTATGCCGGGGTGATGCCCGATGGCGTGGCGTCGGGCTGAGTGGGGCGCCTGCGCAGCAGGCGCCCCCGCCGTTCGCACCTATTGCCCACCGCCATCGCGTCAGCGGCCGCACGCATCAACTGCCCCTGCAAGGCAAAAAGAAGCTGACCCGATGCTGACCTGCATCGCCAAACTGTCCACAACGGTGTACAAATGTACACCATGGACACCCTCTCCCCGCAGCGCGCCGCCATCCTCGCCTACGTCCACGACTGCGCCGAGCAGGACGGGCGGCCACCAAGCCTGGCCGAGATCGCCGAACGCTTCGGCTTCGCCTCGCGCAATGCCGCGCGCAAACATGTGCAGGCGCTGGTCGAGGCCGGGCTGCTGGAGCATGTGCCGCAGCAGGCACGCAGCCTGCGACCGGCGCAGGCGCAGCCGCGCAGCGGGCTGCTGCGGCTGCCGGTGCTGGGCCGGGTCGCCGCCGGCACGCCGATCGGCGCCGATATCGGCCTGGACCAGCAGTTGCGGCTGGACCGCGCGCTGTTCGCGCTGCGTCCGGACTACCTGCTGCGCGTGCAGGGCGATTCGATGATCGACGACGGCATCCTCGACGGCGATCTGGTCGGAGTGCGCCGTGCCGCCGATGCACGCAACGGGCAGATCGTGGTGGCGCGGCTGGACGGCGAACTCACCATCAAGCGCTACCGGCACGACGGCGAACGCATCCAGCTGCTGCCGCGCAATCCGGCCTATGCGCCGATCGTGGTGCAGCCGGGGCAGGACTTCGCCATCGAAGGCCATTACTGCGGGCTGATCCGGCAAGGCTGATGGCGGCCGTCGTCGCCCTCGACCGCCTGCTGGCCGAACGCCGGATCTGGCGCGGCCAGCCGACCGCGCTGCCGCCCAGCGCGCAGCCCACCGGGCATGCCGCGCTCGACGCCGCGCTGCCGGCGCGCGGCTGGCCAGAGATGGCGCTGACCGAACTGCTGCACGCCGCCGACGGCATCGGCGAACTGCAATTGCTGTGGCCGACGCTGGCGCGGCTGTCGCAGGGCGGCGGTCGCATCGTGCTGGTCGATCCGCCCTACTTGCCCTACCCCGGCGCCTGGGAACAGGCCGGGGTGGCGCTGCAGCGGCTGCAGATCGTCCGCGCCGGCGCGGACGCGGCCTGGGCCGCCGAACAATGCCTGCGCTCGGGCAGTTGCGCGGCGGTGCTGTGCTGGCCCGCGCAAGCCAACGACAAGACCCTGCGGCGGCTGCAGGTGGCGGCCGAGACCGGGCGCGCGCTGGGCTTCGCCTACCGGCCGCTGAAGGCCGCGGCCAATCCGTCGCCGGCCGCGTTGCGCATCGCCATCGATGCCGCACCGGCACAGCTGCGCGTGCTCAAGTGCCGCGGCGGCATGCCGCCGGCGCGCGCCATCGCGCTGTCCGCGCCGGCGCCGGCCTCGGCTTGAGGACACGCGCATGCGCTGGGCCTGCATCCTGCTGCCGCAACTGGCGCTCGACACGGTGCTGCGGCGCTGGCCGACGCCGGACCAGCCGCTGGCGCTGCTCGCCGGCCCGCCGCAGCGGCGCACGCTGAAGGCGGTCAACCCCGCCGCGCGCGCGTGCGGCCTGCAGCCCGGGCAATCGCTGGCCACCGCGCAGGCGCTGTGCGACCGCTTCGCCACCGCCCTGCACGATGCCGAGGAAAGCCGCCGCTGCCAGCAGTTCCTGGCGGCGTGGGCGTACCGCTTCAGCTCGCTGGTCAGCACCGATTACCCCGGCGCGCTGCTGCTGGAAATCGAAGCCAGCCTGGGTCTATTCGGGCCCTGGCCGCGCTTCGAGGCGCGCCTGCGCGAGGAACTGACCGCGCTGGGTTTCCGCCACCGCATCGTGGTCGCGCCGCATCCGCTGGCCGCGCGCGTGCTGGCCAATGCGCACGACGGCATCGCCCTGCTCGACAACGCCGCGCTGCAGTGCGCGCTGGGCCAATTGCCGATCGCCCGCGCGGGGCTGCAACCGGGCCTGGCCGAGGCCTTCGCGCGGATGGGCCTGCGCACGCTGCAGCAGCTGTTCGCGCTGCCGCGTACGGCGCTGGCGCGGCGCTATCCGCCCGCGCTGCTGCAGCACCTGGACGCCCTGCGCGGGCAGGCGCCGCTGCCGCTGCAGTACTACCTGCCGCCGGACCGCTTCGATGCGCGGCTGGAACTGGGCTACGCGGTGGAATCCAGCCAGGCCCTGCTGTTCCCGCTGCGCCGGCTGACTGCCGACCTGGCCGCATTCCTGGCCGGGCGCGACGGCGGCGTGCAGCGCTTCCAGTTGCACCTGGAACACGAAGGCCTGGACGACAGCGTGGTGCCGGTGGGGCTGCTCGCCGCCGAGCGCGATGCGGCGATGCTGTTCGAACTGGCCCGCGGCCGCCTGCAGCACGCCAGCGTGCCGGCGCCGGTGCAGGCCATGCGCCTGCGCGCCGACGAACTGCCGCCGTTCGTGCCCGCCGCGCACGAACTGTTCGACGACCGCGCGCAGCAGGCGCTGCCCTGGGAACAGCTGCGCGAACGCCTGCGCGCACGCCTGGGCGACGACGCGGTACACGGCCTGCGCGCGCATGCCGACCATCGCCCCGAACAGGCCTGGCGCGCCGAATCGGGCAAGCCGGCAGCGTCGGGCAAGCCGAACAAAGCCCCTGCGCCTGCCGCCGCCACGCTGCCCCGCCCCGGTTGGCTGCTGACCCGGCCGATCCCGTTGCGCGAGCGCGCCCCCGAACGCCTGGCCGGCCCGGAACGCATCGAAAGCGGCTGGTGGGACGATGGCGACGTGCGCCGCGACTACTACATCGTGCGCACCCGCCAGGGCCAGCGCGCCTGGGTGTTCGCACCGGCCGATGCGCCGGACGCACTGATGCTGCACGGCTGGTTCGCATGAGCCACGGCCCGCCACGCGCGCGCCTGCGTGCCGTGCCGGCGCCGGCACAGGCACCGGCCACGCCATCTGTCCCGGCGCACGACGCCACGTCCACGCGCACGGCATTGCCCGACTACGCCGAACTGCATTGCCTGTCGAACTTCAGCTTCCAGCGCGGCGCCTCGCATGCACAGGAACTGTTCGAACGCGCCGCACGGCACGGCTACCGCGCGCTGGCGATCACCGACGAGTGCACGCTGGCCGGCATCGTGCGCGCCTGGCAGGCGGCCCGCGACACCGGCCTGGCGCTGATCGTCGGCAGCGAGATACAGATCGAACACGGCCCCAAGCTGGTGCTGCTGGCCGAAACCCTGCACGGCTACCAGCAGCTGTGCCGGCTGATCACCGTGGCGCGCCGCCGCGCCGACAAAGGCAGCTACCGCGCGCTGCACGCAGACTTCGACGACGACCTCGACGGCCTGCTGTGCCTGTGGCTACCGCGCGACGCCGATGGCGACGGCGACGCAAACGACGGCGCCTGGCTGCAGGCACGCTTTCCCGAGCGCCTGTGGCTGGCGGTGGAACTGCTGTGCGGCCCCGACGACGGCGCCCTGCTGCACGCGCGCCTGCAACTGGCGCAGCGCCTGCGCGTGCCGGCGGTGGCCAGCGGCGACGTGCACATGCACGCGCGCGGTCGCCGCGCGTTGCAGGACACCCTGACCGCGATCCGCCAGCGCCTGCCGCTGAGCGAAGCCGGCGCGCATCTGTTCGCCAACGGCGAGCGCCACCTGCGTCCGCGCGCGGCCCTGGCCACGCTGTATCCGCACGCGCTGCTGGCCGAGTCGGTGCGCATCGCCCAGCGCTGCACCTTCGATCTCGGTCAATTGCGTTACCAGTACCCGCACGAACTGGTACCGCCCGGGCAGACCCCGACGCAGTGGCTGCGCACGCTCACCGAACAGGGCGCCGTCGCGCGCTGGCCGGAGGGCGTGCCGGAAAAGGCGCGGCGCCTGATCGAACACGAACTGGGCGTGATCGCCCGGCTCGGCTACGAATCGTATTTCCTCACCGTCTACGACCTGGTGCGCTTCGCCAGGTCGCGCCACATCCTGTGCCAGGGCCGCGGCTCGGCGGCGAACTCCGCCGTCTGCTACGCGCTGGGCATCACCGCGATCGACCCGGACCGCATCGGCATGCTGTTCGAGCGCTTCATTTCCGAAGAGCGCAAGGAACGGCCGGACATCGACATCGATTTCGAGCACGACCGCCGCGAGGAAGTGATCCAGTACATCTTCAACCACTACGGTCGCGAACGCGCCGCGTTGACCACGGTGGCGATCCAGTACCACGGCCGCAGCGCAGTGCGCGACGTGGCGCGCGCCCTCGGCCTGCCCGGCGACAGCATCGACGCGCTGGCGTCCACGCTTGGCCAGTGGGACGACGAAGTCCCGCCGCACGAACGCCTGCGCGAACGCGGCTTCGATCCCAACACTGCGCTGATGCGCCGGCTGCTGGCGCTGAGCGCCGAGTTGATCGGTTTCCCGCGGCACCTGTCGCAGCACCCCGGCGGCTTCGTGATCTCCGAACATCCGCTGCACACGCTGGTGCCGGTGGAGAACGCGGCGATGGCCGAGCGCACCGTGATCCAGTGGGACAAGGACGACCTGGAACTGGTCGGACTGATGAAGGTGGACGTGCTCGCGCTGGGCATGCTCAGCGCGCTGCGGCGCACCCTGGATCTGCTGCGCGCGCACCGCGGCCAGGACTACAGCCTGGCGACCATTCCCGCCGAAGACCCGGACACCTACCAAATGATCCAGCGCGCCGACACCATCGGCGTGTTCCAGATCGAATCGCGCGCGCAGATGGCGATGCTGCCGCGACTCAAACCGCGCGAGTTCTACGACCTGGTGATCCAGGTGGCGATCGTGCGCCCCGGCCCGATCCAGGGCGGCATGGTGCATCCCTACCTGCGCCGCCGCAGCGGCGAGGAAATACCCGACGAATTGCCCGAGGAACTGCGCGATGTGTTCAAACGCACTCTAGGCGTCCCCTTGTTCCAGGAACAAGTCATGCAACTGGCCGTCAACGCTGCTGGTTACACCCCTGGCGAAGCCGATCAGTTGCGCCGCTCGATGGCCGCCTGGAAGCGTCATGGCGGGCTGGAGCCGCATCGCGAAAAACTGATGAAGGGCATGCTGGAGAGAAACTACAGTGCCGAGTTCGCCACACGCATCTTCGAACAGATCAAGGGCTTCGGCAGCTACGGCTTTCCCGAGAGCCACGCCGCCAGTTTCGCCCTGCTCACCTACGCCAGCTGCTGGCTCAAGTGCCATGAACCGGCGGCCTTCACCTGTGCGTTGATCAACAGCTGGCCGATGGGCTTCTACAGCCCCGACCAATTGCTGCAGGACGCACGCCGCCACGGCCTGCAGGTGCGTCCGGTGGACGTGCGCTACAGCGACTGGGATTGCGGATTGGAAGCCTACAGTGCCGATCCGACGGTGCAGCCGGCGATCCGCCTGGGCCTGCGCATGGTCCGCGGCCTGGCCGAAGACGCCGCATTGCGCCTGCAGCAGGCACGCGCGCAGGCGCCGTTCCACGACCTCGCCGACCTGTGCCATCGCGCCGCGCTCGACGACAAGGCACGCGACAGCCTGGCCGACGCCGGCGCGCTGAAAGCGCTCGCCGGGCACCGCCACCGCGCACGCTGGGCGGTGGCCGGCGTCGAAGCGCAGCGGCCCTTGTTCGAGCCGCTCGCCGCCACGCCGGAACGCCAGGTGGCGCTGCCGCTGCCCAGCCTCGGCGAGGACATCCGCGCCGACTACGCGACCATCGGCACCACCCTCGGCAAGCACCCGCTGTCGCTGCTACGCCTGCAACTGCGCGCGCGCCGCTATCGCCATTCCGGCGAACTGCGCGCCCTGCCGCATGCCAGCGCGGTCGCCATCGCCGGCCTGGTGACGATGCGCCAGCGCCCGCAGACCGCCAGCGGCGTCACCTTCCTCACCCTCGAGGACGAACACGGCCTGGTCAACGTGGTGGTCTGGCGACGCCTGGCCGAACGCCAGCGTCAGGCCCTGATCGAATCCAGACTGTTGGCCGTGCGCGGCCGCCTGGAAAGCGCCGATGGCGTGCGCCACCTGATTGCCGGCCACCTCGAAGACCTGACCCCGCTGCTGCTGGGGCTGGACATCCGCAGCCGCGATTTCCATTGAGTCTGCAAGCGCAACCACACCTGCCTTGCGCGGCGAACGGAGGTCACGGCGACTGCGACGGCGCCTGCACGGCCTTGCCGCATGCCTGCATCGCCCGTTGCACCGCCTCGGCTTCGTCCAGGCCTTCGCGGTAGATGGCGGCAGCCAGCTCGCGCCTGACCTTGCTCGACCCGATCGCACCGTGGCTGGCGATATCCGACAGCGGCCCACCCAGCTGGCGATATCTGGCCACGAGCTTGGCCGTCGCGGCCATGCTCGCGCAATCCACCGGTGCCGCCTGTGCTGGCGCGCACACCATCAGCAAACACGAAAAAACCAGCGCCGCAGATACGTTGCTCATAGCTACTCCCAAGCGAAGACGAAGACCGCCGTCCCCATGCGGCCACGCAGAGTTGAAGCGCTGCAGAACCTCCCTGCACATCACTACAGCGCGCCATGCGGCGGCATCGCCACACGCAGCGCCGAGAGCACCTGGAAACAGTCCACAACGGCATCAAGCCGCGCGTATCGCCATCCACCCCGTTGCAGACAGCACCGATGGAAGATAGCCACGGCAGGCGCCGCAACCTGTCGCGTTGCGACGAAACCTGGCGGTGGCGGATCGAAAAACCGAATCGGCGGAACGAAATGCGGCAGCCCTACCGTCAATGGCGACCGATCACGCAGGCACGGACAACGGCCATGTCAGACATGGCGCCACCATCGATGTTCGGGCTGCGACCGGGTTCGCCGACCATGTCTGTCACCAGTGCAAAGCAACGAGGTCCGATATACCGCTGAGCGAAGCACACAACAGCGGCCTGCAAAACCTTGCCACTAGCCGCGTGCCATGACGAAGCAGCTGGCGTCAATGCACTGATGGTCGCCAGCCTGCTACGGCCAGTCTCTCGCAAGCCCCAAGGGTTTGACCTAAGATCGCTTCGCCGCAGACCAAGCGCGTCGCCACGTCGAGGTTTTTCAACACTGCGGCCACCTCAATTGATCACGCGAAACTTTCTCGCCATGGTTACGAAAAAGAAGACGTCCCCCTCCTGGATCGATGTCAAAGACAAACTGATCGACGTCGACCGCGCCGGACTGCTCGACCTGCTACAGGACCTCTACGCTGCCAGCAAGGACAACCAAGCCTTCCTGCATGCCCGCTTTCGCCTGGGCGGCGATGTCCTCAAGCCGTACAAGACCACCATCGACCGCTGGCTGTGGCCGGACCTGTTCAAGCACCAGGATACTTCCGTGACCAAGGCCAAGAAGGCCATCGCGGACTACAAAAAGGCCGCGGGGACGGCCGAAGGCCTTACCGAGCTGATGGTGTTCTATTGCGAACAGGCCGCAGGCTTCAGCAACGATGTCGGCCTGGACGACGAAGGCTACTATGCCGCACTGGCAAGAATGTTCGAGCAGGCACTGAATACCATCGCCAGCTTGCCGCCTGCGCAGCGCCCGGCACTGCGGTCGCGCCTGGATGCCGTTCGCAAAGCCTGCCACAACGTCGGCTATGGCGTGGGTGACGCCATGGACGATCTGCTAGCCACGCAACAGGACGATGATCGAGCGTGACGCCCTTGCCGCACTGCGAGCCGAGAACGCACGGCTGGTGGCGCTACTGGAATCGCACGGTATCGAATGGCGCAAGCCATCCTTGACGGCGTCGCAGCCTGCGCCGGCCACGGCAGCACCGGAAGCGACGCACACCAGCCTATCCACCGACCAGAAGGTAGCGCTATTTCGTCGGCTGTTCCGAGGACGTAAGGATGTCTACCCGGTGCGCTGGGAGAGCCAGGCCTCCGGCAAGTCCGGCTACGCGCCAGCTTGCGCCAACGAGTGGCGCGCCGGCGTCTGCGAGAAGCCACGTATCAAGTGCAGCGACTGCAGTCACCGACTACTGACGCCGCTATCGGATGCGGTGATCTACAACCACCTGGCCGGCGAGCATACGGTGGGGATCTATCCACTGCTGGAAGACGATACCTGTTACTTTTTGGCGGTCGATTTCGACGAAGCCGACTGGAGACAGGATGCCAGGGCATTCATGCAGTCTTGCACCGAGCTAGGCATACCAGCGACGCTGGAGATCTCACGCTCGGGCCAGGGTGCACATGCCTGGGTATTCTTCGCAGAACGTGTTTCGGCGCGGGATGCACGGCGCCTCGGGACCGCCGTCATCAGTCACACATGCGCGCGCACCCGGCAACTCAAACTGGCATCTTACGACCGTTTGTTTCCCAACCAGGACACGATGCCCAAGGGAGGCTTCGGCAACCTGATCGCGCTTCCTCTACAGAAGCACCCGCGCGAAAGGGGCTGCAGCGTCTTTGTGGACACCGAACTGCGCCCTCACCGCGACCAATGGGCGTTTTTCGCAGCCATTCAACCCATGGTGCCGCACGACATAGAGCCTACCATCCTTCGCGCTACTGGCGGCACACATCCGCTGGATGTGACGTTCATCGACGAAGAAGATCTGGCTACCCCATGGAGGAGCCAGTCCGGCAGGTCGCCAAAGCTGACAGGCACGATGCCCGAGGCCTTGACCGTGACCCTGGCCAATCTCATCTACTTCGAGAAGCACGCGCTGCCGCAAGCGCTGGCCAATCGATTGATCCGGCTGGCCGCCTTTCAGAACCCTGAGTTCTACAAGGCCCAGGCCATGCGCATGCCGGTGTGGAACAAGCCGCGCGTCATCGGCAACGCCGAGAACTACCCGCAGCACATCGCGTTGCCGCGCGGCTGTTTGGATGCAGCATTGACGCTACTGCAAGAGAACGACATCCGCTGCGATCTGCATGACGAGCGTTACGCCGGCGACCCCATCGATACGAGCTTCGGCGGCACACTGCGCACAGACCAGCAGACCGCCGTCACAGCCATGCTGCGCCACGAGACTGGTGTGCTGTGCGCGCCGACCGCATTCGGCAAAACGGTGACGGCAGCGGCCATCATTGCTCGCCGCGCAGTGAACACCTTGGTACTGGTACATCGCACCGAATTGCTGAAGCAATGGCAGGAGCGGCTGCAAGCCTTTCTTGACGTCGAGAAGGGCGTTGTCGGCACCATCGGCGGCGGCAAGGCCAAGCCTACCGGTAGAATCGACATCGCCGTGATGCAATCGCTTTCGCGACGAGGGGAGGTGAATGCGCTGGTCGAACGCTACGGACAGGTCATCGTCGACGAATGCCACCACATAGGCGCCGCGTCGTTCGATGCCATCCTCAAGCGCAGCAAGGCAAAATTCGTCCTGGGACTTACCGCGACGCCGATTCGCCGCGACGGTCAACAGCCCATCATCTTCATGCAGTGCGGGCCAATCCGGCATACAGCCCTCAGACCGGAAAATGCGCCACACGATCTGGAGGTCGTACCGCGATCACGGCTCGCACACATCGACCTTCCGGCTAGCGCAGGCATTCAAGATGTCTTTAGACACTTGGCCGCTGACCGATCCCGGACCCAGGCCATCGCCACCGAGATCGCGACAGCCTTCGAGCAAGGCCGAAAAGTGTTGGTATTGACCGAACGCACGGAACATCTACACGCCCTCACCCTGGCTTTGCAGGGACAATTGCCAACACCATTCGTGCTGCACGGGCGGATGTCGAGAAAACAGCGAGCCGCTCTGATTGGCGAGCTTGACGCATTGCCGCCAGATGCGCCACGCGTCCTGCTCGCCACCGGAAAGCTCGTCGGCGAAGGCTTCGACCATCCACCGCTGGACACCTTGGTACTGACCATGCCGGTGTCGTGGCAGGGCACTTTGCAGCAGTATGCGGGCCGCCTGCACCGAGACCACGCCAGCAAGACCGACGTACGGATCATCGATTTCGTCGACACTGGCCACCCTGCACTGCTGAAGATGTGGGACAAGCGACAGCGAGCCTATCGCGCGATGGGATATCGAATACGTCAGGCCATCGGAGAGGAAGACAATTCATCCACCGCCCTGGACGGAACCGCACCCACAACGATGCATTCCGTTCACAAGCCATCTCCCGCATGATCGGGATGCATAGGTAGCGTCTACTTTCAAACTGATAGTCGCTAGCGTCGAGCGCGACAAATCGTGAGCAAACTGCTTAGCCATGCAGACATCAAGATGGACAGCCATATCCACCTCGCCCCGGGCAAGCGCTTACCCAGGCTGTAGCCACGTGTTCAGCTGGACAGCGCCTTGAGCACGTGCTCGGGATCGTTCTTGATCGCGCGCAGCAACGCCTTGGCGGTGCCGGTCGGCGTCCGGCGACCTTGCTCCCAATTGCCCAGCGTGCCGATCTGCACGTCGATCACCTGAGCGAACTTAGCCTGGGAGAGGCCGGAGGTCTACGGCTATCTACCCAGCCCCGCCAGCAGCGTCTGCACGCCTTTCCAGCCCCAGTACACCCGATGGCAGGCGATCAGCCCGCGCGCATCGAGATCCATGACTTCCACCAGATCGACCTGATCGCCCTCCGGCGTTTCTCGCGGATATTCCCAGATCACCTGGCGGTGGGACGCATGGCAACGGTCGCTGCGATACCAGCGGCCAAGGCCGTTCTCCGGCTGTGCGAAAGACGCCGCGAAGAACGCCCTGATCGCCTCGCGCCCCTGCAGCCTGCCATCTTGCCGCCCTGCGCAGACCACATACGCCAACGGCGTTTCCAGTAGCGCGTCTTGCGCATACAGCGCCATCAGCGCGTCCAGATCCCGTTCGACGACGCTGTGGTGCCATTGCTCGAAGATGCGGCGGGCATCGCCCTCCGATCCGTTCGACTGCGCCTGGATTTCGCTCATGCAAGACTCCGATGTAGTGCATCGCAGTCTAGGGGCAGGCAGGCGCTGTCGCTTCGATGCGTATCGAAGCGTTCCGGCAGGGTGCGGTCTATGATGACGGCGCCCGCCAGGAGTACACACATGCCGGTCGAACAGCCCAAGCTTGCGGCGACCGCGTTCCTGATCGCCGATCCCGCCCGCGCCGCCATGTTGATGGCGCTCATCGACGGGCGTGCACTGCCTGCCGGGGAACTCGCCTTCGCCGGCGGCGTCACCCCGCAGACGGCGAGTTCGCACCTGGCGAAACTGCTGGACGGCGGCTTGCTGGCGGTCGAAGCCCAAGGCCGCCACCGCTACTACCGGCTGGCCGGTTCCCACGTCGCGTTCGCACTGGAAAACCTGGCGACCCTCGCCGCACCCGCCGCACCGCGATGCCGGAAAGCCGGGCACAAGCAACAATCTCTGAGCCTGGCCCGATGCTGTTACGACCATCTGGCCGGGCGACTGGGCGTGGCGGTGGCCGAAGCGCTGGAACAGCGTGCGCTGATCGCCAGGGACGGCGGCAAGCGATACGTGGTGACCACCGAGGGCGCCACCTGGTTCGCGCAGATGGGCCTGGATGTTTCGCGTGTCGCCTCGAGCAGGCGCGGCATAGCGCGGCAGTGCCTGGACTGGACCGAACGCAAGCACCACCTCGCCGGCTCGCTCGGCGTCGAATTGCTTGCGCTACTCTGCGCCAAACGCTGGCTGCGCCGCAGCGACGGCTCGCGCGCGATCCACATCACCGACAGCGGCTGGGCCGGCTTGCATACGGAACTGGGAATCCACCGGCTTACCGGCGACGAACTCGCGCTGGATCGCTAAGGCGTTTCAGCAACTGAAGCGTCCAGCGCATAGCGGCGCTGGCAATGCTCGCAGAAGAACGCGCGCCGCTGCGCCTTGCCGAGTTGCTTGCGATAGGTCAGCAGATGGCCGTCGCGCGGACAGATGGTCCTGGTATGCACCTGGTAGTGCTGCTTCAGCACGAAGGCCTTCTTCCAGGTGTAGAAATCGAAGCTGTACTCGCGCGCCTGCGTCACCAGCTCGGCCAGCTTGCGCGGCGGCAACGCCCCCACTTCGCTTTCCGGATGCACGCGGATGCGATGCAACACCTCGTTCTTGATGATGTTGCCGACCCCGGCGAAGACGTCCTGGTCCAGCAACGCATCGGCGGCCAGCGTGCGCGGCCGCAGGCGCAACTTGCGCCGCGCCTGCGCCGCGTCCCAGTCCGGGTTCATCACGTCGGCGCGCCAGTCGTAGGCAGCGTCCAGCGCGCCTTCGATGAACTTGACCGAACACGCGTAGAAATTCAGTTCCTCGCCCTTGGCGAACCCCAGGCTCAGCCGCGGCGTCGCCTCCTCGCGCGCATTGATCCGATAGCTGCCGAACAGCAGGAAATGGATGCGCAGGCTGAACCCGTCGAACTCGATCAGGAAGTGCTTGCCCCAACTGCGCAGCGACAGGATCTTGCGGTTGCGCATCCGCGCCAGCTCCTGCTTGCTGTTGCCGGACACCCGCAACACCTTGCGCCCCGCGAACGCGGCCGCCTCTTCTTTCAGGATGACGATCGAAGGACCTTCGGGCATGGCCGCAGTATCGGGAATGGCCGTGAGCCGATCGTGAGCCGACGATCCACCTATGGACATGACGCCTCCTTGGGACTGTTTCGTGTCACCCCAGGAAGCCCAAATTGACACGCCCCAATCCACATGTACAATTATTTGTACAACTGGAGACCAGCATGGACACCATCACCTATAGCGCTGCACGCGCTGCCCTTGCGGACACCATGGAGCGCGTGGTCAACAACCACGAGCCGGTGATCATCACCCGCAGCCGCGAGCAATCCGTGGTCATGCTGTCGCTTGAAGACTACAAGGCGATGGAGGAAACCGCCTACCTGCTGCGCAGTCCGAAGAGCGCGCAGCGCCTGCTGGAATCCATCGCCCAGCTCGAGGCCGGTCGCGGCAAGGCACGGGACCTGGCCGAGTGACGCTTCAGTTCTCGGACAATGCCTGGGAGGACTACCTCTACTGGCAGCAAACCGACAAGAAGATGCTCAAGCGCGTCAACGATCTGATCAAAGCCATCCAACGCGATCCCTTCCAGGGCGTCGGCAAGCCAGAACCGCTGCGCCATGCGTTGGCCGGCTATTGGTCGCGGCGCATCAACGACGAACATCGCATCGTGTACAAGGTCGAGGCTGGCGTCCTGCTGATCGCGCAGGTGCGCTACCACTACGTGTAGTCTCGCCGCTTCCAGCGTGCGGGCTCTCGGCCGCCAATAGCGGTTCGCAAAACAAATAAAGCGCAACAAAAAAGCCGGCACATGGCCGGCTTTTTCCGTTTCGCGGATCCCTACTGAAACAAGTGATCTTTTTTGGTGGGCGGTGCAGGGTTCGAACCTGCGACCCTTGCCGTGTGAAGGCAATGCTCTACCGCTGAGCTAACCGCCCGTGTCGCGAGCCGCACATTATAGGGCTGCCGTGGCTGGCGTCAACGGCCCCCACAGATGCCGCACCTATGCCTCGCGCTACATGGTCTGGGTCGGTTTGTCGGCGTTGAGCGTGCCGGCCAGCTGGGTCTCGATCTTGTTGCGGATGGTCTCGCCTTCGCTGTTGTCCGGCAGCTGCACGCCGATGCCGGCGGTGCGGTTGCCCTGGGCGCCCATCGGGGTCACCCAGATCACCTTGCCGGCCACCGGCAGGCGCTCGCTGGAATCGGGCAGGGTCAGCAGCAGGAACACTTCGTCGCCCAGGAAGTAGCGCTTGGGCGTGGGCACGAAGATGCCGCCGTTCTTCACGAACGGCATGTACGCGTTGTACAGCGCTGGCTTGTCCTTCACCGCCAGCGACAGGATGCCCTGACGTCCGCTCGTCGCACTCATCGTTGTGCCCCTCTCCGGACCGGACGATCGCCATCGCGCCAGGCCAACAACAGTTCCGCGATGGCCAGGTCGCCACGGACGGTGGTGCGCAGCAGGTCGCGGGTGCGATTGGCTGCGTCGAACCAGGTGGCCAGCTTGTGCAATCGCGCCGGGTCGGTCAAGCCGGCCTGCGAAGCCTGCGCCAGCGCCAGGTCGGCGGCATGGCCCAGGCGCTGCTCGGCGAAGCCGTCGGCGCTCCAGCGCTGCGCCGCTTCGACCGTGCCCAGCGTGCCCGCGGCGACCTGCTCCAGGTCCGCAGCCACCTGCCGGCGCAGTTTCAAGCCGTCCTCGCGCAGCCACTGCGCGGCCAGGCCGGGGTGGCCGCGCGCGGCGGCCAGCGCTTCGCGCGCGGTCTTCTCGGGGAACTCCTGCGCCAGCAGCCAGGCGATCGCCTCGTCGGCCGGCGGCAGCTTGAATTCCAGGCGCTGGCAGCGGCTGCGGATGGTCGCCGGCAGCCGCGCCGGCTGCGCGCTGATCAGCCACAGGTAGCGGCCGGGCTGCGGCTCTTCCAGGGTCTTGAGCAGGGCGTTGCAGGCGGCACGGTTGATCGCGTCGGCCGGGTCCACCACCACCACCTGGGCGATGCCGTACTGCGGAGTCAGCGACAGCTTCTGCGAGATCTCGCGCACCTGTTCGATGACGATCTCGGTGCGCAGCTTGTCGCCGGTGCGGTTGGGAATGAACGAGATCAGCTGCAGGTCGGGATGGGTGCCGGCGGCGATCAGCTGCGCGCTGCGCAGGTTCGCGGCCGGTTCGCCCTGGCCGAGCACGTGCGCGGCCAGCTGCAGCGCCACCGCGCGCTTGCCCAAGCCGTCGGGGCCGCAGATCAGCAGTCCGTGGCCGAGCCGGCCGGCGTCGAGCGCGGCCACGGTCTGCTCGTAGGCGCGCTGCTGCCAGGGCGCGAAGGGCAGCGTTTCGGTGGAAGCGGCGCTCACGGCGTGCGCTCCTGCTGCACCCAGGCGGCCAGCGCGGCGGCCACGTCCTGTGCCACCGCCTGCGGCGGCTGGCTGGCGTCGATGGTGCGGAAGCGCTGCGGGTCCTGCGCGGCGCGCTGGCGGAAGCCGGCGCGCACGCGCTGGAAGAAATCGTCCTGCTCGCTCTCGATCCGGTCCGGCCACAGGTCGCGGCCGCTGGTGCGGGCGCGGCCGATCTGCACGTCCAGGTCCAGCAGCAGGGTCAGGCCCGGCTGCAGGCCGACCGCGCGCCGTTCCAGGTCGGCGATCCAGGCGAGGTCCAGGCCGCGGCCCTCGCCCTGGTAGGCGTAGCTGGAATCGGTGAAGCGGTCGCTGACCACGTAGGCGCCGCGCTGCAGCGCCGGGCGGATCACCTCGCGCACGTGCTGGGCGCGCGCGGCGAACACCAGCAGCAGTTCGGTCTCGGCGGCCAGCGGCTCGGCCGGCTGCAGCGCCGGCGCGTTGTTGAGCAGCAGCTCGCGGATGCGTTCGGCCAGCGGGGTGCCGCCGGGCTCGCGGGTCAGCAGCACCTCGTGGCCCTGCGCCTGCAGCCAGTCGCGGATCGCGTTGATCGCGGTGGTCTTGCCGGCGCCCTCGCCGCCTTCCAGGCTGACGAAGCGATGGTGGCGCAGCACGGCCTCGCTCATGGTGTCACCGCCGCGCCGCTGCGCGCCTGGCGCAAGCGCTGCAGATAGCGCGCCACCGCCGCGCTGTGTTCGGCATAGCTGGCGGAAAACACGTGCGCGCCGCTGCCGTCGCCGACCGCGACGAAGTACAGGCTGTCGCCGGGCGCCGGATTGGTCGCCGCGCGCAGCGCGTCGCGGCCGGGCATGGCGATCGGGGTCGGCGGCAGGCCGCTGCGGGTGTAGGTGTTGTACGGCGTATCGGTTTCCAGGTCGCGCTTGCGGATGTTGCCGTCGTAGGCGCTGCCGATGCCGTAGATCACGGTCGGGTCGGTCTGCAGCTTCATGCCCTGCTGCAGGCGGCGCACGAACACGCCGGCGATCTGCGGGCGCTCGGCGGCCAGGCCGGTTTCCTTCTCCACGATCGAGGCCAGGCTCAGCGCCTGCTCCGGCGATTGCAGCGGCAAGTCGCTGGCACGCGCATCCCAGGCCTCGGCCAGCGCCTTGTCCATCGCCGCATGGGCGCGCTGCAACACGTCCAGATCGCTGTCCTCGCGCTGGTACAGGTAGGTCTCCGGCAGGAAGCGGCCTTCCGGGTGCTGCCCGGGCTGGCCAAGCCTGGCCATCAGTGCGCTGTCGCTGAGCTCGGTGGCGACGTGGCGCAGCGGCGTGGCCGCGTTCAGCGCCGCGCGCAGCTGGCGGATGTTCCAGCCTTCGACGATGGTGAAGCGGTAGTGGATCACCTGGCCCTTGCGCATGCGCAGCAGCAGTTCGCGCGGCGTCAGCGCCGGCTGCAGCGCGTATTCGCCGACCTTGAGCTTGCCGGCTGCGTCGAGCTGGCGTGCCAGCAGTTGCCACTGCAGATTGCTGCCCTGTTCGACGCCGGCCGCGCGCAGCTTGCGCAGCACGCCGCTGAACGAATCGCCGCGCGCCACCGCCACGCTGGGTTGCACCGCGTGCAGCGGCTGCTCGGCGAAGGCGCGATAGCCCTGCCACCACCACGCACCGGCCGCGGCGGCCAGCAGCCCAAGCACCAGCAATGTCGCCAGCAGGGTCAGACACCCGCGTTTAGCCCAAGCCACGGCCACCTCGAAGCGAATTCAACGGGGTGCAGGATACCGCGCAGCCGGCATCGGCCGGTATCGCCAGCGTGCCGCTCACGGTTCCAGCGCGCGCAGCAGGCCGCGCGCCTTTGCCCGGGTTTCGTCGAGTTCGCGCTCGGGCTGCGAATCGACCACGATGCCGGCGCCGGTGCGGAAATGCGCCTGTGCGCCGTCGACTTCGGCGGTGCGGATCAGGATGTTCAGGTCCATGTCGCCGTCGCGGTTGAGCCAACCGAAGGCGCCGGTGTAGGCGCCGCGCGGGGTCTGTTCCAGCTCGGCGATGATCTGCATGCAGCGCACCTTGGGACAGCCGGTGATGGTGCCGCCAGGGAAGGTGGCGCGGATCACCTCGCCTGGGCTGACCCCGGCGCGCAGCCGCCCGCGCACGTTGCTGACGATGTGGTGCACGTGGGCGTAGCTCTCCACCGTCATCAGCTCGTCGACCTCGACGCTGCCCGGCGCGCAGACCCGGCCCAGGTCGTTGCGCTCCAGGTCGATCAACATCACGTGCTCGGCGCGTTCCTTGGGGTGCCCGACCAGCTCGCGGATGCGCGCGGCCTCGTCGTCGCCGGGCGCGCGCGGGCGGGTGCCGGCGATCGGCCGGGTCTCGACCACGTCGCCGCGTACCGACACCAGCCGCTCCGGCGAGGAACTGACCACGGCGCGGCCATGGCTGGCGAACAGGCCGGCGAACGGCGCCGGATTGGCGCGGCGCAACTGTGCGTACAGCGCGGCCGGCTCCAGGGCGGCGGCGAAACGCGCCGACCAGCGCCGCGACAGGTTGACTTGGAACACGTCGCCTGCGCACAGGTAATCGAGGATGCGGCGCACGCCATCGACGAAGCGCTGCGGCGGGTCTTCGTCGATCGCCAGCGGCGCAGTCCAGGCCGGCAGCGGCGCGGCGGCGGGCAGCGCCTGCAGATCGGCGAGTGCGGCGTCCAGCAGCCCCGCATGCGCGATTTCCGCCAGCGCCACGCACTCGCCGCTGGCGTGGTCGCGCAGCAGCGCGGCCGGACAGCGCAACGCGAGCGCTGTCGGCGTCGTCGCCTGTGCCTGCGGCAACTGCAGCACCGGCTCGACCTGCGCCGCCAGCTCGTAATCCAGCAGCAGCGCCCAGCCGCCGCGAAACGGCCAGCGCGGCTCGTCGCGCGCGCAGCGTTCGGCCTGCCAGTGCGCGTCCAGCGCGGCCAGGAAATCGCCTTCGGCGACGGCACCGCGCAGATCGCGGGCGACGCCATCACGGTCCAGCCGCAGGCCCTCGCCGCTGGCGATCAGCAGCAGGTCCCAGCGGCCCTGTGCGGTGCCCGACGCCGCCGATTCCAGCAGCAACGGATAACGCTGCGGCGCCAGGCGGTGCAGCGCCAGCAGATCTATATCGGCCGGCAGGGGAACAGTACGCAGCATCGGGAATCCGGCACAAGGATGGGAGGTGATGCGATGCCGCCATGCGAACGGCGGCGAAACGCCGGAAGCGTCATCCCCGCCGTGCAAGCACCTTTCCCGCATCAGAAAAAACAAGCCGAGAATCAACGGATCGCAATGCAAACAAGCGGCTAGGCTCCATGAGTCCCGAGTCCCGAGTCCCGAGTCCCCGGTCCCGACTCAGCCAACCTCAAAGCCGCCTGAACACCAACGTCCCATTGGTCCCACCGAAGCCGAACCCATTGGACATCGCTACGTCGATCTTCTTCTCGCGCGCCACGTTCGGCACGTAGTCCAGATCGCAGCCTTCGCTGGGTTCTTCCAGGTTGATCGTCGGCGGAATGATGCCGGTGTGCAGCGCCATCACCGAGAAGATCGCTTCGGCGCCGCCGGCCGCGCCGAGCAGGTGCCCGGTCATCGACTTGGTCGAGCTGACCATGGTCGTGTAGGCGTGGTCGCCGAGCGCGCGCTTCATCGCCAAGGTTTCGGCCAGGTCGCCCAGCGGGGTGGAGGTGCCGTGCGCGTTGAGGTAATCGATCTGCTCGGGGTTGAGCTTGGCGTCCTTGATCGCGGCCAGCATGCTGCGCGCGGCGCCTTCGCCGTCCTCACTCGGGGCGGTCATGTGGAACGCGTCGGAACTGGCGCCGAAGCCGACCAGCTCGGCGTAAATGCGCGCGCCACGCGCCTTGGCGTGTTCGTATTCTTCCAGCACCAGCACGCCGGCGCCGTCGCCGAGCACGAAGCCGTCGCGGCCCTTGTCCCATGGCCGCGAGGCGGCGGCGGGATCGTCGTTGCGGGTGGACATGGCCTTCATCGCACAGAAACCGCCGACCGAGGTCGGCGCGGAACCGCGCTCGGCGCCCCCAGCCAGCATCACGTCGGCATCGCCGTGCTGGATCATGCGCAGCGCGGTGCCGATCGAATGGTTGGAGGTGGCGCAGGCCGACACCGCCGAGAAGGTCGGACCCTTCAGGCCCTTGATCAGGCTCACCTGCCCCGGCAGCATGTTGATGATGGTGCTGGGAACGTAGAACGGCGAGATCTTGCGCGCGCCGCCCTCGTGGAATTTGATGGTCTGCTCCTCGATGCCGAACAGGCCGCCGATGCCGGAACCGAGGATCGCGCCGATGCGTTCGGCGTTGCTGTCGTCGATCACCAGGCCCGAATCGTCCAGCGCCATGAACGAGGCGCCGACGCCGTAGTGGATGAACGAATCCATCTTCTTGACGTCCTTGGCGGACATGAACTTGGTCGGATCGAAATCCTTGATCTCGCCGGCGATCCTGGTGGTGAACTGCGACGCATCGATCTGCGTGGTCGGGCCGATGCCGGAACGCCCGTTGACGATTCCATCCCAACTGCTGGCCAGGTCATTGCCCAACGGCGATACCAAGCCCATGCCGGTTACGACGACGCGACGACTCATTGCGAAATCTCCTCGCCGCAGTACGCGCGGCGTTGACGCCTTAAAAACACAGGGCCGCAAGCGCGGCCCCATGGGATTGTCACGCGAATCGAGGCCACGCAGGCGCCGATCGCGATCGAACGAAGTATCAGCTCTTGACGTGCGACTTGACGTAGTCGATGGCCTGCTGCACCGAGGTGATCTTCTCGGCTTCTTCGTCCGGAATCTCGCACTCGAACTCTTCTTCCAGCGCCATCACCAGCTCGACGGTGTCCAGCGAGTCGGCACCGAGGTCATCGACGAACGATGCGCTGTTGGTGACTTCTTCTTCCTTGACGCCGAGTTGTTCGACGACGATTTTCTTGACGCGTTCTTCGATGGTGCTCATTGGGATATCGCTCCAGATGGAGTAGTGGTGGTTCGAATACGCCATCGGGCTGCGATGGCCGCGTTGGATAGTGTAGTGGAAACCGCCCGGCGCTTGCATCGCTGTACAAACACCTGCCGATCAGCCACTTAGGCGCCGTCCTTGCGCCGCAGGCTTACGGCATGTACATCCCGCCGTTCACATGCAGGGTCTCTCCGGTGATGTAGCCGGCGCCGGGGCCGACCAGAAACGCCACCGCGTTGGCGATGTCGGCCGGCTGCCCGAGCTGGCCCAGCGCGATCTGCTCCAGAAGCGCGTTGCGCTGCGCCTCGGGCAGCGCCTTGGTCATGTCGGTGTCGATGAAGCCCGGCGCGACCACGTTGACGGTGATGCCGCGCGAACCGATTTCCTTGGCCATCGACTTGGAGAAGGCGATGATCCCGGCCTTGGCCGCGGCGTAGTTGGCCTGGCCCGGATTGCCGGTCACGCCGACCACCGAGGCAATGTTGACGATACGGCCCTTGCGCGCCTTCATCATGCCGCGCAACACCGCCTTGGAGGTGCGGAACACGCTGGTCAGGTTGGTGTCGATGATCGCCTGCCAGTCCTCTTCCTTCATCCGCATCAGCAGGTTGTCGCGGGTGATGCCGGCGTTGTTGACCAGGATCGAGACCGCGCCGAATTCCTTGCCGATCGCCTCGATCAGTGCCTCGACCGCGGCCGGGTCGGTAACGTCCAGCGCGCGGCCGTGGCCGCCGTGGGCGGCCAGCCGCTCGCCGATCGCCTGCGCGCCGGAGGCGGAGGTCGCGGTGCCGATGACGGTGGCGCCCTGCGCGGCCAGTGTGTCGGCAATGGCCGCGCCGATGCCGCGACTGGCGCCGGTGACGAGGGCGACGTCGCCCTGCAATGGCTTGCTCATCTGCTGTTCCTTGGGGAAGGACGGCGCACGAAGCGCCGGGGGGAAAGGAGGTTGCGGCGGGATCAGGCCGCCCAGGTCTCGAGCGCGCTGGCGAAGTCGGCCGGGGTCGCGAGCGCGCGACCGTCCAGCGACTTGTCGATGCGCTTGATCAGCCCGGTCAGCACCTTGCCCGGGCCGCATTCGGCCACGCGGGTGGCGCCGCGCGCGGCCAGCGCCTGCACGCAGCCGGTCCAACGCACCGGCAGGTACAACTGCTCGACCAGCGCCTGGCGGATCGCATCGACGCCGTCGTGCACCTGCGCATCCACGTTCTGCACCACTGGCAGCTGCGGCGCGTGCCAGGCCATGCCGCGCATCGCCTCGGCCAGGCGGTTGGCCGCCTCGCGCATCAGCGGCGTATGCGAGGGCACGCTGACCGCCAGCTTCACCGTCTTGCGCACGCCGCGCTCGGCCAACAGCGCCAGCGCGCGCTCGACCGCCGCCGCGTCGCCGCCGATCACCACCTGGCCAGGCGCGTTGTAGTTGGCCGCGACCAGCACCTGGCTGCCGGCAGCCTGCGCGCAGACCTCCTCGACCAGCGCGTCCTCGGCGCCGATCACCGCGGCCATCGCGCCGACCCCGGCCGGGGCCGCGTCCTGCATCAGCTGGCCGCGCAGGCGCACCAGGTGGGCGCCGTCGCGCAGCGACAGCGCGCCGGCCGCGACCAGCGCACTGTATTCGCCCAGGCTGTGCCCGGCCAGCAGCGCCGGACGCGCGCCGCCCTGGGCCAGCCACAACCGCCACAGCGCCACGCTCGCCGCCAGCAGCGCCGGCTGGGTGTATTCGGTGCGGTTGAGCATTTCCTCGGGGCCGCCCTGGGTCAGCGCCCACAGATCGACGCCGGCGCCGTCGGAGGCCTCGACGAAGCTGTCGCGCAGCTGCGGGTGCAGTTCGGACAGTTCGGACAGCATGCCCAGCGATTGCGAGCCCTGGCCGGGGAACACGAAGGCGAGTGTGGAATCGGTCACGCGGATACGCCTGCAAAAATCGAGCGGCGATGATACGGGCGAAACCGGCCGCGCGTCTGTACCCGGGCGTATTGTGCGGCACCGGGCGACCGCGGCCACGGCAAACGCCACAGCCGATGCGGGCCGCCGCCGCAGGCCACGGCAGCGCTGCGCGCACCCGCGCGGCGACCTGCGGCGCATGCCCTCGCGCAGCTGGACGCGCACGCCGCAACGCCGCCGCCATGCGCCAGGTCGGCGCATGCGGGCAGCGGTCGCAACGAGATTCTGTGATTCGGAGCGGCGCGCGCTGCGCCCGCCCTGCCGTGGGCAATGGCACGCCTGGCGCCATGCCGCGCGGATGCCCGGACTCAGTAGCGCAGCAGCGCCGAGCCCCAGGTGAAGCCGCCGCCGAAGGCTTCCAGCAACAGTAGCTGGCCGCGCTGCACGCGGCCGGAACGCACCGCCACGTCCAGCGCCATGGGCACCGAGGCGGACGAGGTGTTGCCGTGCATATCCACCGTCACCACCACCTGCTCCATCGACAGCTCCAGGCGCTTGGCGGTGGCTTCGATGATGCGCAGGTTGGCCTGATGCGGGATCAGCCAGTCCAGGTCGCCCTTGTTCAGGCCGTTGGCGTGGAGGGTCTCGTCGACCACCGCGTCCAGCGCCTTGACCGCGTACTTGAACACCTCGCTGCCCTTCATCTGGATGCCGCCGGCAGAAGCGTCGCCGGTGCCGTCGCCGAGCCCGGTGGCGATGCCGACCGGATTCCACAGCAATTCCTTCTTGCTGCCGTCGGCATGCAAATGGGTGCTGAGGATGCCGACGTCGGCATCGGCGCGCAGGACCACCGCGCCGGCACCGTCGCCGAACAGCACGCAAGTGGTGCGCTCGGTCCAGTCGACGATGCGGCTGAGGGTCTCGGTGCCGATCACCAGCACGGTCCTGGCGTCGCCGCAGCGGATGAACTTGTCGGCCACGCTGAGCGCGTAGAGGAAGCCCGAGCAGGCGGCGTTGACGTCCAGCGCGGCGCAACCGACCGCCCCCAGCCGCGCCTGGATCAGGCAGGCGGTGGATGGGAAAATCAGGTCTGGGGTGGTGGTGCCGACGACGATCATGTCCAGCGCGGCGACTTCGATGCCGGCGGCCTCGATCGCCTTCAGCGCGGCTTCGTAGCCCAGATCGCCGGCGGTCTGGCCAGGCGCGGCGATGTGCCGCTCGCGGATGCCGGTACGGCTACGGATCCATTCGTCGCTGGTATCGACCATGTGCGACAGATCGTCGTTGGTCAACACTTTTTCAGGCAAATAGCTGCCGGTGCCCGCGATCCTGGAATAGATCCGCTTGCTCATGCTGGTTCCTGTTGCCTGTTACGCAGGCCGCCCGCTGTGGCGCGGCCTGTGAAGATGGGTGACTCCGTCCGCCGCGGCGCGGGGGACGGGCACGGATCAATCTTCTTCGACCTGCGAGGTCTTGGTGGCGATCACCTTCTTGCCGCGGTAGTAACCGTCGGCGGTGATGTGGTGGCGCAGGTGGATCTCGCCGCTGGTCGGGTCGGTCGACAGCTGCTTGGCGCTGAGGGCGTCGTGCGAACGGCGCTGGCCGCGGCGGGACGGGGTGACACGGGATTTCTGCACAGCCATGGGATTGCTCCAAACTCGGTTCGTTTACATCTGTCGTCATTACGTCGCGCAGGACGCGCGCGTCCGGCAACAACCTTCAAGGCAGCGGGCCGGCCGCAGGGCCGACCGCTACTGTTTCTTCAGCGCCGCCAACGCCGCGAACGGGTTGGCCTTGCTCATTTCTTCCTCGGTCGCCGGCCAGTCCTGTTCGACCGCCTCGCTTCCGGGCGCCACCGGCACCAGTGGAACCGCCAGCACCAACTCGTCCTCGACCAGATCGGCGGGCCGCAGCATGCCGTCGTCCGGCACCAGCAAGGCCTCGTACTCCGGCGGCAACGCGGCCTCCTCGGCCTCGCTGCGGATCAGCCCCAGCCGCTGCACGCTCGACACCGGCAGCAGGAAGCGCTGCAGGCTGCGCTGACAGATCAGCGGCAGCGCGGTTTCGAGCGTCAGTTCGACGTAGGACACTTGCAGTACAGCATCGCGGCCGAATTCCAGCGTGTAGCGGCATTCGCCTTCGGTATCGGCCAGACTGCCTCGCAGACGGGTCATCGCCGAGAGCGGCAGGCGGTCTTCGAAGACCCTGCGCGCTGCGACCATCCGCCAGGCATCCAACAGTTCGGGCACGTTCGCGGACATAAGCCGCAGAATGTTAAGGACTGCCGGGGGCGCTGTCAAACCGTTCCGTCATCCTGCTTGCCCGGCCGCGCGCAGCGCCGCAGACTGCCGGCCCCGGCGCACGCGCCGCCCTGTCCGACCTCGCCGATGCCACGCCTGATCCTGGCCTCCACCTCCATCTACCGCCGCGAACTGCTGCAGCGCCTGCGCCTGCCCTTCGACAGCGTGCGCCCGCAGGTCGAGGAGACGCCGCTGCCGGGCGAAGCGCCACGGGCGCTGGCCCAGCGCCTGGCGCGGGCCAAGGCCGCGGCGGTGGCCGCTGGCGCCACCGATGCCTGGGTGATCGGCTCGGACCAGGTCGCCGAACTCGACGGCCAGCCGCTGGGCAAGCCGGGCCATGTCGCCGCCGCACAGGCGCAGCTGGTGGCGATGTCCGGGCGCAGCGTGCGCTTCCATACCGCGGTGTGCCTGCTGCGCGGCGAGCGGGCGCTGCAGCTGTGCGACCTGACCGAAGTGCATTTCCGCACGCTGCAGGCCCAGGAGATCGCGCGCTACGTCGCTGCCGAGCAACCGCTGGACTGCGCCGGCAGCTTCAAGTGCGAAGGCCTGGGCATCAGCCTGTTCAGCGCGATCCACAGCCAGGATCCCACCGCGCTGGTCGGGCTGCCGCTGATCGGCCTGGCCGGGCTGCTGCGCGAAGCCGGCTACGTGCTGCCCTAGCTCGCGCTGCGATCAGCGCCGGCTCACCCGGCATCACTGGTACGGGAAGCGCACCTGCCCGATCCAGGACTTCGTTGACCGCGCAGCTTTCCGGCTGCAAGGCCAGGCCGTAGCGGGCCAGCTGCCGGTCGGCCGAGACCAGCGCCTGGCGGTCGCCGGCTGCGATGTCGATGGCGCTTTCCAAGCGCCGAGTACAGGATCGCGATCCGCAAGCACGGCGCCAAGCCGGTGCCGAACGGCGCGCGATCCATCTCAGCGGCGCAGTTCGATCGGCTGCTCCCACCACTCCTCGACGCTGCCGTCGCGGCCATGCAGGCGCAGGCCGAGCCAATGCGTGCCCGGCGCCAATCCGCTTGCATCGAGTTCGGCGCGGAAGCCGACGTTGGGATGGCCCGGATCGGTGGAGATCTTCCAGAACGCGGTGATGTCGTAGTTCTCGCCGTAGCGCGCCTGCGCGACGACCTTGCCGTCGAGCAGCACCTCGACCCGGGCGATGCCCACGCCGTCCTTGAACGCCCAGCCGGACACCTCGAAATGCGGTGCCACCTTGGCGCCCGCGCCCGGCGCGTTGAACCAGGCCATCGCCGGCGTCGTGCACGGCCCGGGCAAGCGTTGCGCCGGCAGCGCGAACAACAGGAAGCGCTGGTTGCCGTGATCGCTGGACACCACCTTCGGCGGCGGCAACGGGCCGACCAGCTCGCACACCGCGTGATAGCGCTGCAGCAGCAGCCGGTATTTCATGTCGCTGGGCGAGAGCACCAGCAGCCGCGGCCCATCGCGCCGGCCGTCGCTGAGCAGGCCCCACTGGCGCAGCTGCGCGCTGCGCCCGTGCTTGTCGTTCAACGCGTGCGGCAGCACCCGGATATCGGCATCGCCCAGTTCGAAACCGAGCTCGGCGCCGACCTTGAAGTTGTCGGCCAGCACCTGCGTCCCCGCCGGCATCGCCGCCAGTTCGCGGCGCACCGCCGAGGCCAGCGGCTTCCAGCCGGCGAAGTTGCGCGGGTAGTACTTGTCGCCGGCGGCACGCTCGCGCACCGACGGCACCGACACCGCAAGGTAATAGCCGAACGCGCCGACCATGCCGATCCCGGTCAGCAGCCAGGTCGCGCGGCGTAGCGGTTTCGGCCAGCCGTGCAGGATCACCGGCGCAGCGATCAGCAAGGCCAGGTAACCCGGCAGCGGCCAATGGAAACTGATGCGCTCTGCATCGGTGAAGAAGCCGAGCAGAAAGATGCCCAGCGTGGACACGCCGCCGAGCAGGCCGAAATAGCGCCACTGCACGCGCGCCCCGCCGCTGCCGCCGCCGCGCGTGGCCACCAGCGCCACCTTCCACATCGCCACTGCCAGCAGCGGCGTGACCAGCAGGCCCTGGATCAGCACGAAGGCGATGCCGCCGGGCTGGAAGCTCCAGGGGTGCCGATCGATCAACTGGAACCTGACCCCGGCCTCACCGTTGTCGGCATTCCAGGCCAGCAACGGCAGCCAGGCGACGATGCCCATCGCCAGCGCCACCCACACCTGCGGATCGCGCAGCATGCGCCGGCCCTGCGGGATCAGCAGCAGCGCGATCGCGCCGACCCCGATCACCCCGGCGAAGCGGTAATGGCTCAGCGCGCCCAGGGTCAGGCCCAGCGCCAGTTCCACCGCGCTCATCGCATCGATCTGGCGCAGCAGCCGCGCACTGGCGTCCATGCACAGGATCGTCGCCAGCGCCATCGGCACGTCCGGCAAGGCGAGGATGCCGAGCGTGCCCGACAGCGGCATCAGCAAGGTCAGACTGCCCGCACGCCAGCCGGCCACCGCGCCGAACCAGCGCGTGCCGATGCGCGCGATCAGCCACGGCATCAGCGCCGACAGCAACAAGAACGGCGCGCGCAGCGCCAGCAGGTGATCGCCGCCGAGCGCCACGCCCAGCCGCGCCAGCCAGGCGGTCAATCCGGGCAGATCCGAATAGGCGGCGGCCAGGTGCTGGCCTTCCTGCCAGTAGAACGCTTCGTCCACGAACAACGGCAGACGCGCGGCCACCAGCAGCTTGGCTGCGGTGACAAGCGTCCACAGCACCATGAAGGTGTTGCGTGCACGTTGTTCGCCTTGCATTGCCCTTAGACTCCCCTAAACCCGTTGCGAGAATGCGATGCCTACTCCGCCCCGCTTGCCGGAAATGCTAACCGATACGCTGCGCGAGGCGCTCGTGCAGGCCCAGCAGCAGGTCAATGCGCTGGTCCTGGGCAAGCCGCAACAGGTGCGCATGGCGTTTGTCGCGCTGCTGTCCGGCGGACATCTGCTGATCGAGGATCTGCCCGGACTGGGCAAGACCACGCTGGCGCATGCGCTGGCGGCGAGCCTGGGCCTGAGCTTCCAGCGCGTGCAGTTCACCTCGGATCTGCTGCCGGCCGACGTGCTCGGCGTATCCGTGTACGACCCGCAATCGCGCCAGTTCCAGTTCCATCCCGGCCCGGTGTTCGCCCACGTGCTGCTCGCCGACGAGATCAACCGCGCGCCGCCGCGCACGCAGAGCGCGCTGCTGGAAGCGATGGCCGAACAGCAGGTCACCCTGGACGGCACGACGCATCCGCTGCCGGCGCCGTTCTTCGTCATCGCCACACAGAATCCGGTGGACCTATCGGGCACCTTCCCGCTGCCCGACTCGCAGCTGGACCGCTTCCTGCTGCGCCTGGCACTGGGCTATCCCAGCCCCGAATCCGAACGCGCGCTGCTCAGCGGCCGCGACCGCCGCGACCTGATCGCACAGGCGCGACCGCAACTCAGCGACACCGACATGGCCACGCTGCGGCACAGCGTGGAGCAGATCCACGCCAGCGACGCGCTGATCGGCTACGTGCAGGCGCTGCTCGCGCGCAGCCGCCAGCATCCAGGCGTGCGCGTGGGCCTGTCGCCGCGCGCCGGCATCGCGCTGCTGCGCGCGGCCAAGGCGCACGCGCTGCTGCTCGGCCGCGCGCATGCGTTGCCCGAAGACGTGCAGGCGCTGTTCGTGGCGGTGGCCGAGCACCGCCTGGTGGCCGAACAGGAATCGGCCTCCGGGCCAGCGCTGGCCAAGGCGATCCTGCACAGCGTGGCGGTGGACTGAGGCCGATGCGGGCACGGCTGCGCGAGTGGCGGCAGGCGCTGGCACGGCTGGCGCGGCCGCGCGATCCCGAGCCGCTGCCGGTGCGGCTGGACCGGCGTCGGATCTACATCCTGCCCACCCCGTTCGGCGGTTTCCTGGCGCTGCTGCTCGGCGCAATGCTGCTCGGCGCGCTGAACTACAACAACAACCCCGCCTTGCTGCTGGCGCTGCTGCTCGGCGCGGCCGCCATCGCCAGCGCGATCGCGGCGCACCTGCAGCTGTCGGGACTGCGCCTGGACGCGCTGTCGGCCGAGCCGGTCGCGGCCGGCACGCCGCTGCGGCTGCGCCTGGCGCTGGCCGCCGACGACGCCCGCCAGCGCCGCGGCCTGCGCGTGGCGCATGCCGACCGGCACACCTACATCGACCTGCACGGCGACGGCGCCAACGAAGCCGATCTGGAACTGCCCACCGAACGCCGTGGCTGGCTCGACCTGCAGCGCATCCGCATTTCCACCACCCAGCCGCTGGGCCTGCTGCGCGCCTGGGCCTGGTTCTGGCCGGACGCACCGCTGCTGGTCTATCCGAACCCCGAACACGACGGGCCGCCGCTGCCGCACGGCGACGGCACCCCGACCCAGACCCGCCTGCACGCGCTCGGCGAAGAACTGCAGCAGTTGCGCCCGTACCGCGCCGGCGACGCGCCGCGCGCGATCTCCTGGAAGCACTCGGCGCGCCGCGACACGCTGCTGGTGCGCGAATACGAACGCCCGATCGGCGTGGACGTGGTGCTGGACTGGCGCACCCTGCCGGCGCTGCCCCACGAACGCCGCATCGCGCGGCTGGCGCGCTGGATCGACGAGGCCGAGCGCGACGGCCGCCGCTACCGCCTGCTGCTGCCCGGACAGCCGCCGCTGGGGCCGGGCCGCGGCCCGCAGCACCGGCACCTGTGCCTGCGCGCGCTGGCGCTGCTGCCGCATGGCTGAGTCGCGCTCGCCCGCGCTGCGCGACAGCCGCCGCCACTGGGCGCTGGGTACCGGCCTGCTGGCGCTGCTACCGCTGCTGCTGCAGTTGCCCACCGCGCTGGCGCTGCTGTTCGCGGCGACCGCGCTGCTGATCGGCGCCAGCTCGGCATGGCGGCCGCTGCCGGCCGCGCTGCGCCTGCTGCTGGTGGCGGCGATGCTGGCGGCGATCTACTGGCAGGTCGGCATGCGCTTCGGCCGCGACACCGGCTGCGCCATGCTCGCGGCGATGCTGGCGATCAAGCCGTCGGAACTGAAGACGCTGCGCGACGCGCGCAGCCTGCTCGGCTTCGCCCTGTTCGCGCCGTTCGCCGCGTTCCTGCTCGACCAGGGGCCGATCGCGATGCTGCTGGGGCTGGCCGCGGTGATCGCCGCGCTGCTGTGCATGCAGCGCCTGGCCGACCAGGAAGGGCACAGCGCCGCGCCGCCGCTGCGCGGCCAGCTGCGCGGCGTCGGCCGGCTGCTGGCGCTGGGCCTGCCGCTGGCGCTGGCCGCGTTCTGGCTGTTCCCGCGCCTGGGCTCGCCGCTGTGGGGCGTGCCCGAGCGCGCGCTGGCGCGGCCTGGTTTGTCGGACACGATGAGCCCGGGCCAGTGGCTGGACCTGATGGCCGACGACACCCCGGCGCTGCGCGTGCAGTTCTTCGGCCGCGTGCCGGCGCCGGCGCAGCGCTACTGGCGCGGGCCGGTGCTGTGGGATTTCGATGGCAGCACCTGGCGTGCGCAACGCGGCAACGCATACCTGCCGGCGCCGGCGGTACAGACCGGTGCGGCCGCGTGGGATTACCAGATCGAAGTGGAGCCGACCGACCGCCGCCAGCTTGTCGCGCTGGACCTGCCGCTGCAAGTGCCGGAAGGCACCCGCCTCTCCTCCGATTACGTGCTGCACAGCGAGCGCCCGCTCGGCGCACTGACCCGCTGGCGCCTGCGCTCGGCGCCGCCGCTGCGCTTCGAGATCGCACTGGCGCCGGCGCAACGCCAGCGCGCGCTGGCGCTGCCGCCCGGCTACAACCCGCGCACCCTGGCCCTGGCCCGGCAATGGCGGCAACAGGCCGGCGCCGACGACGCCGCGATCGTGGCGCGCGCGCTGCAGTGGATCCGCCGCGACTTCGCCTACACCCTGGAGACGCCGCTGCCCGGCCGCAACGGCGTCGACGAATTCCTGTTCCAGTACAAGGCCGGGTTCTGCCAGCACTTCAGTTCCGCATTCGTGGTGCTGATGCGCGGCGCCGGCATCCCCGCGCGCGTGGTCACCGGCTATGCCGGCGGCACCCGCAATCCGTTCGGCGGCTACTGGGTGGTGCGGCGCATGGACGCTCATGCCTGGGCCGAGGTCTGGCTGCCACAGCGCGGCTGGGTGCGTGTGGACCCGACCGCCGCGGTCGCCCCGGAACGCATCTACGACACCCTCGAAGACCGCCTCGGCAACAATGCCGGCGCCCAGGGCGGCGGCGCCGACTGGCAGCTGCGCGACGTCGGCGACTGGCTGCGCCGCGGCTGGAACGACCTGGTGCTGTCGTTCGACGCCAACCGCCAGCAGCGGCTGCTGAGCGAGCTGGGCATCGCCAGGCTCGAGCCGGCGCAGCTGGTCGCCTTGTTCGCCGGCTGCACCGCGCTGCTGCTGGGTTGGATGGCCTGGCTGCTGGCCCGCGGCGAACGCGAGCGCGACCCGCTGCTGCGCGCCTGGCGCCGGCTGGGCCGGCGCTACGCCCGGCTCGGCCTGGGCCGCGAAGCGCACGAACCGGCGCTGGCGTGGGCGCGGCGTGTCCACCAGGTGAGGGAGGCAAACGCGTTGCTTTCGCTCAGCCAGCGTTTCGCCGATTCGCGCTACGCTGGCGCGGATTCGGACAGGGCTTCATTGTTGCGCGACCTGCGCAGGCACCGTCCGCATACCGGAGCATCTCGATGAAGATCCGATTGCTGTTCCCCGTCATGGCGGTGCTTGCCCTGGGCGCCTGCGCGACCGCGCCCAAGCCGCTGCAAGGTCAGTTCGCCACCGTCACCCCGCGCGACTCGGTTGCCGGCCAGCAGGTCGGCGCCTCGGTGCGCTGGGGCGGCAAGATCATCCAGACCAAGCCCAGCCAGGGCGAAACCTGCTTCCAGATCCTGTCGCGGCCGTTGAGCGCCAGCGGCCGTCCGGACAGCGATGCGGCCGACGCCAGCGACGGCCGCTTCGTCGCCTGCCGCGCCGGCTTCTACGATCCGGCGGTGTTCGAACCGGGCCGCGAGGTGACCTTCATCGGTCACGTGTCCGGCTACGAAAGCACCCGCATCGGCGAGTACGACTACCGTCTGCCCAAGATCGATGCCGACGTGGTCTACCTGTGGCCGGTGGTGCGCCAGGTCGACGTGGTCCCCGCCTACCCCTACGGTCCGTATGGCCCGTGGGATCCGTGGGGTCCGCGCTGGGGCTGGGGCCGCGGCTGGTGGTAAGCCTGCTGGCACACGTTGTGCCATGATGGAGAAGAAAACGCCGCTGAAAAGCGGCGTTTTCCGTTTACCCGGCACCTCGCCCCGCTGCGGCCGCTCAGGGCGTGCCGAAACGGCCCAGCGGCGCCCCGGCCAACAGGTGCAGGTGCAGATGGAACACGGTCTGCCCGGCATGCTCGCGGCAATTCATCACCACCCGGTAGCCGTCCTCGGCCAGGCCCTGCTCGCGCGCGTAGGCGGCCGCGGCCAGCACCAGCTTGCCGACCAGGGTGGCCTGGTCCGGCGTCAGGTCGTCGAGGGTGGGGATCTCCACCTGCTTGGGAATTAACAGCACGTGCACCGGCGCCTGCGGCGCGATGTCCTTGAAGCCGAGCACATCGTCGTTCTCATACACGATGCTCGCGGGAATTTCGCGGCGGATGATCTTGCCGAAGATGGTGTCCATGGGCCGGCTCGCACAGCGGAAATGGGCAGTCGTTATAGCCCAATTCGGCGGCACGCCGCCATTGCCAAGTGTGCCGCTACTCGCCTGCGCCGCCGCGCGGGACCTCGTTGCGGCTACCGAAGGCGTGCGACAGCGTGCCGCGGTCCACGTACTCCAGCTCCCCGCCCAGCGGCAGGCCCTGCGCCAGCCGGCTCGGGCGCACCCCGTGGCGGCGCGCCAGCTGCGCCAGGTAATGCGCGGTGGCCTCGCCCTCGACGGTGGAATTTGTGGCGATGATCAGCTCGGCGATCTCGCCATGCGCCAGCCGCGCAGCGAGTCCATCCAGGCCCAGCTCGCGCGGGCCGACCCCGTCCAGCGGCGACAGCCGGCCCTGCAGGATGAAGTACAGCCCGCGATAGCCGGTAGCGTGCTCGATCGCCAGGCGGTCGGCCGGCGACTCCACCGCGCACAGCTGCTGGCGGTCGCGGCTGGCGCTGGCGCAGATCGCGCACAGCTCGGTCTCGCTGAAATCGCGGCACTGCGTGCAATGGCCGACCTTCACCACCGCCTCGGCAAGCACGTTCGCCAAGCGCAGCCCGCCCTCGCGCTCGCGCTCGAGCACGTGATAGGCCATGCGCTGCGCCGACTTCTGGCCGACGCCGGGCAGCACGCGGAATGCGTCGATGAGTTGTTCTAGCAGGGAGGAGCTCATTATTGGTCGGGACTGGGGACTCGGGGCTCGAAAAAGCGACGCGGGGGTAGGACCTGATCGCAGTGCCATGTCCTGAAAGGCGACGCGCGCAATGGCCCGCTTCTACGAGTCCCCCGTCCCGAGTCCCGGCTTCAGAACGGCAGCTTCATGCCCGGCGGGATCGGCATGCCGGCAGTGGCCGCGCCCATTCGCGACTTGGACTCGGCGTCGATCTTGTTGGACGCATCGTTGAAGGCGGCGGCGATCAGATCCTCGGCCATCTCCTGGTCGGAGAGGATGCTCGGATCGATGCGTACCTTGCGGCATTCCTTGGCGCCGGTCAGGGTCACGCTGACCATGCCGCCACCGGCGCTGCCGGTGACTTCCAGCTGGGCCAGTTCTTCCTGCGCGCGCTGCAGGTTTTCCTGCATCTTCTGCGCTTGCTGCATCAATTGGGCGATGTTTCCACGCATGCTTGATTACTCTTGGTAAGGGCGGATGGAATCGGGCACGACCCGAGCGCCTTGCTGCTGGATCAGCGCTTGCACCGCCGGGTCTTGCAGGAACGCGGTTTCGGCCGCGCTCTGGCGCTCGCCGCGTTGTCGGTGCGAGCGCTCGTGCAGGGTCTCAGCATCGACCGCGATGCCGCTTTCGATCACGATCTTCGGCCGGCTGCCAAGCGCATCGGCCAGCGCCGCGGACAGTTCGCCGAGCGAGCGCTCGGACTGCAGGTATTCGAAGCCCGGCGACAGCGACAGCCGCAGCACGCCGTCGGCGTGGCTGACGAAGGCCGCGTTGGCGGCGAGCTGCCGCGACGGCCCGGCCAGGCCGCAATCGGCGACCAGTTCCAGCCAGTCCTCGGCCGCATGCAGCACGCGCGGTGCAGCGTAGTCGAGCGGCCTGCGCGCAGCGACGGTCAGCGGCGGTACCATCGCCATTTCAGGCTCGGGCGAGGCTGCGGGGCGTGATGCGAGCGGCGCCGCAGTCGCCGCAGTCGCCGCGGGCGTCGTTGCCGGCGCAGGCGCGGATGCAGGTGCCGCAGTTTCCCACGGCGGGTCGAGCACGGCGGCGGCGGCAACCGGCGCAGGCGCGGGTGTCGGCTTCGCCGCGGCCACGGCAGGCGCCGGCGCCATCATCGGCGCGGCGGGCGCGGCGACCGGGGGCGCCACCGCGACGTTTGCGGCAGCAGCGGGTGCCTCGGCCACTGCCACCGAAGCCTTGCGGCCTTCCGTCGTCGTACCCGACCCGGATGCAGCCGGCAGCGGCGCCGCGCCCGCCGGGCGGAACGCCAGCATGCGCAGCACCGCCATCTCGAACCCGGCGCGCGGACTCGGCGCCAGGTACAGATCGCGACGACCGTTCAAGGCCATCTGGTACCACAGCTGCACGATTTCCGGACGCAGGCGCTCGGCGAACGGCGCCGGGTCCAGCCCGTCCAGGCCGGCCACCGCCGCGCCCGGCACCAGTTGCCGCACCTGGATCCGGTGCAAGGCCTCGGCCAGCGCTTCCAGCACCCCGCCCCAGTCCGGCGAGAACTCGGCCAGCCCGGCGACCACCTGTAGCAGGCGCTGCCCGTCGCCATCGGCCAGCGCCTCGAGCATCGCCCCGACCTGGGTGCGATCGACCGTGCCCAGCATCGCCCGCACCACGTCCTCGCGCAGCGCGCCGCCGGCGTAGGCGATGGCCTGGTCGAGCAGCGACAGGCCGTCGCGCAGGCTGCCGTCAGCGGCCTTGGCCAGCTGCACGATCGCCGAGGCATCGACCTCGATCTGCTCGGCGGCCAGGATTCTGGTCATCTGCCCCTGGATCTGCTCCTCGTCCAGACGCTTGAGGTTGAACTGCAGGCAACGCGACAGCACTGTTACCGGCAGCTTCTGCGGGTCGGTGGTGGCCAGCAGGAACTTGACGTGCTCCGGCGGCTCTTCCAGCGTCTTCAGCAGCGCGTTGAACGCTGCCTTGGACAGCATGTGCACCTCGTCGATCAGGTACACCTTGTACTTGCCGCGCGAGGGCATGTACTGCGCATTCTCGATCACCTCGCGCACATCGTCCACGCCGGTATTGGACGCGGCGTCGATCTCCAGCAGGTCGATGTAGCGGCCGGCATCGATGTCCAGGCACGCCGGGCACTGCCCGCACGGGTCGGCACTGGTGCCCTGCTCGCAGTTCAGCGACTTGGCGAAGATCCGCGCGATAGTGGTCTTGCCGACGCCGCGGGTACCGGTGAACAGGAACGCGTGGTGCACGCGCCCGCTGTCCAGCGCATTGGTGAGCGCGCGGACCACGTGCTCCTGCCCCACCAGCTCAGCAAAACGCTTGGGGCGCCACTTGCGGGCGAGAACGAGATAGGACATCAGGCAACCGTCTTCATCTGAACCGCCATTGTGCCATGCCACGCCGCGTCGATCGTTCAGTGGGAGCGGCAGCCGGACGGGCGCCAGGAGTCCGGGCGCCGATCGGCATTCTTCCGCAAGCGGGAACAGACGCTGGCAGCAGGTCCGGCCTCCGCAGGCCGATCTCCTTGTTAACCGCGCCCGCGACGGCTAGAATCCCGCCCCTGCCGTCGGCTACCTCGCGCCGGCAGACCCGGAGAGGTGTCCGAGTGGTTGAAGGAGCACGCCTGGAAAGTGTGTAAGCGTCTAAACCGCGCTTCGGGGGTTCGAATCCCCCTCTCTCCGCCAGATTCAGCAAACCCCTGTTAACGCAGGGGTTTTTGCTTTTCTGGGGTGACCCTCGACGGGACACAAATCGGGACACATCTCACGATGCGCATCCCTCATCATCTCGTTCGCTCGCCCTCCGGGCTCTGGTCCTTCCGGGGCGGTTCAGGGTCGCCCGCAAGCTTCGTGTTTCTTGACTAGGTTCATGGACGGCTGGCCGCCGTCCATCGCGCCTATGGGTGCTTCGCACTCGATCGTAGACGGGTGCGTCGGTCCGTGAGGCTGTTTAGGCGCAGCGCTATCTTCAAGAAGAGCAGTGATACCAGGGGTGCCTCATGACACCAAGCTATTCGCCAAGACCTTTGCCGGACGCCACGGCGTTCTTGACTTGCTGTAGCTTTGCGCGCAACTGAGCGATAGGTGGCAGCCCCATGGATTCACGCCGCTTGTCTACGCTGCTTTCGTCTTCAATTGGATATAGCTCAAAAGATTCATTTGCTTGTGTGCCAAATCGTTGCAGCTTTCCATCGTAGACCAGCTGGCGATCAATGAATGTAGCGAAGGCATCCTTCGGGAAGTCTCCCTTCTCTACAAGCTCTTGCATCTGGCGAGCCATATTCGCTTGTAGGGCGCGGTCGCCAGAGTGCTGGAGCATAAGAAACTGCGCGGACACCGCGCCCTCGCCAACTTCGCTCAGGCCCAGCAGCCTTCCGGACGTCATCTCAAGCCATGCTGCCTCGCGGCGCCGGTCTGCCTCGGCAAGTCGCGCGTCATTGAATCCAGGGGTCATGGCCTTCTTGCGATCACGCTGATCTTCTTCGCCGAGAGCAATCAATTGCTGCGCGATCGCAGCAAATGAAGGTTTGTCAGTTGGATGGCCCGCGACCTCACTAGACTCATTCGCCAAGTTCGATGCAGTCACAGTCCCGGCTCCTAAAATAATAGCAATAAAAAGTAGAGATGCCGATCGTAGTTTCATGAATGTTCCACCCACTCATCATTTCGTTGCCTAGCAGAGAACTTTACTCCAAGCGAACTTATGCGATCCTGCATCTCCTCAAAGGCAACGGAAGCCTTATAGTCTGCGTAGCTTGGAGGCGTCTGGAGAAGAGGAACACCGGCCTTGCTTGCAAGGTATGAGCAAAATTTTGCCTGATTAGCCCTGACCTTCAGCTGCCTGTCGCAGGATCTGCGCCGCGCTGGGTGGATGCTGCTGTCACCTGAAGCCAACGAGGTGGCCTGATGAGCATCAATGCCGTGCAGTTCCAAGCTGGATTGTCGATGTCTGAGTTCTTCGCGTCCTACGGCACCCAGGCCAAGTGCTATCGCGCGCTCTACAAGTGGCGCTGGCCGCAGGGATTTCGCTGCCCATCCTGTGCTGGACGGGCGCGGTCGCGTTTCAAGCGGGGTGCTGCGATCTACTACCAATGCAGCGCGTGCCGGCATCAGACCAGCCTGATCGCTGGCACGATGTTCGAAGGCACCAAACTGCCGCTGCGCACCTGGATGCTGGCGTTGCACCTGCTGACCTCGACCAACACCAACATGGCCGCGCTGGAGTTGATGCGGCATCTGGGCGTCAACTACAAGACGGCCTGGCGGATGAAACACAAGATCATGCAGGTTATGGCCGAGCGCGAATCCATGCGGAAACTGGCGGGTTTCGTGCAGATCGACGATGCCTATCTCGGCGGCGAGCGTAACGGTGGCAAGGCCGGACGCGGATCAGAGAACAAACAAGCGTTCCTGATTGCGGTGCAGACCGATGCCACCTTCACCGCGCCGCGCTTTGTGGTGATCGAGCCGGTGCGCAGCTTCGATAACACCTCGCTGCAGGACTGGATTGCCCGTCGCTTGGCGCCCGAATGCGAGGTCTACACCGATGGGCTGGCCTGCTTGCGCCGGCTAGAAGACGCCGGCCACGCGCACACCACGCTGGACACTGGCGGTGGTCGTGCCGCGACCGAAACGGCCGGTGCACGTTGGCTCAACGTGGTGCTGGGCAATCTCAAACGCGCCATCAGTGGCGTGTATCACGCCATCGCGCAAGGCAAATACGCAAGGCGTTACCTGGGAGAAGCGGCCTATCGTTTTAATCGTCGATTCCGCTTGCGCGAGATGCTGCCACGACTTGCCACGGCCATGATGCAATCCACACCATGCCCAGAGCCGGTTTTACGTGCAGCGAGCAATTTTCATGGCTGAGAGTCGGGGCTAATCAGGAAATTTTGAAAGAATACTTGAATCCGGAACATTGGATTCCAGGAACAACCAGTTTCCGGACGGATTTAGATCCAAGAAGTGGTATTCGCCATTCCTATCTGGAACGAGGTCCATGCAGGCTACCTCGACACCCATCTTTGACATCAAAAGACCTACCTTTTCTTGAACTTCTAAAGGAAGGTCCATCTTGCTAATTGTGGTCACGTTGCTATCAGTCAGATCTTCTCGAGAGTCTAGCCGGCCAGAGGTCTGATAAATTTTATAGGCGTGAATTTGATCGCCAAAGACAAATGCGCGAATGTCAAAGTCCTTGACGATCTCTTCCTGGAATATGGCCGGCGCTGCCAAGACCGTCCCAGCCTCATAGTTGTCTAGTAGACTGATACTGGCTCTTGATGCGAAGGCGCACCTAGTACGGCCGTCGGCATAGCGCCAGCTGAACGGCTCGAACGGTTTGATAACTAATTTGTTTGTATTGCCAAATATTTCCTTTACCCGATCAATGCTTGATCCGAAGTAGCTTTTGGGTGGTGAGAGACCGACTTCGCTCGCTGCCCTTAATTGAAGCATCTTGTTGTCTGCGCGAATAGCCGAGCTCGGGGAATTCACGAAAACCTGATTTCCTACCTCCCCCAACAACTGCAAAAGCCAGTTTTGATTACGTCGACATCCCGATGAGAATTCCCCATCATTTGATTCGCTCCGCCTCTGGCCGATGGTCTTTCCGACAGAGAGTGCTCCTTGACCTCCAAGCCAGGCTTGGGAGACGGGTCATCAAGCGGACGCTTCGAACCACCGAACTGCGACAAGCGCAGATCCAAGCCATCAGGCTTGCGTCGAGCTATGCTCAGGTCTTCAACGCAGTTCGGGGACTGTCGATGGACCGGATGAGCACCAAGGATGTGGATGCGCTCGTTGAGCGCTCGACCCGTGCCGAGAGTCAGAAAGATCTATCCCTTCATCGTCGCCCAAGCACCAGACGGCACCGTCAGTGAGCGCTGGCAGATCGACAACGAAAAAGATGTGCGGCTCTATCGCAAGACTCAGAGTTGGGCTGCTTGATCGCTTCGATCTTGTACTCATCCGTATATCGCTTGCCGCTCATGCAGGACCTCCTCGATTGCCTGAATTATGTTATGGCTCTTAGGTGTTTACGAAAGGCTGGCCGGTCCAGCCGGTTGGTCGAGCCAGTTACCTCTGTCCACCAGAGCCAGCCGCCCAAAGCTGGCCGAGCAGCTTGACGCCAATCGTTGCCCGGTGCACCTTGGCATCGGTGTTCCCGAGTGCGCGCATCACTTCTTCCCAACGTGAGCCCAAGTTCACCTCCCTCGCCGTCTTGAGGTGGACAGCGGTAAAGTCCTTATAGGGAAGCGAGCGCAGCGCAGCGGGGGTTACCAGGTTTTCGGTATGCAGGTGTACGAACCAGGGCGCAGGGAGGCTGCCATTCGACTGCGGCATGTGGTCGATACGCACTTCGAACAGCCTGCCACGGTTGCCGCGGTCGCCCTCCGAGGGAAGGCGGTTCGGAGTCGCGACGCGTGCCAGTCCCTTCATTGCCAACAAGCGCTGCAAATGCGGCGCGCGCGGCTGCGGATCGGTCTTGAGCGCATCGGCTTCGCGCCGATCGAAATCGTGCTCGATCATCTGGAGAAGATGCAACCGCGTGTCGAGTTGCGCGAGGCGTTGGTCTTGCCTGGGAAGCTTGCTTTTGAGTTGCAGCAGACGCTCTCTCGATCCGAACCAGCCCTGCATGGAGGTCCTGGCAAAATCGAAGGCCGTCGCAGCGTCATGCCTGGAATCGCCGATCAGTCGCTCTACGTTTGTGGTGTCCTTGCCAAGGCGTTTGGCGATCTTGATGAAATCTCCCCCGAGTTCGGCCACAAGTGACGGCTCCAAGGGGGTACCCCTCAGCACCTCGTCGGCCTGTTTCTGCGCTGCGCTGCGATCATCGTTTGCCAGCCGTGCGGGCACTGCCGTCGAGCTGGAGGCAGCGGGCGTCTCCTTGCGGACCTTGCGTGACTTGGCCGATTCGCCTGATGTCGTTATCCCTAATCGTGGCGTCACTGATGCGGATGCTTGTTCGGCCGGGGCCTTCGCTGCGCCAATCAGCTGCCTGTCTTGGACAGCGAACTGACACAGATCGAGAAACGCCTGGCGTTGATCGGTGAGCGCCTTTGCGAGGTCGAGCATGGTCGGCCATAGATGATCTCTGGAATGATTCCCTTCCTCGATGAGCGCGGCAGCATCGACACACAGCTGCATGCCTGCTCGGCCACGAATCTCGGCGTATTCGATAACTAGGCCTTTGTACATGGCCAGCTCCTCCGGTGTCAGCGAGTGCTCGGTTGCGGAAAGGCGTTCGAGATGGACATTGATCAGTTCTATGAGCGCTTCGCTCACCTCGGCGTCCATATAGCTATCGACTTCTTCAAGCTCTCTAAGTCCGTCCAGCACCTGTGGTAGGCCGCAATCGCTGGCCTGCTCGAAGAGTCTCTTTGAATGTATTTCGACGACTATTCCGCGGACGGCCTGCATCAGCTCGTGGCAACCTCCTATCGTCGCCTTGACGATCGGCAGCTGGGCCTTGAGCGAGTCGGGCGGCGCTTGATCCGTCATCGGCGACTTGATGCGTCGGCAAACTTCCTCCAACGCTGCAATGGCATCAAGAAGATGAGCGCGTAACGCAAGCCATGATTCCGGCTGTTGCAGAAGGATGGCTTCGTGGGGAAACGCCACCATAGCGCACCTTCCCGTGTGCACATAGCCCAATTCCTTTTCCATCTTCTCATCGATCATATTTTGGCATGATTCCTTGTTCAGCGCTGCGGCTTGTCCGAGATTCATAACCAACCGACTCTCGTAGTATTCGAGTTTGGAGAGTGGCATCCGCTCTTTGATCTTCAACTCGGACAGCGCCTGCAACCCTTGTCGAGCGGATTTGATGGCGGACGCGCCGGACCTGAGTCTTGCTTCCAGGACCTTTGTGTCCGCCGGATCGGTCGGCGCTACGTTTGTTGCCAAGTGGTTGAACAGTTCCAGCCTCGACAAGGCCTTGGTCAATACGTCGAAAGGATCTGGTCCTTGCGAGGCAGGCGTTGGGGCAAAGAGCACAGCACTGAGGTCCCTGGCGTTGGCCGACGATGCCGATGAGGCATTTGCTCTGGACGCTCTGACCGGCCTCGGCGGCCTGATGGCAAGCCCACGGAGTTGCGCGGAGGGCGCCACAACGTCAGTAGACGCACTTGCGCTTGCCCCCGGGTCCGGGGGGGGCGGTGCAGATTGCGTGGATTGCGAGGGATCCAGTGGGGTCTGCTTGGTCGTTCTGATTTTAGGCACGGTGCATCCTCTGATATTGCCATTCAATTGCCACGCGCGTGACGTGCAGATGCGCGCGTTCTCGGGATGTGCGTGGATCTTGGTGGTGTGGCACAGAAAGGCCCGCCAAGTCAGCGAAAACGCCCGGTGCCACGGCGTGGTGCACTACTAGTTTCACGTGCGTCATAGCGCTCAGTCTGCCTACCGGATCACGCTGCATGTCTCAGTGCTTGCATCGCGCGATGTTGGATCAGCCCTGCACTTCTTCATCATGCGATCGCAGCTGACGCATCCCCAGCGATGTTTCTGTGGCGCCTGTGATCGCCGTTTCAACGCAAGCAGTTCGCTACTCAATCACTGGTCGATGGGCGCCACGTCGATGCCTAAGTAAACCATCGAATGCTGCGCCGTTCGGATGCTACGCGAATGGCTGGTGCCTGATACGAAGCCACCTGAAACGGGTCGAGCTGAATTTGATAGGGCAGCGAGACCAGGTTCCTGAGCCGTTTCATTTCATTTCCGAACTTGAGTGCTATCTGCGTCCTATCTCTGCGACGCCTGAGCGCAGCGCTACAGACAAATCATGGACGGCGCGGCCCATCTACTTGGAGGCTAGCGGCAAACATGCCAGACCAGCTACAATGGCGCCTCGCAAGTCAGGAGACATCTCTGGTTTGCGTGCTGTAGGAGAGTCAGGACGTTGGATCGGGATCAGTACCTCCCCCTCTCTCCGCCAGATTCGAATTGCGCTTCCCTCGCAGAATTGCGTCGCCGCCGGCGAAAGCGTTCAAGGGGAAAGACCGCGCCGCTGGCGCGGCTCCGTCTCTATGGTGGCCCCGTCGGCCCCTCGCGACGCTAGGTCGAAAACTCCGCCAGGGCCGGAAGGCAGCAACGGTATCGATCGACGCGGGCGCCGAGGTCAGCCGGCGGGGTCGCCACCCTAAATCCTGAAACGCAAGCGCAGCAGGCCGCTTATGCGCTTGTTGCGTAGTTCGTGCCTGCTCGTCCGCCGTGTCGCGGCTGGCACAGCCCTACGCCTCCGGATGCAACCAGCCGGCGTCGCCCTCGCGGTAGCGCTCGTGTTTCCAGATCGGCACCCGCGCCTTGACCTCGTCGATGACGTAGCGGCAGGCGCCGAAGGCGGCGTCGCGGTGCGCCGCGATCACGCCCACCCAGACCGCCAGGTCGCCGATCGCCAAGTCGCCGACGCGATGCACGCAGCGCAGGTCGAGGATGTCGAAGCGGGCCAGGGCTTCGTCGGCGATGCGCCGGCCCTCGGCCTTGGCCAGTGCCGCATAGGCTTCGTAGCGCAGGCCATCGACCGCGCGGCCGTCGTTGTGGTCGCGCACCCAGCCTTCGAAACTGGCGTAGGCGCCTGCCTGCGCATGCGCCAGCGGCGCGCGCAGCGCGGCGATGTCGAGGGCGCGGTCGGCGAGATGGAAGCGGTGCGTGTCGGACATCGGTCAGCCTCCCGAGACCGGCGGAATGAACACCACCTCGCTGCCCTCGCGCAGCGCGTCGTCCCAGCCCACGAAGGCGCCGTCCACGGCTACGCGCAAACGCTGCGACGGCCAGCGCAGGCCGTGCCGCGCGTCGAGTTCGGCGTACAGCGCGCGCAGGTCGGCCGCGGCGGTCTGCACCTGTTCGCGCTCAATGCCCGCCGCCTCGCGCAGGCTGGCGAAATACAGCACGGTCACGCGCACGCTCATGCTGCGCTGCCGACGTCGCGCTTGCCGCCACGCTTGCCGAGCAGCCGTACCGGGCCGATCGTCATCGCATGGGTCAGCGCCTTGCACATGTCGTAGACGGTCAGCGCAGCGATGCTGGCGCCGGTCAGCGCCTCCATCTCCACCCCAGTGCGGTGCACGGTGCGCACTGTGCATTCGATGCGCAGCACCTGCGGCGAGGCCCAGTCGATCGCGAAGCGGCAGCCGTCGATCGGCAGCGGATGGCAGAACGGGATCAGTTCGTGGGTGCGCTTGACCGCCATGGTCCCGGCGATCACCGCCGTGTCGACGATGCCGCCCTTGGCGCTGCGCAGCGCGTCGGCGCGCAATTGCACGGCCACCGCCACGGGAAAGCGCACCCGCGACTCGGCCACGGCGACGCGTGCGGTGACGGCCTTGGCTGAGACGTCCACCATCGTCGGCAGCCCCTGCGGATCCAGATGGGTCAGCCTCTTGCTCGCCGCGACGGCGTATTTGGCCTTTTCTTCGCTCATAGGCTGCGCTGCCGCTCCCACGACACCATGCTCAGGCGGCGCCGGGAATCGGCGTGCCCTGGTGGAACAGCATGCGCCATTCGCCGTCGCGGCAGCGCCACAGCGAACTGCGCAGCGCATGCCGTACCGGAGCGCCGTCGCCATCGTGGCGCTCGCTGCGATATCGCAGCTGCGCCAGATCCGGCGCCGGCAACCACGCCTGCAAATCGAACGCGTGATAGCGGACCGCGCCGGCCAGTGCCGGTAGTTCCTGCAACAGCGCCTGCCTGTCGATGCATCGCCCGGACGCACCGAATTCGACGAACGCCTCGTCGAGCAGCGCCGACAACCGCGCCACCGAGGCGCGCGTGGCCGGCTCCAGCAATTCCAGCTCCAGCGCGAACAATCGGTGCTTCAGCGACTCGTCCATTGCGCTCATCCGCCGATCAGGAACATCTCGACGTGCTTGCCGCGCGCCGCGCGCGCATCGCCGCGCAGTTCGCTGTAGCGATCGCCGCGTTGGCCCCACAGCGCCTGCACGCGCTCGGCCAGCGCGTCCTCGCCGCCGGCCAGGGCCGGCTTCAGATCCGTGCCGGCGGCGGCGAACAGGCAGGTGTAGAGCTGGCCATCGGCCGACACCCGCGCGCGATGGCAATCGCCGCAGAACGGCGCGCTGACCGAACTGACAAAGCCGATCTCGCCGCCACCATCGACGAAGGCATGGCGTGCGGCGACTTCGCCGGCGTAATGCGGGTCCAGCGCGCGCAACGGCCAGCGTGCGGCGATGCGCGCGTGCAATTCCGCCGACGGCACCACCCGTTCGCGGCGCCAGGCATTGCAGGTGCCCACGTCCATGTATTCGATGAAGCGCAGCACGTGGCCGCTGCCGCGGAAGTGCGCCAGCAGCGGCAGCACCTGGTCGTCGTTGATGCCGCGCTGGACCACGCAATTGATCTTCACCGGCCCCAGCCCGGCCGCCACGGCCGCGTCGAGGCCGGCCAGTACCTGCGCCACCTCGCCGCGGTCGCCGGACATGCGCCGGAAGGTCGCCGCGTCGATCGCGTCCAGGCTCACCGTGACCCGGCGCAACCCCGCGTCGCGCAGCGCCTGCGCGTGCCGCGCCAGCAGCGAGCCGTTGGTGGTCATGGCCAGGTCGTCGAGGCCGGGAATGCGCGCCAGGCGTCGCACCAGTTCGGGCAGGTCGCGGCGCAGCAATGGCTCGCCGCCGGTCAGGCGCAGCTTGCTGACGCCGTTGCGCACGAAACCGCGCACCAGCGTCTCGATCTGCTCGAACGACAACCGCGAGGCCGCATCAAAGCCGTAGTCGTCGGGCACCTTGTCGGCCGGCATGCAGTAGCCGCAGCGGAAATTGCAGGCTTCGATCACCGACAGGCGCAGGTCGCGCAGCGGCCGCCCCAGCCGATCCAACGGCGCGATGGGCGCGAGCGGCAGCGGCTGGCGCAACACGGCGCTCATGGCGCCGGCACCTGCGGTGCGCGCGGCGTCTCCAGCGCCACGCATTCGCCAGGCCGCGCGACGCGGTGGCCGCGCGCGCGCAAGGCTTCGGCCTCCTCGGCGCTGGCGTAGTGGTACAGCATCATGCGTTGCAGCAACTCGGCGGGATATTCCCGTTCCAGGTCATCCACCCCAGTATGCGACGGGTTGCCGTGAAGGCCGCAGTCATGCGCGACCAGCTCGCCGTCGCCGGCATAACGGCTCAGCATTTCCGGAATCGGCCGGGTATCGCCGCTCCATACCAGCGCGCCCTGCAGGCGCAGCCCGTAGGCGGTGTCGGGCCAGTGGTGGCGCACCGGGAACACCTCCAGCCGCACCCCATCGTGCCAGAACGCATCGCCGACCGCGATCAGCTGGAACGCGTCCCAGAAATTGGCACCGCCCTCGGCCAGCACGTTCGGGTAGTCGCCGATGCGGCGATGCAGCAGCGGCACCAGCGGCGCCGGCACGTACACCCGCACCTTGCCGCGCCGCGCCGAGAAATAGGCATCCACGAACAGCCGTTCGAAGCCGGCCACATGGTCCAGGTGCACATGGGTCACGAACAGCGCCTGCGGCATCGCCGCGTAATGCGCCTGGTAGGCGCTCAGACCCTCGCCGCCGCAATCGATGCTCAGCCACGGCGCGCCATCGCGCTCGATCGTGGCCATCGGCGACCCCAGCTCCACCGCCGACGCGTTGCCCACGCCCTGGAAGCGCAGCACCCAGGCCATCAGTAGCCCCGGTTCCAGGCCAGATCGTAGGCGCGGCGCAGGCGCGCGTAGTCCTTGTTGACCTCGTCCACGCTGCGCTCGCCGCGCAGCTTCAGCAGCGAGCGGTGCAGGCGCTTGAGGTTGCGCTCGCGCCAGCGTGTGGCCGGAATGCGCAGCACGCTGCGGTCGAAATCGATCATCCAGCCGCGGCCGTTGCCGTCGAACAGGATGTTGTGGGCGTTGAGATCGGCGTGATCCAGCCCGGCGCGATGGAAGCGCGCGACCAGCCGCCCGGTCTCCTCCCACGGCGCGCCGCGGCCGGCGACATGCGCGCGATCGGCCAGCGAGCGTACCCCTTCCAGCCGTTCCATCAGGATCGCGGCGCGGTAGCGCAGCCCCTGGCGCAGGTAGCAGGCGGCCAGCGGCCGCGGCACCGGCAGCTTGCGCGCGATCAACGTGCGCATCAGCCGGAACTCGGCGAAGCTGCGGGTGCGGTCGGCGCCGGACCACAGGTAGCGATCGCGGCTGAGCTTGGCGACCAGGCCGCCGCGCCGGTACTGGCGCAGCACGCTGGCGCCGAACGGGGCATCGACGAACCAGGCGCCGCCGCGGCCGCCCTCGTCCACCGGACGCGCACGCTCGGCCCAGTGCGCGGCGGAGAACAGCGCCGGCTCGGCTTGCCGCAGCCGCTGGCGGTCGAACAGAATGGCGCCATAGCCGCGGCCCTCGCGGTACGGCATCAGTGCTTCGGTGGCGTCGAATGCAACCATTCAGCGAGTCTAACAACACCATGGCAGCAACGCTCCCTTCGCTGTGCCTGTTGCGCCTGTCGGCGCTGGGGGACGTGACCCATGTGCTGCCGCTGGTACGCACCCTGCAGCGCGCCCGGCCCGCCGCGCCGCCGCTGCACTGGATCATCGACCAGCCCGGGCACAAGCTGCTCGACGGCCTGCCCGGGGTAGTGTTCCACGCCTATGACAAGCGTAGCGGCGTGGCCGGGATGCGCGTGCTGCGCCGCGAACTGCCGCCACAAGGCTTCGATGCGCTGCTGCAGATGCAGGTGGCGCTGCGCGCCAACGTTCTGTCCGCGTTCGTGCGCGCACGGCGCCGCATCGGCTACGACCGCAGCCGCTCCAAGGACCTGCACGGCCTGTTCGTCAACGAACGCATTCCCGACCGCCCCGGCCTCCACGTGCTGGACGCGATCGGCAGCTTCTGCCAACCGCTGGGCCTGTGCCAGACCGAGGTGCGCTGGGACCTGCCGATTCCCGACGACGCGCACGCCTGGGCGCAGGCGCAATGGCCCGACGACGGCCGCCCCGCGCTGCTGATCTCGCCCTGTTCCAGCCACGTACGCCGCAACTGGTACGCCGACCGCTACGCCGCGGTCGCCGATCACGCCGCCGCGCAGGGTTGGCGGGTGGTGCTGTGCGGCGGGCGCAGCGACCTGGAGCGCAGCACGGCCGACGCCATCGTTGCGGCGATGCGCTCGCCGGCGCTGGACCTGGTCGGCCGCGACACGCTCAAGCAACTGCCGGCGCTGCTGCAACGCGCCGCGCTGGTGATGACCCCCGATTCCGGACCGATGCACATCGCCAATGCCGTGGGCAGCAAGGTGCTGGGCCTGCACGCGGCCAGCAACCCACGCCGCAGCGGCCCTTATTCGGACATCCGCTACTGCGTGGACAAGTACGACGCGGCGGCGCGCAAGTTCCTAGGCAAACCGGCGGTAGAACTGAAATGGGGCAGCAAGATCGAATTCGACGCGGTGATGGCGCTGATCGGCGTGGACGACGCGATCGCCGCGTTCGAGCGCTACCGCGCCGATCTGGGCATGTAAGCCGGCTTGCGCGCGGGCCCGAGCGCCGCCTTGCCACGATGCGCCCCAGCACACGGAAGCGCCTCCCGGACGCGTCGCTCAGCCGGGTGCTTCGCTCAGGACACCGCGCCGCGATAGTCCTGGTAGGACTTCTCTTCGACGTAGCTGGAACCCAGCGCCAGATTGATCTCCTTCTTGATCCGCGCGCGCTCGTCGTTTTCGTAGTACACGCTGCGCGCGAGCTTGATGAATTCCTCGTCGAAGGCCTGCGCCTTCTCCTTGATCCGGATCTCGTCCTCGATCACCCATAGGCGCTCGTTGACTGCCTTCAGATCAAGCCGCAGGCGGGCCACGTCGCCGCTGGCGGCCGGATGCGCCATCCAGGTCCTTTCCAGCGCCGAAAGCTCCGCGCGCACGTTGGCCAGCTTGGACGCATCGCCGATGCGCTCGGACTTGATCTGCAGGATGGCGATCTTGTCGAGCAGTTCGCCGAAGGACACGGGGACGAGGATTTCGGACATGGGCACACCCAGGCGATAGTTGACGGAAAGTGTAGCGAACCGGCCTTAAAGCCATGTCGGCGCGGCGTGGCCGCGGCCGTCTAAAACAAAAGGCCCCTGACGGGGCCTTATGCAAAAACTGGCGGGAAGGGGGGGATTCGAACCCCCGAGGCGCTATAAACGCCTGCCTGATTTCGAGTCAGGTACATTCAACCGCTCTGCCACCTTCCCGGGTGGTCCCCGGCGGACCGGGGGCGTGCATCATACGGTTCCCACCGCGCGTGGACAAGCGCCGCGTCGCCCGGCAGCGCCCGTACCGCCATGAACCCCGCCTGCTCTGCGGCGCGGCCAACGATTGCCTGATGTCCGCTTGGCCGCGATGATGCCGTTTGAATGACAGGACGCCAGGCCGGCCGCGGGCACGCAATGATCGAATTCGGACACCTCACCCACGTCGGCCTGCGCCGCGAACTCAACGAGGACACCTATTACGGCGACAGCGAGCTCGGCCTGTGGCTGGTCGCCGACGGTATGGGCGGCCATGCCTGTGGCGAAGTCGCCAGCGCGCTGGCGCGCGAGGCCATCGTCCGCGAGGTGCGCGGCGGCACGCAGCTGGCGCAGGCGATCCGCATCGCAGACGAAGAGATCATCCGCGCCTCGCGCCGTCGCAACGACAGCTTGCCGATGGGCACCACCGTGGTCGCCGCGCGCGTGCAGGGCAACCGCTTCGAAGTGGCCTGGGTCGGCGACAGCCGCGCTTACCTGTGGCGCGACGGCAAGCTGGCCCAGCTCAGCCAGGACCACAGCTATGTGCAGGAACTGATCGCGCAAGACGCGCTGACCGCCGAACAGGCACGCGCGCACCCGCACCGCAACGTGGTCACCCAGGCGCTGGGGGTCACCGATCCGCTGCACCTCAACGTGGCCACGATGACCGGCGAACTGCGTCCGGGCATGCAACTGCTGCTGTGCAGCGACGGGCTGACCGAGGAAGTGGACGACCCCGGCATCGCCGCCACGCTCAGCCACGACGACTGCAGCGCGCAGGAATGCGTGGACACGCTGGTGGCCGCGGCGCTTGACGGCGGCGGCTCGGACAACATCACCGCGATCCTGGTGCGCTGCCACTGAGCCGATGCGCCGACGCCGGCCGGGCCGCAGCCGGCAGGCGCGGCGCGCGGCCGCGCTCAGCTCACGCAGGGGTGCACCGTCGCCGCGCTGGCGGCGCCGGTAGTAGCCTCGGTCAAGCCCGAAGCGGCGCCAGCGAGCGATCGGCTGCTGGACATCGCGCCACTCAACCCGCTACGGCGTCGGCCAGCACCGGCTCGGCGGCGTCCCACACTGCACGCCCGGCCTTCTTGCGCAGCTTCTCCAGCCGCGCCTGGTGCGCGTCCAGCTCCGATGCCGTGGGCAGCACCCGCGGCCGCGGCAGCAGCGTCGCCATGTCGAACGCCACATGCTGTCCGTGGGCATGGCTGCCGCGGTCGTCGGCCAGGGCGAAACCGATTTCCTCCTGGCCCGAGGTCAGCGCGATATACACCTCGCTGAGGATCTGCGCATCGAGCAGCGCGCCGTGCAGTTGCCGATGCGCATTGTCCACGCCCAGCCGCTTGCACAGCGCGTCCAGCGAATTGCGCTGGCCCGGGAAGCGCTCGCGCGCCATCAGCAGCGTGTCGATGACCGTGGCGCGGTCGAGGATGCGCCCGTAGGACGCGCCCAGCCGCGACAGTTCGTAGTCGAGGAAGCCCAGATCGAACGAGGCATTGTGGATGATCAGTTCGGCGCCGTCGATGAACGCCAGGAACTCGTCCACCACCTCGTGGAACTCCGGCTTGTCGGCGAGGAACTCCAGGGTCAGGCCGGTGACTTCCTGCGCGCCGGGTTCGAAGTCGCAGTCCGGGCGCAGGTAGCGGTGGAAGTTGCGCCCGCTGGGTCGGCGCTCGAGCAGTTCCACCGCGCCGATTTCGACGACGCGGTTGCCCTTCTTCCATTCCAGGCCGGTGGTTTCGGTATCGAGGATGATCTGACGCATGTGGCTCGCTGCAGGATGAGGCGTGTAAGGGATCAGGACGCGACCGCGGTGCCGCCGGCGCGTACCCGCAGCGCCTGGTTGCGCGCCAGCACGTCGACCCGCTCGTTGTCCGGATCGCCGCTATGGCCCTTGACCCAGCGCCAATCGATGGTGTGCCGCTGCGCGGCGGCATGCAGCCGCTCCCACAGGTCACGGTTCTTGACCGGGTCGCCGCCGGCGGTCTTCCACTGCCGCCGCACCCAGCCCGGCATCCATTCGGTGATGCCCTGGCGCACGTACTGCGAATCGGTGTGCAGCACGATCTGGCACGGCTCGCTGAGCGTCTCCAGCGCCATGATCGCCGCCATCAGCTCCATGCGGTTGTTGGTGGTGTGCGCCTCGGCGCCGGCCACTTCGCGCTCCAGGCCCTTGTAGCGCAGCAGCGCGGCCCAGCCGCCGGGGCCGGGATTGCCCAGGCAGGCGCCGTCGGTATGGATATCAATAGTCTTCATATACGTCCGGAAATCAGATGGAAGCAGTCGAACCGCGCCAGCGTACCGGTACGCGCAGCGGAATGGGGCCGATGCCGGCGGCGGTACGTTTCTCCGCCTGCAGCAGGCACACCGCCCGCAACGGCGCGCCGGAGGTCGCCGAGCCGACGCCGCCGCGGGTCGGCCAGACCGGTCCCAGGTAGCGCAACGGCTCGGTGCATGGCAACCCGACCCGCTGCAGCAGACCGCGCCAGCTGCCGGGCGGGCGCGCCAGCAGTCCCTGCCGGCGCCAGCGCAGCCGGTACGGGCTCACCGCATTGAGCGCGAACAGCCAGATCCGGCCGCCCGGCAGCAACACCCGCTCGCATTCCTCCAGCAGCGCCGCGGCGTCGGCGCCGAGCACGTGCTGCAGCACGATCGCGTTGACGCTTTCCGAAGGCAGCGGCAGTGGCAGCGTGCACACCAGATCGCCGGCATAGCCGCGCGCGGTGCGGTGCAGGCGCACGCCGCGCCCCGGCAGCTCGCGCGCCAGCGGCGCGAACGGCACCGGCGCCAGCCACAACCAGGGCTGCGCGGGGCGTCCGAGCAAGGCGTCCAGGATCAACGGCTGCTCGGCCTGGAGCAGCTGTTGCGCCACCGCCGTATCAAACCATGATGAGACGGCGCCTTGACGGGGGAACGGGGCGGCAGGCATGGTGCCAATTCTATGCGACTGATCGCCCTGCCCGCATTCCAGGATAACTACATCTGGGCGATCGCCGCCGCGGACGGCCGCGTCTTGCTGGTCGATCCCGGCCAGGCCGAGCCGGTGTTCGAAGCCGCGGCGCAAGGATTGCGCCCAGCAGCGGTGTTGCTGACCCATCATCATGACGACCACATCGGCGGCGTCGCCGCGCTGCGCGAGCGCTGGCCGGATCTGCCGGTGTATGCCCCGGCGGACGAGCCGCGAATCCCATACGCCAGCCAGCGCGTCGGCGACGGCGATGGCGTCCAGGTGCTGCAATGGGAGTTCCGGACCCTTGCCGTGCCAGGGCATACCCGCTCGCATGTAGCCTATGTCGGCCACGGCCATCTGTTCAGCGGCGATACCCTGTTCAGCCTGGGCTGTGGACGCATGTTCGAAGGTACGCCCTCCCAGATGTTGGGTTCGCTGCAACGGCTGGCCGCCCTTCCGGGCGCCACGCTGCTGTGTTGCGGACACGAATACACCCTGGCCAATGCGGCATTCGCCGTCACGGTCGATCCCACCAACGCTGCCTTGCGGCGGCGCCATCAGGAAGTCCAGGCCATGCGTCATGTTGCCCGCCCCACTGTTCCCGTCAGCCTCGCCAGCGAAGTGGCGACCAATCCGTTTCTGCGCACCGCCTCGGCGGCGATCCAGCAGGCGGTCGGCGCCCGGCTCGGCCACGGCGCCCGCGACGAAGTGGAAGTATTTGCCGAATTAAGGCGCTGGAAAGACGATTTTCGCGCATGAGGTCGCTGTTCCTGACAGCGGCGCTGACGCTGGCGATCGCGTCGGTGTCCCCTTCGGTGAGCGCGGCGGCGCCGATCGGCGCGGCGCTGGAGCAGACCGTGGCCGGCCTGAACGTGCTGCCGACGGATGCAGCGGCGCTGCCGCCGGCCACCACCCGTAACGGCCACGCCATCCTCGCCAGCTTCCGCGACGGTCTGGCCGATGCGCAATGCGAGGGCGGCACCGTCGATGCGCGCTGGAAGCAGCAGTTCGCGCGCGCGCCGGCGCGACTGGCCAACGAGGACGAAGACGTGTTGCCGCTGTTCGGCTACGTGGTGGACGAACTGCGTGCAGCCGACCTGCCGACCGAATTCGCGCTGATCCCGTTCGTGGAGAGCGGCTACCGCCCTGCCGCGCGCAATAGCGGTGGTCCAGCCGGACTGTGGCAGTTCATCGCCGATACCGCCCGCAACCACAACGTTCCGGTCGAAGGCGGCTACGACGGCCGCCTGTCCGCCGTGGACTCCACCCGCGCAGCGGTGCGCTACCTGAAGACCTTGCACGGCATGTTCGGCGGCGACTGGCGCCTGGCAATCATGGCCTACAACGCCGGCGAATACCGCGTGCTGCAGTCGATGCGCCGGGGCGGCATGAACGCGCAGAACGCGCAGCCTGAGAAGTTGCCGGGGCTGTCGCCGATCACCTATGACTACGTCGAGAAGCTGCACGCGCTGGCCTGTGTCCTGGAGCAGGCGCAAACCCACGACGAATGGATGGCCTCGCTGGACCGCGAAGTGCCGATCCTGCAGGCGCGCACCCTGCCCGCCGGCATGGCGCTGGACGAGTGGGCGCGGCAGCAGGCGCTGCAGGACAACCAGGTCGCACGGCTGAATCCGGCGCTGGGCAGCGCAGGTAACAAAAAGCGCGCACTGCCGGTGCTGGCGCCGGTCGGTAGCGGCGGCATCGCCGCCACGGCCGCCGCCGATGCCATGGCCGCGGCGGCGCAACCGCAGCAGCCCGAGGCGCTGGCGACGCGCGCCGTCGCCAGCCTCGCCGAGGCCACACCGCCACGTATGCGCCAGCGCACGCCTGCGGCGCGCCGCACCCATACGGTCCGCGACGGCGACACCGCCTGGACCATCGCCAAGCGCTACGGCATCACCGTGCAGACGCTGCTGGCGAAGAACGGCCTGTCCGCGCGCAGCGTGCTGCGCCCGGGCATGGTGCTGAGCTACGAGGAATAAGTCTCCCGCTGCGGCGGGAAGATCGAGCTACCGACCAAACATCGCAGTCGGTGCCGGTTGCCGGCGCAGCATGGCCGACCACTGCGACTGCACTGCCACAGCAGTTGCCCAGCCCGCAGCAGGCGAAGTTCCGTTGCCGCGCTGCGAGCGCAGCCCGTCGCGACTGAAGTCGCTCCACAGCGTAACGATCCGCCTAGAAAACGTCTGGCATCGGCCTTCGCACCGAGCGCGCATGGCCCACGCTTCGGTCGCATCGCGTCGCATATCCGGCAACTGGCAGCGCATGCCGTGTGTCCGCAGCACCTCTGGCGACCACACCCCGCTCCGCCGGAAACGAACAAGCCCGGCATGGCCGGGCTTGTTCGCATCACGCATCGGTGCAAGCAACGCTTACAGATCCGCTTCCTGCACGCTGACCTTGTAGCGCTTGCGCATCGCGTCGATGTAGGCCTTCGCCGCGGCGGCGCCTTCGATCTGGCCCAGTTGCTGCTTCAGCGTTGCCTGCTGCTCGGCCGGTACCTTGCTCAGGTCGCCCGGGTTGACCTTGTTGAGCACGAACAGCGCGTAGCGCTTGACACCGCCGGGGACACCGTTGGCCGAGAGCTCGACCTTGCCCACCGACGGCTTGCCCGCGACCGGCAGCGGCGCGCTGAAGATCGCGCGATTGGCTTCCGGACTCGGCATCGGCACGGTGCGCGGCAGCCCCGGCATCGGGTTGATCTGCAACTTCTCCGGGCCGGCCAGGGCTTGCAGGGTCTCGCCCTTGCGCAGCCGCTCGAGCAAGGCGTCGGCCTTCGCCGCGGCGGCCTTGGCGGTGCGATCGGCATGCACCGCGGTGGCGACCTGTTCGCGCACCTTGGCCAGCGGCTGGGTCTGCTCCGGCAGGTGCTGGGTGACCCGAATGAGCACGGTGTGGTTCGGCCCCAGGGTGATCGGGTCGCTGACCGTGCCGTCCTGCACCAGCGTGTCGGAGAACGCCGCACGCAGCACCGCCGGCTGCGCGGCGATGCCGCTGGCATTGGCGCGCGAGAACGGCCCCAGGCTCTGTGCCGGCAGGCCGACTTGTTTGGCCGCCGGCGCCAGCGCGGTCGGGCTCTTCAGCACCAGGTCCACCAGCCTGCCGCTCAGATCGCTGTAGACCTTCTCATTGTCGGCCTGCTGCTGTTCGCCGGCGAGCTGGTCGCGCACCTGCTCGAAGCGCTTGCCCTTGCCGCCCTTGATCTCGCGCAGCTGGATGACGTGGTAGCCGAACTCGCTCTTCACCGGGCCGACGATGTCGCCAGCCTTCATCGCGAACAAGGCGTCCTCGAACGGCTTGACCATCACCCCTTTCTCGACCCAGCCCAGATCGCCACCGGCGTTCTTGGAACCCGGGTCCTGGGAATTGGCGCGCGCCAGCGCGGCAAAATCGGCGCCAGGCTGCTTGGCCTCGGCGGCGAGCTTGGCCGCCTTGGCCTCGGCCGCCTTCTGCGACGCGGGGTCCTTGCCGGCGCTGATCAGGATGTGCGAGGCCAGGCGCTGGTCGGGTTCGACGAAGCGGGCCTTCTCGTCCTCGTAGCGCTTGCGCAGGGCCGCCTCGTCGGCCGGCTTGGCAGGCGGCAGCTTGCTGGCGTCCAGTTCGACGTATTCGATCGACACCCGCTCCGGCTGCTTGAAATCGGCCTGGTGCGCGTCGTACCACTGCTGCACCTGCGCGTCGCTGACCGGTGCGGTATCGGCCGGCTGTTCCGGCAACAGCCCCAGGTCAACGTCGCGGGTCTCGCCGAGCATCTTCAGCAAGCGCTCGGTTTCCTGCTTGGTCGCGAACGCCGACTCCATCAGCGCCGACGGGATCAACGACTGCTGCAGACCATCGCGCACCAACTGATCGAACATCGCCGGCGTCCGCGGCGGCGTCCCCGAAGCCAACGCCAGGCGGTAGCGTTCCGGGTCGAACTTGCCGTCCTTCTGGAACGCCGGAATGGTGGCGATGTAGTCGCGGACCGCGGCATCGCCGACCACCACGTGCGCCTGCTCGGCGGCCAACTTCACCACCTGCTCGTCGATCAACTGGTCGAGCACCTTGCGCTTGTTGTCGGCGCTCTCGAACTCGCGCGGATCGAAGCTCTCGCCCCGCTGTTCGCGCGCCTGCTGCCGCGCTTCCTCGAAGCGCATACGGAACTGCTCGGTGCTCACCTCGTGGTGCCGCCACAGGAACGACACAGGCCACCACGACGGCGCCGAGGACCACCACGACGGCGGCGCCTGCACCTTGGCGACGTTGTTGGCACCGACGCCGCCGAGGTAACTGCTGTCGATGACGAACAGGAACGGAATCATCAACAGGCCGATGATCGCGGTGGCGATCCAGCCCGAGGTCTTTTCGCGGAGTTTCTGCAGCATTGGTTGGGAACCGAGGCCTGTTGGCGAGCCGCGCAGTTTAACCCGCTTCACGGCCTGCGGCGGAATGGCGTGCCACGGGGCGTGCGCGTGCATGAAATCCGCGGCCCGCACGGCAGTGGCCGGCAAGGCCTCCCAGAAAAAAAGAAACCCCCGATCACTCGGGGGTTTCGCGTACAAAACTGGCGGAGTGGACGGGACTCGAACCCGCGACCTCCGGCGTGACAGGCCAGCATTCTAACCGACTGAACTACCACTCCGCTTTTTGAACTGAGGCAGGCACAAGGCCCGCAATCTCTGGGTATCTGCGCAGCGCAATGCGCGGCGGATGCTTCGAGAAACGAAACCCCCGATTTCTCAGGGGCTTCGGTGCGACTGGCGGAGTGGACGGGACTCGAACCCGCGACCTCCGGCGTGACAGGCCAGCATTCTAACCAACTGAACTACCACTCCGCTTTTGAAACTTGCCGCTCGGTGCTTGTCTGGTGGGTGCTGAGGGTTTCGAACCCCCGACCCTCTCCGTGTAAAGGAGACGCTCTACCGCTGAGCTAAGCACCCTAGCGAGTCGGTTAGTTTACGGCATCCTTCAGCGCTTTGCCAGCCTTGAAGGTCGGATTCTTCGACGCGGCGATCTTGATCGAGTCGCCGGTCTTGGGGTTGCGGCCGGTGCGCTCGGCACGATCGCGCACCTGGAAGGTGCCGAAGCCCACGAGGGTCACGCTGTCGCCCTTCTTAAGCGCCTTGGTGACTTCGGACACGAAGGCGTCGACGGCGCGACCGGCTTCGGCCTTGGAGATATCCGCAGCGGCGGCGATAGCGTCGTTCAGTTCGGCTTTATTCATTTCTTGATGACTCCATGTGCGGCAGAAAACCGCGGAATTGAGGATCGGGTGTCGGCTTGGCCTGCCTCGTCCGTGACGAGGCCCCGATTGATTTCTTTACTACCAAGCACGCGCGTTCGCCATGCTCGCAAGTCGTGCATTTATACCAGCGCCCCCCCACCCGCGCAAGCCGAAAAGCCAGCAACGGCGCGGGTTTGAGCCACTTGCGCGGGCGCGGTTCAGCGCCTTTCAGTGCTTGACGCGCGCGTTCGAGGATGCTTTCGGCTTGGGCTTGCGGCGTACCGGCGCCGCGTCGCCGGCGGTCGCCGCGTTCGCCTTCAATGGCGTCTCCAGCGCCAGATCCAGCACTTCGTCGATCCACTTGACCGGCACGATCTTCAGATCGCGGGTGACGTTGTCCGGAATGTCGGCCAGATCCTTGCGGTTCTCCTCCGGGATGATCACCGTGTGGATGCCGCCGCGCAGCGCCGCCAGCAGCTTCTCCTTGAGCCCGCCGATCGCCGAGACGCGGCCGCGCAAGGTGATCTCGCCGGTCATCGCCACATCGGCCTTGACGGGCACCTTGGTCAGCATCGACACCAGCGAGGTCACCATCGCGATGCCGGCGCTGGGGCCGTCCTTCGGCGTAGCGCCGTCAGGCACGTGCAGATGCACGTCGTGCTTCTGCAGGAAGTCGACCTCGATCCCTAGCCGCTCGGCGCGCGAACGCACCACCGACAGCGCCGCCGAGGCCGATTCCTTCATCACGTCGCCGAGCTGGCCGGTCAGGATCACCGCGCCCTTGCCCGGAACCAAGGTCGATTCGATCTGCAGCAGATCGCCGCCGACTTCGGTCCAGGCCAGGCCGGTGACCAGGCCGACTTCGTTCTGCTCCTCGGCGCGGCCGAAATCGAAGCGGCGCACGCCCAGGTACTTGTCCAGATTCCTGGAACCGACGCTGACCCGCGCCTTGTCCTTGCGCGGCGCCGCGCCCTTCTTCGCCGGCGCCTTCTTGGCGGCCACCGGCTGCGGCCCGGCCAGCGCGATTTCCTTGACCACCTTGCGGCAGATCTTGGCGACTTCGCGCTCCAGGTTGCGCACGCCGGACTCGCGCGTGTAGTAGCGCACGATGTCGCAGATCGCGTCGGCGGCGATCTCCAGCTCGTCGCCCTTCAGGCCGTTGGCCTTCAGCTGCTTGGGCACCAGGTAGCGCATGGCGATAGCCAGCTTCTCATCCTCCGTGTAACCGGGGATGCGGATCACCTCCATGCGGTCGAGCAGCGGGCCGGGGATGTTCAGCGAATTGGAGGTCGCCACGAACATCACTTCGGAAAGGTCCAGGTCCACTTCCAGGTAGTGGTCGTTGAATGCGTTGTTCTGCTCGGGGTCGAGCACTTCCAGCAGCGCCGAGGACGGATCGCCGCGGAAGTCCATCGACATCTTGTCGATCTCGTCGAGCACGAACAGCGGATTCTTGCTGCTGACCTTGTTGAGGTTCTGCACGATGCGGCCCGGCATCGAGCCGACGTAGGTACGCCGATGCCCGCGGATCTCCGCCTCATCGCGCACGCCGCCGAGCGACATGCGCACGAACTTGCGGTTGGTGGCCTTGGCGATGGACTGGCCGAGCGAGGTCTTGCCGACGCCGGGCGGGCCGACTAGGCACAGGATCGGGCCCTTCATCTGCTTCACCCGCGACTGCACTGCCAGATATTCCAGGATGCGGTCCTTGACCTTTTCCAGGCCGTAGTGATCGGCGTCCAGCGTTTCCTGCGCGACCTTCAGGTCCTTGCGTACCTTGCTGCGCTTCTTCCACGGCACGCCCAGCAACCAGTCGAGATAGTTGCGCACCACAGCCGCTTCGGCCGACATCGGCGACATCTGCTTGAGCTTGTTGAGCTCGGCCTTGGCCTTGGTCTCCACCGGCTTGGGCATGCCAGCCTCGGCGATCTTGCGCGCCAGCTCTTCCAGCTCGCCGGGCGCATCGTCCAGGTCGCCCAGTTCCTTCTGGATCGCCTTCATCTGCTCGTTGAGGTAGTACTCGCGCTGGCTCTTCTCCATCTGCGACTTGACCCGCCCGCGGATGCGCTTCTCCAACTGCTGCACGTCGATCTCGCCATCGACCAGGCCGACCAGCATCTCCAGCCGCTCGCCCACTTCCAGGGTTTCCAACAGGCGCTGTTTGTCGGCCAGGCGCACGCCGATGTGCGCGGCGATGGTGTCGGCCAGGCGGCCAGGCTCGTCGATGCCCGTCAGCGTCTGCAGCAGCTCCGGCGGCAGCTTGCGGTTGGTCTTGACGTACTGCTCGAACAGCGACATCAGCGAACGCGCGATCGCCTCGACCTCACGCTCCTCACGCGATTCGGCCGGATCGATCTTGCTGCCTTCGCCCTGCAGCGCGCCGTCGCGCTCGGCCACTTTCTCGACGCTGACCCGCGACAGCCCTTCGACCAGCACCTTGATGGTGCCGTCGGGCAGCTTCAGCAATTGCAGCACCTGCGCCAGGGTGCCGACGTTGTACAGGTCGGCCGCCACCGGATCGTCGGTCTCGGCGGATTTCTGCGCGACCAGCAGGATGCGCTTGTCGGCTTCCATCGCGTGCTCGAGCGCGCGCATCGACTTGTCGCGGCCGACGAACAGCGGGATGACCATGTGCGGGAAGACCACGACGTCGCGCAACGGCAGGACCGGCAGGTCGAGGACTTCGGATGTGGACTGGGCCATGAGGGTTCCGATGTGGGGTGCGGGAATGCGGAAAAGGCGGGCATAAAAATGCCGATGGCCCCGTTATGGGGCCATCGGCTGGATGATGCAAGGGCAACGAAAAAGCGCCTTTTTTTTCAAGCATTTAGCCAGTCGCGAAGGCCGCGGCACGACAGCGCCGCAGCTTCACCCGGCACTCACTCGGCCGAGGCCACCTTCGGCGCCGGCGGCGGGGTCTGGTAGATCAGGTAAGGCTCGGACTTGTGTTCGATCACCGACTCGTCCACCACCACCTTGCTGACGTTTTCCTGCGACGGCAGCTCGTACATCGTGTCCAGCAGCACCGACTCGACGATGGTGCGCAGGCCGCGCGCGCCGGTCTTGCGCTTGAGCGCCTTCTTGGCGATGGCCAGCAACGCGTCGGGCCGGAATTCCAGCTCCACGCCTTCCATCTCGAACAGCTTCTTGAACTGCTTGGTGATCGCGTTCTTCGGCTCGGTCAGGATCCGGATCAGCGCCGGCTCGTCCAGCTCCTCGAGCGTGGCGACCACCGGCAGGCGGCCGACGAACTCGGGAATCAGGCCGAACTTGATCAGGTCTTCCGGCTCCACTTCGGCCAGAATCTTGCCGACCTCGCGCTTTCGCTCGGAACTCTTCACCTTGGCGCCGAAGCCGATGCCGCCGACGTCGTTGGAACGCTGCTGGATCACCTTGTCCAGGCCGGCGAACGCGCCGCCGCAGATGAACAGGATGTTCTTGGTGTCCACCTGCAGGAATTCCTGCTGCGGATGCTTGCGCCCGCCCTGCGGCGGCACCGACGCCACGGTGCCTTCGATCAGCTTCAGCAACGCCTGCTGCACGCCTTCGCCGGACACGTCGCGAGTGATCGACGGATTTTCGCTCTTACGCGAGATCTTGTCGATCTCGTCGATGTAGACAATGCCCTGCTGCGCCTTTTCGACGTCGTAGTCGCACTTCTGCAGCAGCTTCTGGATGATGTTTTCCACGTCCTCGCCGACATAGCCGGCTTCGGTCAGCGTGGTCGCATCGGCAATCGTGAACGGCACGTTGAGCAGGCGCGCCAGCGTTTCGGCCAGCAGCGTCTTGCCCGAACCGGTCGGACCGACCAGCAGGATGTTGGACTTGGCCAGCTCGACCTCGTCGTTCTTCTGCCGGCTCTCGATGCGCTTGTAGTGGTTGTACACGGCCACGGCGAGCGTGCGCTTGGCGCGCAGCTGCCCGATCACGTACTGGTCCAGCACCTCGAGGATTTCCTTGGGCTTGGGCAGGCTGCTGCGTGCGGACTGCGCCTTCTCCTCGAGCTCCTCGCGGATGATGTCGTTGCACAGCTCGACGCACTCGTCGCAGATGAACACGCTCGGCCCGGCGATCAGCTTACGGACCTCGTGTTGACTCTTGCCGCAGAACGAGCAGTACAGAATCTTGTTGCTGTCGCCGGAACGGCCTTGCCGGTCTTCGCTCATTGCTTCGCTTACCCAGTTACCCCACCCGATGAACGGGGGTTCGATTTCGAGAATAACACAGGGCCGGGAGGACGCTAGCCCGGCCCCGACCCTGCGGAATACGCTGCGTTTTATGGTACATGCAAGCCTTATGCCGGCTGGATCGACTCTTCCGGACGGCGCTCCAGCACCTGGTCGACCAGCCCGTAGGCCTGCGCGTCGACGGCGCTCTTGAAGTTGTCGCGCTCGGTATCGCGGGCGATGGTTTCCAGCGACTGCCCGGTGTGCTTGGCCAGGATTTCGTTCAGCCGCGAACGCAGGGTCAGGATCTCGCGCGCGTGGATGTCGATATCGGTGGCCTGGCCCTGGAAGCCGCCCAGCGGCTGGTGGATCATCACCCGCGAATTCGGCAGCGCGTAACGCTTGCCGGCCGCGCCCGAGGCCAGCAGCAGCGCGCCCATCGAAGCAGCCTGGCCGATGCAGATGGTGCTCACGTCCGGCTTGATGTACTGCATGGTGTCGTAGATCGCCATGCCGGCAGTGACCACGCCGCCCGGCGAGTTGATGTAGATGTTGATGTCCTTTTCCGGGTTGTCCGCTTCCAGGAACAGCATTTGCGCCACGATCACGTTGGCCATGTGGTCGTCGATCGGACCGACCAGAAAGATCAGCCGCTCCTTCAGCAGGCGCGAATAGATGTCGTAGGCACGTTCGCCGCGACTGGTCTGCTCGACCACCATCGGAACCAGATTCAACGCCTTGGTCACATTGTCCACGCGGGAACTCCTGCTTTTGATTGAATCCCTGCACAGGGATGTGCGGGCTTTTGCGAGGGACTCGCCTTACTAAATCCCCGCACAAGGATGTGCGGGCTCTTGCGAGGGACTCGCATTACTGCCGGATCGCTTCCTGAAAGCTCATCGCCTGCTCGGTGTGCTTGGCGCGCTCGGCGATCCAGTCGATCACCTGCTCTTCCATCACACGGCTCTGCAGTCCCCCCATCAATTGGGGATCGTTGCGGTACATCTCAATGACCTGTTCCGGCTCTTCGTAGGTCGAGGCGATCAGGCGCAGGGTTTCCGAGACCCGCTTGGGGTCCAGGCGCAACTCGTTGCGGCGGGCGACCTCGCCGACCAGCAGGCCGACCAGCACGCGCTTGCGCGCCGCGTCCACGAAACCCTGGTGGGCGTCGTCCGGCACCTGGCCCGGATCGCGGCCGGAGCGGCGCAGCTGCTCCACCTGCTGCGCCAGCATCGAACGCGCTTCGTTCTCGACCAGCCGCGGCGGCATTTCCACCGACGCGTAGGCGGCGATCAGCTGCTCGCCGACCTCGCGACGCAGCCGGTTCATCAGCGCGCCCTTGAGCTCGCGCTCCAGGTTGATACGGATGTCCTTGCGGAACTGCTCGGCATCGCCGCTCTTCACGCCGAAGCTCTTGATGAACTCCTTGTCCACCTCCGGCAGCACCGGCGCGGCGACTTCGACCGCCTTCACGTGCACCTGGACCTGCTTGCCGGCGAACTGCGGCACGCGCCAATCGGCCGGGAAATCGACGGCCAGGGTCTTTTCCTCGTCCTTGGACAGGCCGACCAGGCCCTGCTCGATCGCCGGGAACATGACGCCGGAGCCGATCACGCTGCTGCCCTTCTCCACGCCCTCGGCGGGCAGGCGCTCGTCGCCGGCCTGCGACCAGGTTTCCAGGGTCACCAGATCGCCGTCCTGCGCCGGACGCCCGGCGGGCTGCCAGGTGCGGCGCTGCAGGCGCAGGTTCTCGATCATCTGCTCGATGTCGGCGTCGGTGACCTCGGCGGTGTGGCGGATCACTTCCAGCTTGGCCACGTCGATGTCGCCGAAGTCAGGCACCACTTCGAAGGTAGCCACGAATTGCAGTGCGTTGTCGCCGGCGCGGTCGATGCGCGGATTGCCGGCCAGGCGCAGTTCGTGCTCGCGCACCGCCGAATCGAAGGTTTCGCGCAGCAGGCCGTCCAGCGCCTCGGCGCGGATCTGCGGCCCGAAGCGCTGCTCGATCACCTTCGGCGGAATCTTGCCGGGACGGAAGCCCTTGATCCGCGCGGTCCGCGCGACTTCGCGCAGGCGCCCGCCGATATGGGTCTCCAGGCGCTCCTCCGGCAGGGTGAAGGTCAGACGCCGTTCCAAGGTACCGGTGGTTTCGATCGAAGCTTGCATGTGGACTCCTGCCACCGGGAGCCCACGGCTCTCGGCACGATGTAGAGAAATACGGGTTGACGCGGGCACGGGACGGCCGCCGCAGCCAGATAGTTTCGCCTATTCCCGCGGCGCCTGCCAGCGCGCCAGGACGGCATGCACGACAGCGGTACCTGACGCGACACCGATGCGGACGGGAGCGCAGGCCGCACACGCGGTGCCAGGATGGTGCGAAAGAGGGGACTCGAACCCCTACGCCTTGCGGCACTGGTACCTAAAACCAGGGCGTCTACCAATTCCGCCACTTTCGCGCTTTGGCGCCTGAGCGCGCGCGCTTATTGTCGCAGGCCTGCCGACAAAGAAAAAGGCACCTGCCGGAGCAGATGCCTTTCTATTTGGTGGGCCGTCAAGGATTCGAACCTTGGACCTATTGATTAAGAGTCAACTGCTCTACCAACTGAGCTAACGGCCCTGAAACTGAGCTGCACATCTTATGTGCTTTCTTGCTTCGTTGCAACACCCCGCGAAGCGGCGGGTCACGCGATCAATGGGGTGGCTGAGGGGACTCGAACCCCCGACATCTGGAATCACAATCCAGTACTCTAACCAGCTGAGCTACAGCCACCATCGAACTCTTGCAACGCCCTATCCGGCACCGGTGTGGCGCGCCCGACAGGAATCGAACCTGTAACCCCCGGCTTAGAAGGCCGGTGCTCTATCCGGTTGAGCTACGGGCGCCCGGGCCGGATTGTCGCATTCCTCTCCGCCGTTTGGACATCGGATTGGTCGGGGTAGAGGGATTCGAACCCCCGACATCCTGCTCCCAAAGCAGGCGCGCTACCAGACTGCGCTATACCCCGGCGGAACATCCCTCGCGGCCGAGGCCGGAAAGGTCGGCTATTGTGGGAAGCTTGCGGCCCGGTGTCAACGGCACATCGCGTCAACGCTGCCTGCGCTATCCTCGCCACTTGTGGCCGATACCGGCCGATCGTCTTCATTTACAGGGAGAAACAGCATGATCCGCAGCGGCAACCCCGCCTTGAAGGAATCCACCTTCCTCGACCTCGGCAGCGGCGCAGTCGTTTCGCGCGACGGCGAGGCGATGACCCTGAACGGCACCATCCACAAGACCGGCGCGCTGTTGCTGCTGACCGTGCTGACCGCGGCGTTCGCCTGGAGCCAGTCGATCTCGGTCGATGGCGCCGGCAACGAAGTGATCGCCCCGGGCATCATCGGCTACGTGCTGGGCGGCGCCATCGGCGGCTTCATCCTGGCCATGATCACCACCTTCAAGAAGACCTGGGCGCCGATCACCGCGCCGCTGTACGCGCTGGTGGAAGGCTTCTTCCTGGGCTCGATCTCGGCGATGTACGAAGTGCGCTTCAACGGCATCGTGCTGCAGGCCGTGCTGCTGACCTTCGGCACCCTGTTCGCGCTGCTGTTCGCCTACCGCAGCGGGCTGATCAAGGCCACCGAGAACTTCAAGCTGGGCGTGGTCGCGGCCACCGGTGGCATCGCGCTGGTGTACCTGGCCTCCATCGTCCTCGGCTTCTTCAACATCACCGTCCCGGTCATCCACGAATCCAGCGGCCTGGGCATCGCCTTCAGCCTGTTCGTGGTGGTGGTGGCGGCGCTGAACCTGGTGCTGGATTTCGACTTCATCGAGAGCGGCGTGGAACAGGGCGCTCCCAAGTACATGGAGTGGTACGGCGCATTCGGGCTGATGGTCACCCTGGTGTGGCTGTACATCGAGTTCCTGCGGCTGTTGTCGAAGTTGCAGTCGCGGAACTGAGCGGGACTCGGGACTCGAAGAGCTTCGTAGTCCCGGTTCTGGCCGGCAATAAAAAAAGGGCGCTTGGTGGCGCCCTTTTTTTGTTTTCTGCGCGCTAGCTTACAGGCGGCTGGCGATGGCCTTGGCGAAGCCCATGGTGTTGCCGCTGCCGCCCAGGTCCGGGGTCAGCCCGTCCTTGGCTTCCAGCGTGGCGACGATGGCGCTGCGCAGGCGCTCGGCGTTCTGCGGCTGGCCGACGTGGTCCAGCAGCTGCGCGGCGCCCAGCAGTAGCGCGCACGGGTTGGCTTTGCCCTGCCCGGCGATGTCCGGGGCCGAGCCGTGCACGGCCTCGAAGATCGCCGCGTCGACGCCGATGTTGGCGCCCGGGGCTAGGCCCAGGCCGCCGACCAGGCCGGCGCACAGGTCCGACAGGATGTCGCCGAACAGGTTCGTGGTGACGATGATGTCGAACTGCTCCGGACGCATCACCAGCTGCATGCAGGCGTTGTCCACGATCATTTCCTGGAACTCGATCTCCGGGTAGTTCGCGGCCACTTCGCGCGCCACCTTCAGGAACAGGCCCGAGGTGGACTTGATGATGTTGGCCTTGTGCACTGCGGTGACCTTCTTGCGGCCGGTCGCCCGCGCCAGGTCGAAGGCATACCGGACGATGCGCTCGGAGCCCTTGCGGGTCACCTTGGCCATCGACACCGCGGTCTCGCCGTCGGCCGACACTTCCTGGCCTTCGCTCAGGTAGGCGCCTTCGGTGTTCTCGCGCACGGTGATCAGGTCCACGCCGGCGCCGAAGCGCGACTTGGTGTTCGGGAACGACTTGGCCGGGCGCACGTTGGCGTACAGGTCGAACTGGCGGCGCATGGCCACGTTGATCGAGCTGAAACCCTCGCCGACCGGCGTGGTCAGCGGGCTCTTCAGCGCGATCTTGTTCTTGCGGATCGAGTCCAGGGTGGCGGCCGGCAACAGATCGCCGTGCTTCTCCAGGGCGACCAGGCCGGCGTCGGCGTATTCGTAGGTGAGGCCGGCGTTCAGCGCGTCGAGCACGAACAGCGTGGCGTCCATGATCTCGGGGCCGATGCCATCGCCACGAATGACCGTGATTGTCTGCGTCATAGGATTGGGGTTTCCGTACAGAGGGGGAACGCGCCGACCGGAAGCCCGGGCTGCAGGCGCAAGGAGATTTCACCGGTAATTATGCCCGAAGCCGGTGAAGGCCCCCCAAACCAGGCAGGCGCAAAACGCAGCGCGCCGCCTGCAGGCGGCGCTGACCTGGCCGATCCGGCGCTACTCAGCCGTGCGCGTGCTCTGCCGGCGCCGCGGCGACGCCTTCCTCGAGCTTGTCGAGGAAATCCACCGCCCGGCGCAGGTGCGGAATCACGATCGAGCCGCCGACCACCAGACCCACCGAGAAGGTCTCGAAGAACTCGTCGCGTTGCACCCCGGCCTCCTTGCACTGGGCCACGTGGTAGCTGATGCAGTCGTCGCAGCGCAGCACCAGCGAGGCGACCAGGCCGAGCAGTTCCTTGGTCTTCACGTCCAGCGCGCCGGCCTGGTAGGTCTGGGTATCCAGCGCGAAGAAACGCCGCACCACCTGGTTCGGCTCCGCCAGGATGCGCTGGTTCATGCGCTGGCGGAACTCGGTGAACTCGCGCAGCCGGTCCTTGCCGGCATCGCCCTCGCCGCCCGTCTGCGCAGCGCTCACGCCTGCGCCTCGGGCGCCTGGCCGTCGAGCAGCGGCTGCAACTTGCCGGCCCGGTGCAGCGCCATCATGTCGTCGTAGCCGCCGACATGGGTGTCGCCGACGAAGATCTGCGGCACGCTGGTGCGGCGCGCCAGGGCCACCATCTTCTCGCGCTCGGCCGGGTCCAGGTCGATGCGCACCTCGGTCCAGCTGCGGCCCTTGCTCTTCAGGAAGTTCTTGGCCGCCACGCAGTACGGGCAGATCGCGCTGGAATACAGGGTGATCGGCGGGCCGCCGGCCTGGCCGTCATCGGTAGCTTGGGTGTCCACGGGAAACTCCGGGCGGGAAAAGGGGTCCAAGCCACTATGGTAGCGGTCCGCTGGATTTTCGAGTCCGCTGCCGCAACACTGCGGATCACCCTGGATTCACCCGCCGCCACCGCGGCCCCCGCCCTGCCCTGGAGCCTCACGTGCGCCCGCTGCCGCTTGCCTTCGCGATCACCCTGGCTACCGCCGCCGCCATCGCGCCGGCGCAGGAGAACAAGCTGCCGGACATCGGCTCCTCGGCCGGCGAGCTGCTGACCCCGGCACGCCAGGCCGAATACGGCAAGATGATGCTGGCCGAGCTGCGCAACTACGGCTACGTGCTCGAAGACCCGCTGATCGACGATTGGCTGCAGACCATGGGCACCCGGCTCGGCGCCAACAGCGACCATCCGCAGCAGAAGTACACGTTCTTCATGCTGCGCGACCGCCAGATCAACGCCTTCGCCACGCTGGGCGGCTACGTCGCGGTCAATGCCGGGCTGGTGCTGACCGCCGAGCGCGAGGACGAGGTCGCCGCGGTGCTGTCGCACGAGATCGCGCACATCACCCAGCAGCACGTGCTGCGCGGGGTGGAGCGGGCGCAGCGCGACCAGGTGCCGATCCTGCTCGGCATGCTCGCCGCGGTGGTCGCCGCGCAGCAGGCCGGTGGCCGCTCCAGCGGCGACGCCACCCAGGCGGCGATCGCCAGCGGCCTGGGGCTGATGCAGCAGCGCCAGATCGACTACACCCGCTCCAACGAATCGGAGGCCGACCGCCTGGGCATCCGCACCCTGGCCCGCAGCGGCTACGACGTGGACGCGATGGCCGGCTTCTTCGAGCGCATGTCGCTGGCGATGCGCGGCAATCAGGGCGGCTACAGCACCCCCGACTATCTGATGACCCACCCGGTCACCAGCACCCGCATCAGCGAGGCGCGGCAGCGCGCCGAACAGATGAAGAAGAACACGGTGACACTGACCACCAGCGTGCCCGGCGGCACCTTGCAGGAGCGGGTCGATCCCAACGATGTGTCGCTGAGCCAGCCGCTGGGCGCCCCCGGCAATCCGTTGCTGCCCGGGCGCCTGCAACTGCCGTTCGCGACCTATTCGCGCGGCGCCAGCGGCCAGTTCGAGTGGGCTCGCGAGCGCCTGCGCGTGCTCAGCGCCAATACCCCGGCCGATGCGGTGCGCGAGTACGAGGGCCTGCGCCAGGGCAGCAAGCAGGGCCTCAGCGACGCCCAGCGCTACGGCCTGGCGCTGGCCCGGCTGCGCGGCGGCGGCAGCCCGCAGGAGGGCATGCAGACCCTGGAAGAGCTACTGAAGGCGCACCCGGACAGCTGGTGGCTGAGCTTGGCGGTGGCCGAGGCCGAATCGCGCAACGGCCGCAGCCAGCAGGCCAACCCGCGCTTCGACGCCCTGCTCGAGCGACTGCCGAGCAACCGTGCGGTGGCACTGACCTATGCCATGGCGCTGAACGAGCAAGGCGGCCGTGCCGCCGGGCAGCGCGCGCAGGCGGTGCTGCGGCCGCTACTGAGCGCGGCCGCCGACGATCCGGTGTTCCAGCGCACCTTCGCCCGCGCCTGCGAGCTGGCCGGGGACGGCAACCGCGCCGGCGAAGCCTATGCCGAGTCCGCCTACCTGAACGGTCGCCCCGAGCAGGCACTGATCCAGCTGAACAATCTGAAGAAGCGCGACGACCTCGACTACGTGGCGCGCGCGCGCATCGACGCGCGTATCGCCGCGATTACCCCCACGGTGCTGGAGCTGCGCCGCCAGGGCGTCCAGGACCCGGACGTGAAACAGCAGTGAAACGCAACGCGGCGTCAGTCATTGAATAGTAATAAAACCGTAGTCTACTGGCGGCCTCTCCTCCCAGTCCCCACGGTGCCGTCGTGCAGAAACGCATCCTGATCGTCGACGACGAACCCTCCATCCGCGACATGGTGGCGTTCGCCCTGCGCAAGGGCGATTTCGAACCGGTCCACGCCGGCGACGCGCGGGAAGCGCAGACTTCCATCGCCGACCGCGTCCCCGACCTGATCCTGCTGGACTGGATGCTGCCCGGCACCAGCGGCCTGGAACTGGCCCGGCGCTGGCGCAAGGACGCGATGACCCGCGAGGTACCGATCATCATGCTCACCGCGCGCGGCGAAGAGAACGACCGGGTCGGCGGCCTGGAAGCCGGGGTCGACGACTACGTGGTCAAGCCGTTCTCGGCACGCGAGCTGCTGGCGCGGATCCGCGCGGTGATGCGGCGTACCCGCGACGACGACGAGGACGGCAGCGTCTCGGTCGGCAGCCTGCGCATCGACGGCGCCGCGCACCGCGTGTTCGCCGGCGACGCGCCGGTGCCGATCGGCCCCACCGAATACCGCCTGCTGCATTTCTTCATGACCCATCCCGAGCGCGTCTACAGCCGCGCACAACTGCTCGACCACGTGTGGGGCGGCAGCGTCTATGTCGAGGAGCGAACCATCGACGTGCACATCCGCCGGCTGCGCAAGACCCTGGAACCGTTCGCAGTGGAGAACATGGTGCAGACGGTGCGCGGCTCCGGCTACCGCTTCTCTTCGTCCATCTGACTGCCGCCTGCGCCTGCTATAACCGGCGCACGACGGACACGATCCATTGCGACAGAGCACGCTTCCGATGCCCCGCCACATGCGTTACGCCTGGCTCAAGACCCTCGGCACCCTCGCCGCGCTACTGCTGCTGGCGGTGCTGGCCGGCTGGATCGGCGGTCACTTGTGGATGGGGCTGACCCTGACCTCGCTGGCGGTAATGGGCTGGCATTACTGGCGCCTGAGCCGCGTGTTGCGCCGACTGACCGCGCGCCAGCGCTGGGAACCGCCGGCCGGCACAGGCGTGTGGAACGAGCTGGACCGGCTGCTGTACCGCAGCCAGGCGGAAATGCGCACGCGCAAGCGGCGCCTGCTGGACATGCTGCGTGCCTACCGCGGCGCCGCCGCCGCGCTGCCCGACGCGGTGATGGTGGTGGACCGCAAGAGCCAGCGCATCCAGTGGTTCAACGAAGCCGCCAGCACCCTGCTCGGCCTGCGCCACCCCGGCGACCTGAACGTGCCGGTGGTGGAACGCCTGCAGCCGATGCCGCTGGCGCACTGGCTGGCCGGTGGCCGCAACGCCGAACCGATGCTGGACATGCCCTCGCCGATCGACGACCGGCTGCGCCTGAACCTGCGCCTGATTCCCTACTCCGACGATTACTGGCTGCTGGTCGCGCGCGACGTCAGCAAGCTGCTGCAGCTGGAGCAGGTGCGCCGCGACTTCGTCGCCAACGTCTCGCACGAACTGCGCACCCCGCTGACCGTGGTGCACGGCTATCTGGACATGCTCGACCCGGAGGATTTCCCCGATTCCGGGCCGATGATCGCCGAAATGCGCAAGCAGTCGCAGCGCATGACCCAGCTGGTCGAAGACCTGCTGACCCTGTCGCGGCTGGAATCGCAGGAACACGCCAACGAAGAGACCATCGCGATGGCGCCGATGCTGGCCACGCTGCGCCGCGAGGCCGAGGCGCATAGCCAGGGCCGGCACCGCATCGAGGTGCACGACGAGGCCGATCTGGATCTGGTCGGGTCCAACAAGGAATTGCACAGCGCGTTCTCCAACCTGGTCACCAACGCAGTGCGCTACACCGCTGCCGGCGGCTCGGTCAGCATCACCTTCGCCCGCGAAGGCGACGGCGCGGTGCTATCGGTGCGCGATAGCGGCTACGGGATCCCGTCGCACCACCTGCCGCGCATCACCGAGCGCTTCTACCGCGTGTCCAGCAGCCGTTCGCGCGAAAGCGGCGGCACCGGGCTGGGGCTGTCGATCGTCAAGCATGTGCTGGGCCTGCACCAGGCGCGGCTGGACATCGAAAGCGAAGTCGGCAAGGGCAGCACGTTCTCCTGCCACTTCGGCGCCGGACGCGTGCATCCGCGGCGCGACCGTGCCACCCTGACCTCCGCCTAACGAGTACCGCCATGCCCCGCGCCGCCGCTTTGCCGCCCACGCCGCCACCGGACGTTCCCAGCGACCCGCTGCGCGACCCCTCGCTGTATCTCAATCGCGAACTGTCGCAGCTGGACTTCAATTTCCGCGTGCTGGCGCAGGCGCAGGATCCGAGCGTGCCGCTGCTGGAGCGGCTGCGTTTCCTGTGCATCTCCTGCACCAACCTCGACGAGTTCTTCGAGATCCGCGCCGCCACCGTGCGCCATGCATTGGAGTTCGGCTTGCCGCCGGCGCCGGACGGGCTGAGCTCAAGCGCGGTCCTCAACACCATCCACGACCGTGCCGCGCAGTTGGTCGACCATCAGTACCGCTGCTGGAACGAAGTACTGCGGCCGGCATTGAAGGACGCCGGCATCGGCGTGCTCGGCCGCAACAGCTGGAACGCGCGGCAGAAGCGCTGGCTGCGCGCCTACTTCCGCAACGAGATCATGCCGGTGCTGTCGCCGCTGGGCCTGGACCCGGCGCATCCGTTCCCGAAGATCCTCAACAAGTCGCTGAACATCGTGGTGGTGCTGAAGGGCGTGGATGCGTTCGGCCGCATCGGCCACCTGGCGATCGTGCGCGCGCCGCGCTCGCTGCCGCGCATCATCCAGTTGCCGGAAAGCCTGGCCGAGGGCGGACAGAGTTTCGTGTTCCTGTCCTCGGTACTGTCCACCTTCGTCGACGAACTGTTCCCGGGCATGGAGGTGATGGGGTCCTACCAGTTCCGCGTGACCCGCAATTCCGAGCTGGTGGTGGACGAGGAGGAAGTGGAGAACCTGGCGCTGGCGCTGCGCGACGAGCTGGTCAATCGCGGCTACCGGCCGGCGGTGCGGCTGGAGATCGCCGAGGACTGCCCGAAGCCGATCGTGCGCACCCTTCTGCAGAACTTCGAACTGCCTGAAAACGCGGTCTACCGCATCAATGGTCCGGTCAATCTGAGCCGGGTCAACCAGGTCTACGACCTGGTGCAGCGCCCGGACCTGAAGTATCCGCCGATGAATCCGCGCACGCTGCGCGACAGCGAAGGCATCTTCGAGATCGCCGCCGCCGGCGACGTGCTGCTGCACCATCCGTTCGACGCGTTCACCGCGGTGCTGGACCTGATCAAGCAGGCCGCGGTGGACCCGCAGGTGCTGGCGATCAAGCAGACCCTGTACCGCACCGGCAAGGACTCGGGCATTGTCGATGCGCTGGTACTGGCCGCGCGCAACGGCAAGGACGTGACCGTGGTGGTCGAGCTGCGCGCGCGCTTCGACGAGGAAGCCAACCTGGGATTGGCCGATCGCCTGCAGGAAGCCGGCGTGCAGGTAGTGTACGGCGTGGTCGGCTACAAGACACACGCCAAGATGCTGCTGATCGTGCGCCGCGAGGGCCGCAAGCTGCGCCGCTACGTGCACCTGGGCACCGGCAACTACCATAGCGGCACCGCGCGCGCCTACACCGACCTGAGCCTGATCACCGCCGATGCGGACATCTGCAACGACGTGCACCTGCTGTTCCAGCAGCTGTCGGGGCTGGCGCCGAAGATCCGCCTCAAGCGCCTGCTGCAATCGCCATTCACCCTGCACCCGGGTCTGCTGCACCGGATCGAGCGCGAAACCAAGCTGGCCCTGGCCGGGCGCCCGGGCCGAATCATCGCCAAGATGAACGCGCTCAACGAGCCGCAGGTGATCCGCGCGCTGTACGCGGCCTCGCAGGCCGGGGTCAAGATCGACCTGATCGTGCGCGGCGCGTGCACGCTGCGCCCAGGCGTGCAGGGCGTGTCGGAAAACATTCGGGTGCGTTCGATCGTCGGCCGCTTCCTCGAGCACAGCCGCGTCTACTGGTTCGGCAACGACGGCGCGCCGGAGCTGTTCTGCGCCAGCGCCGACTGGCTGGAGCGTAACCTGCTGCGGCGCGTGGAGACCTGCTTCCCGATCATGGATCCGGATCTGGTCAAGCGCATCCATCGCGAGGTGTTGCAGAACTATCTGGCCGACAATGCCAACGCGTGGGAACTGGATGCCAGCGGCAGCTACCGCAAGCTGGCGCCGGGCCAGGACCAGCCGCTGCATTCGGCGCAGCTGACCCTGCTCGACGGACTCTGAGCCACGCCGCCCGCGCGCCGATGGACGGCATCCGCCGTGCATCGGCTACCATTCCGCCCATGCCTTCCATCTCCCCGTACACGCCGTTGCGCGATGGCGACCTGCTGGCCGCCATCGACCTGGGTTCCAACAGTTTCCACATGGTCGTGGCGCGCTATCAGCTCGGACAGTTGCGGGTGGTGGACCGCCTGCGCGAGACCGTGCGCATGGCAGACGGCCTGGACAACAAGGGCGGGCTGTCGGCCGAAGCGCGGCAGCGCGCGCTGGAATGCCTGGCGCGCTTCGGCCAGCGCATCCGCGACGTGCCGTCGCTGCACGTGCGTGCGCTGGCCACCAACACCGTGCGCCAGCTGCGCTCGCCGCAGGCGTTCCTGATCCCCGGCGAAACCGCGCTCGGCCATCCGATCGAAGTGGTCAGCGGCCGCGAGGAAGCGCGTCTGATCTACCTGGGCGTGGCGCATGCGCAGCCGCCCAAGCCGGACCAGCGCCGGCTGGTGATCGACATCGGCGGCGGCTCCACCGAATTCATCATCGGCCGCGGTTTCCAGACCCTGGAGCGGGAAAGCCTGCAGGCCGGCTGCATCGCCAGCACGCGCCGCTTCTTCCCGGGCGGCAAGCTGTCGAAAAAGAAATGGAAGGACGCGCTGACCGAGATCGGCGCCGAGTTCCAGCAGTTCGCTGGGCTGTACCGCACGCTGGGCTGGGACGAGGCACTGGGCTCATCGGGTACGCACAAGGCGATCGGCGAGATCTGCGCGGCGATGAAGCTGACCAAGGGCGCGATCACCGCCGAGGCGCTGCCGCTGCTGCGCGAACGCCTGCTGCTGGCCAAGCGTATCGAGGACATCGACCTGCCCGGTCTGTCCACCGACCGCCGGCCGATCATCGCCGGCGGCGTGCTGGTGCTGGAGGCCGCGTTCCAGGCACTGGGCCTGCAGCGCCTGATGGTGAGCAAGGCGGCCATGCGCGAAGGCATTCTCTACGACATGCTCGGCCGCGGCGGCGAGAACGATCCGCGCGAGACCGCGATCGCCGCACTCACCCAGCGCTACGGCATCGACGAGGCGCAGGCCGCGCGCGTGGAAGCCACCGCGATGGCGCTGTTCGAACAGGTCGCCACCGATTGGGCGCTGGATGCCGACGACGGGCGCATGCTCGGCTGGGCCGCGCGCCTGCACGAGCTCGGCCAGGCCATCGCGCACAGCCAGTACCACGTGCACGGCGCCTACGTGCTCGAGCACTCCGATATCGCCGGTTTCTCGCGGCAGGAGCAGCAGGTGCTGGCGACGCTGGTACGCACCCATCGCCGCAACGTGTCCAAGACCGCGTTCGACGCCCTGCCCGACCGCCTGCTGCTCAGCGCCAGGCGCAAGGCCGCGCTGCTGCGGCTGGCGGTGCTGTTGCATCGCGCACACGAATCCGAACCGATACCGTCGCTGGACCTGAAGGCCAATGGCGACGACCTGCACCTGATCCTGTCGCAGCCGTGGATCGAATCGCGGCCGCTGCAGCGCGCCGACCTGATCGGCGAGGTCGAGGGCATGGCGGGGCTGGGGATCAATTTCCGGCCATTTGTGGCTTGACTGACGGGACTCGGGATTTTCCCATGTCTGCAGCAATGCTGCATTTTCTGTGGGAGGGGCTTCAGCCCCGACGCCTTACCGATAACGCGTCGGGGCTGAAGCCCCTCCCACAGAAAAGCGGCTGCGCCGCAGCTGCAAAAAAAGGGCCGCTTTCTTGAAAAAAAGTGGCCCTTTTTGCATCAAATCGCTTGACATCGATTTACCCCGGGACATCATCCTGCCGTCCCGAGTCCCGAGTCCCGAGTCCCGAGTCCCGAGTCCCGAGTCCCGAAAAAGCGCGAACTGCCAGGAATTCGCCCCGGCCCAGCGTCATCATCCCTACATGCACCCGACATGTTCGCTTCACCGCCTCGCGCCAAGCTTTGGCAAACCGGAGCCTGAAGCATGCGCTACGCGATCGTCACCGAAACGTACCCCCCTGAGGTCAACGGTGTCGCGCTGACCGTGCAGGGGCTGGAATCTGGATTGCGCGCGCTCGGCCATCAGGTCGATGTGGTGCGGCCGCGCCAGGTCGGCGACCACGACGACGATGCGCACCTGGTGCGCGGCGCGTCGCTGCCGCGCTACCCCGGCCTGAAGTTCGGCCTGCCTGCGCCGCGGCGCCTGGCCCGGCTGTGGCAGGCCACGCCGCCGAACGCGGTCTACATCGCCACCGAAGGCCCGCTCGGCTGGTCGGCGCTGCGCACCGCGCGGCGCCTGGGCATCCCGATCGCCACCGGCTTCCACACCCGCTTCGACGAATACCTGCCGCAGTACGGCGCCGCCTGGCTGCAATCGACCGCGCTGCGCTGGATGCGGCGCTTCCACAACCAGGCCGCCGCGACCCTTGTGCCGACCCGCGAACTGCTCGGCTTTCTCGCCGCACATGGCTTCGAGCGCGTGCGCCTGCTGGCGCGCGCGGTGGATAACCGCCAGTTCGAACCGCAGCGCCGCGATCCGCAGCTGCGCCGCGAGTGGGGGCTGCAGGCGGAGGGTTGCGCGGCCCTGTACGTCGGCCGCATCGCGTCGGAAAAGAACCTGCCGCTGGCCGTGCGCGCGTTCCGCGAACTGCAGCGGGTGCGGCCGGAAGCGCGCTTCGTCTGGGTCGGCGACGGCCCGATGCGCGAGCGCCTGGCGCAGGAAAACCCCGACTTCATCTTCTGCGGTGTGCAGCGCGGCGACGCGCTGGCGCGGCACTTCGCCAGCGGCGACCTGTTCCTGTTTCCCAGCCGCAGCGAGACCTTCGGCAACGTGACCCTGGAAGCGATGGCCAGCGGTGTGGCCACGGTCGCCTTCGACTACGGCGCGGCGCACGAATACCTGCGCGACGGCGTCAACGGTGCGGCGGTAGCCGACGACGACGGCTTCGTCGCCGCGGCGGTGCGCCTGGCCGGCGACGACGTCCTGCGCCGGCGATTGGGCGATGCCGCCTGCGCATCCATGCAGCAGCTGCGCCCGGAACAGGTCGTGGCCGATTTCGAAGCGCTTCTCGGCGAACTGGCGTACAGCAGGAGGCCCCATGTCGACGCGGCTTGAGATTCTGCGCGGGCACGAAACCCGCTGGTGCCGGCAAGCCAACCACTGGTGCCGGCGGCGTTCGGTGCGGCGCTTCTTCGCACTGATCAGCCGGCTCGGCGACGGCGTGTTCTGGTACGCGCTGATGACCTTGCTGGTGGCCTGCGACGGCATGGACGGCGTGTTCGCATCGGCGCACATGGCCGCCACCGGCGTGGTCGCGCTGAGCCTGTACAAGGGCCTCAAGCGCTGGACCCGGCGCCCGCGCCCGTACGCGGCCGACCTGCGCATCCGCGCCTGGGTGGCTCCGCTGGACGAGTTCAGCTTCCCGTCCGGGCATACCCTGCACGCGGTGTCGTTCGGCATCGTCGCCCTGGCCTACTACCCGTGGCTGGCACCGCTGCTGATCCCGTTCATCGCCTGCGTGGCGCTGTCGCGGGTGGTGCTGGGCCTGCACTATCCCAGCGACGTGCTCGCCGCCACCGCGATCGGTGCAGTGCTGGCCGGGGTGTCGCTGTGGCTGTTGCCGATGCCGGCGTTGCTCGGCTAGCGGGACGCGGGGACCGGGCCAGGATCTGCTAGATCGATCCGACGTCAATCGCCTTTGAATTCATTGAACCTGGAACCTTCCAAAAAAGCGCAAACCCTTCCATTCAGACATTGCGCTTTTCCGGGTCCCCGGTCCCTGGTCCCTGGTCCCGACTCCACCCGACACCGCGTTTTTCCTGGCTCCCGGTCACCGGTCCCGGCACAATACCCGCATGACCACCCTGTTCATCTCCGACCTGCACCTGGATCCGTCCCGGCCGGCGATCACCGAGCTGTTTCTGGACTTCCTGCGCGGCGAAGCGCGCAGTGCCGAGGCGCTGTACATTCTCGGCGACCTATTCGAAGCCTGGATCGGCGACGACACGCCATCGCAGACGGCCGACGCGGTGGCGCTCGAGCTGCGCGCGCTGAGCGACGACGGCGTACCGGTGTTCTTCATGCACGGCAACCGCGATTTCTTGCTCGGCGCCGACTACGCGCGCCGCGCCGGCATGCACCTGCTGCCGGATCCATGCGTGATCGAGCTTTACGCCGAGCCGACCCTGCTGCTGCACGGCGACCTGCTGTGCACCGACGACACCGCCTACCAGGCGTTCCGCGCGCAGACCCGCGACCCGGCATTCCAGCAGCAGTTCCTGGCGCAGCCGCTGGCCGCGCGCATCGCCTTTGCGCAACAGGCGCGCGCCGCCAGCCAGGCACGCCAGGCGGAAATGAAGCAGGACGACACGGCGCAGTTCGAAACCGTCACCGACGTGGCACCGGCCGAGGTCGTGGCCAATTTCACGCGCTACGGCGTGGCGCGGATGATCCACGGCCATACCCATCGCCCCGCGGTGCACACGCTGGACGTGAACGGCCGCGACTGCACCCGCATCGTGCTCGGCGACTGGTACGAACAGGGGTCGGTGCTACGCGTGGATGCGCAGGGCTGCCGGCTGCAGCAACTGTAATCCGCCGCGGCGAGAAACGCGCGCGCAGAACCGCGACCGTTACAGCATGCCGCCGGCGCTGCCGCGCGCACGCTGCGTATAGCCGACGAAATCGCCCTCGGCCGCGTCGTACCACAGGATCGCGCCGGAGCGTTCGACCCGGTAGCGGTCTCTGACCGGTGCGGTCTGCGGGTCGCCCGGACAGCCATCGCCGTGTTTCTCGCGCACCGCGACCTCGATCACGGCGGATGCGGTGGAAGCGGGTTCGGTGCTCGCCGACGACGATGCAGCGGCGTCAGCGGCCACGGGTTCGGCGTCGGTCTCGGCCGCGTATTGCAGGCACGGCGCATCGGCATAGACATGATCGGCCGCCAGCCGCGCCTGCAGCATGTCCAATGCGCGGGTTGCGTCGAACGCGGCCGCCGGCGCATCGCCCGCGGCGGGTGCGATCGCGGGTGCGGCAGGCGCCGGCTCCGGTGCAGCCGGTGGATCGGCCGCCGGGCCGCAGCCCATGCTCAACATCGCCAGCGCCAAGGCCGCTGGCAGGCCCATGCTCTTCAACACCATCGCCGATTCCAGGAGTAATGAGCGGTGCACGCCCGGCTGCCGGATACGTACTGGCGCAGCATAGCCCAAGCCGGACGCCACGGCGTCCGGCCGGTCTGCAGGATCGGCAAGCGGGGCGCCCCGGCGCTGGCCTGGCGCGGCCTGCACCGGAGCGCCCTGGAACTGCCACCTCAGCGGAACGCGGCGACCGTCGCTTTGGTATTGACCAGCACGCGCTGGTTGTCCGCAGTGAGGGCATTGCCCATCGGCACGCCGCCTTAGGAGATGTTCGGGTTGCACCAGTAGTTCAGGCGCGGGCAGTCGACGGAGCCGTCGTAGGCCATGCGCGTGCGCCAGCGGTGAGCGATAGCCGTGGCCTTAGGCGTATGGCGAGGTGCCGGAGTCGGTGGCCATGACGTGCCGCGCGCTCTGCAGATGGCCGATCTCGTGGGCGCAGCTGTAGTCGCCGGTGGCGCAATCCCAAGACATCGCGGCGAACCCGGTAGCGGCGCACGCCAAGCGGCGATCCTTCGGGACCGTCCGCGCCGGCCTGCGGGTGCAGCCGTCCGCTTCGCCGCGCGCCAGCGCGGCAGCGCGCCGCTCAGCCTCAGCCGACCTGACGCTGCAGGGCAAGCAGCTCGTCCTCGTCGAAGCCGGCCAGCAGCCGCGCCGGCAGGTTGAACGGGCCGTGCAGGTAGCCGCCGGCGTAGTCGCGCAGCAGCTCGGCGAACCGCGCGCGCGGCTCGATCCCGGCACGCGCGCAATACCAGCGGTACCAGCGCGAGCCGGCGGCGACATGCGCCACTTCCTCGCGCAGGATCAGTTCCAGTATCTCGACCGTGGCAGCGTCGCCGAGCGCGCGCAGTTTGACGATCATGCCCGGGGTCACGTCCAGCCCGCGCGCCTCCAGCACCCGCGGCACCAAGGCCATGCGCGCCAGGCCGTCGTGCGCGGTCTTCTCGCACATCTCCCACAGCCCATTGTGCGCGGCGAAATCGCCGTAGTCGTGGCCCAGCGCACGCAACCGGTCGCGCAGCAGGGTGAAGTGGCGCGCTTCGTCGGCGGCCACCGCCACCCAGTCGGCGTAGAACGCCTCGGGCAACCCGCGGAAGCGGTACACCGCGTCCCAGGCCAGGTCGATCGCGTTGAGCTCGATATGCGCGATGGCATGGATGAACGCGGCACGGCCTTCGGCGCTGCCCAGACCGCGCCGCGGCAGTTCGCGCGGATGCACCAGCAGCGGCCGCGGCGGACGCCCCGGCATGCGGATCGGTTCGGGGTCTTCGGCATCCGCCGGCACGCGCAGCATGCCGGCGGCGAACGCGACGGCATAGCGCTGGGTCAGTGCGACCTTGTCCTCGGGCGCGCAGGCGGCCAGGCACAACCGCGCCGCGTGCAGCAGGTCCCCGCCGGCGTGCGCGTCGTCGTGCATGCGTGCGCCGCGCAGGGCCGCGTCAGGCGCGGCGCTTCTTCTTCGCTTCTTCCGAACGCAGCTGCATGATGCGCTCGAAGTAGCCCGGCTCGATGCCGGTGGTGTACTCGCCGTTGAAGCACGAGGAATCGAATGTCTTCAGCTCCGGGTTGCCCTCGCGCACCGCGGTCTCCAGGTCTTCCAGGTCCTGGTAGATCAGCCAGTCGCAGCCCAGGAATTCCTGGATCTCCTGCTCGCTGCGGCCATGCGCGATCAGTTCCTCGGCGGCCGGCATGTCGATGCCGTAGATGTTCGGGTAGCGCACCGGCGGCGCGGCGCTGGCCAGGTACACCTTGCGCGCACCGGCCTCGCGTGCCATCTGCACGATCTGCCGGCTGGTGGTGCCGCGCACGATCGAATCGTCGACCAGCAGCACCACCCGGTTGCGGAATTCCAGATGGATCGGATTGAGCTTGCGGCGCACCGACTTCACCCGCTCGACCTGCCCCGGCATGATGAAGGTGCGGCCGACGTAGCGGTTCTTGACGAAGCCCTCGCGGTACTTCACCCCGAGCACGTTGGACATTTCCAGCGCGGCATCGCGCGAGGTGTCCGGGATCGGGATGATGGTGTCGATGTCGTGGTCCGGGCGCAGGCGCAGGATCTTCTCGCCCAGCTTCATGCCCATGCGCATGCGCGCCTTGTGCACCGAGACGTTGTCGATCATCGAGTCCGGGCGCGCGAAGTACACGTACTCGAAGATGCACGGGGTGTGGTCGGTGGGCGAGGCGCAGACTTCGGAGAACAGCTCGCCGCGGCCGGTGATCACCAGCGCTTCGCCGGGGCGCACGTCGCGCAGGCGGGTGAAGCCGAGGATGTCCAGCGCCGAGGACTCGGAAGCGACGATGTATTCGTCGCCTTCCACGCTCTCGCGCTTGCCAAGCACCAGCGGACGGATGCCGTGCGGGTCGCGGAACGCAACCAGGCCCAGGCCCAGCACCACGCTGACCACCGCGTAGCCGCCCTTGCAGCGGCGATGCACGCCGGCCACCGCGCGGATCGCCGCTTCCGGGGTCAGCATGCGCTGCGCGTCCAGCTCGTAGGCGAACACGTTCAGCAGCACTTCGCTGTCCGAATCGGTGTTGATGTTGCGCCGGTCGGCCTCGAACACCTGCTGGCGCAGCGCCTCGGTGTTGATCAGGTTGCCGTTGTGCGCCAGCGCGATGCCGTACGGCGAGTTGACGTAGAACGGCTGCGCCTCATCCATGCCTTCCGAGCCGGCGGTGGGATAGCGGCAATGGGCGATGCCGACCCGGCCTTCCAGCACCGCCATGCGCTTCTCGTCGAAGACGTCGCGGACCAGGCCGTTGGCCTTCTGCACGCGCAGGCGGGTGCCGTCGGCGGTGGCGATGCCTGCGGCATCCTGGCCGCGGTGCTGCAGCACGGCCAGGCCGTCATACAGTTGCGCCGCGACATTCTGGTTGCCGACGATTCCGACGATGCCACACATTTGAACGCTCTCCGCGGCGACTGCGCCGCTATTGGGAAGGTGGCCGTGCCTGGCCGTTGGATTCGACCCGTGCCGGGTCGTTTGCTGCCGGACGCGCCTGCGCCGGATCGATGTTCGCAGGCAGGACCTGAGTCGGATCGCCGCCAGGCTGGGCCGATCGGGTCGCCGGACGCCCCAGGACCTTGGACATCACATCCTGCAGGCCGCTGCCGGACACGGCATTGCCCAAGGCGGCATTATCGCCTGCCGCGGGCAACTTGCCCAAATCCATCTGAGGCATGTTCATCTGCTGCAGGTTCATCTGCGACATATTCAGTTGCGGGATCTGCGGCATGTGCCAGTCCGGCAGCTGCGCGCGCATCCAGTGCACGCCGGGGCTGAGCACCGGTAGCACCACCGACTGGCGCCAGGCAGGCTCGCGGGTCAGCGGGGTGAAGCTCATCAGCAGCACCAGCACCGCGGCGAAGAATCCGCCGCGCAGCGTCCCCAGGCCGAAGCCAAGCGCGCGGTCGGTGCCGGACAGCGCGGTGGCGCGGACCGCGCTGCGGATCACCATGCCGGCGATGCCGACCACCGCCATCGTCACCACGAAGGTCAGCGCGTAGCCGCCAAAGTAATAGGTCATGCTCGGATGCGCGCCGTCGGCCAGCCAGCGCCCTGCATCGCCGCCGAACTGGAAGGTAGCCCAGCCGGACAGCAGCCACGACAGCGTGCCGACCACGATGCCGACGAAGCCGCGCAGCGCGCCAAGCAACGCCGAGACCAGGATCACCGCCAGCAGCACCATATCGATCATGCATACCTCCCGCGGCTGCACCGCGCCATGGCGGCGGCAGCGCGCCGCAATCCCCTTCCCTGGTACATGCTTGCGACTCCGAAGGCCGAAGCCCGGTTCAAGGGTGTGGACGTACCATACCGCTGATACCGACCTTCGAGGCAACCTGCCCGCGCAGTTGTTCGGCTTCGGCACGATTGGCGACCGGGCCGACCCGCACCCGGTTCAAGGCGCCCTTGTCGGTGCGCACCTGTTCGACGAAGGCGCTGAACCCCGCGGCGCGGACCTTGTCGCGCAACGCATTGGCATCCTCGGCCTTGCCGAACGCGCCCAGCTGCACCGCGAAGCCGGTACCGGACGCGGCCGGCACGCTCGGCACGCTCGGCGCCGGCTTGGCCGCGGCGACCGGAACCGGCGTCGCTGCCGGCTTGGCCGGCTCGGGCTTGGGCTGTTCCGGCTTGGGCGCGGCGGGCACAGCCGGCTTGGACGCGGCCACTGGTTTGGCCGGCTCCGGCGGCAAGGCTTCGGTCTTGGCCGGCGCCGCGCTCGCGGCCGGCGTCGCGGCGGCCGCCACCGCGGACGCGCTCGGCGCGTCCAGGGTCACCACCTGGGCGTTGACGTCGTTGCGCACCTTCACCGCCTGCAGCCGCACCGACTCGGCCTGGGAGCGATCGGCGTAGGGGCCGATGCGCACGCGCCAGGCCTGGCGCCCGCCGATCGTGGCCGCCTCGCGGAAGCCCGGCAGTTGCGCCTGCTTGAGCCGCGCGATCACCGCATCGGCGTCGGCCTGGGTGGAATAGGCGCCGAAATTGACCGCGTAATTGCCAGCGGCCACGGTCGCCGGCGACGGCTGCGCGGCGCTGCCGGCCGCGGCCGGGGTGGCCAGGTCGGCGGCATCGGGATTGTCCTGCACCGGCGCCGGCGTCACGGCCGGCGCGCTAGCCATGCCCACGGCACCGCCGCTGGGCGCGTCGCCCGGCGTCACCAGCGGCAATTCGCGGGTCTGGAACTGGCCGTCGGCCGGGGCGTCCGGGGCCTTCAGCGGAACATTGGCGACGCCGCTGTCGGGCGCAGGGCCCTTGACCAGCATCGGCAGGAAGATCACGGCGAGCGCCACCAGGACAAGGGCGCCAATCAGTCGCTGTTTCAGGACGGTATCCACGGAAAGCTTGAGGGGGCGGCATGGCGGAGTGCCGCAGCGATTATAAGGTCGGGCCGGCTGCCGGCGGGGTCAGCCGGCTGAATGCAGCCAGTGCAAGGCGGTGGCCGCGGTGTGGAACGAGCCCAATACCAGCACCCGGTCGCCCGGCCGCGCCTGCGCCAGGGCCTGCTGCAACGCCTGCGCCACGCTGTCAGCGAGCGCGGCGGCGGCCGCGTCGGTGCCGGCCAGGCGCGCCTGCAACTGCGCGCCGCTCTGGCCGCGTGCGCCGGACAGCCCGGCCAGATGCCAGGCAGCGACCTGCCCGGCCAGCGCCTGCACCACGCCTGCCGCGTCCTTGTCGTCCAGGGCAGCGAACACCGCGCGGGTGGCGCCGCTGCAGGGCTGCGCCTGCAGCGCCGCGGCCAGTTCGCGTGCGGCCTGCGGGTTGTGGCCGACATCGACCAGCACCTCCACCCCGTTGCGCGCGAACGGCTGCAGCCGTCCGCGCAGCTGCGCGGCGGCGATGCCCTCGGCATAGGCGGTACGCGGCAAGGCCTTGCGCAGCGCGCGCAAGGCGGCGATGGCGGTGGCGGCGTTGGCGCGCTGCACCGGCGCACGCAGCTGCGGCGACGGCAGCTCCAGTTCGGTGCCGACGTCGCGCCAGCGCCACCGTTCGGCGTCGATCGGCTCATGGAAGAAGTCGCTGCCGGCGCGGATCGCGTTGGCGCCGATCGCATAGGCGTGGCGCAGCACGCTCGACGGCGGATCGATCTCGCCCAGCACCAGCGGCTTCCATGGCCGCGCGATACCGGCCTTCTCCGCACCGATCGCTTCGCGGTCGCTGCCCAGCCAGTCGGTATGGTCGATATCGACGGTGGTGATCACCGCCACGTCGGCATCGACCAGGTTGACCGCATCCAGGCGTCCGCCAAGGCCCACTTCCAGCACCGCCAGGTCCAGCTCGGCCTGCTGCAACAGCCACAGCGCGGCCAGCGTGCCGTATTCAAAATAAGTCAGCGGGGTGTCGCCGCGCACGGCCTCCACCGCCTCGAAGCCAGCCACCAGTTGCGCGTCGCTGGCCTCTTCGTCGCCGACGCGGACGCGCTCGTTGTAGCGCAGCAGGTGCGGCGAGGTGTAGCTGCCTACCGCCCAGCCGCCGGCGCGCGCGATCGCCTCGACGAAGGCCACGGTCGAGCCCTTGCCGTTGGTGCCGCCGATGGTGATGACCTTCTTCGCCGGCCGGGTCAGGCGCATGCGCTCGGCCACCGCGCGCACGCGCTCCAGGCCCATCGCGATGTCCTGCGGGTGCTGCTGCTCGATGTAGGCGAGCCAATCAGGGAGGGTTTTCATGCGTTCGACTGGACTCGACTGATGCGCCGATAGCGATTGAATCGCCGGGGTTGTGCTTTGCATTTGCTTTGGCTGTTCCGGGCCCCGTAAGGCACGGCAAGCCGATCGGACGAAAACCCCGAAGGGGCGGCGCGCACGACGCGCGCCGTTTTTCGACGGCACATGGATGTGCCGCCGAAAAATGTCCGGTCGGCTTGCGCACCCGGAGCGCGCAGCGCGGAGGGCGTGCCGCCCGGGTGTGCTTTCTTTTGGTTACTTTTCTTTGCACAAGCAAAGAAAAGTGACTCGCGCCAAGCGCGAAAGCATTTGCTCATGTTTTTGCGTCGCGCCAGCGAGCCATGATGCGAGAACTTGGAACAGCGCCCTACAACGCCCGGTGCTTGGCCTCGCCGAAGAACGGCGTGTGGTGCGCGCAATCGTTCAGCCGCACCACTTCCAGATGCTCCACGTCCGGGCCTTCCAGCAGGTTCAGCGTGGTCGGCGCCTGGCGGAAGCTCCACAGCTTGGCGATCGGCAGGCCCAGCACCCGGCACAGGATCACCCGGTTGACTGCATCGTGCGCCACCACTAGCAAGGTGTCGTACTCGCCCAGACCCTCGGCGGCGCGGGTCAGGCCGCGCCAGGAACGGTCCAGCACCTGGCGCAGCGATTCGCCGCCCGGCATCAGCACCGTGTCCGGCTCCTCGCGCCAGGCGCGCAGGCGTGCCGGATCCTTGTCGTTGATCTCGCTGGCGAGCAGGCCTTCCCATTCGCCGTGGGCGATTTCCTGCAGATCCGGATCGGTCAGCAGCATCGCCTCGCGCTGCGCGCCCAGGGCGTAGCGGGCGGTGCTCTGCGCGCGCGACAGCGGCGAGGCCACCGCGCGGGTCAGCGGCACCTCGCGCAAACGCGCGCCGAGCGCCTGGGCCTGCGCTTCGCCAACCGGCGACAACGGGATGTCGATCTGGCCCTGGTAGCGGCCTTCGGCGTTCCACGGGGTTTCGCCGTGACGAGCGAGCAGGATGCGCATGCGCTGGAATTCCGTTGGGGGAGAGATTGCCGTCTCGCGAGCGAAAACGGAGCGGCATGATACCTGCTCCGTCGCCGGAAACCGCCGAACCGCATCCCGCTCCGCCGCCGCCGCGCTGCGCATTTAGCGGCGGGCAGGCTGTGTGCCCAGCAACGTTAACGCGCCAGGTTCAGTTCCTTCAGCAGCCGCGGCGCCGGCGCCACCTCCTGCATGATCCAGTGCAGGTAGCGCGTATCGACCGCGATCATCCGGGTCATCGCCGGATCGAACACCCAGTCGGAACTCACCGACTCCCAGTTGCCGTCGAACGCCAGCCCGACCAGCTTGCCGTGCGCGTCGAGCACCGGCGAGCCGGAGTTGCCGCCGGTGATGTCCAGGTCGGACAGGAAATCGACCGGCACCGAGCCCAACCGCTTGTCCTCCAAGCCGCCGTAGCGCTTGGCCCTGGCAGCGTCGAGCAGCGCCTTGGGCGAATCGAACGGGTCGGCGCCGGTGTCCTTGGCCAGCACGCCGTCCAGCGTGGTGAACGGGGTGTAGGCCACGCCGTCCTTGGGGGCGTAGCCCTTGACGTTGCCGAAGGTGATGCGCAACGAGGAGTTGGCGTCCGGATAGACCGACTCGCCCTGGCTCTTCTTGTAGTCGGCCAAGGCTTGCAGGTAGCGCGGACGCGCCAGCAGTTCCTCGCCTTGGCGGCGCTTTTCCTCGCGCTCGATCTGCAGCAGCGCCGGTATCAGCGCCACCGCATAGCGCAGGGCCGGGTCGTCGCTGGATTCGAACGCGGCGCGGTCGGCGCGCAGCCACTTCAGGCGTTCCTCGGTGCTGCCCAGCTTGGTGCCGGCCAGCCGCGCGGCGGCGGCCTGCGCATCGGCGCCGGCCAGCCATTGGTCCAGCGCCGGCAGGCGCTGCGCCTTCGGCAGCTTCAGGTACTGGTCGAACCAGTAGCGCTGCAGTTGGCTGTCCATGGCGGCGACGTAACGGCGCTCCATCTGCTTCTGCACGCCTTCGATCTCCGGCAGGTCGCGCTCCTGGTAGCCGGGCTCGCGTTCGGCGTCGGGCTTGGCCCGCTCGATCGACAAGCGGTACAGCGACAACGCGCTGCCGAGCACGCCGGTACGGCGCATCTGGCGCAGGATCAGGTCGCGGTCGCGGGTGGCCTTGGCCTGCCCGTCCAGCGCCAGCAGCTGCGCATGCGCCTGCAGCGCGGCGCGGCCATCGCGGCCCTGGCGCTTCAGCCAGGCCAACACCGCGCGTTCCTCGGCCTGCTTCTGCGCGGCCGCGTCGATACGTTTGAAGCCTTCCAGTTGCCCTTCGTAGTTCTTGGCGACGTTGTTCCAGCTGGCCATCGTCGCCGCGTACTTCACCTGGATGTCCGGGTCCTGCTTGCCGGCCTGCTCCACCAGCGCGATCAGGTCGCGGTACTGGCGCGCGGCAGTGGGATAGGCCCAGCCGGCGGTGGCGTCGAATTCCGAGGCCAGCGCATAGCGGTTGGTGCGGCCCGGATAGCCGGCCACCATCACGAAGTCGCCGGCGCCCAGCGGCTGGTCGGCGAACTTGAGGAAATGCCTGGGCTGGTACGGCACGTTGTCCTTGGCGTAGGCCGCCGGCTTGCCGTCCTTGCCGACATAGGCGCGGTAGAACGAGAAATCGCCGGTGTGGCGCGGCCACATCCAGTTGTCGACATCGCCGCCGAACTTGCCGATCCCCGACGGCGGCGCGTAGGCCAGACGCACGTCGCGGATCTCCAGGGTGCGGAACAGCCGGTAGGTATTGCCGCCGGCGAAGCTGTACAGCTCGCAACGGTAGCCCGCCTCGGCTTCGCAGGCCGCGACCTGGGCCTTGTCGAAGGCCTCCAGCGCCTGGGTACGCTTGAGCGCGTCGTTGCCGGCGGCGTCCATCGCGGTCTTGGCCTGTTCGGTGACATCGCTGATACGGTCGAGCACGTAGATGCGCGCGTTCGGCCCGGCGCTGAGTTCGGCGCCGTTGCTGGCCGCGCTGAAACCGTCGCGGATCAGGTTCTTCTGCGGCGTGGAATTGAGCTGGATCGCGCCGTAGGCGCAGTGATGGTTGGTCACCACCAGGCCTTGCGGGGACACGAAGCTGGCGGTGCAGCCGCCCAGCGACACCACCGCGCCCATCGGATCGCCGGTCAGGTCGGCCAGTTGCTGCGGTGACAGCTTCAACCCGGCCTGCTGCAGCGGCCCGGCGATATCCGGCAATTGCTGCGGGACCCACATGCCTTCGCCGGCATGGGCGGCCGGAGCACAGGCCAGGGTGGCGACGACGGCGACAGCCAGCAGATTCGAGCGCATCGAATGGATTCCTTCGCGACAGGCATGAAATAGACGTTAGAGTGTAACGAATGCAACCGATGCCGCGACCATGACCAACGGCACCCCGCACGCACCGCAACATGGCCGCATCAACGGGCGGCTTATACTTCGCGCCCTCTCAACCCCGAGTCTTGCACCGCCATGGCGCAAACAATGAAGGCGCTGGTCAAGCGCGACGCAGCCAAGGGCATCTGGCTGGATCAGGTGCCGGTGCCGGTGCCTGGCCCCAACGAGGTGCTGATCAAGCTCGAGAAGACCGCGATCTGCGGCACCGACCTGCACATCTATCTGTGGGACGAGTGGAGCCAGCGCACGGTCAAGCCCGGCCTGACCATCGGCCACGAGTTCGTCGGCCGCATCGCCGAACTCGGCTCGGCAGTCAGCGGCTACCAGGTCGGCCAGCGCGTCTCGGCCGAAGGCCATATCGTCTGCGGGCATTGCCGCAACTGCCGCGGCGGGCGCCCGCACCTGTGCCCGAACACGGTCGGCATCGGCGTCAGCGTCAACGGCGCCTTCGCCGAATACATGGTGATGCCGGCCTCAAACCTGTGGCCGATCCCGGACCAGATCCCGTCCGAGCTGGCCGCGTTCTTCGATCCGTACGGCAACGCCGCGCACTGCGCGCTGGAGTTCGACGTGATCGGCGAGGACGTGCTGATCACCGGCGCTGGCCCGATCGGCATCATCGCCGCCGGCATCTGCAAGCACATCGGCGCGCGCAACGTGGTGGTCACCGACGTCAACGATTTTCGCTTGAAGCTCGCTGCCGACATGGGCGCCACGCGCGTGGTCAACGTCGCCAACACCTCGCTGAAAGAGGTGATGGCCGACCTGCACATGGAAGGCTTCGACGTGGGCCTGGAGATGAGCGGCAACCCGCGCGCGTTCAACGACATGCTCGACTGCATGTACCACGGCGGCAAGATCGCCATGCTCGGCATCATGCCGCGCGGCGCCGGCTGCGACTGGGACAAGATCATCTTCAAGGGTCTGACCGTGCAGGGCATCTACGGCCGCAAGATGTACGAGACCTGGTACAAGATGACCCAGCTGGTGCTGTCCGGCTTCCCGCTCGGCAAGGTGCTGACCCACCAGCTGACCATCGACGAATTCCAGAAGGGCTTCGACCTGATGGAAGAAGGCAAGGCCGGCAAGGTGGTGCTGAGCTGGTGATGTCCGGCGCGGCGGCCATGCTGCCGCACGCTGCGCCGCCAGGGCTGCATCATCGGCCTGGCGATCGCACAAAAAAGAAGGGCGCCAAACAAGGCACCCTTCTTCGTTCGCGACGGTATTGCGCGTATCAGAACGCGATCGTCGCCGAGACCACGAAGCGGTGGTCGGCCAGCTTCTTGCTGAAGTTCTGGTTGCCCTTCTCGTCGGTGTCGTAGTAGCCCACGCTCAGCGCCAGCGGACCGACCATCTTGCCGACGCTGACGTTGTAGTCGGTGTAGTCCCGATACTGAGTCAACGCGCTGGCATAGGTGGTGCGGCCGACGTGCGCGCCGATGCTGAACTCGTTCGGTAGCGCCCAGTTTCCGTCCAGCGCGTAGTAGAAGCTGTCCTCGTCCAGGCCGTAGACGTCGTCAGTGTAGGCGACGGTCAGCGCGTAGGTCTTGAGGAACTTGGTCTTGGTGATCAGTTCGTTGTAGTTGGAACCGCCGGCACCGGGATAGCCGTAGCGGTTGACCATCACATCGAAGTTCCAGTTCTCGGAGAAATCGACGTTGTAGCCGATGAAGCCGTCCACTTCCCAATCCGGGTCGCCGGCACCGAAATCGACGTTGGAGCCCCAGGTGCCGACGTACAGGCCGAACGGCGAGGTGTAGGTGACGCCGGCCTGGAACGCGGGGCGTTCGTTGGTCTGCGACACGCCACGGAACACGTAGTCGCTGACCACGCCATAGGAGCCGGTAATCGGCGAGGCAGCCGCCTCGTCCTGGGCCAACGCACTCAGTGGGGCGGCGGCCAGCGCCACGGCCAGGGCGACACCAAGCTTGATCTTGTTCACCGGTCATTCTCCTACGGGTTGACGAGAGGGTGGTTCCAGCGCGTGCTGCAATGCTGGCCTCACAATTTTTTAACCCGTTTTTTCTTGCAGTGCAACACTTTCAAGACAAACCAAGTCAGCGCAGGCCTTGCCGCTGCGGGCTTCGGGTCAATGTTTGTCTACGCCATGCGCCAGCGGCCAAGCCTGCGTCCGGGGCCTGGCGGGCTTTTATCTGCTTGCGGACAGGAACGTGTGGGAGCGGCTTCAGCCGCGACCGGCGTTACCGATAAAGCCCGTCGCGACTGAAGTCGCTCCTACGCCGAGCCGGCGCGCCGATTCGAATCCGCTAGCTGCGCTGCTGCGCGAACAGGCCGAAGCGTCGTGCGCTCAGCTGCAGCACCTGGCCCGGCGCGTAACGGGTGGCGCCCTCGCCCGCCGGCAACTCCACTTCCACTTCGTCCTGGCCATGCGCCAGTTGCGCGCGCAGGCGCAGGCGCGAACCGCTGCGCTGCGAGGACAGCACCGTCGCCGCCCAGCCGCTGTCGCTGGGCGCCAGATCTTCCGGGCGCACGTACAGATCGACCGGGCCGCTGGACAGCGATGTGTCCGGCGCCGGCAGCGCCAGGCCGGCGACCTGCAACTGGCCGTCGTGCAGGTGCGCCGGCAGCCGGTTGACCGCGCCGACGAAGCCGTACACGAACGGCGACACCGGGCGTTCGTAGACGTCGGCCGGACTGCCGAGCTGCTCGATGCGCCCGCGGTTGAGGATCGCCACGCGGTCGGCCAGTTCCAGCGCCTCTTCCTGATCGTGGGTGACGAACACGGTGGTCAGTCCGGTGCGGTCGTGCAGCTCGCGCAGCCAGCGCCGCAGGTCGCGCCGCACCTGCGCGTCGAGCGCACCGAACGGTTCGTCCAGCAGCAGCACGCGCGGCTCGATCGCCAGTGCACGCGCCAAGGCCACGCGCTGGCGCTGGCCGCCGGACAGCTGGGTCGGATAGCGCGCCTCCAGTCCGTCCAACTGCACCAGCGCGAGCAGTTCGCTCACCCGCGCCCGGATCGCCGACTCGGCCAGGCGCTCGGCGCCGCGGCGCACGCGTAGGCCGAAGGCGATGTTGTCGCGCACGGTCATGTGCCTGAACAGCGCGTAGTGCTGAAACACAAAGCCGACCCGGCGCGACTGCACCGGCAGGCCGGTCGCGTCCTCGCCGTCGATCAGCACGCGCCCGGCGTCGGCATGCTCCAGCCCGGCGATCACCCGCAGCAAGGTGGTCTTGCCCGAGCCGGACGGCCCCAGCAATGCAAGCAGTTCGCCCTGGCGGATATCCAGGCTGACGTCGTCGAGCGCGACGAACGCGTCGAAACGCTTGCCCAGGTGCTGTACGCGGATGGTCATCGCAACCTCAGTGTCGGTGATTGGCGGCCAGCGATTCGCCGTGGCGCCATTCCAGATAGGACTTCAGCGCCAGGGTGAGCAGCGCGGTCAGCGCCAGCAGGCTGGCACAGGCGAACGCGGCGCTGTAGGCGTACTCGTTGTAGAGGATCTCCACGTGCAGCGGCAGCGTATTGGTGCGCCCGCGGATATGCCCAGACACCACCGACACCGCGCCGAACTCGCCCATCGCCCGCGCACTGCACAGCAGCACGCCGTACAACAGGCCCCAGCGGATGTTGGGCATGGTCACCCGCCAGAACATCTGCCAGCCGTTGGCGCCCAGGCTCAGCGCCGCCAGCTCCTCGTCGCTGCCCTGCTGCTCCATCAGCGGCATCAACTCGCGGGCGATGAAGGGGAAGGTGACGAAGGTCGTCGCCAGCACGATGCCGGGCAGCGCGAACACGATCCGCGGCAGTTGCAGCAGCACCTCGCCGAACACCGGCAGGTGCAGCCGCCAACCTTCGTCGATCAGCGGCCAGGCCCAGCCGCTGCGGCCGAAGATCAGGATGAAGACCAGCCCGGCGACCACCGGCGACACCGAGAACGGCAGGTCGATTAGGCTCACCAGCAGGCGCTTGCCGGGAAAGCGGTGCTTGCTCACCGCCCACGCTGCGGCGACGCCGAACACCAGGTTCAACGGCACCACGATCGCGGTCACCAGCAGGGTCAGGCGGATCGCGGCGAGCGCGTCGGGATCGGAGATCGCCCGCCAGAACACGCCGATGCCGCCGCGCAGCGCTTCGACGAACACCAGCAGCAGCGGCAGGAACAGGAACGACAGCAGGAAGCCCATCGCGCCGAGGATCAACAGCGCCTGCACCCACCACGGCTCGGTGGTGACCGAGGCGGCGCGGCGGCGAGCGGCGGGAGGCGATGCGCTCAACGCAGTCTCCGAAAACGGGAGGGTCAAGCTGGACACGGTATCGTTCATCTCAATGCGCCGCCAGACCGCGTCGCGCGAAGCGCGCCTGCACGCCATTGACCACCAGCAGCATCAGCAACGACAGCAGCAGCATCGCCGCGGCGATCGCGGTAGCGCCGGCGTAGTCGAATTCCTCCAGGCGGATAGTGATCAGCAACGGCGCGATCTCAGTCGCGTTGGGCAGGTTGCCGGCGATGAAGATTACCGAGCCGTATTCGCCGATGCCGCGCGCGAAGGCCAGCGCGAATCCCGTCAGCACCGCCGGCCACAGGGCCGGCAGCACTACGCGGCGGATGGTCTGCCAGCGGCCGGCGCCGAGCGTGGCCGCGGCTTCCTCCACTTCGCGCTCGGCCTCGGCCAGCACCGGCTGCACGATCCGCACCACGAACGGCAAGCCGACGAACACCAGCGCCACCACGATGCCGAGCTGGGTGTAGGCGATCTTCAGCCCCAGCGGTTCCAGCCAGCGGCCGACCCAGCCGTTGCCGCCGTAAAGCGCGGTCAGCGCGATGCCGGCCACCGCGGTCGGCAGCGCGAACGGCAGATCGATCATCGCGTCGAACAGGCGCTTGCCGGGGAAACGGTAGCGCACGAACACCCAGGCTACCCAGGTCCCCATCAGCGCATTGAACGCGGCGGCGACGAAGGCGGTGCCGAAGCTGACCCGCAGCGCCGACAGCACTCGCGGTTCGCTCCACACCTGCCACACGCCATGCCCGCCCAGGCCGCTGGTCTTGAGCACCACGCCCAGCAGCGGGATCAGCACCACCAACCCCAACCAGGTCAGAGTAATGCCCAGGCTCAGGCCCAGCCCGGGGATCACCCTGCGCCGCGACGGAGCGCGGGTGGCGGCGACGGCGTTCACTCCCATCGCGTCACTTGCTCGCCTGGATCTGGTCGAACAGGCCGCCGTCGTTGAAGTGCTCGGCCTGGGCCTTGGCCCAGGAACCGAACGCCTGATCGATGGTCACCAGTTGCACATTCGGCAGCCGCGCGATGTCGGCGCGATCGGCGTACTCGGGATGGCGCGGGCGGTAGTAGTGCCTGGCCGCGATCTTCTGCCCTTCCGGCGAATACAGGTATTTCAGGTACTCCTCGGCGACGGCGCGGGTAGCGTGCTTGTCCACGTTCCTGTCGACCACCGCCACCGACGGCTCGGCCAGGATCGACAGCTTCGGCACCACGATCTCGAACTTGTCCTTGCCTAGTTCCTCCTGCGCCAGGAACGCCTCGTTCTCCCAGGCCAGCAGCACGTCGCCGATGCCGCGCTGGACGAAGGTGGTGGTGGCGCCGCGCGCGCCGGTGTCCAGCACCGGCACATTGCGGAACAACGCGCGCATGTAGCCGAGGATGCGCTCGCGGTCGCCCTTGAAGATGTGGTCGGCGTAGGCCCAGGCGGCCAGGTAGTTCCAGCGTGCGCCGCCGGAGGTCTTCGGGTTCGGGGTGATCACCGACACGCCGGTGCGCAGCAGGTCCGGCCAATCCTTGATCTGTTTCGGGTTGCCCTTGCGCACCAGGAACACGATGGCGGAGGTGTACGGGGCGCTGTTGTCGGGCAGGCGCTTGGCCCAGCCCGGATCGATCAGCTTGCCCTTGTCGGCGATCGCGTCCACGTCATAGGCCAGCGCCAGCGTCACCACGTCGGCCTCGACCCCGTCGATGACCGAGCGCGCCTGCTTGCCTGAACCGCCGTGCGAGGTCTCCACGCTGACCTTGTCGCCGCTGTGGGTCTGCTCCCAGTGCTTGACGAAGGCGGTGTTGTAGTCGCGGTACAGCTCGCGCGTGGGATCGTAGGATACGTTGAGCAACTGCACGTCGCGCGCCGCGGCGGTGCCGGCGAACGCGCACAGCGCGAGCGCGAGCAGCGGGCTGAATCGGCGCGGCAGGAGGCTGGGCATGGGCGGATCTCCGGAAGATGGGTCGAGGCACGGGCGGTCCGGCCATGCGACCACGGCCAGTGCGCCATGCTGCGCAGCCGCATTCGTCTGGTGAAATGACTTCACCGCCGATGCTTATGCGATTTGTGCATGACGCCTGCAGACCATCGCACACGCCGCGTTAAAATCTCCACCTCTCCCGCCTGCGCGTGCCCGTCATGACCGATTCCCGTCTCACCCAGCACTATGTCGACGAACTGGACGCGATCCGCGCGCAGGGCCTGTTCAAGTCCGAACGCATCATCGTCGGCCCGCAGTCGGCCGAAATCGTGCTGGCCGACGGCCGCCGCGTGCTGAACTTCTGCGCCAACAACTACCTGGGCCTGGCCGACCACCCGGCGCTGATCGCCGCGGCCAAGGATGCGCTGGATACCCACGGCTTCGGCATGGCCTCGGTGCGCTTCATCTGCGGCACCCAGGACCTGCACAAGCAGCTGGAAGCGCGCATCGCCGAGTTCTTCGGCACCGAGGACACCATCCTCTACGCCGCCTGCTTCGACGCCAACGGCGGCCTGTTCGAGCCACTGCTCGGCGAAGCCGATGCGATCATTTCCGATGCGCTCAACCACGCCTCGATCATCGACGGCGTACGCCTGTGCAAGGCCAAGCGCTTCCGCTACGCCAACTGCGACATGGCCGACCTGGAAGTGCAGCTGCAGGCGGCCGACGCGGCCGGCTGCAAGACCAAGCTGATCACCAGCGATGGCGTGTTCTCGATGGACGGCTTCATCGCCCCGCTCGACCAGATCACCGCGCTGGCGAAGAAGTACGGCGCGCTGGTGCATATCGACGAATGCCACGCCACCGGGTTCCTAGGCGCCAGCGGGCGCGGCTCGGCCGAGGTCAAAGGGGTGATGGACCAGATCGACATCTTCACCGGCACCCTGGGCAAGGCCATGGGCGGCGCGCTTGGCGGCTTCACCACCGGCCGGCGCGAGGTGATCGAACTGTTGCGCCAGCGCTCGCGCCCCTACCTGTTCTCCAACTCGCTGCCGCCGCACGTGGTCGCCGCCGGGATCAAGGCCTTCGCGATGCTGGACGCGGCCGACGAGTTGCGCGCGCAACTGGTCGAGAACACCCGCCACTTCCGCGAACGCATGGCCGCGGCCGGCTTCGACATCAAGCCCGGCACCCATCCGATCTGCCCAGTGATGCTGTACGACGCACCGCTGGCGCAACGCTTCGCCGAGCGGCTACTGGAGGAAGGCATCTACGCGATCGGCTTCTTCTTCCCGGTGGTGCCCAAGGGCCAGGCGCGGATCCGCACCCAGATCAGCGCCGCGCATACCCGCGCGCAATTGGACCGGGCGATCGACGCGTTCGTACGGATCGGGCGCGAGTTGGGAGTGATCTGAAACCGGGGACCGGGGTCCGGGGACCGGGGACCGGGGACCGGGGACCGGGGACCGGGGACCGGGGACCGGGGACCGGGGACCGGGGACCGGGGACCGGGGACCGGGGACCGGGGACCGGGGACCGGGGACCGGGGACCGGGGACCGCAGGATGATGTCCGAGCGAAAATCGCTGTCAAGCGATTCGATAAAAAATGACGTTTTTGGGTGAAAAACGGCTTTTTTGCGTTTCAGCTCGCCGCTTTTCTGTGGGAGGGGCTTCAGCCCCGACGCCTTGCCGGTAAACGCGTCGGGGCTGAAGCCCCTCCTACAAAAAAGCAGAGATGCAACGCACTCGCGATCATCCCCCAGGTCACAGGTCACCGGTCACCGGTCCCGCCCCCAACGCCTCCACCTCCGCCACACTCAGCTCACGCCACGCGCCCTTGCCCAGTTCGCCCAGCGCCAGCCCGCCGATCGCCACCCGCACCAAGCGCAGCACGCCCAGGTCGAGTTCGGCAAGCAGGCGCCGGATCTGCCGGTTGCGACCCTCGTCCAGCACCACTTCTAGCCAGGCGTGCTTGTCGCCTTGCCGCAGCAGCCGCACCTGTTTGGCGCGCAGTGGCTCGCCGTCGGCGACGACGCCGGCGCACATGCGCGCCAGCAGCGCCGCGTCGGGCAACGCATCGACCTGCACGTGATAGGCCTTGTCCGGGCCGCTGGCCGGATCGGCGACCCGCGCGGCCCATTGCGGATCGTTGCAGAACAGCAGCAAGCCCTCGCTGGCCTTGTCCAGGCGCCCGACCGGGGCCAGCCAGGGCAATCCGGCGCCGTCGAAACAGCGGTAGACGGTGTCGCGGCCGCGCTCGTCCTGCGCGGTGGTGACCAGGCCGCGCGGCTTGTTGAGCATCAGGTACAGGCGCTGCGTCGCGGCCAGCGCCACGCCATCCAGGGCCAGCCGGTGGCGGCCGCGCAGGATCGGGAATTCGGGATCGGTGACGGTGTGGCCATCGACCGCAACGCGGCCGGCGGCGATCCAGCGCGCGGCCTCGGTGCGCGAGCACAGACCGAGCTTGGACAGGGTGCGCGCCAGGCCGTGGCGTGCTTGGCCGGCGTGCGGCGATCGCGAGACGTCGGCCGCTGGCACCGAGGTGCGCGATGCGGGCCGGCGGGAACGCGAAGGAGATTTCACCGCTCGCGCTTCGCTACGCAGGCGCGGTCGCTGTTGCGACCGCGCGCAGCGTTTACTGCTTGTCGACCGGCGCGGCCGCGTCGGGCGCCGTTGCGGCGGTGGGCACTGCGGCTGGCGCCGGACGCGCCTTGACCACACGCACGCCGCGCGCCTTCATCCAGGCGTCGAACTCTTCGGCGGTCATGCGCTTGCCGTTCTGGCTCATGTCGAAGCGCCACGGGGTGTTGTCGAATGCGGTGGTCGGCTTGTAGGCGGCCGGATCGTTCGGCTTCACCGCAGCACCGCCCGGCATCGCATTGGCCAGGCTCTGGCAACCCTCGGCGCGCAGCCGCAGCAGCACCCGGTCCAGCGACTGGTCGCTGCTGTAGGACTGCGCCAGCACTCCGCTGGGCATGCCCAATTGCAGGTTGCGCGTGGACAGTTCAGAGGCGATCGGCGCACCGACCGTGGCCGGCAGCGGCAGCGGCTTGGGCAGCACATCGCCGGCGCAATCCGGTGCGGCATGGGCAGCAGGAATCAAGGCAAGACCAAGCAAGCCGGCCATAACGATACGCAGCATCGGTTTTTTTCCATTCAGGCGAGACGACGCCGCGAGTGTAGGCAGGGCCAGGCGCAGTTTCAACCAATACCGGCACTGCATGCGCTAAATAATTGGGAAGGCTGAAAAAGTTCAGCTTGCAAGACGTTTTGTCCTGCTTCTGCAAGAGCGCCGCTTTTCCGAGTCCCGGGTCCCCGGTCCCGGCTCCACACGCACAAAAACAAAGCCCGGCGCGAGGCCGGGCTTTGCTTGAAGCATGAAGCGTCCGATCAGTTCTGGACGTTCAGCTCGGTACGACGGTTCTTCGCACGGCCTTCCGGGTTGTCCGAACCATCCGGGTTGGTGTTCGGCGCAATCGGGCGGCTCTCGCCGTAACCGATCGGACCGACCAGACGCGAAGCGTCCACGCCGTTCTTGGTCAGGTAGTCATACACGGTGGTCGCACGACGCTCGGACAGCTTCTGGTTGTAAGCGTCGGTACCCTTCGAGTCGGTGTGACCGGCAACCTCGACCTTCAGGTCGGGGTAACGCTTCAGGATCTCGGTGGCTTCGCTCAGAATCGCGATCGCGTCCGGACGCAAGGTCGACTTGTTGAAGTCGAAGTTCACGCCCTTCAGGTCGATCGACACCGGCACCGGGCAACCATCCGGACCGATGGTCTGGCCAGGCTGGGAGGCCGGGCACTTGTCGTCGCAGTTGTTGACGCCGTCGCCGTCGTCATCCAGATCCGCACAGCTCGGGGCAGCGGTCGGAGCCGGAGCGGCAACCGGGGCAGCCGGCGGCGGGCCGAGCGGGATCACGACGCCGACCGAAGCCAGCACGTCGCCGAACCAGTTCTCGGACGGAGCGGCAACGCTCTTGTCGTCGAAGTCGGCGCGGTAGGCCACTTCGGCACGCACGGCGACGCGCTTGTCGAAGGTGGTCTGCAGACCGACGCCGGCCTTGGCGGCAAAGTTGCCGTCCTTGCGCTGGCCCGGGGACACGGCGCCGCCGGTGTCGAACTCTTCTTCCGAACGCTGGTAGCCCAGACCGAACAGCAGGTACGGATTCCAGCCACGGCCTTCCTGGATGAAGTGGCGACGCAGGTCGAACGAGATGCCGTACTGGCTCCAGTTCAGGTCCTGGTTGGCATCGAAGTTCGGGTTCTGATAGTTCAGTTCACCGTCGATCGACCAGTTCGGGCTGACGAACTTGCCCAGACCCAGGGTGACGAACGGGGCGTCGTTGGTCAGACGGTCGTTGTCCTGGAAGTTGAAGCCGGCCGAACCGGTCAGGTACCAGCGATCGTCGAATTCCTGTGCGGACGCTGCCTGGGCGACGGCCAGACCGCCGAGCAACGCGGCGGTGAGAATTTTCTTGTTCATTAATACAGCTCCTTGTTTCGGGGATATAAAAACCGATAGGGCATGGTTCAGTACAGATGTCTCGTCACATCCAGACGGCCGTTCCGCACGCCATCGCCGCGCACATTATGCTCGGCATGGTGAAGACGGCGTTAACGGGCGCGTAACATGTGAAACCCACGACCAGCCCCTCGATGGTCGTGGATACACCCTATACAGCTTCATGAAATGATGCAATGCGAGGTGCACAAGCCGTGCGCGCTTGTAGACAGATGCCCAGATGGCGCGGGATTCTCACTGCAGACGCTCCCAGGGCGGCGGATCGGCGAGCTGAATCTGCATGAATTCGACGAAGGCGCGCACCCGCGGCGGCACCAGCCGGCGCTGCGGCATCACCGCGTAGATGCCGGTTTCGGCGAGCGCATACTGCGGCAGGACCTGGCGCAGGCGCCCGCGGCGCAGGTCCTCGGCCACGTGCCATACCGAATGCAGGGCGATGCCCTGGCCGTTCAGCGCCGCATCGCGCAGCACTTCGCCGAAGTTGGATTCCAGCGGCCCGCCGACCTTGACCGCCACCTCGCCCTCGGCGCCGTGCAGCTGCCAGGTGTCCTGGCGGCCTTCGGCGCCGGTCAGCAGCAGGCAGGCATGCGCGGACAGGTCCGCCGGGGTGGCCGGTTCGCCGTGGCGGCGCAGGTAGTCGGGAGCGGCGCACAGCACGCGGCGATTGCCGGCCAAGCGCCGCGCCACCAGGCTGAAATCGCGCAGCGCGCCGATCCGGATCGCCAGGTCGAAGCCCTCGCTGACCAGATCCACCACGTTGTCGCTCAGGTGCACGCTCAACCGCATCTGCGGATATATAGAGCCATGAACTGCGGCAGGAGCGGCGACACGTACTGGCGCCCGAACGAGGCCGACAGGGTCACCCGCAAGGTGCCGGCGGCGCTACGGCCGGCTTCGCGCAGGCGGCCGGCCAGCGACTCCAGGCCCTCGACCAGCGCACGGCCCTGTTCGGCCAGCTGCAGGCCTTCGGGCGTGGGGTGCAGGCGCCGCGTGGTGCGGTGCAGCAGACACACGCCGAGATCGCGCTCGAGCCGCTGCAGCCGCTGGCTGGCGACCGCCACCGACAGGTCCAGGCTGCGCGGCGGCGCTGATCGAGCCCAGGTCGAACACGCGCAGGAACAGCGCGATGTCGCCGATCCGGTCCATTTTATCGATTTCATTGAAAGTCACTCAACATCTTGCCAGTTTGTGTTGATAAAGCGGGGCCATAGGCTGTGCTCGTCCCGCCTTCCGGAATCCGCCATGCCCCCCGTCCCCAGCGCCCTCGCCCAACGCCGGGCCAGCGCCGCGGCTGCCGCTCGCCGTGTTCGCGCTGACCGGCGGCGCGTTCGGCATCGGCAGCACCGAGTTCGTGATCATGGGCCTGCTGCAGGTCGCGGTCGACCTGCAGGTCAGCGTGCCCGCTGCCGGGCGGCTGATCTCCGGCTATGCGCGGGGCGTGTTCGTCGGCGCGCCGCTGCTGACCGTGGCCAGCCGGCGCTGGCCGCGCAAGCGCGTGCTGGTGGCGCTGATGCTGGTGTTCACCGCCGGCAACCTGGCCTGCGCGCTGGCGCCGGACTACGCCACGCTGATGGCGGCGCGGGTGCTCACCTTGCTGGCGCACGGCACCTTCTTCGGCGTCGGAGCGGTGGTCGCCACCGGGCTGGTGGCACCGCAACGCAAGGCCTCGGCAATCGCGACCATGTTCACCGGGCTCGCCGTCGCCACCCTGCTGGGGGTGCCGGCCGGCGCCTGGCTGGGCCTGCAGTTCGGCTGGCGCGCGACGTTCTGGTCGGTGGCCGCGATCGGCCTGCTGGCCACTGTGGTGATCGCCGCGCTGGTCCCGGCCAGCGACGACGCCACGCCCGCACCGCCGCTGCGCGCTGAACTGCACGCGGCCGGCCGCGCGCCGGTGCTGCTGGGGCTGGCCACGACCGTGCTCGGCTATGCCGGCGTGTTCACCGCCTGCACCTACATCCAGCCGATCCTGACCCGGGTCACCGGCCTGGCCGACGGCGCGGTGTCGCCGCTGCTGCTGGTGTTCGGGGTGGGCATGATCGTCGGCAACGTGCTCGGCGGACGCCTGGCCGGCCGCCATCCGCGCCACGCCTTGCCGCTGACCCTGGGCCTGTTGGCGCTGGTGCTGGCGGCGCTGGCCTTCGCGCTGCGCTCGGCGCCGGCGATGACGCTGGGGGTCGGCTTGCTCGGGGTGGCAGCGTTCGCCACGGTGGCGCCGCTGCAATTGTGGGTGCTGGGCAAGGCCGGCGACGCCGGACGGCATCTGGCGTCGAGCCTGAACATCGGCGCGTTCAACCTGGGCAATGCGCTGGGCGCCTGGCTCGGCGGACTGGTGATCGGCCATGGCGGCAGCCTGGCGCAATTGCCCTGGGCGGCGCTGGTCACCGCGGCCGGCCTGGCGGTGGCGCTGCTGGCGCTACGGCTGTCGCCCGCATTCGAACCTGCGCCTGCGGCGGCCTGCGCCGCGGGCGGTGCGGCGTGAGCCGGCAGCACCTGCAGCAAGCAGCCCTGGCCGGCGCCTTGCTGGGCACGCTCGCGTTGCCGGCCGGCGCCGGCGAGCGCGACTGGATCGCGACCTGGCAGGCGAGTCCGCAGCCGCTGTGGGCCGCGGACTTCCCGTTCCCAACCCAGACCCCGTTCAACCTGTGGCGGCAGACCGTGCGCCAGGTGGCGCGGGTCAGCCTGGGCGGCGAGACGGTGCGGGTAGAACTGTCTAACGCCTACGGCCGCGCGCCGCTGCAAATCGGCGCCGCGCACCTGGCGCTGGCCGGCGACGGTGCGGCGATCGTGCCTGGCTCGGACCGTACGCTGCGCTTCGGCGGGCAGCAAGGGGTGACCATCCCGCCCGGCGCGCCGGTGCTCAGCGATCCGGTCGCACTGAGCGTGCCGGACCTGGCCCGGCTCAGCGTCAGCCTGTATCTGCCGCAGCCGACCGCGCCGTCCACCTTCCACTGGGAAGGCCTGCACAGCGTCTGGCTGGCCGCAGGCAATCGCACCGCGGATGCGGCGCTGGACGATGCCACGGCGCTGCCGGTGCGGCTGTTCGTCAGCGGTATCCAGGTGCGCCGCGCCGACGCCGCCGGCGCGGTGGTGGCGCTGGGCGATTCGATCACCGACGGCGCCGCGTCCACCCCAGGTGCAGACCGGCGCTGGCCGGACCAATTGGCCACGCGGCTGGCGCCGCAGCGGGTGGCGGTGCTCAACGCCGGCATCTCCGGCGGCCGCGTGCTGCGCGACCGGATGGGCCGCAATGCGCTGGCGCGGCTGGATCGCGACGTGCTGGCGCAACCGGGGGTGCATACCTTGGTGCTGCTGATCGGCATCAACGACATCAGCTGGTACGCCACGCCGTTCGCGCCGGACGATGCGCCGGTCTCCGCGCAGGAGCTGATCGCCGGCTACCGGCAACTACTGCAGCGTGCGCAGGCGCGGGGTCTGCGCGTGATCGGCGCCACACTGACCCCGTTCGAGCGCGCATTGCCGGACACGCCAATCCACGGCTACCACAGCGCAAACAAGGAGCACGTGCGCCAGCAGGTCAATGCATGGATACGCGACGGCAACGGTTTCGATGCGATCATCGATTTCGACGCCCTGCTCCGCGACCCCGCGCACCCCACCCGCATGCTGCCCGCGTTCGATTCCGGCGATCACCTGCACCCCGGCGACGCCGGCTATGCCGCCATGGCCGAGGCCGCCGCGCGCGTGCTCGGCAACGCGGCCGACACGCATCGCGATGCTGCTTCGCCACGCTGATCGCCTCTCCCTTCCGTTCCCCCGCAAAGGAATCTCCACCATGGAATACCGTCATCTCGGCGCCTCCGGCTTCAAGGTCCCTGTCCTCAGCTTCGGCACCGGCACTTTCGCCGGCTCGAACGACTTCTTCGCCGCCTGGGGCAACTCGGACGTGGACCAGGCACGGCGCCTGATCGACATCTGCCTGGAGGCCGGGGTCAACCTGTTCGACAGTGCCGACATCTACTCCGGCGGCGCCGCCGAATCGGTACTGGGCGCGGCGATCAAGGGCCGCCGCGACCAGGTGTTGATCTCGACCAAGGCCACCTTCCGCTTCGACCCGGACGATCCGAACAGCGTCGGCTCCTCGCGCTTCCACCTGCTGCGCGCGGTCGATGCCGCGCTCAAGCGCCTGGACACCGACTACATCGACCTGTTCCAGTTGCACGGCTTCGACGCGAAGACGCCGGTGGAAGAAACCCTATCCACGCTCGACGACCTGGTCCGCGCCGGCAAGATCCGCTATCTGGGCGTGTCCAATTTCTCCGGCTGGCACCTGATGAAGTCGCTCGCGGTGGCCGACCGCCATGGCTGGTCGCGCTACGTCGCCAACCAGACCTACTACTCGCTGATCGGCCGCGACTACGAGGAAGAACTGATGCCGCTGGGGCTGGACCAGGGCGTCGGCGCGGTGGTGTGGAGTCCGTTGGGCTGGGGCCGGCTGACCGGCAAGATCCGCCGCGGCAAGCCGTTGCCGGAAAGCAGCCGGCTGCACAACAGCAAGGTCACCGAGGCCGGCCCGCCGGTGGAGGACGAGCGCCTGTTCCGGGTGGTCGACGCGCTGGACGCGATCGCTGCCGAGACCGGCAGGAGCGTGCCGCAGATCGCGCTGAACTGGCTACTGCAGCGGCCCACAGTGAGCAGCGTCATCATCGGCGCGCGCAACGAGGCGCAGTTGCGACAGAACCTGGGAGCGGTCGGCTGGAACCTCGACGCCGCGCAGGTGCAACGGCTGGACGCGGCCAGCGCGGTGGTGCCGCCGTATCCGTACTGGCATCAGCGCGGCTTCGCCGAGCGCAATCCGCGGCCCGTCTGAGCCGAATCCGCCGCGCGCCACCGCAACCGCAACGCACTCCGACAATCGATTCCGCACTCCTGGAGACACCATGAAAGCCGTCGCCCTGACCCGCTACCTGCCGATCGACGATCCGCAGTCCCTGTTCGATACCGACCTGCCCACCCCGCCCGCGGCCACCGGCTTCGATCTGCTGGTGCGGGTGGAGGCGGTCTCGGTCAATCCGGTCGATACCAAGGTGCGCGCGCCCAAGCCGCAGGTGGAAGCGCAGCCCAGGGTGCTGGGCTACGACGCTGCGGGCGTGGTCGAGGCGGTCGGCGCCGATGTCGAGGGATTCGAACCAGGCGACGAGGTCTATTACGCTGGCGACATCACCCGTGCCGGCAGCAATGCGCAGTGCCAGTTGGTCGACGCGCGCATCGTCGCGCGCAAGCCGGCAACGCTGGATTTCGCGCAGGCCGCAGCGCTGCCGCTGACCACGTTGACCGCCTGGGAACTGCTGTTCCAGCGCATGCCATTCGACTTCGACGACGCGCGCAACCGCGGCCGCCGGCTGCTGGTGATCGGCGGTGCCGGCGGGGTCGGTTCGATCGCGATCCAGCTGGCGCGGCATGCCGGCTTCGAGGTCATCGCCACCGCCTCGCGCCAGCAGACCCGCGACTGGTGCCTGCAGCTGGGCGCGCAGCACGTGATCGACCATCGCCAGCCGCTGGCGCCGCAGTTGCAGGCCTTGGGCATCGAACAGGTGGATGCGGCATTGAACCTGGCCGACACCGACCGCTACTGGGACGCGCTCGGCGAACTGGTCGCGCCGCAGGGCCATGTCGGCCTGATCGTGGAACCGGCCGGCGCGCTGCGCATCGGCGATCCGTACAAGGCCAAGTGCATCGGCATTCACTGGGAAATGATGTTCGCGCGGGCGCGCTTCAAGACCGTCGACATGATCGAGCAGCACCGCATCCTGGCGCGCGCCGCCAGCCTGATCGACGCCGGCGCGTTGCGCACCACCCTGACCGAGACCCTGGCGCCGATCGACGCGGCCAACCTGCGGCAGGCGCACCAGCGGCTGGAATCCGGCAGCACCATCGGCAAGCTGGCGCTGGTTGGCTGGGGCTGAGCGGCAAGCGCAGCAGTTGATCGGACACTGGCGTGATAGCCCTGCTTGCGCGCGCTGCGGTCATTGGCCCTCCCACGACCGTGCGCCAGCTCCGCTGTTGCTCCTGCTGTTGCTGTCGCCTTTGCTTTGCTTTTGATCTACCGGGTCCCCTCAGCGCGGCAGACCGGGCGGGCGAATACCCGAAGGGCGGCGCGCAGGATGCGCGGCGTTTTTCGTTGGCACAGCGATGTGCCAATGCCCGTTGGGGCTGCGGACCCGGAGCGCGCTGCGGGGTGTGCTTGACCAGCCTTCGGCTGTGGTAAAGCGCTTCTTTTGGTTACTTTGATCAGCCTGCGGCTGCTGAGGAGCGCTTCTTTGCACAAGCAAAGAAAAGTGACCCGCGCCACCGGAAGCTGTTGCTCTTGCTTTAAAGCTTCAAAATCCCTGTGCCAGGACCAAGACAATGGCAAAGGCAACGCCCCTCTTGCCGTAGCCCGGGTTTCGCGCCACCCTGCGCGATTCCGTACGCAAGCGTATCCAAGCCATGTCGCCCGCCTCCGGCCAGCCTGACCCCTCATCCGCTGCCTACCCGCACCTGTTCGCCCCGCTCGACCTGGGCTTCACCCAGCTGCGAAACCGGGTGCTGATGGGCTCGATGCACACCGGCCTGGAGGATCGCGCGCGCGACTTCCCCAAGCTGGCCGCGTATTTCGCCGAGCGCGCCGCCGGCGGCGCCGCGCTGATCGTCACTGGCGGCTTCGCGCCGAACGTGGTCGGCTGGCTGAAACCGTTCGGCGGCAAGTTGTCGTGGCCGTGGGAAGTGCGCCCGCACCGGCAGGTGACGCGCGCGGTGCATGCGCACGGCGCCAAGATCTGCCTGCAGCTGCTGCATGCCGGGCGCTACGCCTACCACCCGCTGTCGGTGGCGCCATCGAAGCTGAAGGCGCCGATCAACCCGTTCACGCCGCGCGCCTTGTCCGCACGCGGGGTCGAGCGCCAGATCGGCGCCTATGCGCGCGCCGCACGGCTGGCGCGCGAGGCCGGCTACGACGGCGTGGAAGTGATGGGCTCGGAAGGCTATCTGATCAACACGTTCGTGGCCCCGCGCAGCAATCGTCGCGACGATGCCTGGGGCGGCGACGCGACCAGGCGCATGCGCTTCGCGGTGGAGATCGTGCGCCGGATCCGCGAGGCCTGCGGGCCGGACTTCATCATCATCTACCGGCTGTCGCTGGTGGACCTGGTCGAGGACGGCAGCGACTGGCAGGAGATCGTGGCGCAGGCGCAGGCGATCGAAGCCGCCGGCGCGACGCTGATCAACTCCGGCATCGGCTGGCACGAGGCGCGTGTGCCGACCATCGCCACCTCGGTGCCGCGCGCCGCGTTCGCCGGCGTCACCGCCAAGCTCAAGCCGCACGTACGGGTGCCGCTGATCGCCACCAACCGCATCAACATGCCCGACGTGGCCGAGCGCATCCTCGCCGGCGGCGGCGCCGACATGGTGTCGCTGGCGCGCCCGCTGCTGGCCGATCCGCAATGGCCGAACAAGGCGCGGCGCGGCCAGGCGCAGGCCATCAACACCTGCATCGCCTGCAACCAGGCATGCCTGGACCACGTGTTCGAGAACAAGACCGCCAGTTGCCTGGTCAACCCGCGCGCCGCGGCCGAAACCGAACTGAACTACCTGCCCACGGCGGCGCCCAGGCGCATCGCCGTGGTCGGCGCCGGCCCGGCCGGACTGGCCTGCGCCACGGTCGCCGCCGAACGCGGCCACCACGTCACCCTGTTCGACAGCGCCGCGGAGATCGGCGGCCAGTTCAACGTGGCCAAGCGCATTCCCGGCAAGGAAGAATTCCACGAGACGCTGCGCTATTTCCGCCACCAGCTCGAGGCCACCGCCGTGGACGTGCGCCTGCACACCACCGCCGATGCGGCGCTGCTGGCCGGTTTCGACGACGTGGTGCTGGCCACCGGTATCGTGCCGCGCGCGGTGGATTTCCCCGGCGCCGATCATCCCAACGTGGTCAATTATCTCGATGTGCTGCAGGGCCGGGTGCAAGCGGCGGACCAGGTCGCGATCATCGGCGCCGGCGGCATCGGTTTCGACGTCGGCGAGTTCCTGGTGCATGCCGGCGTATCGACCGCGCTGGATCCGGCGCGTTGGATGGCCGAATGGGGCGTGGATCCGCAGTTCGAGGCGCGCGGCGCGTTGCGCAAGCCGCAGCCGGAAGCGCCGGCGCGCAAGCTGTGGCTGTTGCAGCGCAGTGCAGGCCGTCCGGGCGCGCGCCTGGGCAAGACCACCGGCTGGATCCACCGCGCCACGCTCAAGGCCAAGGGCGTGACCATGCTCGGCGGGGTCGAGTACCTGGGCATGGACGACGCCGGCCTGCGCATCCGCGTGGACGGCACCGAGCAGTTGCTGCCGGTCGGCACCGTGGTGGTCTGCGCCGGCCAGGAACCGCGCCGCGACTTGCACGCTGCGCTGCAGGCGGCCGGCCGCAAGCCGCACCTGATCGGCGGCGCCGACGTCGCCGCGGAACTGGACGCCAAGCGCGCCATCGCCCAGGGCAGCCGCCTGGCGGCGCAGTTGTAGGCGCGCCTACCTGAGCCAGGGAAAGGACGCGCGCAACGCCTGGATCACCGCGATCGAGGCGCGCTGCTGCAATTGGGCCGGCGGCAACGCGCTGAGCGCGGTGTCCACGCGATCGGCCAGTTGGTGCCGCAGCACGCCGCCGCGGGCGCACCACTGCACGCCTTCGGCGCGATCGGCGACGCCGGCGATGCAGAACGTCGCCGCTTCGCTGGCCTGGTGGCGACGGCGTTCGGCCAGTTGCGGTTCCAGCACGGCAACGGCATCCGGATCGCCCTTGAGCAGTTGCAGCAAGTGCGCCCCGGATAGCTGATGGACATCGGCGTTCGATGTCCGCGCAGGCGCAGCCAGCACAGGCCTCGCGCCGCAAGCCGCGCGAACAGGAACGAAATGCGCACGGACATGGACACCTCCCGGATGGCTCGAGCCACTATCCCCGACCCTAGCAGGCACCGATCGGCACGCCTGGACTTAGTGCTGTCGCATCGCGCCGCTATAAGGCGTCAGATGCACCGGACGCCGCCCGCCACCCCGCCGCCATTGCCCGCGCTGCCGCACAAAGCGCTGGCGGCGTATGCCTGCGCGCATTTCGGCAAGAGCCTGCTGTGGTACGCCAGCGAACTGCTGCTGATCTATTCGTTGACCGAACACGCCGAACTGGGCGCGGCCGCCGCCGGGCTGGTGCTGGCGCTGGGCCTGCTGGTCAGCGCAGCGATTGGTCTTGTCGCCGGCTGGAACCTGCGCCGGCGATTGCGCGAGGTGACCAGTAGCGGGCACCTGCAATGGCTCGGCCTGAGCGCGGCGGCGCTGGCGCTGCTGCTGGTGTTCGCCGCGCCGCTGCTGCCGGCGCTGCTACGGCTGGGCTACGTGCTGGTGCTCAGCCTGCTGTTCCGCATCGCCTACGCCGTCTGCGACGTGGCGCAGAACACCTTGCTGAGCCTGGTGCGTTGGCCATGGCGCGGTTATGACGGTGCCAGCGCGTTGCGTCTGGCCGGCAGCGGTATCGCGGCGCTGCTTGTCAGTGCGATGGTTGGCGCGATGCTGGCGCGCGGCACCGGCGGCGCGGCCTTCGCACTGCAGGCCAGCGCCCTGTTGGCCGCAGTAGCTGTGTCGTGCGCATGGCAGCTGCGACGCGCGCTACCGCGCGATGGCGCGCCGCTTCCGCGCACCACAGCCGGTACGCCGACACACACCGCGCCGGCGCCGCGCTGGCGCGCGATTCCCTGGCAGCCGCTGCTGCTGATCGCAGCGATCTCGTTGACCCTGCCCGCCTTCACCAAACTGGCACCGTACGTGGCCGCCTACGGCTTGCTGTCGCCAGGTTGGGGCAGCGCGGTACTGATCGCCTATGCGCTGGGGTCGGTGCTGGTGCAGCCGCTGGCGGCGCGGTTGGGCCGGCGGCATTCGCCGCAACAACGGCTGGCCTGGCTCGGCGCGGCACTGCTGCTGAGCGCCCCGCTGTTCGCGCTGGCGCTGCCGGCAAAGCCGCAGCTGAGCCTGCTGGCGGCAGCGTGGATCGGCGCGATCGGCGGTAGCAGCGGCCAGCTCGTCTGGGCCTGGCATGCGCAGCTGACCGCCGAACGCGGGGTCGCCCAGCACGCGCTGTGCTTCGCTGCGCTGGTCGCCAGCGCACAGGTGGCGCTGGCTGCCGGCATCGCCGTGATCGGGCTGCTGTTGGGCGCGGTGGACTACCGCCAGAGCCATTGCCAGCTGCTGCGCTGGGCGATGGCTGCCGGTCCGCTGGCCTGCGGCGCGCTGTGTCTGCTGCTGGCACTGCTGGCAGAGCGCCGCCCGCTCAGGCGAAGAAAGCTCGCTGCAATGGCATGAGCGCCGCGCCCAGGGTCACCGCATCGCCAGCAGTACCCGCGATGCGCAGTTCCGGCAGCGGCGGTGCCAGCCCATGCCGGTTGGGTGCACGCGGGATACGGATGCGTTCGATCAGACGCTCGCCGATCGGTGCCGGCAGGCGTCCGCCGATGACGATCGCCTGCGGATCAAGGGTGTAGGCCAGGTGCGCGCACAGCTGCGAGAACGGCGCTTCGGCCAGCGCTAACCAGGCGTCCACCCCCGGGCTGTGCGGGCCGATGTCGCCCAGCATCTGTTCGACGCTGGCGTAGTCCTGCCCGGCCGCGCGGGCCAGGGCCAGCAAGGCGTCCAGGTTCGGATAGGCCATGCCGGCGACGGTCCAGATGCCGCCGAACTCGCCGGCATTGCCGCGATGGCCGCGGAATAGCCGGCCGTCGGCGATGATGCCGCCGCCGAAGCCGTTGGTCAGGTGCAGGTAGGCGAAGTCGCGGCAGTCGCGGCCGACCCCGTACAGGCTCTCGGCCACCGCCGCTGCCGCGCCGTCGTTCTCCACCGTGACCGGGCAGCCCAACGCCTCCTCCAGGATCGGCCCCAACTCGACCTGGGTCCAGTCCTCCAGCGCCGGTGGCCCGGCCATCTGCTGGCCCTGGCCGGTGAAGAAGGCCGAGATCGCCATGCCCGCGCCGACTACCCGCGCCGGATCCACGCCGGTTTCGGCAAGCAGTTCCTCGCGGAACCGCAGCAGCTGCGCCAGCACCGGCGCGCGCCGCATGTCGGTCAGGCCGACGCGGCGCTGGCCGCGCACGGCGCCGGCGAAATCGACCAAGGCCAGCGCCACCACGTCGCCCATCAGGCCGATGCCGAACGCGTAAGCGTAGTCAGGCGCCAGGCGCACATCGACGCTGGGGTTGCCGCGACCCTCGGCGGCGCGCGCGCTGAGCTGCACCATTCTGTCCTGCACGAAGCCCTGCAGCAGGCGTGCGACCGTGGGCTGCGACAGGCCCAGTTCGCGACTCAGCGCCGCCTGGGTCTGCACCCCGGCCTTGAACACACGGTCAAGCAATTGACGGCCACCAGCGCTGACGCGCGGCAGGGAATCGGCATGGGGCATGGGACGAGACGGACCCGAAGTGGCGATGCCGCGACGCTAGCATGTGGACACATATATTTCATACATGGTAAATAGTATTACCCCCACATAATTTTAATGGGGGAGTTTCATGCGTACCAACCAACTACAGCAGAGCCTGCTAGCGCTGGCCCTGTCTTCCGTTCTCGCCGCCGGCGCCCATGCCCAGGAGCCGCAGCAAGCGCCTGCAGTCGAAGCCACCACCACCCTGGATCAGATCGTCGTCACCGGCACCCCGCAGGGCCAGTCACAGAAGGACGCGCCGTTCGCGATCAGCGTGGTGTCGAAACAACGCCTGGATCGCGCGGCGCCGAGCAGCAGCGTCGACATGCTGCGCGCCGTGCCCGGCTTCTCGGCCGAGCCCTCCGGCGGCCAGGGTGGCGGCCAGAACCTGTACGTGCGCGGCCTGCCCGCCGGCGGCTGGTACTACGTGCAGTACCAGGAAGACGGCATGACCCTGTTCGACGAGCCGCAGGAAAGCTTCTTCAACGTCGATACGCTGTTTTCGCTGGACATGATGACTGAGCGCCTGGAAGTGGTGCGCGGCGGCACCTCGCCGCTGTTCGCGACCAACGCGCCGGGCGGCACGGTCAACGCCATCACACGCCACGGCACGGCCACGCCCGAGGGCGCGGTGCGCATGACCGTCGGCAGCGACGGCCTGCGCCGCGAGGACGCCTACAGCTCCGGCCCGCTGAGCGAGAACGTGCTCTACAGCATCGGCGGCTACCACCGCAGCGACGACGGCCTGCGCGAGACCGGCTATACCGCCGACAAGGGCGGCCAGTTGCGCGGCAATCTGACCTTCCTGATGGGCGATGCGATCCTCGACGTGGACGCCAAGTACCTCGACGACCGCACCGCGTTCTACAACCCGATCCCGCTAGACGATCCGCGCACTCCTTCGCAGTCGCTGTCGGCGCTGCTCGACCCGCTGGACGGCACCCTGCTGTCCAACGACCTGCGCCGCACCACGGTCCCGACCTTCGACAGCAACCGCATCGTGTCCCGCAACCTGGATCTGGCCGACGGCATCCACAACAAGGTCAAGCAACTCGGCACCCACCTGGAATGGAACCTGGACGATGGCCTGACCCTGAACAACCGCATGCGCTTCGTCGATGCCGAAGTGGACTACACCGCGCTGTTCTCCGGCGCCGCGCCCTCCGACGCCGCCGCCTACCTGTCCACCCAGCTCGGCCGCGCGCGCACCGGCTTCGGCAACCGCGTGGCCCGCGTCGGCTACGTCACCAGCCGCGACGGCGCCGTCTACGACCCGGCCGGCGCCGACGGCCTGGTGCTGGAAAGCGGCCTGTGGAACGCGCGCACCCACCTGCGCACGCTGTCCGACGATCTGCGCCTGAGCAAGGCGTTCGGCGCATCGGCGCTCGGCCAGCACACGCTTACCGCCGGCGTGAACGTGCAGCACTTCGAATACGCCCAGGACCGCCTGCAGAACACCGTGCTGACCACGCTGCAGAACAATGCGCAGCGCCTGGACGTGCTGGCCTACGACGCGGCCGGCAACGTGGTCGGCGCGGTCACCCAGAACGGCTTCGTGCGCTACGGCAACGGCGTCACCCGCGGCTTCGCCAACGGCACCTACCTGTCGCCGTACCTGTGGGATTCGGTGCGCTTCGGCCGCTTCGGCGTGGACGCTGGCGTGCGCTACACCCGCTACAGCGCCGACGGCGGCGTGTACGCCAACACCACGCGCAACCTCGGCGATCCCACCACCCTGGCCGACGACAGTGCGGGCGGCCTCAGCGGCGCGTTCAGCGCGCGCGAGGATCGCCGCCATGCCACGCAATGGACGCTCGGCGCCGAGTTCGCGCTGACCCCGCAGTTGCAGACCTTCGCCCGCTACACCAAGTCGCAGCGCTTGCCGCGGCTGCAGAACGTGTACCAGACGCAGAATGCGGCGGTCACCGACATCGACCAGGCCGAAGCCGGCCTGCGCGGCGCCTTCGGCGACACCTTCTCGTTCTCCACCGTTGGCTTCTGGAGCCGCTTCAACGATCTGTCGATCAGCGCGATCGTGCTCGACGACGCCGGTGCGGTGCAGACCCTGGCCCTGGTCGGGCAGACCCAGACCTTCGGCCTGGAGTCGGAGTTCACCTGGCGTCCCTCGGCGTACTTCGGCATGACCGGCTCGGTCACGCTGCAGGATCCGCAAACCCGCAGCCTGAGCAACGCCAGCACCGGCGCCAGCTACGGCGACCTGGACGGCAAGCAGATCTCGCGCATCCCCAAGTTCATGGCCTCGCTCAGCCCGACCCTGTACTTCGACATCGCCGGGCACCCGCTCGAACTGTCGGCCACGGCCTACCGCATGGGCCAGCGCTACGTCGACTACACCAACGCCACCGCGCTGCCGGCCTACACCACCTACGACCTGGGCCTGTTCGCCCACCTCAGCAACAACCTGGAACTGCAGCTGCATGCGGCCAACGTCGACAACAGCGCCGGCCTGACCGAAGGCAACGCGCGGGTGGATACGCTGTCCGGGCAAGGCACCGCCGAAGCGATCTATGCGCGGCCGATCTTCGGCCGCAACTACAACGCATCGCTGACCTGGCGGTGGTGAGCATGTGCTACCGCAAACTGCTGATGGGCGTGGCGATCTGGCTGCCGTTGATGACGGCGACGGCGACGGACTTGCCGGAGCGCCTGCGCGATCCGCACGGCGATGCGCTGGTGGTGTCGCACCGCGCATGCTGGAAGTTCGCCTCGGAGAACACCCTCGACGGCATCGCCGCGTGCATCGCGCAAGGCGTGGACATGGTCGAGGTCGACGTGCGCACCACTCGCGACGGCGCGCTGGTGCTGATGCACGACGAACGCGTGGATCGCACCACCAATGGCCATGGCGCGGTGGCCGACCTGGACGCGGCGCAGATCGCCGCGTTGCGCGTGCGCAGCGGCGGCGGCGGCCGCGCCAGCATGCTGACCGAGCGCCACCCGCCGACGTTGGCGCAGGCGCTGGCCGCAGCGCGCGGCCGGGTACTGGTGGACCTGGACGTCAAGGCAGCCGCGCTGGACCACGTCATCGATGTGGTCGAGGCGGCCGCGGCGCAGCGTGACGTGCTGTTGAACGTCCCGCTGGACGTGCCGCAGGCGGCGCTGCAGCGCGCGCGCAAGGCCGGCATCGCGCTGCAGGTGCTGTACCTGCAACGCGACACCGCGCTTTCGCCGCAACAGGCGCTGCACCAAGCCGCCGCGCTGCGTCCAGCAGTGGTGCAGTTGATGTTCGACGACCCGGCGGTATTGGCCATCGCCCAACGCGAACTGGCGCCGCATACGCGCCTGTTCGTCAACACGATGAGCAACGACATCGCCAGCGGCAAGCCGATGCGGCTATCGGCGAACTACACCGACCAGCGCGCGCTGCGCGATCCGGCCAGCGTCTGGGGCGCGCTGCGAACACAGGGGGTGAGCATGATCCAGACCGACGAGCCAATGGCGCTGCAACGCTACTTGCGCACATCGGACATACACCGGTAGCCACCGTCGCTCTTAATCCTCGCGAACCTCGCGAGCACTCAAGTCACACACGGTCGGCATGCAGCCGGATCGCGCCAATGGACGGCGCAGCCGTCGTTCCGAGCGATTCGCCACGACGGTCGAGCCAACACGGTCGGCCGCCATCGGCGTCGTTGCGCCTGCTTCACTGACATCCATCCAATCCCAAGGGGAGAACATATGAAATCGTCCAAGAAACGCTTCAAGACCTTATCGCTGGTCCTGGCCTGCGCCTCGCTGACCGTGTTGTCCGGCCTCGCCTCGGCGGCCAACAACTGGAATCCGCAGCACATCCTCAACACCATGAAAAGCCCCTACCAGGGCAACCGCGCCAGCGTCGCGGTGATCGCGCATCGCGGCCTGGTCGGCAACGGCTGCCCGGAAAATTCCACCTGCTCCATCCTCAACACCTACAACAACAACATCGAAGCAATCGAACTGGACGTCAAGCAGTCCTCCGATGGGCAACTGTGGCTGTTCCACGACCAGAACGCCGGCCGCGTGATCGACCATTCGCCGAACTTCAACATCTTCCAGAATGGGCTCAACCCGTCCGGCTGGAATCCGGACATCCGCACCATGACCAGCCACGAGCTGGTCAATTCGTTCCTGCGCGACAAGAACTTCGCCAAGACCAATTACCGTCCTGTGCCGCTCGGCGGCGCGCTCAACACCGTTGTCAGCCACGCCAATCATATGGTCGTGGTGCTGGACCTGAAAACCCTGGACGCGGTGTCGCGCGCGGCCGACCTGGCCCGCTCCTTCCGCATGGAAAACCAGGTGGTGCTGAAGTTCAGCGCCTCGTTGCTGGCCGGCAAGCCTGGCGACATCACCCGCTTCACCAAGGGCGTCGCGTTCGCACCGACCGTCTACGCCGGCGACATGGACAGGCTCGCCGACGGCGGCTACACCGGCCTGTGCGGAGCGATCACTCCCAACTCGCCGTCCTGCCGCGTCAATGCCTGGATCGAACAGGCCCGCGGCCAGAACGGCTTCGCCTGGCTGGAAATCGGCAACAAACAACCGCGCCGCAGCGATCCGACCGCCGAACTGCTGGCCGGCCAGCAGGCCCATCACCACGCGCTCGGTGCGTTCTCGCCGGTGCCGGAGTACCGCCTCAGCGCCCACGACGGCCAGCATTTCGTTCGTAGCAACGGGACCTGCTGTGCGGCGCTGAGCGACTACCTGACGCGCACCAAGTACTTCGGCAACGAAGCCGCCGACGACCGTTCCGACTTCGGCGTGCAGGCGTTGGCCGGCTTCACCAGCATCATCACCGACGACCCGCTCAGCATTACCCGTTCGCACATTTTCCGTAATACCTCGCGCTACGAGTGATCGCGGCATGATCCGGCCGGGGAGTCCGCTCCCCGGCTTCCCGCCGCACTCTCCACCCAGGAAGCATCCGCTATGCGTCCCATTCACCGTCCACGCCCCCGTCACCTGCTTGTCCTGCTTCTCGTCGCTGGTGTGAGCTGGCTCCTGTTGCAACGCGCAGCGACCGCGGAAGGCGCCCGCGCCAGCACGGCGCCAGCCGCCGCGCCTGCGTCCGGGCATCGCGCTGTCTCCGCGAACGACATGTCGTCCGCATCGCCTTCTTCTATCGACACCGTGCCCGGCCCATCGGCGCGCGAGGTCATCGCCGCGGCACAGGCGCTACCGGCCGATTTCCAGGCCGACGCGCTGCTGCGCATCGCTGACGCCAAAGACCTGCCGTTGACGGCCGGCGGCGATCGCCGCGACGCCGCGATGCGCCTTGCGCAACAGGCCTCGGTCCTGGCAGAACGCGCGATGCGACGCATGCCCGGTCTGGCCAGCGCCGGCTATGCCAGCGAAGAGCGCAGCGACGAATTGCGCAACACCCGCACCGCCGGCCTGGACCGGCTGTCGCTGCAAACGCGCGCTGCGCGCTTCCTGGCGACGTCTCCCGCACAGGCAGCCGCGCTGTTCGCGACGCTGCCGGCGCCGCAGGCTGCCGGCTGCGATACCGAGCTGATCGACGATCCCAGCGCCACCTACGCGCTGGCGACCGCGCTGCAGCCGGCCCAGGCCGCGCCGCAGGCGGCTGCGCTCGCCGAGCGCGTGGACAAGGCGCAACAGGAAACCGACGTGGCGCCGGCGCTGAAGATGGTGCTCGCCAGCACGGCGCTGGATCGCAACGGCCAAGCCCAGGTCGCCGACAGCCTGCTGCGCATGTTCGCGCGCATCCGCGGCAACGATCCGGGCTTCACCGCCACCGAACTGGGCGTCGCCGCGGACATGCCGCTGCTGCTGCAATGGCTGCAGGACACGGCACTGCGCGAGCGGCTGCATGCGGCGTACCGCACTTATGTCGCGGCGCATCTGGCGCAGGCGCGTTGCCCGGCGAGCCTGCTCGGCAACCACTGGCTGCTCGAACAGCGTTTCGTCGCCGAACTGCCGAACGAACGCATCCCGCCGGCACCGCCGGTAGTGCAGGAATCGATCGACGACGAGGCGATCTCCTTGATCCGCGAGGCTGGCTACAACGTGCGCACGCAACTGCTGCTGCCCGACGCCTCTGCGGCCGATCCAGCGCTGGAAAAAGCCTCCGCCGAATTCCTCGACCAGCTCGACCATGGCGTACTGCAGCAAACCGCAGCAGGCGATGGCAGCGGCCGCGTGCAGCGTGCGCGGCTGCGCGAACTGCTGCGCTATCTGGAATATGCGCCCAGCGGCGCGTCGCGCGATCGCGGCGTCGCGCTGATGGCAGCGTTGCTGTCCGGCCCGTACTACGCGCAGGACCACGACACCTGGTTCGGCGACCTACACGTGGTCGCCGAGCAGATGCAGCGTTGGCCCGACCGCACGCAAAGGCTCGCGCAATTGGTCGGACATCGCGATCCGGTGGTGAAGGTCTACGCGATGCTGATGCAGCGCCGTCAGTTTCCCTGAGCGTCGTCGCAACCGATACACCACGCTTCGATCTCCGCGCGCGGCGCCACGCGCCGCGCGCGCGACACGGATAGTGAACCCTGTCAACGACCAAGGTTCAGTTGCGATTGTGGAAGCGGCGCCTATTGTGCGCGCCACTTCCGATCCGCCCATTCTGGCGGATTCGCCGGCCTCCAGATCGCGCCGGCACCCGGGCGGCCCGTGACAGGCCGCCTCCCCATGACGCCAAGCCGCATCGCCTTGCCGCGCCACCCGCTGCAGCGCCGATGACGGCCCATACGGAGCAAGGAGTTATATGAAACTGGCCTGGATACTCTGGCTGTCGCAACTGTTGCCGCAACCCGCCGCCGATTCGCTGTGTTTGAGCACCACCGTCTACCTGGAAGCGCGCGACCAGACGTTGCGCGGCCAGCAGGCAGTCGCCGAAGTCGCGTTGCGGCGCCTGGACAGCGGCCTGTGGGGCAACTCGATGTGCCAGGTGGTCACCGCGCGCAAGCAGTTCGCGCCGGGGCTGGTGAAACCGGGTACAGAACTCAAGAACGAGGACGCCTGGGCCGACGCGGTCAACGTCGCCTTCGCCGCCGAACGCAACTGGGCGCTGCCGCAGGGCCAGCGCAAGGAGATCGTGCCCGGCGCCAGCCACTTCGCCGCGCACGCGATCGCCAATCCGAGCTGGCGCAACGCCTACCAGGTGGCGACGATCGGCGACCACACGTTCTACCGCGTGCAGAAGCTGCGGCCACGCAACGCATCCTGAGCGAAAACGCCGCGCTATCGCCATCTGCACGCAGGGCCGGTTACGCTTGTCGGCCCTTTGTCGGTGCGGAGTCCTGCAATGAAACTGTATGCCAAGTCTGGCGCCTGTTCGCTGGCCGACCACATCGCGCTGCGCTGGGCGCAATTGCCGTTCGAACTGGAACTGCTCGACGCCGCCGCGATGAAGGCACCGGCCTATCTCGCGATCAACCCTGCAGGCGCGGTGCCCACGCTGCAGATCGACGATTGGGTGCTGACCCAGAACTCGGCGATCCTCAACTACATCGCCGATGTCGCACCCGCGGCACAGCTGGCCGGCGACGGCAGCGCGCGCAGTCGCGCCGAAGTGCAGCGTTGGCTCGCCTTCCTCAACGCCGACCTGCATCCCGCCTTCCATCCGTTGTTCGGCAGCACGCGCTACCTTGAGGACGCGGCGACGATCGCGCGCACCCAGGAACATGCGCGCGAACGCCTGCGCACGCTGTACGCGCGCGTGGACGCGCAGCTGGGGACGCAGCAATGGCTCGCCGGCACGCAGCGTTCGATCGCCGATGCGTATCTGTTCGTGACCCTGCGCTGGGCGCGGGGACTGAAGCTCGAAACCGGCGCCAATCTGCAGCGTTTCTTCGAGCGCATGGCCGCCGATCCGCAGGTGCTGGCGGCGCTGCAGGCCGAAGGCCTGGAGTGAGCGTAGCGACGCAGCCGCATCGCATGCGGGTGTTGTTTGCTGCGTACGCAGGTAACTTCTTGGACGATTTCCGCGCCAGCTGATACCACGTCTGAGCGACTTCAGTCGCGACACGCCTTCCCGGTGACGCCGGTCACGACTGAAATCGCTCCCGCACATTGCGTTGGCTGCAGAACTGCATCAGCGCGGATCGGCATAGCGCTCGCTCAGCGCTCCCTCCACCGATTGCGCGTCAGCGGCAGCCGGCGCGATGCAATGGCGCATCAGCGCGCCAGCACCCGACCAATCTCGTCGAGCGCGCAGGGATCATCCAGCGTCGACAGGTCGCCGGGATCGCGCTGCTCGGCCAGCGCCTGCAGCGAACGCCGCAGCAGCTTGCCCGAGCACGTCTTCGGCAATGCCTGCACCAGGTACACCTGCGCCGGCCGCGCGACCGCACCAAGCCGCTCCACCACGCATTGCCGCAACTGCGCGGCGCTGGTGTTCGCTGCATCGGGCGCGGCCTGCTGTTTCAGCGCCGCGAACACCAGCGGCACCTGTCCCATCAGTTCGTCGTGCATGCCGATCACCGCCACCTCGGCCACATCGGCGTGGCCGGCGATGGCTTCCTCGATCGCGCGCGTGCCCAGGCGATGGCCGGCGACGTTGATCACGTCGTCGGTGCGGCCGAGGATGAAGGTATGGCCATCGTCGTCGCAGATCGCCCAATCCAGCGTGCTGTACAGCAGCTCCTCGAAATGGCCGAAACAGCTGCGTCGTCGTTCCACACCGCGGTCATGCAGCCCGGCGGCAGCGGCGGCTCGATCACCAGCACGCCCTTGGGCTTGCCGGTGGTGCCGGAGATCGTCTGCGGCGACGGCTGCCAGTGGACAGCGTCGCATCGTCCATGCGGCTCCTTCCAAGGCGATGCACCCGCGCCGAGCATCGTCCCTGCGCAGCGCGGGCGTCGTTCCGACCTTCGCCAAAGGGCGCGGGCGCCGCCGCGGCGGCACCTGCCTGTGCCGCCGCCGGTAGACTGCTTACTGCTTTTGCGCTGCCGCTTTCGCCTTCGCAGCCGCCGCACGCGACGGCGCATGCTTCACGTAGCGGTCGAACCACTCCAGCATCTCGGCCACCACGTCTTCGTTGGACTCGCGCGCGCTATACCAGTGCGGCTCGAACGGCAGCAGCACCAGCCGCGCGGTGCCGCCGTTGCCGCGGATTGCCTGGAACAGGCGCGGCGCCTGAGTGGTTTCGGTGCCGGGATTGGCATCGTCCATGCCGTGCACGATCAACAGCGGCTCGTCGATCTTGTCGGCATGGAAGAACGCCGACGCTTGCGCGTAGACCTCCGGCGCGGCCCAGAACGAACGCCGCTCGTTCTGGAAGCCGAAGGGGGTCAGGGTCTTGTTGTAGCTGCCACTCGTCGCCACGCCAGCGCGGAACAGGTCGGTATGCGCCAGCAGGTTGGCCGCCATCAGCGCGCCGTGGCTGTGGCCGGTGACGCCGATCCGCTGCCGATCGACCACGCCCAGCTCCACCGCCTTGTCCACCGCGGCGGTGGCGTTGTCCACCAGTTGCTGCAGATAGGTGTCGTAGGCAGTCTTGGGATCGCCGACGATCGGGAATGCGGTGTCGTCGATGATCGCGTAGCCGGCCAGCAACAATAGCTGGTAGGAACGCAGGCTGGTGAAGTCGCGCTCGTTGGCGCCGCTGACCTGGCCGGCCTTGGAAGGATCGGCGTAGTCCAGCGGATAGGCGTACAGGATCGCCGGCACCCGCGTGCCTTCCTTGTAGCCCGGCGGCGTGTACAGGGTGAACGACAGTTCCACCCCGTCCTTGCGTTTGTAGGTCACCAGCCGCTTCTTGATCTGCCGCACCAGCGGCGTCGGATCGGGGAAGCGGGTGATCGGCGCGGCCGCCGATGCATAGACCGCGTCACCCGCCGTCGCACCGGTCTGTGCCTGGCCTAGCGCGCGCAGGTACACGTTCGGCGGATCGGTCGGCGACTGGCGCCAAGTCAGCAACCGGGTGGTGTCGTCGCCGGCGAACCCGAAGAAAAATTCGTCCACGCTGGCGTCGCTGCGGAACAGGCGCTCGGTCTTGCCGCTGGCCAGTGCGTAGCGGTCCAGGAACGCGCGGTTGCCGGCCGGCGTGGCGCCCTGCCCGCTCAGGAACAGGGCGCCGCGGTCCTCGCGCAGCACCGCTTCGCCGTTGGCCAGCACGCGCAGTTCCGGGGCACCGGGATCGGCGTACAGATCGTCGGTGGACAGATCGAACAGCACCCGGCCGGGCGTGCCGGGGCGGTCGGCGTCCAGCAGGGTGGTGCGCCGCCAGTGGCGGTTCTCGTCGTAGTCGTCCAGCAGCGCCTGCCCGCCCTGGGCGAACCAGGACAGGCCGGCGTAGCGCTGGGCCACCCGCGCCAGTTCGCGCGGCTTGGCGGTGAACGGCGCCGCCAGGGTCAGCAGCTTGTCGCGCGCCGGCACGCTGGCCTTCCAGTCGCCGCCGTCCAGCGCCTCGGCCCAGACCAGCGTGGCCGGCTGGTTGGCCCGCCAGGAATACGCGCGCGGACCGGTCGGCACGCCCTGCACCGGCACCCGGTCGGCGACCGGCAGATCGGCCAGCACGCGCTCGCCGCCATTGGCCAGATCGAGCACCGCCACATCATGGGCGAAACGCGCATAGGTGGTGACGTAGGAATACGGCCGCTTGAGCCGCTCCACGCGCACATGGCGGCCGTCGGGCGCGCCATCCACTGCGGTGTAAACGGCCGGCGCGCCGACCTTGTTCTGCTTGCCGCTGGCCGCATCGACGGTGAGCAACTGGGAAGTCGCGTAATACGCGAACAGCGCCTCGTCCTCGGGACTGGACAGCGTGTCGCGCGCCTCGTAGGTACTGCTCTCGCCCTTGCCCTGGATGGTTTCCTTGACCTCCGGTCCAGGCGGCACCGCAGCCTTACGTGGCGGTGCGCCCATGTCCTGCGGCACGGTCTTCAGCAGCAGCGTGTCGCTGCCGCCCAGCCACTGGATCTCGCCGCCCAGCACCGGGTTGAGCTGCACGCCGTCGATGCGGCGCACGTTGCCGGTGGCGACGTCGCCCAACCACAGCTCGACGCGGTCGGCGGCAGTGTTGTTGAAGGCGAAACGACGCCCGTCCGGCGACCACACCGGCTGCGCCGGACACGCGCCGGCCGGCAGGGTCACCGCGGTCTGCTTGCCGCTGGCCACCTCGACCAGGCTGAAGCCTTCCAGGCAGGCACGGATGCCGTAACCGCTGGACATGTCGTGGCGACTATGGCTGCGCGGCTCCACGCGCACGCCAGCCAGCTTCAGGTACGGCTCGGCGACGCGCGCGATCGGTGGATACTGGGTGCGCTGCACCAGCAGCAGGGTCTTGCCGGTGGGATCCAAGCGCGGCGATGGATTCAACGGCGCGCGCATCACCCCCAGCAGCGGCTCGGGCGGCTGGCGGTAACCGCCGTCGGCGGCCGCGGCGGCGAGCGGCAACAGGCTGGCGATGGCCAGCACTCCGATCCAGCGATACGGCGCGAGCATGAGGTTGTTCCCTGGCGAATGGTTGCAGGAACGTAGCACAGCGCGGTGGCTTCTCCCCCCGACACTCCACGAAGCCGACCAGTCACTGTACGAAGCAGTCTCGTGCACTCAAACTCCGCGAGACGCTTCGCGCCGGACGCTCCCCCCCCTCTCCCGACGGGAGAAGGGCTAGCTGTTCCTTCTCCCAGCGAAAGAAGGTGCCCCGCAGGAGCGGATGAGGGTACGGGCGCAGCCTCGCGCCCCCCAATCAAGGCAGCCCCCAGGTTTGGAGCCCCACAACGCCGAACGCCGGGCAGCGCCCGGCGTTCGGTGACGCGATCGCGGGAGCGATCAGCCCAGCAGGTGCGCCACGCCGCTGCGCTCTTCCTCAAGCTCGGCCAGGGTCTTGTCGATGTACTTCTGGCTGAAGTCGTCGATCGGCAGATCCTTGACCAGGGTGTACTCGCCGTTCTCGGTGGTCACCGCGAAGCCGAACATCACGCCCTCCGGAATGCCATAGGAGCCATCGGACGGCACGCCCATCGTCACCCACTTGCCGTTGCTGCCCAGCACCCAGTCGCGCACGTGGTCGATGGCGGCGTTGGCGGCCGAGGCCGCCGAGGACGAGCCACGCGCTTCGATGATCGCCGCGCCGCGCTTGCCCACGGTCGGAATGAAGGTGCCGGCGTTCCAGTCCTGGTCGTTGATCGCATCGGCAATGGACGCCCCATCGACGGTGGCGAAACGGTAGTCGGGATACATGGTCGGGCTGTGGTTGCCCCACACCACCAGCTTCTCGATGCCGCCGACCGGCTTGCCGAGCTTGCCAGCCAGCTGGCTCAGCGCGCGGTTGTGGTCCAGGCGCAGCATCGCGGTGAAGTTCTTCGGGTTCAGGTCCGGCGCCGACTTCATCGCGATGTAGGCGTTGGTGTTGGCCGGGTTACCGACCACCAGCACCTTGACGTTGCGGCTGGCGACCTTGTTCAGCGCCGCGCCCTGCGCGGTGAATATCTTGGCGTTCTCCAGCAGCAGGTCCTTGCGCTCCATGCCCGGGCCGCGCGGACGCGCGCCGACCAGCAGGGCGACGTCGGCGTCCTTGAACGCCACTTCGGCGTCGTCGGTGCCGACCATGCCGGCCAGCAGCGGGAACGCGCAATCTTCCAGCTCCATCATCACACCCTTCAGCGCGGCCTGGGCCTTCTCCATCGGCAACTCGAGCAGCTGCAGGATCACCGGCTGGTCCTTGCCCAGCATTTCGCCGGAGGCGATACGGAACAGCAGGGCATAGCCGATCTGGCCGGCAGCGCCGGTCACAGCAACACGTACGGGTGTCTTCATGGGGGGTTCCTCTGCGAAAAAAGGGATAAGGGGTCAGTAGACGCGGTAGCCGAGCGGCAGCAGGTGTGCGTCGAGGGCGGCACCACGGTGATCAGCGATGCGGTAGCCGTCGACCACGTGCTGGCCGATCACCATGATCGGCACGCCTTCGCGGCGCAGTGCGGCGGCCGCACGGCGGCCCTGCTCCTGCTCCACATCGAGCACGCGGTAGCGGACCTGGGCACGTTCGAAACCTGCCTGTTGCCGGCGGCAGTAGCCGCACAGCAAAAGGGAACGCATCATCATCGAGGTTCGGGCGCGGCAATCAACCTGGAAATGTTAGCACGCCGGCCATCGGCGACCGGCCGCAAGGCCGGTCGCGGCGGCACTCAGGCGTCGAGCAAGCGGTTCCACTCGGCGACGCGGTCGGCCTTGGCCGCCAGCACCGCATCGGTGTCGCCTTCGATGGTGATCTTGTTGATGGCATCGCCCTGGGCGACGCTGTCGACTACGTCCAGACCCTGGGTCACCTTGCCGAACACGGTGTGCTTGCCGTCCAGCCAAGGGGTGGCGGTGTGGGTGATGAAGAACTGGCTGCCATTGGTGCTGGGACCGGCATTGGCCATCGACAGCACGCCGCGATCGTGGCGCACGCCGTTGTTGGTCTCGTCCTCGAACCGGTAGCCCGGGCCGCCGCGGCCGGAGCCTTCCGGGCAACCGCCCTGGATCATGAAGTCGGCGATCACGCGGTGGAAGCTCAGCCCGTCGTAGAAGCCGCGCTTGGCCAGGTTCACGAAGTTGGCAACGGTCAGCGGCGCCTTGTCGGGATACAGCTCGATCGTGATCGGGCCGCGGGCGGTGTCGAAATGGGCGATCAGGGACATGGAATTCCTTGGAAACGGGGGCGTCATTTGGGCGCATAGAATACACGGCAGCCTGTTTCGCCCGCTTCCGGCACCGCCAACGGCCCTGTCGCCGCCGCTTGAATCCTGAACAGGCAGGCGCACCGAGATGCAGGTATACTAGGAGACTTAACTCTCCTTCCTTTCTGGCGCCGGTTGGCCCCCTTTCGCATGTCCATCGAAAATCTTCGCAATATCGCCATCGTCGCCCACGTCGATCATGGCAAAACCACCCTCGTCGACTGCCTGCTGAAGCAGTCCGGCACCCTCTCCGAGCGCACCGTGCTGGCCGAGCGCGTGATGGACAGCAACGATCAGGAAAAGGAGCGTGGCATCACGATCCTGGCCAAGAACACGGCCATCACCTGGCAGGGCAATCGCATCAACATCGTCGATACCCCTGGACACGCCGACTTCGGCGGCGAAGTGGAGCGCGTGCTGTCGATGGTGGACTCGGTGCTGATCCTGGTCGACGCGATGGACGGGCCGATGCCGCAGACCCGCTTCGTGACCCAGAAGGCCTTCGCGATGGGCTTCAAGCCGATCGTGGTGGTCAATAAGATCGACCGTCCGGGCGCGCGTCCGGACTGGGTGATCGACCAGGTGTTCGACCTGTTCGACAAGCTCGGCGCGACCAACGAACAGCTCGACTTCCCGATCGTCTACGCCTCGGCGCTGCACGGCTACGCGAGCCTGGACGACAGCGCCCGCGAAGGCGACATGACCCCGCTGTACGAAGCGATCATGAAGCACGTGGCGCCGCCGCAGGTGGACCCGGACGGTCCGTTCCAGATGCGCATCAGCCAGCTGGACTACAACAACTTCGTCGGCCTGATCGGCATCGGCCGCATCCAGCGCGGCAAGGTCAAGAAGAACATGCCGGTCAGCATCGTCGACCGCGAAGGCAAGAAGCGCCAGGGCAAGATCCTGCAGGTGCTGGGCTTCATGGGCCTGGAGCGGGTGGAAGTGGAAGAGGCAGAGGCCGGCGACATCGTCGCCATCTCCGGCGTAGCCGACATGAGCATCTCCGACACCATCTGCGCGCTCGACACCCCGGAAGCGCTGCCGGCGCTGACCGTGGACGAGCCGACCATCTCGATGACCTTCCAGGTCAACAACTCGCCGTTCGCCGGCAGCAAGGAACACAGCGGCGGCAAGTTCATCACCAGCCGCCAGATACGCGAGCGCCTGGAGCGCGAGACGCTGCACAACGTCGCGCTGAAGGTCGAGGAAGGCTCGGACCCGGACAAGTTCCTGGTCTCCGGCCGCGGCGAGCTGCACCTATCGGTGCTGATCGAGAACATGCGCCGCGAAGGCTTCGAGTTGGCGGTGTCGCGTCCGGAAGTCATCGTCAAGGAAATCGACGGCAAGCTGATGGAGCCGGTCGAGCAGCTGGTGGTGGACATCGAAGAGCAGCACCAGGGCGGGGTGATGGAGAAGCTGGGCGTGCGCAAGGGCCAGCTGAAGAACATGGAGCCGGACGGCAAGGGCCGCGTGCGCCTGGACTACATGATCCCGGCGCGTGGCCTGATCGGCTTCCAGAACGAGTTCCGCACCCTGACCCAGGGCTCGGGCCTGCTGTTCCACGTGTTCGACCATTACGGCCCGAAGGAACAGGGCGCCATCGCCAAGCGCCAGAACGGCGTGATGATCGCCAACGCCGCCGGCGCCACCCCCGCCTACTCGCTGGGCCCACTGGAAGAGCGTGGCCGTCTGTTCGCTGCCGAAGGCGACAACGTGTACGAAGGCCAGTTGATCGGCATCCATTCCAAGGACAACGATCTGACCGTCAACGCGATCAAGACCAAGCCGCTGACCAACATGCGCGCCTCGGGCAAGGACGATGCGATCAAGCTGACTCCGGCGATCAAGTACACGCTGGAACAGGCGCTGGACTTCATCGAGGACGACGAGCTGGTCGAAGTCACCCCGAAGGAAATCCGCCTGCGCAAGAAGTTCCTGACCGAAAGCGATCGCAAGCGCGCCGGTCGCGGCGGCTGATCGCCGACTCCCCGTGGCCAGCAAGAAGGCGTACAACCCGGATCCGCATGCGCATCCGGGTCTGCACCTGATCGCACTGCTGGAGGCCGGCAAGGGCCTGCTGGCGGTGCTCGCGGCCACGGGCCTGGAACTGATGGGCCCACTGCCGCTGCGCGCGGCGGTGGGCCGGCTGATCGTGCGTTTCAGCCTGGACCCGGAGCACGGCGCGCTGCCGTCGCTGCTCACCATGATCAATCCCGGCGCGGTGCATCTTGCCGCCGCCGGCATGCTCGCCTACGGCGTGCTGCACATCGTCGAAGCCTGGGGCCTGTGGCGCGCCAAGGCCTGGGCGTCGATGCTGGGCTGCATCTCCGCGGCCATCTATCTGCCGTTCGACATCTACGCGATCGCGCGCCATCCCGGCTGGGCGTCATGGGCGGTCCTGGCGATCAACCTGGCCGTGGTCGGCATCCTGGCGCGCGACCTGGTCCGGCGCCGGCGGCGTCCTGCCGTCTGAGTGTCTGCGGGCCACCCTCCGCACCGGTTTGCCAATCCGCACAGCGCTGCGTAGCCTCCTGGAGAACGACTCCCGGGGAAGCCGCCGATGCGTCTGTTGCACGTCTTGTTGCTGTGCGGCACCCTCGCCGGCTGCCGGCACGCCGCACTTGCCCGACACCCACGCTGCAGGCGCAGATGACGCGCGGCACGCTCGACAGCGCCGGCCTGACTGCCGCCTACCTGCAGCGGATCGATGCGCTGGACCGGCAAGGGCAAGGACCGGCGTTGCACGCGATCATCCAGCGCAATCCGCACGCCCTGGACGAAGCGCAGCAACTGGACGCCGAACGCCGCGCCGGGCATCTGCGCGGCTCGCTGCACGGCATTCCGCTCGTGCTCAAGGACAACATCGATGCGCGGCCGATGGCCAACTCGGCCGGCTCGCTGGCGGTGGCCGACTTCCATCCGCCGCACGACGCCATCCTGGTGCAGCGCCTGCGCCAGGCCCGCGCGGTGATCCTGGGCAAGAGCAACCTCAGTGAGTGGGCCAACTTCCACTCCAGCAAATCCAGTTCCGGTTGGAGCGCGCGCAGCGAGCAGACCCGCCATCCGTACGTGCTCGATCGCAATCCCTGCGGCTCCAGCGCCGGCACCGGCGTGGCGGTGTCGGCCAATCTGGCCGCGGCTGGCATCGGGACCGGGACCGACGGCAGCATCGTCTGCCCGGCCGCGGTGAACGGCCTGGTCGGGCTGAAACCGACCGTCGGCCTGATCAGCCGCGACGGCATCATCCCGATCTCCGCCAGCCAGGACAGCGCCAAACCGACGACCCGCAGCGTCGCCGACGCCGCGACGGTGCTGAGCGTGCTGGCCGCGCGCGACACCGCCGACCCGGCTGCCGCCGCAGCGCCGCGCCCATCCGGCCGACTGCCGCACACACCTGCGCGGCGTGCGCATCGGCCCGCTGCCCTCGCCGCTGACGCAGAGCCCGGACATCGCCGCGGCGCAGGCGCGCGCTGCCGCACCGTAAAGCGGGTGACGCCGCAACGACGCCAAGGCGCAACGCATCAACAGACGACTGGCGAAGTAAACCTCTGTAGGAGCAACTGTCTTCAGCCGCGACGAGCGCAGTGGTGAATGTTCCGAACTGGCATGCAGTCGGGACTGAAGTCCCTCCCACAAGAGGCCTCGCCGCTCCGCGGCGCCGGTGGAATCCTTGTGGGAGCGACTTCAGTCGCGACGAGCGCAGCGGCAGGCCTTCCGGCTTCGGACGATGTCGCGGCTGAAGTTGCTCCTACAGTGCACCCAGCAGGCGATCCGCAGGCCGTGTAGGAGCTTCAGCCGCGACCGGATCTTCCTGGTGAAGCCCGGTCGCGGCTGAAGCCCTACAGGTTTCAATGAGAATCCATGCGTTACCAACAACGCGTGGACGCTGCAGGCGCCTGCCGCAACGAAGACACGAAGACACGGCACAAGCTAACGCTATGCCGTATCCGGCCGCGGCGCATCAGGATCCTGCCCCCCTGTCGCCGCTGGCGCGCCATCCTCGGCGCCGGGCGAGCGCATCGCCGCCGAGTCGCTGGTGGTCGATGGCGGCCGCTGTGACGCGCGTGCGGTATCCGAAGAGATCTCCGCGCGCATCCTCGGCAAGGCATACGGATGTTCGCGGGTCAGGAAATCGATCATCCGCTCGCGCACGATGCAGCGCAGGTCGAACGCATCGCTGGAATTGCGCGCGCTGACCAGCAGGCGCACCTGGATCGCGCTCTCGCTGGTTTCGGTCACCTGGGTCACGCAGACGCGCCCGTCCCATAGCGACTCGCTCTTGCAGATCCGCTCCAGCTCGGCGCGCAGCTGCGGCATCGGCGTGCGGTAGTCCAGCCACAGGAACGCGGTGCCGAGCAGGTCGGCACTGCTGCGCGTCCAGTTCTGGAACGGGTTCTCGATGAACCAAGTCAGCGGCACCACCATGCGCCGCTCGTCCCAGATGCGCACCACCACGTAGGAACTGCCGATCTCCTCGATGCGGCCCCACTCGCCTTCGACGATGACCACGTCGTCGAGCCGGATCGGCTGGGTCAAGGCGATCTGCAGACCGGCGATCAGGTTGCCGAACACCGGCTTGGCGGCGATGCCGGCGACCAGGCCGATGATGCCGGCCGAGGCCAGCAGCGTGGTGCCGATCTGGCGTACCGCCGGGAAGGTCAGCAGCACCACCGAGGTGCCGAGCAGGATGATCGTGCCCATCGCCACGCGCGCCAGCACCCGGGTCTGGGTCTGGATGCGCCGCGCGGCCAGATTGTCGGCCACTTCGATCGGATAGCTGCGCAGGATCGCCGCTTCCAGCGCGGCGGCGCCGCGTACCAGCAGCCAGGTCACGCAGCCGATCATGCCGATGTGCAGCAGGTGCTGCAGGTCGGTCAGCGCGCGCTGCTCCAGCGGCGTGGATTCCAGCGCGAAGCTGAGCATCAGCATCGGCAGCAGGAACGCCATCGGCACGCTGAGCACGCCCACGATGCGCGCGCGCCGGTAGTCGCGCCCGCGCATGCGCTGCGCGATGCGCAGCAGCAGCCACCAGGCCAGGAAGCCGAGCACCACCGCTGCGCCGATCGGCAGCGTGTAATTGCGCCACGGGATCCAGTCGAGATCCAGGTTCAAGATGCGCTCCTTGAAGGGGGGGAGGAGGCGCGACAGTGTGGCAAAGCGGGTATGAGCGCGATGTCGAGCGGCGCGATGCGCTCACCAGCCGCGCGCTTGGCGCGGCCTCAGTCAGTCGTCAGCGGCACGCTGCGCCCGTTCTGCTTGCGCACGATCGCCAGCGCGATCTCCAGCGACTGCTCGTAGTTCAAGCGCGGGTCCACGCTGGAGCGGTAGGCCCGCTCAAGGTCGCGCTCGGTCAGCTCGCGTGCGCCGCCGGTGCATTCGGTGACGTCTTCGCCGGTCAACTCCAGATGCACGCCGCCCAGCCGCGTGCCGGCCGCGGCATGGATGTCGAACGACTGCTCCACCTCCCCCAGCACGTTGTCGTAGCGCCGCGTCTTGTAGCCGTTGCTGGTGCTCTCGGTATTGCCGTGCATCGCATCGCATACCCAAAGCACGCGGCGGCCATCGCGCTTCACCGCATCCAGCAGCGGCGGCAGTTTCTGCGCGATCTGCGCCGCGCCCATGCGGTGGATGAAGGTCAGCCGGCCGGGTTCGTCCTCGGGATTGAGCACGTCGATCAGGCGCAGCAACTGGTCCGGCTGCGCCGACGGCCCGACCTTGATCGCGATCGGGTTGCGGATGCCACGGAAATACTCCACGTGCGCGCCGTCCAGTGCCGCGGTGCGCATGCCGATCCACGGATAATGCGTGCTGAGGTTGAACCAGCCCCATTGCCGCGGCACCTGGCGGGTCAGCGCTTCCTCGTACGGCAGCAGCAGCGCTTCGTGCGAAGTGTAGAAATCGACCCGGTTGAGGTTGTACAGCTGCGCGCCGGACAGGGTCTCCATGAAGCGCACCGCGTCGCCGATCGAGGACACCATCTTCTGGTAGTCCTCGGCCAGCGGCGAGTAGCCGACCCAGCTCAGGTTCCAGTACTCGGGATGGTGCAGGTCGGCGAAGCCGCCATCGATCAGCGCACGCACGAAATTCATCGTCATCGCCGAACGCGAGTGCGCGGTGATCATCCGCCGCGGATCGGGCACGCGCGCCTGCGCGGTGAACTCCGGGCCATTGACCACGTCGCCGCGGTAGCTCGGCAGAGTCACCCCGTCGCGGGTCTCGGTATCGGCCGAGCGCGGCTTGGCGTACTGACCGGCGTAACGTCCCACCCGCACCACCGGCAGGCGCAAGCCGTGCACCAGCACTAGGCTCATCTGCAGCAGCACCTTGAGTCGGTTGGAGATCGTGGCGGACTCGCAATCGCTGAAGTTCTCCGCGCAATCGCCGCCCTGCAGCAGAAAACGCTTGCCTTCCTGCGCCTCGGCAAGCTGCTTCTTCAGTGCGAAGATCTCCCACGAGGTGACCAGCGGCGGCAGGTGGCGCAATTCGCCCAGCGTCGCCTCCAACGCCTGCGGATCCGGATACACCGGCATCTGCAGTGCGGGTTTGCCGCGCCAACTGGCAGGCGCCCAAGACGGCTGGGTGGATTCAGGCGCGGCGGCGGGGACGGACAGATTCATGGAAGGACTCCTTGGCAACCTGCGATGTTCGCAGAGCCTGGCCGCGACGCAAAGCACTACGTGACACGCGCGCGCGGCCGTGGCCGCAATCGAGGCCGGGACATGAACGCCAGGCAAAGCACGCAAGCCAGCCGTGACTTCCGACCTACGCCAGCGCCACTACGAAAGTAGAATGTTATTACATTGCAAATTTGTATCCCTTCCATTCCAGGTTTCGCCTACGCCATGACGCCCCGCCCCCTTTCCGCCGCCATCGCCCTCGTCGTGCTGGCCGCCCCCGGCTTCGCACTCGCCGCCGATGCCGGCCCCCAGCGCACCACCGACCTTGATGCGGTCACCGTCACCGCCAAGCTGGAGGCGGCACGCAACGCGCTGTCGCCGGACATCGGCAGCAGCCAGTACGCGATCACCGCCGAGGACATCGAGCGCTTGCCACTTGGCGCCGCCACCCCGCTCAACCAGGTGCTTCTGCAAGCCCCGGGCGTGGTCCAGGACTCCTACGGCGGCATCCACGTGCGCGGCGACCACGCCAATTTGCAGTACCGCATCAACGGCGTACTGATCCCCGAATCCATTTCCGGTTTCGGCCAGAGCCTGGAGCCGCGGACGATCAAGAGCATCAAGCTGCTCGACGGCGCGCTGCCCGCGCAGTTCGGCGAGCGCACCGCAGCGGTGGTGGACATCACCACCAAGAGCGGCGCGGAACTGGGCAACGGCGGCAGCGTCGGCATCACCGGCGGTTCCTACGGCACGCTCAATCCGAACGCCTCCTGGTGGGGCAGCAGCGGCCGCTGGAGCTGGTTCGTCACCGGCGACTACGAGCAAAACAAGCTCGGCCTGGAGAATCCGGTCAACAGCCGCAATCCCGATCACGACAAGACCCACCAGGGCAAAGGCTTCGCCGACCTCAGCTACCTGATCGACGAGAACACCCGGCTCAGCCTGCTGGTCGGCTATGCCAACAACCGCTTCCAGATCCCGAACAATCCCGGGCAAACGCCGGCGTTCGATTACCTGGGCGCGACCGACTTCGACTCGTCCAAGCTCGACGAAAACCAGCGCGAGAACACCCGCTTCGGCACCCTGGTGCTGCAGGGTTCGCTCGGCGCCACCAGCTACCAACTGTCGGCCGGGCAGCGCTACAGCAGCGTCGCGTTCTCGCCCGACGTCGCCGGCGACCTGATCTTCGACGGCGTCGCCTCGCAGGTGAACCGCAGCAACCGTGCCAACACCGTACAGGCCGACTTCTCCACCCCACTCGGCGACGCGCACACCTTGCGCTATGGCGTGTACGGCAATTTCGAGCATGCCGTCGCCAGCAACAACTCCTACGTGTTCCCGGCCGATGCCGACGGCAACCAGACCAGCAACGCGCCGATCTTCATCCCCGACGCCAGCCGCTTCCACGCCAGCACCTACGCGCTGTACCTGCAGGACGAATGGAAGATCGGCGACGACTGGACCGTGAATTACGGCGTGCGCGGCGACCGCTACAAGGCGTTCGGCACCACCGAAGGCCAGCTCAGCCCTCGCCTGGGCATGGTCTGGCGCGCAAGCGCCGACACCACCGTGCATGCCGGCTATGCGCGCTACTTCACCCCGCCGGCCAGCGAACTGATCTCCACCAGCGACATCGCCCTGTACGACGGCACCACCAACCAGCAGTCCACCGCCGGCGGCGCGACCACGCCGCTGAGCGAGCGCAGCGACTACTACGACATGGGCATCTCGCAGGTGGTCAACGAGCACCTGACCCTGGGCCTGGACACGTACTACCGCAAGGCAGACCGCCTGCAGGACGAAGGCCAGTTCGGCGCCGCCTACGTCTATTCCACGTTCAATTACCGCTACGGCCGCATCCGCGGCGCCGAGTTCAGCGCCGACTACAACAACGGCCCGGTCACCGCCTACTTCAACGTCGCCTACAGCAAGGCGATGGGCAAGCGGGTCATGACCAGCCTATACAACTTCGATCCGGACGCGTTGGCCTACGCCTACGACAACTGGATCCACCTGGACCACGACCAGAAGTTCACTTCGTCCGGCGGCATCAGCTACGCGATCGACGACGCCAGCCGGATCGGCGCCAACTACCTGTTCGGCAGCGGCCTGCGCACCGACACCGACACGGTGCCCAACGGTGCCGAGCTGCCGTCGTACTTCCAGTTGAACCTCAGCGCCGGCCATGACTTCGCGCTCGGCACGCATCCGCTGCACGCACAAGTGGCGGTGCTCAACGTGCTCGATCGCGCCTACCAGCTGCGCGACGGCGGCGGCATCGGCGTATTCGCCCCGCAATGGGCGCCGCGCCGCGGCGTCTACCTGAGCCTGCAGCAGGATTTCTGAGGCCGCTGCGCCAGGCCGCGCCCGCGACGGGCCGGCCTGGATGCCGTGAGAAGAGCGATGCTGCACGGGGGGCTTGCAGCCGCGAGTCGCTCAAGTGCCGAAACCGGGCGCGCCCGGTTGGCCAAACCGAACTTCGCTGGATGCCCCCCCCATGTATTCGCCGCCCACGAGATGTTGTGGGAGTCGACTTCAGTCGCGACAGGCCTTACCGGTAGTGCCTTGTCGCGACTGAAGTCGCTCGCACAGAATTCTCAGTGCAACGAACGTCGCCGGGCCTTGAACCCGGCATACAGCGCGAACAGCGCCAGCGCCACGAAGCAGATCAAGCACCACACCGGCATCGACAGACCGAGAAAGCGCCAGTCGATGTTGCCGCAGTCGCCGGTCCCGGTCAGCACACGGCGCAGCACCTCGAACGGCCCCAGCGTCTCGCGCAGGAAGCTCAGCGGCGGACCACAGGAGGCCATCGGATCGGGAAACAACTGCACCGACACGTGCTTGGTGGAGATGCCGGCGCCGATGGCCGCGGCCAGGAACGCCAGCACGCCATAGACCTTGCGCCCGCCGCTGCGCGCCGGGCCGTGCAAGGCGCCAAGCAGGAACAGCAGACCCAGCGCGGCGAACGCGATGCGCTGGAAGATGCACAGCGGACAGGGCTCGATGGCGAGCTGCAGCTGCACGTAGATCGCATAGCCCAGCAGCCCGGCACAGATCAGAAAGCCGAACAGGAACTGCGCGCGGAAACTCCAGCGTAACGGGTTCATCGGGTCGGGCTCACATGAACGGTCCGCGCATTATCCGCCATCGCCCGCCTCGCCACCATGTGCCGTGCGTCCTTGCGCGCAGCGAGCGCGCCACGCGCGCGGCGCAAACCGCCAGCCCCGCACGCAAAAAAGCCCGGACATGCCGGGCTTCTTGCTGACGCGGTGGGGGCCGGATTTACTCGGCCACTTCCTCGGCGATCGCGGTCGGGCGATCGACCAGCTCGACGTACGCCATCGGCGCGTTGTCGCCGGCGCGAAAGCCGCACTTCAGGATGCGCAGGTAGCCACCCGGACGCGACTGGTAACGTGGGCCCAACTCAACGAACAGCTTGCCCACCGCTTCCTTATCGCGCAGGCGCGAGAAGGCCAGACGGCGGTTGGCAACGCCATCGATCTTGGCGATGGTGATCAGCGGCTCGGCGACGCGACGCAGTTCCTTGGCCTTCGGCAAGGTGGTCTTGATCAGCTCATGCTTGAACAGCGAAGCCGCCATGTTGGAAAACATCGCCTGGCGATGGGCGCTGGTGCGGTTGAACTTGCGGCCGGATTTCTGGTGACGCATGGTCTTGGTTCCTATGGAAAGTTGAAACTGCTGGAGATCGCTGTCGCCGTCCTGGCGTTGAACAATGGACTGCGGATGGTCCGAGCCGGCCGTCCTTGACCGGACAACGCAGCGGGCTTAGCGACCCGTCGACGTAGTGGTGCGTTTGATGCTGCGCGAGCCGCCGCGAGGGCGCCCGTGGGTGCGCGGACAGGCAGCGTCCGTGGCCGATGCCAGTGCGGCATCGGCCAGGTGCGCGTGCTTAGCCGAGCATGCCGTGCTGGGCGACGCCGGCCGGCGGCCAGTTCTCCAGCTTCATGCCGAGCGACAGGCCACGCTGGGCCAGCACTTCCTTGATCTCGGTCAACGACTTCTTGCCGAGGTTCGGGGTCTTAAGCAGTTCCACTTCGGTCTTCTGGATCAGATCGCCGATGTAGTAGATGCTCTCGGCCTTCAGGCAGTTGGCCGAACGCACGGTCAGTTCCAGATCGTCGATCGGACGCAGCAGTACCGGATCCACGCCGTTGCTGGCAGGCTTGGCCGCGCCACGGTCGCGATGGGTGAAGTCGCCGAACACCGACAGCTGATCGCTGAGGATGTCGGCGGCGGTGCGCACGGCTTCCTCGGCATCGATCGTGCCGTTGGTCTCGATGTCCAGGACCAGCTTGTCCAGGTCGGTGCGCTGCTCGACGCGCGCGGATTCGACCGCGTAGGCGACGCGACGCACCGGCGAGAACGACGCATCCAGGATCAGGCGACCGATGGTGCGGGTTTCCTCGTCCGGACGGCGACGCGCGGCGGCCGGCTGGTAGCCGAAGCCACGCTCGATCTTCAGACGCATGTTGATCGCCATATCCTTGGTCAGGTGGCAGATCACGTGGTCGTTGTTGAGGATATCGACGTTGTGGTCGGTCTTGATGTCGGCGGCAGTGACCGTGCCCGGACCCTGTTTGGACAGCGACAGCGTGGCACTGTCACCCGTATGTATGCGGATGGCCACGTCCTTGAGATTGAGCAGGACATCCAGCACGTCCTCCTGCAGCCCTTCGACCGTGGTGTACTCATGCAGCACGCCGTCGATCTCGACTTCCGTGATCGCGAAGCCGGGGATCGAGGACAACAGCACGCGACGCAGGGCATTGCCCAGCGTATGCCCATACCCGCGCTCCAAGGGCTCGATTACGACCTTGGCGCGGTTGTCGGTAAGGCGTTCGATCTGCGGCCCACGGGGGCGCAGAACCTGGTTGGCGGTAACCGTCATGTTGCGGGTTCTCCTGACGAGCCTCCGTTGCCGGAGGCTCTCCAATGTGATTACTTCGAATACAACTCGACGATCAGCGCTTCGTTGATGTCAGCAGGCAGGTCCGCACGATCCGGCACGGCCTTGAAGATGCCGCTGAACTTCTTCGAATCGACCTCGACCCAGGACGGGTTCAGGTCGTGCGTTTCGGCAACGGTCAGCGCTTCCTGCACGCGAAGCTGCTTCTGCGCCTTTTCCGACAGGGCGATCGCGTCGCCGGCCTTGACCTGATACGAGGCCAGGTTCACCGACTTGCCGTTGACCATCACGCCACGGTGCGACACCAGCTGGCGCGCAGCCGGACGGGTGACGGCGAAGCCCATGCGGTAGACGACGTTGTCCAGGCGGGTTTCCAGCAGCTGCAGAAGGTTCTCGCCGGTGTTGCCTTTCTTGGTCGAGGCCTTCTTGTAGTAGTTGCGGAACTGACGCTCCAGCAGACCGTAGATACGCTTGACCTTCTGCTTTTCGCGCAGCTGGGTGGCGTAGTCGGACAACTTGCCCTTGCGGGCGGTCGCGCCGTGCTGGCCGGGCTTTTGCTCCAGCTTGCACTTGGAGTCCAGGGCACGCGCTGGGCTCTTGAGGGAAAGATCGGCGCCTTCACGGCGCGCGAGCTTACAGGTAGGACCGATATAACGAGCCATTTCTTATCGCTCCTTTAGACGCGACGCTTCTTCGGCGGACGGCACCCGTTGTGCGGGATAGGCGTCACGTCGATGATGTTGGTGATCTTGTATCCGACGTTGTTCAACGAACGGACGGCGGACTCGCGACCCGGACCCGGGCCCTTGATGCGCACTTCCAGCGACTTCACGCCGTAGTCGAGCGCAGCGCGCCCGGCCTTCTCGGCGGCAACCTGCGCCGCGAACGGCGTGGACTTGCGCGAACCGCGGAAACCGGCGCCACCGGAGGTCGCCCAGGACAATGCATTACCCTGACGGTCAGTGATGGTCACGATGGTGTTGTTGAACGAAGCGTGGACGTGGGCGACGCCGTCGGTGACGACGCGCTTGATCTTCTTCTTGGTCTTTGCTGCTGCGGGCTTAGCCATGTCTGTGCCTTACTTCCTGATCGCCTTGCGCGGGCCCTTGCGGGTGCGGGCGTTGGTGCGGGTGCGCTGACCACGCAGCGGCAGGCCACGACGATGACGCAGACCGCGGTAGCAGCCCAGGTCCATCAGCCGCTTGATGGCGATGCCTACTTCGCGACGCAGGTCGCCTTCGACGATGTACTTGCCGATTTCGAGGCGCAAGCGCTCGATTTCAGGCTCGGACAGGTCACGGATCTTGGTGCTCGAGGTCACGCCTGCGGCTTCGCAGACTTTCTTGGAACGGGTACGGCCGATGCCGAAAATGCTTTGCAACCCGACCCAGACGTGCTTCTGGGCTGGCAGGTTGACGCCTGCAATACGCGCCATGACGCGGTTCTCCAACTGAGTGATGGCCCGACAGCGCACTGCGGCGCCATCCGGCAGGATGGATCAAAAAGTGAACTTATAAGTCTAGCAAGGTCTCGGGTTACATGGAAGCCCGCGGAACCTTTCGGTTCCGCAAGCCCGGCATGGGGAGTGTGCCCATGCTCCGGCGCCGGACGTCGTTGGCCCAGGTGAGGATCCACCCTGGCCGCCCGCGCTACTCCAGCGCAGGACCACCACGTCACACCCACGCACGAGACCGCTGCATGGGCCGCCCTTCAAGTCGGAAGACTGCGCCCGGGAACTGGAGCGTCTTCGCGGAAGGAAATTAAATTATAGCCATCAACCGCGGGCAAAACCGCCGCGCGAGCCACCCTTGAGGTTGGCCTTCTTCAACAGGCTTTCGTACTGGTGCGACATCAGGTGCGCCTGGATCTGCGCGATGAAGTCCATCACCACCACGACCGCGATCAGCAGCGAAGTGCCGCCGAAATGGAACGAGGTGCCGAGCTGCGTGCGCATGATTTCCGGCAGCAGACACACGATCACCAGGTACAGCGAGCCGGCGGCGGTCAGCCGGGTCAGCACGCCGTCGACGTAATCGGCCGTGGCCTTGCCCGGACGGATGCCAGGAATCAGCGCACCGGACTTCTTCAGGTTGTCCGCGGTTTCCTGCGAGTTGAACACCAGCGCGGTATAGAAGAACGCGAAACCGATGATCAACGCGGCGAACACGATCATGTGCACCGGCTCGCCCGGCCCAAGAGCATTGGCGATACGCTGCAGCACGCTGCCGAAGGTACTGTTGGACGCGGCCTGGCCCGACCACATCGACAGGGTCGCCGGGAAGGCGAGGATGCTCGAGGCAAAGATCGGCGGAATCACGCCAGCCATGTTCAGCTTCAGCGGCAGGAACGAGGTCTGATTCATATACGCGTTGCGGCCGCCCTGGCGCCGCGCGTAGTTCACCGTGATGCGCCGCTGCCCGCGTTCGACGAATACCACGAACAGGGTGAAGGCGAGGATGGTCAGCACGATCAGCAACAGCGAGATGAAACTCATGTTGCCGTCGCGGTAGGCTTCCACGGTCTGGATCGACGCCGCCGGCAAACCAGCGACGATGCCGGCGAAGATGATCAGCGACACGCCATTGCCGATGCCGCGCTCGGTGACCTGCTCGCCGACCCACATCAGGAAGATGGTGCCGGCGGTCAGTGCGATCACCGCGGTGAGCACGAAGCCCATGCCCGGCGCGTACACGACCGGCGCACCGCCCGGTGCGGTCTGGTTCTGCAGCGCCAGCGCGATACTTCCGCCCTGCACCACCGCCAGCAGCACCGCGCCGATGCGCGAATATTGGGTGATCTTGCGCCGACCAGACTCGCCTTCCTTCTGCATCGCCTTCAGCGACGGGAAGATGTGCGTGGCCAGCTGGATCACGATCGATGCCGAGATGTACGGCATCACGTTCAGCGCGAAGATGCTGAAACGGTGCAGGGCGCCGCCCGAGAACATGTTGAACATGTCCACGATGCCGCCGCCCTGCGCCTGCATCAGCGCAAGCATGGCTTCGGGATTGACGCCTGGCACCGGCACGTAGCAGCCGATGCGGTAGACGATCAATGCGCCGAGAACGAACAACAGGCGCTGGCGAAGTTCCGTGAACTTGCCAAGCCCGCCGCCGAGGTTACCCATGCCAGCCTGCGCCATCTGCGTGTTACTCCTGCACGCTGCCGCCGGCAGCTTCGATTGCCGCCTTGGCACCGGCGGTCGCGGCGATACCCTTGAGCACGAACTTCTTGCTCAGCTCGCCCTTGAGGACGACCTTGGCCTTCTTCGCGGTGCTCGGGACCAGCTTGGCAGCGCGCAGCGCGGCGAAATCGATCTCGCCTTCCGGAAGGTTGTCGAGCTGGTAGGACAGCACTTCGGCCGTGTCCTTGGCCATCTTGGAACGGAAGCCGATCTTCGGCAGACGGCGCTGCATGGGGGTCTGGCCGCCTTCGAAGCCGGCCTTGATCTTGCCGCCGCCCTTGCGCGCGAACGAACCCTTGTGGCCGCGGCCGCAGGTCTTGCCCAGGCCCGAACCGATGCCGCGACCGACGCGGGTGCGCTCGGTCCGCGCGCCTTCGGCGGGCTTCAGATCATTCAGATGCAAAGTCATGGTCGCTTACTCCTCAACCTGGACGAGGTAGTGAACCTTGTTGATCAGGCCGCGCACCTGCGGGCTGTCCTTCAGTTCACGCACATCGTTGAGCTTGTTCAGGCCCAGCGCACGCACCGACAGGCGGTGACGCGACTGGGTACCACGAAGGCCGCGCACCAGGCGCACCTTCACCGTCTTGTTGGACGCATTAGCCATGGTTGAGTTCCTCCACCTTCTTGCCGCGCTTGGCCGCAATGCGCGACGGCGACTGCATATCTTCCAGGCCGCGCAGCGTAGCGCGCACCAGATTGATCGGGTTGCGCGAACCGACGGCCTTGGCCAGCACGTTCTTGACCCCGACCGCTTCCAACACAGCACGCATCGCGCCACCGGCGATGACGCCGGTACCTTCCGACGCCGGCATCATGAACACGCGCGCCGCGCCGTGGCCGGACTTCACCGCGTGCCACAGGGTGCCGTTGTTCAGATCGATGTTGAGCATGCCCTTGCGCGCATATTCCATCGACTTCTGGATCGCGACCGGCACTTCGCGCGCCTTGCCGTAACCGAACCCGATCTTGCCGTTGCCGTCGCCGACCACGGTCAGCGCGGTGAAGGTGAACTGGCGACCGCCCTTGACCGTTTTGCTGACGCGGTTGACCGCGACCAGCTTCTCGATCATGCCGTCGTCGACTTTCTCTTCGCGGTTGCGGTCGCGATCACGACCCCGCGGTGCACGCTGTTCTTCAGCCATTGTGTATTCCTTGGTAGTTGAAAGAGTTACGGCTTGCATGCCGCTTATAGTTGTTGACTGGAACCGTGTTCCCCGGACGCGCACATAAGGCGCGTCAGGGTCCGATGCGGCCCGCATCGACAGGTCGGGCGCGGCGTGGACGCCGCACCCGCAAGGATCAGAACTGCAGGCCGCCTTCGCGCGCGGCGTCGGCCAGTGCCTTGATGCGGCCGTGGTAGCGGTAGCCCGAGCGGTCGAAGGCGACCTTCTCTATACCTGCGGCCTTGGCGCGCTCGGCGATCAGCTTGCCGACCTTGACGGCCGCCTCGCTGTTCTTGCCGCTCTTCAGGCCGTCCTTGACGTCGGCCTGCAGAGTGTTCGCCGCAGCGATCACCTTGGAGCCGTCGGCAGTGAAGACCTGCGCATACAGGTGCTGACCGGTGCGCAGCACCGACAGGCGCGCGACGCCGAGTTCGCGGATGTGCGCACGGGTCGACTTGGCGCGGCGCAGACGGGCGATGTTCTTGTTGATGGTCATGTCTATGTCCTACGGAAGCTGAAGGAGAACAGGCTTTTGCATTGAAGAGTCTGGCCATGAATGGCCGGGCTCCTCGCAGAAGGACCTGCCTTATGCCTTCTTGGCTTCCTTGCGAATGATGGCTTCACCGGCGTACTTCACACCCTTGCCCTTGTAGGGCTCCGGCGGACGGAAACCGCGGATCTTGGCGGCGACTTCACCGACGCGCTGCTTGTCGGCGCCCTGCACCACGATCTCGGTCTGAGTCGGGGTGGCCAGGGTGATGCCTTCCGGCGCCTTGAACACGACCGGGTGCGAGAAGCCGAGCGCCAGGCTCAGGTCCTTGCCCTGCATCGTGGCACGGTAACCGACGCCGACCAGCTCGAGCTTGCGCTCGAAGCCTTCGGAAACGCCGTGCACCATGTTCGCCAGGATCGCGCGGACGGTGCCGGTGATGGCGATCTGCGACGGGTCGTTGGCCGACAGCGTGGCGACACCGTCTTCCTGCTTGATTTCGACGCCAGCCGGCTTGATCAGCGACAGGGTGCCCTTCGGGCCCTTGACGCTCACCAGCTCGGGCTGGACATTCAGTTCGACGCCCTTCGGGAGGGAAATCGGCTTCTTGGCTACGCGGGACATTTACTTACTCCTTCCCTTAGGCCACGAAGCACAGGACTTCGCCACCGACGCCGGCCTGACGGGCCTGCGCATCGGTCATGATGCCCTTGGACGTGGAAATGATGGCAACGCCCAGGCCGCCGAGAACCTTCGGCAGCTCGGCCTTACCGCGGTACTGACGCAGACCCGAACGGGACACGCGCTTGAGCGTATCGATGACCGGACGGCCCTCGAAATACTTCAGCACGATTTCCAGTTCGGACTTGTTGTTCTCGATCGGGTTGACGCGCAGGTCGCCGATGTAGCCTTCGGCCTTCAGCACTTCTGCGATCGCAACCTTGATCTTGGAGGACGGCATTTTCACCGTCGGCTTGCCAACCGCGGCCGCATTCTTGATGCGGACCAGCAGGTCGGCGATGGGATCAGTCATGCTCATGGTATCTACCTTTGAGTGCACCGATATCCGCTTTCGCGAAAATCTTGTGATGTGTAACTGTGGAATGACGCGGTGATGTGAAGCGTGGAGCGTCCTGGAGAAGGCCAGGGCCTGTTTGCCGCAAGCAGCCCTGCCGGGCGCAAGCAAGAAGCGGGATTATACGACAAAAAGTCCGACTTGCGTCGGACTCGTTGACTGAACACCAAGCGGGCGGGCGACCGCCCTGCCCCGGGCTCCGCGAACGGAGCCGGGACCGCCGGTTGTTACCAGCTGGCCTTGCGTAGGCCCGGCACGTCGCCGTTCATCGTCGCCTTGCGCAGCATGTTGCGGCCGAGGCCGAACTTGCGGTACACGGCGCGCGGACGACCGGACAACTCGCAACGAGTGCGATGACGGCACGGCGAGGAATCGCGCGGCAGCTTCTGCAGCTTGACCACCGCCTCGGCCTTCTCGTCGTAGGACGAGCTGTCGGCGGAGATGATCTTCTTCAGCGCGTCGCGCTTGTCGGCGAACTTCTTCGCCAGCTTCTTCCGCTTGATGTCGCGGTTGACCATGGAGGTCTTTGCCATTTCGATGCCTTTTCGAATTAGAAAGTCCGGCCATGGATGGCCGGGCTCTTGATCAGGAACGATCGTTAATTGCGGAACGGAAACTTGAACGCTTCGAGCAGCGCCTTCGCTTCGGCGTCGGTCTTGGCGGTGGTGGTGATGGCGATATCCATACCGCGGATCGCATCGACGGCGTCGAAGTCGATTTCCGGGAAGATGATCTGTTCCTTCACACCCATGTTGAAGTTGCCGCGACCGTCGAACGAACGACCGGACACACCACGGAAGTCGCGCACGCGCGGCAGCGAGATGTTGATCAGGCGGTCCAGGAACTCGTACATCTTGGAGCGACGCAGCGTGGTCTTGCAGCCGATCGGCCAGCCATCGCGGATCTTGAACGACGCCACCGAGATACGCGACTTGGTGACCACCGGCTTCTGGCCGGAAACCTTGGCCATGTCGGCCACGGCGTTTTCCAGGATCTTCTTGTTCGTCGCCGCCTCGCCCACGCCCATGTTCAGGGTGACCTTGACCAGCTTCGGCACTTGCATCGGATTGGTGTAACCGAACTTCTTCATCAAAGCCGGTACCACTTCTTCCTTGTAGATCTTTTCGAGACGGGAATTCATTGTGTCATTCCTCAGGCGTCGAGCGCCTCACCGCTGGAGCGGAACACACGCAGTTTGCGTCCATCCTCCAGCACCTTGAAGCCAACGCGCTCGCCCTTGCCCGTTGCCGGGTTGACGATCGCCACGTTGGAGATATGGATCGACGCTTCACGCTCGACCACGCCGCCGGCAACGCCTGCCTGCGGGTTCGGCTTGGTATGGCGCTTGACGATGTTCGCGTTGGAGACGATCACCCGATCACCGTCAACACGGACGATTTCGCCCTGCTTGCCCTTGTCCTTGCCGGTAGTGACGACAACCTGGTCGCCCTTCTTGATACGGTTAGCCATGTGTATGTCCTCCGCTCACAGCACTTCAGGAGCGAGCGAGACGATCTTCATGAACTTCTCGGAACGCAGCTCGCGGGTAACAGGCCCGAAGATGCGTGTACCGATCGGCTCCTGCTTGTTATTGAGCAATACCGCAGCGTTGCCGTCGAAGCGGATCAGCGAACCGTCGGCACGACGCACACCCTTGCGGGTGCGCACCACGACGGCGTCGTAGACTTCGCCCTTCTTTACCTTGCCGCGCGGGATCGCGTCCTTGACGGTGACCTTGATGATGTCGCCAATGTGCGCGTAGCGGCGCTTGGAGCCGCCGAGCACCTTGATGCACATCACTTCCTTGGCACCGGAGTTGTCGGCGACGTCGAGGTAGCTCTGCATCTGGATCATGATTCAGATCTCCCTTAGTCGGCCGAACGGGTGACGATTTCAACCACCCGCCAGTTCTTGGTCTTGGACATCGGCGCAATCTCGGTCACGCGCACGACATCGCCTTCGCTACAGGCGTTGTCGGCGTCGTGGGCATGGAGCTTGGTCGAGCGCTTGATGTACTTGCCATACAACGCGTGCTTGACCTGACGCTCCACCAGCACGGTGACGGTCTTGTCCATCTTGTTGCTGACGACGCGGCCTTCGACCGTGCGCAGCGTCTTGCTTTCGTTAGTGTCGCTCATGGCGGCCATCCTTACTTCGTGCTGCCGATCAGGTACTTCACGCGAGCAATCTCGCGGCGCACCCGGCGGGTTTCGTGGGTCTTCGGCAGCTGCCCGGTGACCTGCTGCATGCGCAGGGCGAACTGCTCCTTGCGCAGATCGGTCAGATGGGCCTTCAAATCGTCAGCCGACTTCTCGCGGAGTTGTTTGATGTCCATCAGCGTACCGTCCGGGTCACGAAGGTGGTGGTCACCGAAAGCTTGGCAGCGGCCAGGCGGAACGCCTCGCGCGCGATATCTTCGCCGACGCCTTCGATTTCATAGATCATGCGACCGGGCTGGATCTGGGCGACCCAGTACTCGACGTTACCCTTACCGGAGCCCATTCGCACTTCGATCGGCTTCTTGGTGATCGGCTTGTCCGGGAACACGCGGATCCACATCTTGCCGCCACGCTTCACGTAGCGGCTGATCGAGCGGCGGGCCGCTTCGATCTGGCGCGCGGTCAGCTGACCGTGCGCGGTGGCCTTCAGCCCGTACTCGCCGAAGCTGACGGCGTTGCCGCTCCACGCCAGGCCGTCGTTACGGCCCTTGTGCATCTTGCGGTATTTGGTTCGCTTGGGTTGCAACATTGCCGTTACCTCGCTTCACGAGCCGGACGCGACGGACGGTCACCGCGGTCGCCGCGATCGTTACGATCGTTGCGCGGGGAATCGTCCTGCTTTTCCTGGCCAACCTGGGAGAAATCGAAGATCTCGCCCTTGTAGATCCACACCTTGATGCCGATGATGCCGTAGGTCGTCTTGGCTTCAGCGAAGCCATAGTCGATGTCGGCACGCAGCGTATGCAGCGGCACGCGGCCTTCGCGGTACCACTCGGAACGGGCGATTTCCGCACCGTTCAAGCGGCCAGCAACGTTGACCTTGATGCCCAGGGCACCCAGGCGCATCGCATTGCCGACCGAGCGCTTCATCGCGCGGCGGAACATGATGCGACGCTCCAGCTGCTGCGCGATCGACTCGGCGACCAGCTGCGCATCCAGCTCCGGCTTGCGCACTTCGGTGACGTTGATGTGGGCGGGGACGCCCATCATCTCGCTCACTTCCTTGCGCAACTTCTCGATGTCCTCACCGCGCTTGCCGATCACCACGCCCGGACGGGCGGTGTGGATCGTCACGCGTGCGGTCTTGGCCGGACGCTCGATCAGGATCTTGCTGATGCCGGCCTGCGCCAACTTCTTGCGCAGCATTTCACGAACCTTGAGGTCGGCTGCCAGGTAACCAGCAAACTCGCCCTTGTTGGCGTACCACTTGGAATTCCAGTCCTTGGAGACACCCAGGCGGATTCCAATCGGATGAACTTTATGACCCATCGTCTTTTCCTTTCCGCTTACTTGGCGGCGCCCACAACCACAGTGATGTGGCTGGTGCGCTTGAGGATGCGGGTACCGCGGCCTTTCGCCCGCGCCATGAAACGCTTCAGTGTCGGACCTTCATCAACCATGATGGTCTTGACCTTCAGCTCGTCGACATCCGCGCCCTGGTTGTTCTCGGCATTGGCAATCGCCGACTCCACCACCTTCTTGATCAGATGGGCAGCCTTCTTATCCGAGAACTTCAGCAGGTTGACCGCCCGCTCGGCGGAAAGACCGCGCACCTGGTCGGCGACCAAGCGGGCCTTCTGCGGGGAGATGCGCGCAGTGCGCAGGATTGCTTTCGCTTCCATCGTCATCTCTCCTTACCGGCTCGACTTCTTGTCGCCACCGTGACCCTTGAAGGTCCGGGTGACGGCAAATTCGCCGAGCTTGTGGCCGACCATGTTCTCGTTGACCAGCACCGGAACGTGGTTCTTGCCGTTGTGCACGGCGATGGTGAAACCCACCATCTCCGGCAGGATCATCGAGCGACGCGACCAGGTCTTGATCGGACGCTTGCTGCCGGCCGCGGCCTCCACCTTCTTGACGAGGTGATGATCGACGAACGGGCCTTTCTTGAGTGAACGTGCCATGGTCGATTAGCCCCTACGATCGCGGACGATGAATTGTTCGGTGCGCTTGTTATGGCGCGTCTTGTAACCCTTGGTCGGTACACCCCACGGGGTGACCGGATGCGGATTACCCTGACCGGCCTTCGCCTCGCCACCACCGTGCGGGTGATCGACGGGGTTCATGGCCGCACCGCGAACGGTTGGACGCACGCCGCGCCAGCGCTTGGCGCCTGCCTTGCCCAGCTTCTCGAGGTTATGCTCGTCGTTGCCGACTTCGCCGATGGTGGCGCGGCACTCGACCGGCACCTTGCGCATTTCGCCGGAGCGAAGACGCAGGGTGGCGTAGATGCCTTCACGCGCGACCAGCTGCACCGCGGCGCCGGCAGCGCGTGCGATCTGCGCGCCCTTGCCCGGCTTCAGCTCGATGCCGTGCACCGTCGTACCGACCGGGATGTTGCGCAGCGGCAGCGTGTTGCCGGTCTTGATCGGCGCGTCCGAACCAGCAATCACCTGGTCGCCGGCCTTCAGGCCCTTCGGCGCGATGATGTAGCGACGCTCGCCGTCTGCATAGCACAGCAGGGCGATATGGGCGGTGCGGTTCGGATCGTATTCGATCCGCTCCACACGCGCCGGAATGCCTTCCTTGTTGCGCTTGAAGTCGATGATGCGGTAATGCTGCCTGTGGCCACCGCCGACGTGACGGGTGGTGATGCGGCCGTGGTGGTTACGACCACCGGTATTGCTCTGAGGCTCCAGCAAGGCGGCGTGCGGAGCGCCCTTGTGCAAATCAGGCGTGACCACGCGCACGGCCGAACGACGGCCGGGAGAAGTGGGTTTGAATTTCATCAATGGCATGGGATGGACCTCAGGCCTTGGCCGTTACGTCGATGGACTGGCCTTCGGCCAGACGCACGTACGCCTTGCGCCAATCGCCGCGACGACCGCTGCGCGAACGGAAGGACTTGTTCTTGCCCTTGACGTTCAACACGTTGACCGACTCGACCTTGACGTCGAACAGCTGCTCGACCGCGGCCTTGACATCGGCCTTGGTGGCTTCGCTCGAAATCTCGAAGACGTACTGATTGGAGAGTTCCTGCAGGCGCGCGGTCTTTTCGGAGACACGCGGGGCACGCAGCACGCTGAAGATTTTTTCGTTGCTCATGCCAGCCACTCCTCGACCTTCTTGACCGCGTCGGCGGTGATCACGACCGTATCGGCCCCGACCAGCGACACCGGATCCAGACCCTGCACGTCGCGCACTTCCACGTAGGGAAGGTTGCGAGCGGACAGGTACAGATGCTCGGACGCCTCTTCGGTCACGATCAGCGGGCGCTTACCCACGTCCAGACCCTTCAGCTTCTCGATCAGATCCTTGGTCTTGCTGGCCTGCACGTCGAACGCCTCGACGACCATCAGGCGACCCTGACGGTTGAGCTCCGAAAGAATCGCGCAGATCGCGGCGCGATACATCTTGCGGTTCACCTTCTGCTCGAAACTGCGCGGCTTGGCCGCGAAGGTCACGCCGCCGCCGACGAAGATCGGAGCGGTCAGCGCGCCGTGGCGTGCGCCACCGCCCTTCTGCTTCTTCGACTTCTTGGTGGTGCCGCTAACTTCCGAACGCGTCTTCTGCGCCTTGGTGCCGGCGCGGCCGGCGTTGCGATAAGCGACGACGACCTGGTGGACCAGATCCTCGCTGAAATCGCGACCGAACACGGCGTCGGAGACCGAGACCTTGTTATTGCTACCCATGATAACGAGTTCCATCGTCATCTCTCCTTATGCCTTGCTAGCCGGGCGCACGATCACGTCGCCACCGGCAGCGCCAGGCACAGCGCCGCGAATGGCGATGAGGCCACGCTCGACGTCGACCTTGATCACTTCCAGATTCTGCGTGCTCTGCTGCACCGAGCCCATGTGGCCGGACATCTTCTTGCCCGGGAAAACGCGACCCGGGGTCTGGCGCTGACCCAGCGAACCCGGTGCGCGATGCGACAGCGAGTTACCGTGAGTAGCATCGCCCATGCGGAAGTTGTACCGCTTGATGGTGCCCTGGAAACCCTTGCCCTTCGTGACGCCCTGGACGTCGACCTTCTGGCCGACCTCGAAGATGTCCGCCTTGATCTCGCCGCCGATGGCGTAATCGCCCAGCTGCGCATCTGCAACGCGGAATTCCCACAGACCGCGGCCGGCTTCGACCTTCGCCTTGGCGTAGTGGCCGGAGGCAGGCTTATTGACCAGCGCGGCGCGACGGGCGCCCACGGTGATCTGCACGGCGCTGTAGCCGTCGCTTTCAACGGTCTTGAGCTGGGTGATGCGGTTCGGGGTCGCTTCGATCAGGGTCACCGGGATGGAGCGGCCGTCTTCGGTGAAGACGCGGCTCATGCCGGCCTTGCGGCCCACGAAGCCCAACGAATATTTCTTCGTCATGGTCGTAGTCCTCAGGTCAACTTGATCTGGACATCGACGCCCGCCGCGAGCTCGAGCTTCATCAGCGCGTCCACGGTCTTGTCGTTAGGGCCGATGATGTCGAGCACGCGCTTGTGCGTGCGAGTCTCGTACTGGTCGCGCGCGTCCTTGTCGACGTGCGGAGAAACGAGAATGGTGTAGCGTTCGATCTTGGTCGGCAGCGGGATCGGGCCGCGCACTTGCGCGCCGGTCCGCTTGGCCGTCTCAACGATCTCGCTGGCCGAACGGTCGATCAGACGATGATCGAACGCCTTCAGCCGAATCCGGATCTTCTGATCCGCTTTCTGACCGGTCTTTTGCTCCGCCATGGCGGTGGGTTCCTTCGTTAAAAGAGCGACGGGCAAGGCCTCTGGGATACCTGCCCCGATTATTTCCTGACGTCGTATACCGCCGAGCATCCAGCTGGCGAGGGCCATTCCTCCGCCCAAAAACTGAGGCAGACCAGTTACCCGGCCTGCCCAGACGGAAAAGTATAATGCGCGAATAAAACAAGGTCAACAGCGCAAGGCCGTTGAATGCTTCATGCAACGCGACCTTCCCGGTCTGGCGAACACGAGGGGCATCCTGCCTCTCTTTTCGCGGTGTATCCGGCACCCTACCCAGGAATGCCGAGCCGCGCATTGTAGCGACTGTTTCACCCGCCCGCAACATCACGTGGCAACAATTTTACGGATCACGAGCCCGCCCTTTCCCGCAACGAAAAAGGGCCAGCTTGCGCCGACCCTTCTTTTCGAACCGCGGCGACCGAGGTCGCCGCAGCGGGCATTACTTGATGATCTTGGCCACCACACCGGCGCCAACGGTACGGCCACCTTCGCGGATCGCGAAACGCAGGCCTTCGTCCATCGCCACCGGGTTGATCAGCGTGACCACCATCTTCACGTTGTCGCCCGGCATCACCATCTCCACACCTTCCGGCAGCTCGCAAGCGCCGGTGATGTCGGTGGTGCGGAAGTAGAACTGCGGACGGTAGCCCTTGAAGAACGGCGTGTGACGACCGCCCTCGTCCTTGGACAGCACGTACACTTCGGCTTCGAACTCGGTGTGCGGCTTGATCGAGCCCGGCTTGCACAGCACCTGGCCGCGCTCCACGTCGTCACGCTTGGTGCCGCGCAGCAGCAGACCGGCGTTGTCGCCCGCCTGCCCCTGGTCCAGCAGCTTGCGGAACATTTCCACGCCCGTGACCGTGGTCTTCTGCGTGGCGCGGATGCCGACGATTTCGATTTCGTCGCCCACCTTGATGATGCCGCGTTCGATACGGCCGGTCACCACCGTGCCGCGGCCGGAGATCGAGAACACGTCCTCCACCGGCATCAGGAACGTCTTGTCCACGTCGCGCTGCGGCTCCGGGATGAACGTATCCAGCGCTTCCACCAGCTTCAGGATCGACGGCACGCCGATCTCGCTCTGGTCGCCTTCCAGCGCCAGACGCGCCGAACCGTGGATGATCGGGGTTTCGTCGCCCGGGAAGTCGTACTTGCTCAGCAGCTCGCGCACTTCCATCTCGACCAGCTCGAGCAGCTCGGCGTCGTCGACCATGTCGGCCTTGTTCAGGAACACCACGATGTGCGGCACGCCGACCTGGCGCGACAGCAGGATGTGCTCGCGGGTCTGCGGCATCGGGCCGTCCGCGGCCGAGCACACCAGGATCGCGCCGTCCATCTGCGCCGCACCGGTGATCATGTTCTTGACGTAGTCGGCGTGGCCCGGGCAATCGACGTGCGCGTAGTGGCGGTTCGGCGATTCGTATTCCACGTGCGCGGTCGAGATCGTGATGCCGCGCGCCTTCTCTTCCGGCGCCGCATCGATCGCGTCATAGGCCTTGAATTCGCCGCCGAAGCGCTCTGCGCCGATCTTGGTCAGCGCTGCGGTCAGCGTGGTCTTGCCGTGGTCGACGTGACCGATGGTGCCGACGTTGACGTGCGGCTTGGTGCGCTCGAACTTACCCTTTGCCATGATGTAGTTACCTTCTAATTCGTAATGGGGGACAGGGACCGGGATGCGGGACTTGCGATGCCCGAATCCCGAATCCCGTCGCGCTGATATCAACTCTTCTTGATGACCGACTCGGCGATGTTGGTCGGCGCTTCGGCGTAATGGTCGAACTCCATCGAGAACGTGGCGCGACCCTGCGACATCGAGCGCAGCGTGGTGGCGTAGCCGAACATTTCGCCCAGCGGCACCATCGCGTTGATCACCTTGCCGGACGGACTGTCGTCTTGGCCCTGCAGAATGCCGCGACGACGGCTGACATCGCCCATCACATCGCCCAGGTAATCTTCCGGGGTCACCACCTCGACCTTCATGATCGGCTCCAGCAGCACCGGGCTGGCCTTGTTAAAGCCTTCCTTGAAGCCCATCGAGCCGGCGATCTTGAACGCCATTTCCGAGGAGTCGACGTCGTGGTACGAACCGTCGATCAGGCGGACCTTGATGTCCACGATCGGGTAGCCGGCCATCACGCCGTTGGCCACCGCTTCCTGGATACCCTTGTCCACCGCCGGGATATATTCCTTCGGCACCACGCCGCCGACGATCGCGTTCTCGAAGGTGTAGCCCAGGCCACGCTCCTGCGGCTCGATCTCGAGCACGACATGACCGTACTGGCCCTTACCACCGGACTGGCGCACGAACTTGCCTTCCTGCTTGACCGCCTTACGGATGGTCTCGCGGTAGGCCACCTGCGGCTTGCCGACGTTGGCTTCGACGTTGAACTCGCGCTTCATGCGGTCGACCATGATTTCCAGGTGCAACTCGCCCATGCCGCGGATGATGGTCTGGCCGGATTCCTCGTCGGTGTTGACGCGGAACGAGGGATCTTCCTGGGCCAGACGGCTCAGCGCGATACCCATCTTTTCCTGGTCCGACTTGGTCTTCGGCTCCACCGCCATCGAGATCACCGGCTCCGGGAACACCATGCGCTCCAGGATGATGATGTGGTCCTGCGCACACAGCGTGTCGCCGGTGGTGACGTCCTTCAGACCCACCGCGGCGGCGATGTCGCCCGCGCGCACTTCCTTGATCTCTTCGCGATTGTTGGAGTGCATCTGCAAGATGCGGCCCACGCGCTCCTTCTTCGACTTGACCGGGTTGTACACCTGATCACCGGAGTTCAGCGTGCCGGAGTAGACGCGAAAGAAGGTCAGCGAGCCCACGAACGGGTCGGTCATGATCTTGAACGCCAGCGCCGAGAACGGCGCGGTATCGGTGGCCGGGCGACTGTCTTCCTTATCGTCCTCGTCGATGCCCTTGACCGGCGGACGATCGCTGGGCGACGGGAGCAGTTGGATCACGCCGTCGAGCATCGCCTGCACGCCCTTGTTCTTGAACGCGGTGCCGCAGTACACCGGCACCACTTCCACCTTCAGGGTGCGCTCGCGCAGGCCGCTGACGATTTCCTCTTCGGACAATTCGCCCTCGTTGAGGTACTTGTCCATCAGCTCTTCGTTGGCTTCGGCCGCGGCCTCGACCATGAACGCGCGCGCCTCGACGGCCTTGTCGGCCAGGTTGGCGGGGATCTCGCGATACTCGAACACGGTGCCCTGCGAGGCGGTATCCCAATGGACCGCCTTCATCTTGAGCAGGTCGACCACGCCCTCGAAGCCGTCTTCGGCGCCGATCGGCACCTGCATCGGCACCGGATAGGCACCCAGGCGCGATTTCAGCTGCTCAACGACCTTATCGAAGTTGGCGCCGGTGCGGTCCATCTTGTTGACGAAGGCAAGACGCGGCACCGCGTACTTGTTGGCCTGGCGCCACACGGTCTCGGACTGCGGCTGCACGCCGCCGACCGCGCACAGCACGAACACCGCGCCGTCGAGCACGCGCAGCGAACGTTCGACTTCGATGGTGAAGTCGACGTGCCCGGGGGTGTCGATGATGTTGAAGCGGTGCTGCGGCAGCGACTTGTCCATGCCGCTCCAGAACGCGGTGGTCGCGGCTGAGGTGATGGTGATGCCACGCTCCTGCTCCTGCTCCATCCAGTCCATCGTCGCGGCACCGTCATGCACCTCGCCGATCTTGTGGCTGACGCCGGTGTAGAACAGGATGCGTTCGGAGGTAGTGGTCTTGCCGGCATCGATGTGGGCCATGATGCCGAAGTTGCGGTAACGCTCGATGGGAGTGTTGCGGGCCACAGGGAGCCTCTCAGAATTCTTGGATTGCGGATGGCCGAACGCCGCCTTGCGGCGGCCTTCGGATTTGTGCAGCGCTCGACGGCGCCGCTAGCAGCACATGGAGATTGTGCTGATGGGCCCTGTTCACAAGGCCCGGAAGGTCACCAGCGGTAATGCGCGAACGCCTTGTTCGCTTCCGCCATGCGGTGGGTTTCTTCACGCTTCTTGATGGCACCACCACGGTTTTCCGAGGCGTCGACCAGCTCGGCCGCGAGCTTGCGCGGCATCGAGTTCTCGCCGCGCTTGCGCGCCGAGTCGATCAGCCAGCGCATGGCCAGCGCCATGCGACGGGAGGAACGCACCTCGACCGGCACCTGGTACGTGGAACCGCCGACGCGACGCGACTTGACTTCGACCGCCGGAGCGACGTTGTCCAGCGCCTTCTGCACGAGCTCGACCGCATTCGGGTTTTTCTCGCCGATGACGTCCATTGCGCCATAGACGATCTTTTCGGCGACCGACTTCTTGCCGCTCAGCATCACCATGTTGATGAAACGGGCGATGGTTTCGCTGCTGTGCTTCGGATCCGGCAGGACGGTGCGCTGCGGAGTAGAACCTTTACGAGACATTTGTGTGCTTTCCCTTAGCTCTTCGGACGCTTGGCGCCGTACTTGGAACGACCCTGGCGACGCTTGGCGACGCCGGCGGCATCGAGCGAACCGCGCACGGTGTGGTAACGCACGCCCGGCAGATCCTTGACGCGACCGCCGCGGATCAGGACCACGGAGTGCTCCTGCAGGTTGTGGCCTTCGCCGCCGATGTAGCTGATGACCTCTTCCTGGTTCGTCAGGCGCACCTTGGCGACCTTACGCAGGGCCGAGTTCGGCTTCTTCGGGGTGGTGGTGTACACGCGCGTGCAGACGCCACGGCGCTGCGGGCACTTGTCCAGCGCCGGAGAGGCGCTCTTGTAGGTGGTCGCCTGCCGCGGCTTGCGGACCAGCTGGTTGATCGTCGCCATCAGTGGATTCTTCTGATTGAGGCCGTGGGGCCTGGATGCGTGAAAACGAAGGCAGGCCGAAGGACGGCCTGCCGAGACAGGAAAGTATAGCGGGCAAGTAAAAGCGCCGTCAACTCAACGGAAACTTGACCTGCTGCCCATCCCGGGCCAGAACACGGGGCGCATCCGGTGCGCCCCATTTCGCTTGCGACCGGCCCCGCGCACGCGGCCGATCCGGCTCACTCTTCGCTGCTGGCCGCCGCCGCTGCCGGCGCTTCGACCACCGGCTCGGCGTTGCCGCCGGACAGGGTCTGCATTTCCGACTCAGTCAGGCCGCTGGAGTTGCGACGGCGCAGGCTGTGGTAGGCCAGACCGGTACCGGCCGGGATCAGGCGGCCGACGATCACGTTTTCCTTCAGGCCGCGCAGCGTGTCGCTGGTGCCGCGGACCGCCGCCTCGGTGAGGACGCGGGTGGTCTCCTGGAACGAGGCCGCGGAGATGAACGACTCGGTGGCCAGCGAGGCCTTGGTGATGCCCAGCAGCACCGGGTCGTACTTGGCCGGCAGCTCGTTGCGGGTGCCCAGACGGGCATTTTCCTCGATGACGCGCTGGCGCTCGGCCTGCTCGCCGTTGAGGAACTTGCTGTTGCCCTGGTCGGTGATCTCGACCTTGCGCAGCATCTGCCGGGTGATGACCTCGATGTGCTTGTCGTTGATCTTCACGCCCTGCAGGCGGTACACGTCCTGGATTTCCTTGACCAGGTACGCGGCCAGCGGCTCCACGCCGAGCAGGCGCAGGATGTCCTGCGGGCTCGGCTCGCCGTCCACCACGGTCTCGCCCTTGGCCACGTGCTCGCCTTCGAACACGATGATCTGGCGGTACTTCGGGATCAGCTCTTCGTGTTCCGAACCATCGGTATCCTTGATGATCAGGCGCTGCTTGCCCTTGGTGTCCTTACCGAAGCTGATGATGCCCGAGCGCTCGGCCAGGATCGCCGGATCCTTCGGCTTGCGTGCTTCGAACAGATCGGCCACGCGCGGCAGACCACCGGTGATGTCGCGGGTCTTGGACGCTTCCTGCGGGATCTTCGCGACCACGTCGCCCACGCCCACCGCCGCACCGTCCTGCAGGTTGACGATCGAGCGCGGCGGCAGCAAATACTGCGCCGGCAGATCGGTGCCCGGGATGTTCAGGTCGTTGCCCTTGCCGTCGACGATGCGCACGATCGGGCGCAGGTCCTTGGCCTGGGTGCCGCGACGCTTCGGATCGGTGATCTCGCGCGAGGCCAGGCCGGTCAGGTCGTCGGTCTTCTCGATGACGGTGACGCCGTCGATGAAGTCGATGAAGCGGATGAAACCGGCCACTTCCGACACGATCGGGTGGTTATGCGGATCCCAGTTGGCCACCGACTGGCCGGCCTTGACCGCGTCGCCGTCCTTCGCGGTGATCGTGGCGCCGTAGGCCAGCTTGTAGCGCTCGCGCTCGCGGCCATGGCCGTCGAGCACCGACAGTTCGCCCGAACGCGACACCGCCACCAGCGAACCGTTGGCGTGCTCGACCGACTTGAGGTTGTTGAACTTGATCGAACCGGTGGTCTTGACCGTGATGTTGTCTACCGCCGCCGCACGCGATGCCGCGCCGCCGATGTGGAAGGTCCGCATGGTCAGCTGGGTGCCCGGCTCGCCGATCGACTGCGCGGCGATGACGCCGACCGCTTCGCCGATGTTGACCAGGTGACCGCGCGCCAGGTCGCGGCCGTAGCAGCGGGCGCACACGCCGAACGAGGAGGCGCAGGTGATCGTGGAGCGCACCTTCAGCGTCTGCACGCCGGCCTCTTCCAGCTTGGCCACCCACTGCTCGTCGAGCAGCGTGTTGCGGGTGACGATCGGATCTTCGTCGTTGCCCGGCAGGAACACGTCCTCGGCCACCACGCGGCCGAGCACGCGGTCGCGCAACGGCTCGACCACGTCGCCACCTTCCACGATCGGGGTCATGGTCAACCCTTCGGTGGTGCCGCAATCGGGTTCGGTGATCACCACGTCCTGCGCCACGTCGACCAAGCGACGGGTCAGATAACCGGAGTTGGCGGTCTTCAGCGCGGTATCGGCCAGACCCTTACGCGCGCCGTGGGTGGAGTTGAAGTACTCCTGCACATTCAAGCCTTCGCGGAAGTTGGCCTTGATCGGGGTCTCGATGATCGAGCCGTCCGGGCGCGCCATCAGGCCGCGCATGCCGGCCAGCTGACGGATCTGCGCCTGACTGCCACGCGCACCGGAGTCGGCCATGATGTACAGCGAGTTCATCGACTTCTGGTCGATGATCTCGCCCTTGGCATTGGTGACCTTCTCGGTGCCGATGGTGTCCATCATCGCCTTGGCGATACGCTCGTTGGTGCGCGACCAGATGTCCACGACCTTGTTGTAGCGCTCGCCGGCGGTGACCAGGCCGGACTGGTACTGCTCCTGGATTTCCAGCACTTCGGCTTCGGCCTCGGTCAGGATGCCCTTCTTCTCGTCCGGAATCAGCATGTCGTCGATGCCGATCGACACGCCGGCGCGGGTCGCGTAGGCGAAGCCGGTGTACATCAGCTTGTCGGCGAACACGACGCTGTCCTTCAGGCCCAGCTGGCGGTAGCTGGAGTTGATCAGGCGGCTGATGTTCTTCTTGGTCAGCTCGGTGTTGGCCAGCGCGAACGGCAGGCCTTCCGGCAGGATTTCGGCCAGCAGCGCACGCCCGATCGTGGTGTCCACGATCGAGGTCTTCTTGCTGCGGTTGCCGTCCTCGTCGATCACCGTCTCGGTGATGCGGACCTTGACCTTGGCGTGCAGTTCGACCGCACGGTTGTCGTAGGCGCGCTTCACTTCGGCGATGTTGGCGAACACCATGCCCTCGCCCTTCTTGTTCTCCAGGGCGCGGCTCATGTAGTACAGGCCCAGCACCACGTCCTGCGACGGCACGATGATCGGCTCGCCGTTGGCCGGCGACAGGATGTTGTTGGTGGACATCATCAGCGCGCGCGCTTCCAGCTGCGCTTCCAGCGACAGCGGCACGTGCACGGCCATCTGGTCGCCATCGAAGTCGGCGTTGAACGCAGTACACACCAGCGGATGCAGCTGGATCGCCTTGCCTTCGATCAGCACCGGCTCGAACGCCTGGATGCCCAGGCGGTGCAGGGTCGGCGCACGGTTCAGCAGCACCGGATGTTCGCGGATGACCTCTTCCAGGATGTCCCAGACTTCGGCTTCTTCGCGCTCGACCAGCTTCTTGGCGGCCTTGATGGTGGTGGCCAGGCCGCGACGCTGCAGCTTGGCGAACACGAACGGCTTGAACAGCTCCAGCGCCATCTTCTTCGGCAGGCCGCACTCGTGCAGGCGCAGGGTCGGGCCGACCACGATGACCGAACGGCCGGAGTAGTCCACGCGCTTGCCGAGCAGGTTCTGGCGGAACCGGCCCTGCTTGCCCTTGATCATGTCGGCCAGCGACTTCAGCGGGCGCTTGTTGGTGCCGGTGATGGCACGGCCGCGACGGCCGTTGTCCAGCAGCGCATCCACCGACTCCTGCAGCATGCGCTTTTCGTTGCGCACGATGATGTCCGGCGCGTTGAGCTCGAGCAGGCGGCGCAGGCGGTTGTTGCGGTTGATGACGCGGCGGTACAGGTCGTTCAGATCGGAGGTCGCGAAGCGGCCGCCGTCCAGCGGCACCAACGGACGCAGGTCCGGCGGCAGCACCGGCAGCACCGTCATCACCATCCACTCCGGACGGTTGCCCGACTCGAGGAAGGCTTCGACAAGCTTGATGCGCTTGGTCAGACGCTTGAGCTTGGTTTCCGACCCGGTGCCGGCGATTTCCTCGCGCAGGCGGGTCATTTCCGACTGCAGATCGATCGTGCGCAGCAACTCGTACACCGCCTCGGCGCCCATCGCGGCATCGAAGTCGTCGCCGTGCTCCTGGCGCGCGGTCAGGAACTGCTCTTCGGTCAGCAACTGGCGGCGCTCCAGGGCGGTCAGGCCCGGCTCGGTCACCACGTAGGCTTCGAAGTACAGCACGCGCTCGATGTCGCGCAGGGTCATGTCCAGCATCAGGCCGATGCGCGAGGGCAGCGACTTCAGGAACCAGATGTGCGCGACCGGCGAGGCCAAGTCGATATGGCCCATGCGCTCGCGGCGCACCTTGGCCAGGGTCACTTCGGTGCCGCACTTCTCGCAGACCACGCCACGGTGCTTCATGCGCTTGTACTTGCCGCACAGGCACTCGTAGTCCTTGATCGGGCCGAAGATGGCAGCGCAGAACAGGCCGTCGCGCTCGGGCTTGAAGGTGCGGTAGTTGATCGTTTCCGGCTTCTTCACTTCGCCGAAGGACCACGAACGGATCAGGTCAGGCGAGGCCAACGCGATCTTGATCGCGTCGAAGTCCAGCGTCTGGCGCTGCTGGTTGAAGAGGTTGAGCAGGTCTTTCATTGGGTATCTCCGGGTCGGAGGAATTTCGTATCGAGGACGGGGCTAGAAAGCTTGTTGCGGGACCGGAGACCGGGGACCGGGAAAAGCAGGAGCGTTGCGCCTCTGGCTTTTCCCGGGTCCCCGGTCCCTGGTCCCGGCGTCTCAGTCTTCCAGTTCCATGTTGATGGCCAGCGAGCGGATTTCCTTCACCAGCACGTTGAAGGATTCCGGCATGCCCGCGACCATCTCGTGCTCGCCGTCGACGATGTTCTTGTACATCTGGTTGCGGCCCTGCACGTCGTCGGACTTCACCGTCAGCATTTCCTGCAGAGTGTAGGCCGCCCCGTAGGCTTCCAGCGCCCAGACTTCCATTTCGCCGAAGCGCTGACCGCCGAACTGCGCCTTGCCGCCCAGCGGTTGCTGGGTGACGAGCGAGTACGGGCCGGTGGAGCGCGCGTGCATCTTGTCGTCGACCAGGTGGTTCAGCTTCAGCATGTGCATGTAGCCGACCGTGGTGTGGCGATCGAACGCCTCGCCGGTGCGGCCGTCGTACAGTTGGGTCTGGCCGCTGATCGGCAGGTCGGCGAGCTGGAGCATGTGCTTGATCTCGGCTTCCGTCGCACCGTCGAACACCGGGGTGGCCATCGGCACGCCGTCGGTCAGGTTCTTCGACAGGGCCAGTAGCTCCGCGTCGCTGAACTGATCCAGGTCCACACGGTCTTCGCCCAGCTTCTGGTCGTGGTTGTAGATCTGGGTCAGGAACTTGCGCAGGTCGGCGACCTTGGTCTGCGCCTCGAGCATGTTCTGGATCTTGCGACCCAGGCCCTTGGCGGCCCAGCCCAGATGCACTTCCAGCACCTGGCCGATGTTCATACGCGACGGCACGCCCAGCGGGTTCAGCACGATGTCCACGGTCTCGCCGTTGGCCATGTACGGCATGTCCTCGATCGGCTGGATCATCGACACGACACCCTTATTGCCGTGGCGACCGGCCATCTTGTCGCCGGGCTGGATGCGGCGCTTCACCGCCAGGAACACCTTGACCATCTTCAGCACGCCCGGGGCGAGGTCGTCGCCAGCGGTGATCTTGCCGCGCTTGTCGGCGAAGCGACGCTCGAATTCCTTCTCGTGCGCCTGGATCTGCTTCTGCGCGCGCTCGATCGCGTCGGACGGTTCCTCGTCCTTCATCCGCAGCGCAAACCAGTCGGACTTCTTCAGCCCGTCCAGGTACGCGTCGGTGATGGTGTCGCCCTTCTTCAGGTTCGGACCGCCATTGGCGACCTTGCCGATCAGCTGGGCCCGCAGACGCGCATAGATCGCACTTTCCAGGATCCGGAACTGGTCGTCGAAGTCCTTCTTGACGCGCTTGATCTCGTTTTCCTCGATCTGGCGGGCGCGCTTGTCCTTCTCGATGCCGTCGCGGGTGAACACCTGCACGTCGATGACGGTGCCGTCCATGCCCGGCGGCACGCGCAGCGAGCTGTCCTTCACGTCCGAGGCCTTCTCGCCGAAGATCGCGCGCAGCAGCTTCTCTTCCGGAGTCAGCTGGCTCTCGCCCTTCGGCGTGACCTTGCCGACCATGATGTCGCCGGCGCGCACTTCGGCGCCGATGTACACCACGCCCGACTCGTCCAGGCGGTTCAGCGCCTGCTCGGACACGTTCGGGATGTCGGCGGAGATTTCCTCCGGCCCCAGCTTGGTGTCGCGCGCCACGCAGGTCAGCTCTTCGATGTGGATCGTGGTGTAGCGATCCTCTTCCACCACGCGCTCGGAGAGCAGGATGGAGTCTTCGAAGTTGTAGCCGTTCCACGGCATGAACGCGATCAGCATGTTCTGGCCCAGGGCCAGCTCGCCGATGTCGGTCGAGGGGCCGTCGGCCAGCACGTCGCCGCGCGCGATGACGTCGCCCACATTGACCAGCGGACGCTGGTTGATGCAGGTGTTCTGGTTGGAGCGCGTGTACTTGATCAGGTTGTAGATGTCCACGCCGGCATCGGTGCCGCCGCCGATCTCTTCTTCGTTGACCTTGACCACGATGCGCGCCGCGTCGATCTGCTCGATCACGCCGCCACGCTTGGCGTTCACGGTCACGCCCGAGTCGCGCGCCACCGCCCGCTCGATGCCGGTACCGACCAGCGGCTTCTGCGCACGCAGCGTCGGCACGGCCTGGCGCTGCATGTTGGCGCCCATCAGTGCGCGGTTGGCGTCATCGTGCTCCAGGAAAGGCACCAGCGCCGCCGCGATGGACACGGTCTGCATCGGCGACACGTCCATGAAGTGCACTTCGGCCGGCGGCTTCAGCAGCGACTCGCCCTGGTAGCGGCACGGCACGAACTGCTCGGTCAGGCGGCTCTTGGAATCGTGCAGCGCGTTGGCCTGCGCGATCACGTACTCGTTCTCTTCGATCGCCGACAGGTATTCGACGTCGTCGGTGATCTGGCCGTCCACGACCTTGCGGTACGGCGTCTCAAGGAAGCCGTACTGGTTGGTGCGGGCATACACCGCCAGCGAATTGATCAGGCCGATGTTCGGGCCTTCCGGCGTCTCGATGGTGCAGACGCGGCCGTAGTGGGTCGGATGCACGTCGCGCACTTCGAAGCCGGCGCGTTCGCGGGTCAGACCGCCCGGACCCAGCGCGGAGACCCGACGCTTGTGCGTCACTTCCGACAGCGGGTTGTTCTGATCCATGAACTGCGACAGCTGCGAGGAGCCGAAGAACTCCTTGATCGCGGCGGCCACCGGCTTGGCATTGATCAGTTCCTGCGGGGTCAGGCCTTCGGACTCGGCCATCGACAGACGCTCCTTGACCGCGCGCTCGACGCGAACCAGGCCCACGCGGAATACGTTCTCGGCCATTTCGCCAACCGAACGCACGCGACGGTTGCCGAGGTGGTCGATGTCGTCGACCACGCCGCGGCCGTTGCGGATCTCGGTCAGGACCTTGATCACTTCCAGGATGTCGGAGCTGTCGGCATGCTCGGCGACCAGGCGCTTGGACTCTTCGTCGTTGCGCTCGCCGAAGTACTTCCTGTCGTACAGCACCGACTCGCCGGTGACTTCCTTGCGGCCGACACGGCGGTTGAACTTCATCCGGCCGACCGTGGACAGGTCGTAGCGCTCGAAGGTGAAGAACAGGTTGTGGAACAGGTTCTGCGCGGCGTCCTTGGTCGGCGGCTCGCCGGGACGCATCATGCGGTAGATCTCGACCAGCGCTTCCAGCTGGGTCTTGGTCGGATCGATGCGCAGGGTATTGGACAGGTACGGACCACGGTCCAGGTCGTTGACCCACAGCGTGCCCACGGCATCGACGCCGGCCTTGCGGAACGCGTTCAGCTGGTCTTCGCTGATCTCGTCGTTGGCGCTGGCCAGCAGTTCGCCGGTCGCCGCATCGACCACGTCGTGCGACAGGATGCGGCCGACCAGGTACTCGTCGGGCACGGCCAGTGCGGCGACGCCGGCGGCTTCGAGCTGCTTGACGTGGCGCGCGGTGATGCGCTTGCCAGCCTCGACGATGACCTTGTCGCCATCGGCCAGGTCGAAGTTCAGCGTCTCGCCGCGCAGGCGCTCGGGCACCAGCTCCAGCTGCACGCCTTCCTTGGGATCGATGTGGAAGGTGTTGATCTCGAAGAACTCGGCCAGCATCTCTTCGTTCGAGTAGCCGAGCGCGCGCAGCAGGATCGACACAGGCAGCTTGCGGCGGCGGTCGATACGGGTGAACAGCGCGTCCTTCGGGTCGAACTCGAAGTCCAGCCAGGAACCGCGGTACGGGATGATGCGGGCGCTGTACAGCAGCTTGCCCGAGCTATGCGTCTTGCCGCGGTCGTGGTCGAAGAACACGCCCGGCGAACGGTGCAGCTGGGAGACGATGACGCGCTCGGTACCGTTGACGATGAAGGTGCCGTTGTCGGTCATCAGCGGGATCTCGCCGAGGTAGACCTCCTGCTCCTTCACGTACTTGATGGCCTTGGTCGAGGACTCGCGGTCGTAGATCACCAGGCGCACGGTCACGCGCAGCGGGGCGCCGTAGCTCATGCCGCGCTGGCGGCATTCGCGCTCGTCGAACACCGGATCGCCGAGCTTGTAGCCGACGTACTCCAGCGCCGCGTTGCCGCTGTAGCTGGAGATCGGGAACACCGATTTCAGGGCCGCGTGCAGGCCGTGGTCCGAACGCTTGTTCGGGTCGGTGTTTTCCTGCAGGAATTCGCGGTAGGAATCTACCTGGATCGCCAGCAGGAACGGCACTTCGAGGATCGAGCGCTGCTTGCCGAAATCCTTGCGGATACGCTTCTTTTCGGTGAACGAATAGGACGTCATGAGGTATCACCTTGGCTGTGCGGGCCGCGCGTCCGCGGCCCTGAGTGAACATAAATTGTCAGTTGGAAGTCGCTGGTATTGCCGGCACCAGCACGCCTTCTCTTGCTACTTCCAACTACCAACTCGGTGCGGCTGGGAATCGGGACTGGAGACATGGGAATCGGGAGAGCACGCAACGCGGCTTTTCCGATTCTCCGTTCCCTGTTGCCGGTTCCCGCCCGAAACGGCCAAAGGCCGGGGACTTGCGTCCCCAGCCTTCGATGCATCACCTGACACGCTGGCGATGCAAGATGCCGATTACTTGATTTCGACGGTCGCGCCGGCGGCCTCGAGATCCTTCTTGAACTTCTCGGAATCTTCCTTCGACACGGCTTCCTTGACGGTCTGCGGAGCACCTTCGACCAGGTCCTTCGCTTCCTTCAGGCCCAGGCCGGTGATGGCGCGGACGGCCTTGATGACTTCGACCTTCTTCTCGCCGACAGCCTTCAGGATGACGTTGAACTCGGTCTGCTCTTCGACCGGGGCGGCAGCAGCGGCCGGGCCGGCAGCGGCGACCGGGGCGGCGGCGGAGACGCCAAACTTCTCTTCGATGGCCTTGACCAGCTCCATCACTTCCATGAGGGTCTTTTCGGCGATTGCGTCGACGATCTGTTCGTTAGACAGGGACATTGTGATTACCTTTGGAATTTTTTTCTGGATGAGGTTCTAGTGAACCGTTTCAGGTGTCGCGAACTTAAGCCGTTTCGGCCGGGGCGTCTTCCGCTGCAGCGGGGGCTTCTTCGCCACCACCGAGCTTGTCGCCCACTGCCTTCACCGCGCGGGCGAACATGCTCGCCGGCTCGGCGAGGACACGTGCCAGCATGGCCAGCGCCTGCTCGCGGGTCGGCAGCGATGCCAACACCTCGAGGTGAGCGGCCGGATACAGCTGGCCACCCATCGACACGACCTTGGTCTGCAGCTTGTCGTTACCCTTGGCGAATTCCTTGATCAGACGACCGGCAGCGCCGGGTTCTTCCGTCGAGAACGCATACAGCAGCGGACCGACCAGCGCGTCCTGGACGCACTCGTATTCGGTACCGGCAAAGGCACGCGAGGCCAGGGTGTTCTTGACAACACGCAAGTACACACCGGTTTCGCGCGCTTTCTTGCGCATCGCGGTCAGCTGGGCGACCGTGATGCCGGCGTACTCGGCAGCAACCAAGGAGTGAGCCTTCGCGGCAACGTCTGCCAGTTCGGCGACGACTTCTTGCTTCTGGGACAGATTGAGAGCCATTGCACTCCTCCGTTAAAGCCGGGTTCCAGGCCGATGGTTCGGGAGCCGCAGGAGCCGTGATGCGCTCTTGCCAATCCCCGATCCTCAATCCCGAATCCCTGCTTCAAACAAACTCCGCTTGCGGCTCCTGCCGCGTGCGGTCCTGGGCGGCCTCCATCCTGGATGCCGGGGACGCCGAATGGCATCCCAGTTGGCGGCCATTCCAGACCTGGAGTGAGCGCGCTCGGGAAACCCCGAACTGGCCTGAACCAGAAAAACTCCAGAAAGGCGGCACCATCTACGCCGGCGCGTCCCCGAGGGGACTGGATTAAGCGATCCCGCTGTACCGACGGCGACTCCTTGCCATATCGAGCTTCCGTGCCCGTCGTCGGTATGCGCCGACCGCGCCTGCGGTCTTTGACGGCTTCGCTCCGGGTTGCCCCTCGGCGACGCCTTCAAAAGGGTGGAACCGGCGCCGCCCCTCGCGGAGCGCCGCCGTATCGCGAATTACTTCAGGGACAGCGACGCCTGATCGACGGTGACGCCCGGACCCATGGTCGAGCTCACCGAGATCTTCTGCAGGTAGGTGCCCTTCGAGGTCGCCGGCTTGGCCTTGACCAAGTCCAGCAGCAGCGCCTGCAGATTGTTCTTCAGTGCCTCGTCTTCGAAGCTGGCCTTGCCGATGGTGCAGTGGATGATGCCGCCCTTGTCGGTGCGGTAGCGCACCTGACCCGATTTGGCGTTCTTCACCGCTTCGGCCGGATTGGCCGATACGGTGCCGACCTTCGGGTTCGGCATCAGGCCGCGCGGGCCCAGCAGCGTGCCCAACTTGCCGACGACGCGCATCGCGTCCGGGGTGGCGATGACCACGTCGTAGTTGAGGTCGCCGGCCTGCATCTTCTCGGCCAGGTCGTCCATGCCGACGGCTTCGGCGCCAGCGGCCAGTGCTTCGTCAGCCTTGGCGCCGGCCGGGGCGAACACCGCCACGCGCACGCTCTTGCCGGTACCGGCGGGCAGCACGGTGGAACCGCGCACCTGCTGATCGGACTTTTTGGCATCCACGCCCAGGCACACGGCCACGTCGACGGCTTCGACGAACTTGGCCTTGCTGGTGGACTTGATGATCTTCAGCGCTTCGTCGATCGAATACGCCTTGCCCGGCTGCACGGCAGCACGGATTGCTTTCTGTCGCTTGGTCTGTGCCATCGCTTAACCCTCCACCGTCAGGCCCATGCTGCGGGCGGAACCCGCAATCGTACGCACCGCCGCTTCCAGCTCGGCTGCAGTCAGGTCGGCCTCCTTCGCCTTGGCGATCTCTTCGAGCTGCTTGCGGGTGACCTTGCCGACCTTTTCGCTGTTCGGGCGCTTGGAACCGGAGGTGATGCCTGCGGCCTTCTTCAACAGCACGCTCGCAGGGGTGCTCTTGGTGATGAAGGTGAAGGTACGGTCCGAATAGGCAGTGATGATGACCGGAGTGGGCAGGCCCGGCTCCAGCTTCTGCGTGGCGGCATTGAACGCCTTGCAGAATTCCATGATGTTCAGGCCGCGCTGACCCAGCGCAGGACCGACCGGCGGCGAGGGATTGGCCTGACCGGCCTTCACCTGCAGCTTGATGTAACCGACTACTTTCTTTGCCATTTCAATGGTCTCCGGGTGCTAGCGCCCAACTTGCAGGCTCCCCATCGCGACGGGAAAATCACGTGTCCCGCCATCACGTTTGACGTGCGCAGAAAGCCGCCTTGCGGCGGCTTCCGGTCCTGCCAGGCGGCGAGCCTGGACAGCAAGCCGCGCAGTATAGCAGAGATTCTGGCGTCCGGCGCAGCTGCGCCGGCGCGGGCTCAGGCCTTCTCGACCTGGCCGAATTCCAGTTCAACCGGAGTGGACCGGCCGAAGATCAGCACCGCGACGCGCAGGCGGCTCTTCTCGTAGTTGACTTCCTCGACCACGCCATTGAAGTCGTTGAACGGACCGTCGGTGACGCGGACCATCTGGCCTGGCTCGAACAGCACCTTCGGACGCGGCTTCTCCACGCCATCCTGAACGCGCTGCAGGATCGCATCGGCCTCTTCGTCGCGGATCGGCAGCGGACGATCGGCGGTGCCGCCGATGAAACCCATCACTTTCGGGGTTTCCTTGACCAGGTGCCAGCTTTCGTTGTCGATGCGCGGGATGCCGGCTTCTTCATGGGTCTCGATCTGCACCAGCACGTAGCCCGGGAAGAACTTGCGCTCGGAACGGCGCTTCTGGCCGGCGCGCATCTCGATCACTTCCTCGGTCGGAACCAGCACGTCACCGAAGCGCTCCTGCATCTCGTCACGCACAATGCGGTCGCGCAGCGCTTGGGCCACGGACTTCTCGAAGCCTGAATAGGCGTGAACGACATACCAACGCTTCACTGCTGCACTCTCCTCAACGACTCACGAACCACTGCATCAGCTTCTGGATCAGGAAATCGAACCCACCCAGCAGCAAACTCAGAATGATCACCACCACGATCACGACCCAGGTGGTGCGGATCGCTTCCTGACGGGTCGGCCAGACCACCTTGCGCAGTTCGAACCTGGACTCGGACACGAACTCGCGGGCCTCGCGCCCCTTGGCGGTCAGCAGGAACACCGCGGCGCCCGCAACCAGGCCGACGATGACCGCGAGGACACGCAGCGGCCCGGACCAGTTACCCAGCTGCGTCGCACGACTCGGCTCGCCGAACCAGAACCAGACAAACAAGCCCGCAACCACCAGCAATGCAGCGATGACGTACTTGACGATATCGCCACCGGAGGAAGCAGTGGTGCCTTTGGAATGCTCGATCTTGCTGTTCATCCGACTCTTGCGGCTATGCGACCAAGGTCACTGGATAGGGTGCGGCAGATTGGCACGCCAGGAGGGACTCGAACCCCCAACCTGCGGTTTTGGAGACCGCTGCTCTGCCAATTGAGCTACTGGCGTGTAGTTACGAACGCTGCATTTCCCTTAGACGGCGAAGGCGGACCGAAGGTTCCGGCCCGCCCTTCGCTGAACCCGACGACCGAAGCCGCCTGCACATCGTCAAACCGCGGCGACCGAGGTCGCCGCAGCGGGCATTACTTGATGATCTTGGCCACCACACCGGCGCCAACGGTACGGCCACCTTCGCGGATCGCGAAACGCAGGCCTTCGTCCATCGCCACCGGGTTGATCAGCGTGACCACCATCTTCACGTTGTCGCCCGGCATCACCATCTCCACACCTTCCGGCAGCTCGCAAGCGCCGGTGATGTCGGTGGTGCGGAAGTAGAACTGCGGACGGTAGCCCTTGAAGAACGGCGTGTGACGACCGCCCTCGTCCTTGGACAGCACGTACACTTCGGCTTCGAACTCGGTGTGCGGCTTGATCGAGCCCGGCTTGCACAGCACCTGGCCGCGCTCCACGTCGTCACGCTTGGTGCCGCGCAGCAGCAGACCGGCGTTGTCGCCCGCCTGCCCCTGGTCCAGCAGCTTGCGGAACATTTCCACGCCCGTGACCGTGGTCTTCTGCGTGGCGCGGATGCCGACGATTTCGATTTCGTCGCCCACCTTGATGATGCCGCGTTCGATACGGCCGGTCACCACCGTGCCGCGGCCGGAGATCGAGAACACGTCCTCCACCGGCATCAGGAACGTCTTGTCCACGTCGCGCTGCGGCTCCGGGATGAACGTATCCAGCGCTTCCACCAGCTTCAGGATCGACGGCACGCCGATCTCGCTCTGGTCGCCTTCCAGCGCCAGACGCGCCGAACCGTGGATGATCGGGGTTTCGTCGCCCGGGAAGTCGTACTTGCTCAGCAGCTCGCGCACTTCCATCTCGACCAGCTCGAGCAGCTCGGCGTCGTCGACCATGTCGGCCTTGTTCAGGAACACCACGATGTGCGGCACGCCGACCTGGCGCGACAGCAGGATGTGCTCGCGGGTCTGCGGCATCGGGCCGTCCGCGGCCGAGCACACCAGGATCGCGCCGTCCATCTGCGCCGCACCGGTGATCATGTTCTTGACGTAGTCGGCGTGGCCCGGGCAATCGACGTGCGCGTAGTGGCGGTTCGGCGATTCGTATTCCACGTGCGCGGTCGAGATCGTGATGCCGCGCGCCTTCTCTTCCGGCGCCGCATCGATCGCGTCATAGGCCTTGAATTCGCCGCCGAAGCGCTCTGCGCCGATCTTGGTCAGCGCTGCGGTCAGCGTGGTCTTGCCGTGGTCGACGTGACCGATGGTGCCGACGTTGACGTGCGGCTTGGTGCGCTCGAACTTACCCTTGGCCATGGCTGCTTCTTCTCGGTGATCGTAGAAAGATTTGGAGACTGAATATGGTGCTCACGAAAGGAATCGAACCTTCGACCTCCTCCTTACCAAGGAGGTGCTCTACCGACTGAGCTACGTGAGCGTAGTTCTATTGTGACACAAGCGCGTTCAATGGAGCGGGAGACGGGAATCGAACCCGCACCATCAGCTTGGAAGGCTGAGGTTCTACCGTTGAACTACTCCCGCTACGGGATGCCGCACTGCCACAACAAAAAAACTGGTGGAGGGAGGTGGATTCGAACCACCGAAGGCGTAAGCCAGCAGATTTACAGTCTGCCCCCGTTGGCCGCTTGGGTATCCCTCCAACTACCCGTGCCGATCAGGCCGCAAGGCCAAAATCAGTACGGGGTGAAACAGCCCGCTATTCTTCCCTGACATCCCCACCTTGTCAACAGTATTTTGACGCGATGTCGCAGGAAACGCGCCCCCGCGCGCCGCGCCTGCGGCGCGGCGCGAACGCGCGCATGCGGGTCAGACGTTGAAGCGGAAATGCAGCACGTCGCCTTCCTGCACGCGGTATTCCTTGCCCTCCAGGCGCAACCGCCCGGCCTCGCGGGCGCCGACTTCGCCCTTGTACTTGATGAAGTCGGCGTAAGCGATGGTTTCGGCGCGGATGAAGCCCTTCTCGAAATCGGTGTGGATCACCGCGGCGGCCTGCGGCGCGGTCGAGCCGGCCTTGACCGTCCAGGCGCGCACTTCCTTCACCCCGGCGGTGAAATAGGTCTGCAACCCGAGCAGCGAATACGCCGCGCGGATAACCCGGTTCAAGCCCGGCTCGGCCAGGCCCAGGTCGGCCAGGAAAGTGTCACGGTCGGCATCGTCCAGCTGCGACAGCTCTTCCTCGATCGCCGCCGACACCGGCACCACTTCGGCACCCTCGGTGGCGGCGCGCGCGCGCACCGCATCCAGGTGCGGATTGTTCTCGAACCCGTCCTCGAGCACGTTGGCGATGTACATCACCGGCTTGAGCGTGAGCAGGAACAGATCGCGCACCAGCGCCTTCTCTTCCTCGTCCAGGCCCGCGCTGCGCCCGGCCTTGCCGTCGGCCAGCGCGGCCTGCAGCTTGGCCAGCACCGGCTTGCGCGCGGCTGCGTCCTTGTCGCCGCCCTTGGCGCTGCGCTCGGCGCGATTCAACGCCTTTTCGACGCTGTCCAGATCGGCCAGGGCCAGCTCGGTGTCGATGGTGTCGATGTCCGAGATCGGATCGACCTTGTTGTTGACGTGGATGACGTCGGCGTTCTCGAAGCAACGCACCACGTGGGTGATCGCATCGACCTCACGGATATGCGCCAGGAACTTGTTGCCCAGGCCCTCGCCGCTGGCCGCGCCGGCGACCAGCCCGGCGATGTCGACGAACTCGACCGCGGTCGGCACCACCTTCTGCGGATTGATGATCCTGGCCAGCTCGCCCAGCCGCGGGTCCGGCACCGGCACCACGCCGACGTTCGGCTCGATGGTGCAGAACGGGAAGTTGGCCGCAGCGATGCCCGCCTTGGTCAGCGCATTGAACAGCGTCGACTTGCCGACGTTGGGCAGGCCGACGATGCCGCACTTAATGCCCATGGCGGCCTCCCAAGGCGATGTCGGGACCGGGGACCGGGGACCGGGGACCGGGGAAAAGCGCACACATCTGCATGATTAGCCTCATTGGTAATGGAACAGTCTTGATGCGGGACGGGACCGCAAGCATCAACGCCGGCGCTTTCGCCGTTACGGATCCCCGGTCCCCGGTCCCCGGTCCCGATCCTTTCCCGTATGCAACCGCTTCATCGCCTCGTTGAAATCGCCTTGCACCGCCAGCGGCAGCACCGCGATGGCGGCGTCGATGGCGCGGTCGATCAGGATCTGGTCGTCCTTGCCGGCACGCCCCAATACCCAGGGTACGACCTTGTCCTTGTGCCCGGGATGGCCGATGCCGATGCGCAGCCGGTGGAAGCCGGCATGCCCAAGCAGGCGGATGGTGTCGCGCAAGCCGTTCTGCCCGCCATGGCCGCCGTCGAACTTGAGCCGCGCCGTGCCCGGCGCCAGATCCAACTCGTCGTGCGCCAGCAACGCCTGCGCCGGTTCGATCTTCCAATAGCGCAACGCGGCGGTCACCGACTTGCCGCTGAGATTCATGAAGGTGGCCGGCTTCAGCAGCCACAGCGCCTGCCCGGCCACATCGACCTTGGCGGTTTCGCCGAACAGCTTGGCGTCCACGCTCCAGCGCGCGCCGGCCCGCTCGGCCAGATGTTCGACAAAACGAAACCCGGCGTTATGCCGGGTGTTCGCATGTTCGGCGCCGGGATTGCCCAGACCGACGATCAGACGCAGACCAGTCATGCCGCAGCATCGCTGCAGCGCCTGGAGCCAACGGCCCGGGCGCTGCGCAGGCGATTACTTGCCGTCCTTCTTCGCCGGCTCGACTGCAGCCGGGGCTTCGGTCGCTTCCGGCTCGACCTCGATCTGGCCGTGCCTGGCGATGACCACCGCCACGTCGTGCTCCTTGCCCAGCTTCAGCTCCGGCAACTCGACGCCGGCTGGCAGCTTCAGGTCGGACAGATGGATCACGTCGCCAACGGACAGCGCGGACAGGTCGACTTCGACGAACTCCGGCAGGTCCTTCGGCAGGCACACCACCTGTATCTCGTTCAGCTCGTGGGTGACGACCACTTCAACCGACTTGCCGGCCGGCGAGGTGTCCTCGTTGAGGAAGTGCAGCGGCACCGAGGCGTGCAGCGCCTCGTTGTCGTTCACGCGCTGGAAGTCGATGTGCAGGATCAGCTGCTTGAACGGATGGCGCTGCATATCGCGCAGCAGCACCTTCTGGATGTCGCCGTTCAGGCTCAGGCTCAGGATCGACGAATAGAACCAGTCGTTCTGGCTGGCGAGCCAAACTTCGTTGTGGTTGAGCTGGATGTTGACCGGCTTCAGTTCGCCACCGTAGACGATGGCGGGGATCAGGCCGTCGCGACGGAGGCGGCGGCTCGCACCCTTACCCTCGACCTCGCGGCGCTGAACCTTGATTTCATGTGTGGTTGCCATTTGCGTTTACTACCTTGGTTGAATGAACCGCCTCGCGGCGGTTTTGAGGACTCTTCCGCGACCAGAAGAGTCTGTGAAGCCGGGAGCGGGGAATCGGGAATGGAGAATCGGGCAAGGCGCGACACTGCGCCGTTGCGATTCCCGATTCACCACTCTGCAGCCTTAATCCACGTACAACGAGCTCACCGACTCGCCGAAGGCGATGCGGCGGATGGTTTCGGCCAGCAGCTCGGCGACGCTGAGCTGGCGGATCTTGTTGCAGCCGCGCGCGGCGTCCGACAGCGGAATGGTGTCGGTAACGACCAGCTCGTCGAGCTGCGAATTGGTGATGTTGCTGACCGCCGGGCCGGACAGCACAGGGTGGGTGCAGTACGCGGCGACCTTCAGCGCGCCCTGCGCCTTCAAAGCGGCCGCGGCCGCGCACAGGGTGCCGGCGGTATCGACGATGTCGTCGACCAGCACGCAGGTCTTGCCTTCGACGTCGCCGATGATGTTCATCACCGTAGACACGTTGGCGCGCGGACGGCGCTTGTCGATGATCGCCAGATCGGCGTCGTCCAGCCGCTTGGCCACGGCGCGGGCGCGGACCACGCCGCCCACGTCCGGCGACACCACGATCAGGTTGTCGGTGCCGTAGGCGCGCCAGATGTCGGCCAGCAGCAGCGGCGAGGCGTAAACGTTATCGACCGGGATATCGAAGAAGCCCTGGATCTGGTCGGCGTGCAGGTCCACGGTCAGCACCCGGTCGGCGTTGACCGCAGTGAACATCTTCGCCGCGACCTTGGCGGTGATCGGCACGCGCGAGGAGCGCATGCGCCGGTCCTGCCGCGAGTAGCCGAAGTACGGCACCACCGCGGTGACGCTGGCGGCGCTGGCGCGCTTGAGCGCGTCGATCAACACCAGCAGCTCCATCAGGTTCTCCGCACTGGGCGCGCAGGTCGGCTGGATCACGAACACTTCCTGCCGGCGCACGTTCTCCTCGATCTCAACCTGCACTTCGCCATCGGAGAAGCGCGACACCATCGCTTTGCCCGCACGCACGCCCAGCTCCTTGCAGATGCTCTTGGCAAGCGGCTTGTTGGCATTGCCGGAGAACACCAGCAGGTTACGTTGATCTTGCATGAGGAGTGTCTCGAGCGGCGGCGGCGAAAAAACTGCGGAACGAAGAAACAGCATGAAACCGAAAAACCCAGGCGAAGCGACGCTTCTACCTGTTGAACCCCCGCACATGGATGTGCGGGCTTTTGCGAGGGAGTCGCCCCGCTTGACCCCCCGCACACGGATGTGCGGGCTCTTGCGAGGGACTCGCATAAATGGCAGGGGCGGTAGGATTCGAACCTACGAATGCCAGGATCAAAACCTGGTGCCTTGGGCCTCTTGGCGACGCCCCTGCATGAAACTGTCGCTATGCCTCCAGCGCGTCGAGCAGCGGCGAGCGGGTCACGCCGCCAGCCACCCAGGCGCGCAACCCGTCCGGCAAGGACGCCAGCGCGCGCACGGCGGCAGCGCGATCGGCGAACTCGACGAAACACCCGCTCCCCGACCCGGTAAGCCGCGGCGTGCCGATCTGCGCAAGCGCCTGGAACGCGACCTGGATGGCCGGTTCGCGGCGGAGCAGCACCGGCTCGAACGCATTGCCGAGCAGGAAACCTGAAACGAAGTCGGACATTTTCGCGGGCGCAGCATCCCGCGTCAAATCCTCGGCCTGGAACAAGGCCGCGGTGGGCACGTGAACCGCCGGATCGGCCAGCACATACCAGGCCGGCGACAGGCGCAACGGGGTCAGCCGCTCGCCCACGCCCTCGGCCCAGGCATCGCGACCGCGCACGAACACCGGCACGTCCGCGCCCAGCGCCAGGCCCAGGCCGGCCAGCGTGTCCTCGTCCAGCCCAGCGCCCCACAACGCATTCAGCGCGACCAGCGCGGTCGCCGCGTCGGACGATCCGCCGCCGAAGCCGCCACCCGCCGGGATGCGTTTTTCGACGCGGATATCCACACCTTGCGCGATCTTGGCTTCTTTTTGCAAAAGGCGCGCGGCGCGCACCGGCAGGTCGTCGGCCTCGGCGACGCCGGCCACGGAAGCGCCAAGCCGCGCCACCACGCCATCGTTGCGCACGCGCAGATGCACGGTATCGCCCCAGTCGAGCAGGCGGAACACGGTCTGCAACGTGTGGTAGCCGTCGGCGCGGCGGCCGGTGATCTGCAGAAACAGGTTCAGCTTCGCCGGCGCCGGCCAGGCCGACCAGCCACGCTCTCCCACCACGCTCATGGCGCGACGAAGCCCCACTGGTCCAGCAGCAGGCGCACCTTGGCGTCGCCGTTGCGCGCCTCGATGCGCCGCGGCAGGGTCGGACGGCCGTCGCTGGGCGGATACCATTCCTGGAACTGGATCTCCCAGCCCATCTGCCGTAGCGCCTGCGGACGCCCTTCAGCGTCGTAGCTCACCTGCTCCGGTGCGCCTGCGTCCACCGCAACCTGTCCGCGCACCCAGTCCGGCAGCAGATTGACCGGAATCTCCCAACCGGTGGCCTCGAGCAGCAGCTGCTGCGCGTCCTCGCCCGCGCGCGGACCGCCTTCCAATCCCTCCAGACGGCCGCCGCCACGCTGGCTGTCGCCGCTCAGGCGCCAGCTCTGGCGGGTCACCGGCGCGCTGAGTTCGACCTGGTACTGCCGCCGCTGCTGCGCCCAGTCGATGCGCCCGCTGCCGCCATTGCGGCCCTTGGTGATCGCCACCCGGCCCTGGAACGACCAGTTCGGATGCGCGGCCAGCCAGGCGCCGCGGGCCGATTCGGCCTGCCGCGCGGCGTCGCTCAGCGGCGCGCTCGCGGCCGGCGGCGCCTGCCGCGGCGCCAACGTGCTGCAGCCGGCCAGCGCCAGCAGCGCCAGCAGCGCCCAGACCGCACGCGCCGCCGACCTCACGGCGCGACCTTTTCCATCGCCCGCTGCAGCGCGCGATTCTTCGGATCGAGCTTGCGCGCATCGTCGAAGTATTTGGTTGCCTCGTCGTGCTTGCCCTGCTCCCACAGCACCTGGCCGATGTGCGCGGCGATCTCCGGATCCTTGAACAGGGTCCAGGCGCGGCGCAGCTGGACCAGCGCTTCCTGGGTCTTGCCCAGCCGGTAGAGCACCCAACCGTAGCTGTCGATGATCGCGGCGTTGTCCGGATCGGCGGTACGCGCGCGGTCGATCAGCTGCAACGCCTCGCGATAGCGGTGGGTGCGATCGGCCAGGGTGTAGCCGAGCGCATTGAGTGCGGCCACGTTCTCCGGCTCGGTGACCAGGATCTTGCGCAGGTCGGCCTCGGCACGGTCGATGCGGTCGCGCCGCTCCCAGGCCAGGCCGCGCGCGTAGAGCAGCCCGTTGTCGTCAGGATAGGCGGCCAGGCCGCGCTCGAATACCTGCAGCTCGCCGCTGTCGTCGCCGCTGCGCTGACGCAATTCCGCCTCCAGTACATAGGCATCGCGGCGCGCGGCGTCGTCGGCCTCGGCATCGTCCTGCAGCGCGCGCGCTTCACCGAAGGCAGACTCCTTCTGCCCGAGTTCGTACAGCGCGCCGGCGGTGCGCAGCCGCGCCTCGTTGCGCAGCGGGCCGCCCGGCACGCCGCGGTACCAGGTCACCGCTTCCTGATAACGCTTCAGGAACTCGGCGATCTTGCCGAGCAGCAGGCGCCGCTCCGGATCCGGCTGCGCCGCACCCTTGCGCAACTCATCGTACAACGCGCTCAACGCCGCATTATCCTGCAGCTTGGCCAGCATCGAGGCGCGCAGGCCGTAGTTCTGGGTGTCCTGCGGGCCGAGCGCCAGCACCCGCGCCGCCGCGGCGGTGTCGCCGATCGCGTCGTAGGCGTAGGCCAGCGCACCGCGCAGTTCCGGGTCGCGCGGCGCTTTCGGCTCCACGCCCTGCAGCAGCGCACGCGCCTGCTCGGTCTTGCCGGCCTGCTGCAACTGGGTGGCATGCAGCAGGGCCACCCGCGGCTCTTCCGGGAAGCGCTTGACCAGTTGATCGACGATGCGCTCGGCCAGCTTCGGCTGCTCCAGGCGCAGCGCCAGGCGCCCGAACTCCTGCCACGCCTCGAGCTGGTCGGGGATGGCGTTGGCGTCGAGCAACTGGTCCAGCACCTTGGCCGCCACTTCCGGATCGCGGTTGCCGCTGACCAGCGCCACCAGCGCGTAGCGCCAGCCGCGGGGGTCCTTGTCACGCAGCAGCGCCACCAGCAGGCCGCGCGCCTGGCGCAGGTTGCCGATGCGCAGCGCCAGCGAGGCCTCGGCGCTGCGCATCGGCAGCGATTCCGGCGCACGCTGGCGCCACAGCGCCAAGGCATGGGTCGCGGCCGCGTTGTCGTTGGCCAGCATCGCGATGCGGGTCGCGCGCTCGGCCAGGCCGGCATCGCCGGGGGCATCGTTCGCCGCCTGCAGGTACCAGTGCGAGGCATCGGCAAGCTGCCCGGCCTGCAGCGCGAACTCGCCGGCCAGCACCGGCGTCAGCGAGGACGAAGCGGCGCTCGGCGCCGGCTTGGCGGTGGTGGCCGGCATGGCCGCCGCGACCCCGGTGGCGGGCAGCGCGGCGAGCGCGGACAGCAATAGAACGGTACGGATGCGAATCAATGCGGGCATCGGGGGCAACCGGGCCGTAAAATGGGGCCCTGAATGGCCAGCAGCTTATCGCAAGCAACTGAACAGATGACGTTGTGGGTGCTCGGATTGAACCACCAGACCGCGCCGGTCGACCTGCGCGAACGGGTGGCGTTCGCCGGCGATGCGCTGCCGCGCGCGTTGCAGTCGCTGCGCGCCTTGCCGAACGTCGCCGAGGCCGCCTTGCTGTCCACCTGCAACCGCACCGAGCTGTACGCGATCGCCGACGACGCGCAGAGCCTGGCCGACTGGCTGGATTCGCACGCGGCCGGCCTGCACGGCTACCTGTACCAGTACCAGAACGCCGACGCGGTGCGGCATCTGTTCCGCGTCGCCACCGGGCTGGATTCGATGGTACTTGGCGAGCCGCAGATCCTCGGCCAGGTGAAAGACGCCTGGGCGCTGGCGCGCGCGCACGGGGCGATGGGCAACCGCCTGGACCGGCTGTTCCAGCAAACCTTCTCGGTGGCCAAGCGCGCGCGCACCGATACCCGGGTCGGCGCCAATCCGGTGTCGGTGGCCTCGACCGCGGTGCGCCTGGCGCAGAATTCCTTCGCCCGGCTCAGCGAATCGACGGTGCTGCTGATCGGCGCCGGCGAGACCATCGAACTGGCCGCCAGGCACCTCAGCGAAGGCCGCGTGCGGCGCCTGCTGATCGCCAACCGCACCCTAGCCCACGCCCAGGAATTGGCCAGCCGCCATGGCGGCGTGGCGCTGCCGCTGGGCGAGCTGGAACGGCATCTGCAGGAAGCCGACGTGGTGTTCTCGGCCACCGCCGCGCGCGAGCCGGTGGTGACCCGCGCGCAGGTCGAGCAGGCACTGCGCGCGCGCAAGCACAAGCCGATGCTGCTGTTCGACCTGGCCGTGCCGCGCGACATCGAAGCTGGCGTGGCCGAACTGGCCGATGCCTATCTGTACACCGTGGACGACCTGGAACGCGCGGTCGAGGACAATCGCCGCGGCCGCCGCGAAGCGGCCGAGGCCGCCGAGGCGATCATCGACCTGCAGGTGCTGCGCTACATCGAGACCCTGCAGGCCAGCACCCGCCAGGCACCGCTCAAGCGCCTGCGCGCGCACGGCGACAGTACCCGCGACGACGTGCTGGCCAAGGCGCGGCAGCAGCTGGCCAACGGCAAGCCGGCCGACGAGGTGCTGGAATTCCTCGCCAACACCCTGACCAACCGCCTGCTGCATCCGCCCACTGCTGCGCTGCGCGAGGCGGCGCTGAGCGGCGATGCCGACCTGGCTCGCGCCGCCGAGCGCTTGTTCCCGGAAAAACCGGGCTATCTCCATCCCACTCTGAAGACCGATGACACCGACCCTGCGCCGTAAGCTGGAGGCGCTGGCCGAGCGTCGCGAAGAACTCGAACGCCTGCTGTCCGATCCCGAGGTGGTGAACGACAACCCGCGCTTCCGCGATTACTCGCGCGAATTCGCGCAGCTGGAGCCGGTCGCCGCCGCGCTGGCCGACGAGGCCGCGGCCAAGGCCGACCTGGCCGCGGCCGAGGCGATGCGCGGCGATCCGGAACTGCACGAACTGGCCGAGGAGGAAATCGCCGCCGCCCACACGCGCCTGCTTGCGCTGGACGAACAGCTGGCGCTGCTGCTGGTGCCGCGCGATCCGCGCGACGACGGCAACCTGTTCCTGGAAGTGCGCGCCGGCACCGGCGGCGACGAGGCGGCGATCTTCGCTGGCGACCTGTTCCGCATGTACGCGCGCTACGCCGAACGCCAGGGCTGGAAGGTGGAAGTGGAGTCGGACAGCCCCGGCGAGCACGGCGGCTACAAGGAGATCGTGGCGCGCATCGTCGGCCGCGGCGCCTATTCCAAGCTCAAGTTCGAATCCGGCACGCACCGCGTGCAGCGGGTGCCGGCGACCGAATCGCAGGGCCGTATCCACACCTCGGCGGCGACGGTGGCGATCATCCCCGAGGCCGACGACGTGGAAGAGATCGCGATCAATCCGGCCGACCTGAAGGTGGACACGTTCCGCTCCTCCGGCGCCGGCGGCCAGCACGTCAACAAGACCGAATCGGCGATCCGCATCACCCACGTGCCGAGCGGGGTGGTGGTCGAATGCCAGACCGAGCGCAGCCAGCACGCCAACCGCGACAAGGCCATGAAGCGGCTGAAGGCGCAGCTGCTCGACGCCGAGCGCAACAGGCAGGCCGCCGCCGAAGCGCAGGACCGCAAGCTGCAGGTCGGCAGCGGCGACCGCAGCCAGCGCATCCGCACCTACAGCTTCCCGCAGGGCCGCATCACCGACCACCGGGTCGAAGGCCTGACCCTGTACGACCTGCCGAACGTGATCGAAGGCGATCTCGACGCGCTGATCCAGCGCCTGAGCCACGAGCACCAGGTGGACGAACTGGCGCGGCTGAGCGACAGCCCGTGAGCAGGCGCGTACGCCGCACCGCTGCGCGTGCGCCGGCCGCCGCACGCGCGTGAGCGGCAGCGCGCTGGACGAACTGCGCCAGTTGCAGGATGCGGTGCGCCGCGACCCGCAGGACTTCATCGCCTGGGTGATGCTGGCCGACGCCGAGCTCGGTGCCGGCGCGATCGCCGCCGGCGAACAGGCCGCGGTGCGCGCATTGCAGCTGCGCCCGGCGCATCCGGAAGCCCTGGCGCGGCTGGGCCGGGTACGCTGGAGCCAGGGCCGCCACGCCGAGGCCACAGCCGCATTGCGCCAGGCGCTGCAACACGCGCCGCAGCATCCGGGCATCGCCCTGTGGCTGGGCCATGCGCTGGAGGACAACGGCGAGGCCGAAGCCGCCGCGCAGGCCTATGCGCACGCGCATGTGCTGCTGCCGCAGGAACCGTCGATCGCCGCGCACCTGCTGAACTGGCGACGCAAACTGTGCGATTGGCGCGCGCTGGACGCGCTGTCGCAGCAGGTCCGCGGCGCGGTGCGCCAGGGCCATCCGGCGATCGAACCGTTCGCCTTCCTCAACGAGGACGCCACTGCCGCCGAACAGCTGCACTGCGCGCGCAACCGTGCGCTTGCCCTGGCGCAGACGCTGACGCCCTTGCCGGCCGCGACGCTACGCCGCGCCGGCCCCTTGCAGATCGGCTTCCTGTCCAACGGCTTCGGCGCGCATCCCACCGGGCTGCTGACCGTGGCCTTGTTCGAACGGCTGCGCGCGCATGCCGACCTGCAGGTGCAGCTGTTCGCATTGAACCGCGACGACGGCAGCGCGATCGGCGCGCGCCTGCGGGCCGCCGCGCATGCCTGGCACGACGTAGCAGGACAGCCGCACCGGGCGATCACGCAAGGCATTCGCGATGCCGGCATCGACATCCTGTTCGATCTGCGCGGCTGGGGCGGCGGCGGCGCGCCGGAAGTGCTGGCACTGCGTCCGGCACCGCTGCAGATCAATTGGCTGGCCTACCCCGGCACGTCCGGCGCGCCCTGGATCGACTACGTGATCGGCGATGCGTTCGCGCTGCCCGATGCGCTGGCCACGCATTACAGCGAGCGCGTGCTGCGCCTGCCGCGCGCGTTCCAGCCCTCGGACGACAGCCGCCGCATCGCGGCGCCGCCAGCGCGCCGCGACTGCGGTTTGCCAGAGCATGGCACTGTGTTCTGCTGTTTCAACAACAGCTACAAGCTGACCCCACGCAGCATGACGCGGATGCTGGCGGTGCTGCGCCAGGTGCCGGACAGCGTGCTGTGGCTGCTGTCCGGCCCGGGCCAGGCCGATGCGCGGCTGCGCGATGCCGCGCGCCGCGCCGAAGTGGATCCGGCGCGGTTGCGCTTCATGACCAAGCTGGCGCATGCCGACTATCTGGCCCGCTACCGGCATGCCGACCTGTTCCTGGACACGCATCCGTACAACGCGCACACCACCGCCTCCGACGCGCTGTGGGCCGGCTGCCCGCTACTGACCTGCCCCGGCACGACCTTCGCCGCACGCGTGGCCGGCAGTCTCAACCATCACCTGGGCATGGACGCGATGAACGTCACCGACGACGATGCCTTCATTGCCAAGGCGGTACAGCTGGGCCGCGATCCGGTGGCGCTACGCGCACTGCGCGACACGCTGCAACAGCGCCGCGCCAGCGCCGGCCTGTTCGACATGCAAGGCTTCGCAGCAGACTTCGCCGCGCTGCTGCGTGGACTGGCACATGAACGCGGGTGGCAGAACGCAGGCTGACCTTGGCCGCCCCGGAGATTGCACTTCAAACAAAAGATGAAGATCGTGGCGGGCTACCCCACCTTCGTCTGGCTCGATTCGATCAACGCAATCTACGGCGGCGCGCGCAATGCGGGCCTGCTCGGCTTGACCGCTCATCTGAACAACGCGTTGGCGCAGCAAAAACCGAATACGCCGATCACGGTGGGGCTGGTCATTTACGACATTCCCGGACGCGACTGCCACGCGCTGGCCTCCAACGGCGAACTGCCGCTCACCCAAGCCGGCCTCACCCGCTACAAGCAGCAATACATCGATGTGATCGCCGGCATTATCGCAGATCCAAAATACAAGAACATCCGCATCGTCAACGTCATCGAACCGGACAGCCTGCCGAACCTGGTGACCAACTTGAGCACCCCGCGTTGCGCGCAGGCGCAAAGCACGGGCATCTATGAGGAAGGCATCAAGTACGCGGTCGACAAGCTGCATGCGATTCCAAACACCTACAACTACCTCGATATCGCCCATTCCGGCTGGCTGGGTTGGAAAAACAACATGACGGCGGCGATTTCCCTGTACACGCAAGTCTTTCAAAGCACCGCTGCAGGCCTTGCCAGCGTCGATGGGTTCGTCAGCAATACCGCGAACGTGACACCGCTGACCGAACCGAATCTGCCCAACCCGGACCTGACGGTAGGCGGGCAACCCATCAAGTCATCCAAGTTCTACCAGTGGAATCCCAACTTTGACGAATCCCATTACGCGGAAGCCTTGTACAACGGCTTCGTCGCCGCAGGCTGGCGAAATAGCATCGGATTCATCATCGATACCAGCCGCAACGGCTGGGGCGGGCACAATCGCCCAACTTCCGCCAGCGGCAACGACATCGATACCTATGTGAATTCGGGACGTATCGATCGTCGCGATCATCGGGGCAACTGGTGCAACCAGAGTGCAACAGGCATCGGCACGCCCCCGACTGCGGCGCCGGGCGGGCATCTGCATGCTTATGCATTCGTCAAACAGCCAGGCGTATCGGATGGCTCCAGCAAATTCATCAAGAACAACCAGGGCAAGGGCTTCGACCGTATGTGCGATCCTACCTATACGACACCGGATGGCGTGTTGTCGGACGCACTGCCCAACGCGCCGATCTCCGGCGCCTGGTTCCACGATCAATTCGTCATGCTGGTCAAGAACGCTTATCCCGCAATCGGCAGCGCCGCCAGCGTCAGCGAGCAACCGTAAAAGTGACGCAGCGCCATCCTGCCGGTCCGCTGGCGGCAGGCGCCCGGGTTGGTCGCAAGAGCGCGGCGGCGGCCGTAGCGCCATGGCTCGGCATGGCATAGGCGGATGGCGGATCGCACCGGGCCGATAGTGCCACAGACGCGATCCCTTGATTTTTCATTGTCGTAAGTTGCGGCACTGGCGATGGCGGCGGTTCGGCCGCCATCGCCGATTGCACGCGCATCGAGCCGCCGCGCTGCTGGCGGCCACGCGGCGCATGCGCCGGTGACGCGCGTTGGCCGCGATGACGCTGCCGGCACGCATGGCATGCCGGCAAGCGCTTTGAACCCCGGGCTATACGCCAGCCGGGCGAGCCGCTAGGCTTCGGGCATGAGCGCCAAAGCCGATTTCATCGCGTTGAACCTGTGCGTGCTGACCGTCTCGGACACGCGCAGCCTGGCCGAAGACAGTTCCGGCGATTATCTGGTGTCGGTGCTCGGCGAGGCCGGCCACCGCCTGTATGCGCGCGAGCTGCTGCCCGACGACCGCTACCGGATGCGCGCGGTGGTCTCGGCGTGGATCGCCGACCCGCAGGTCGACGGCATCCTGGTCAGCGGCGGCACCGGCTTCACCGGCCGCGACTCCACCCCCGAGGCGCTGCTGCCGCTGCTGGACAAGCAGATGCCCGGCTTCGGCGAGCTGTTCCGCGCAATCAGCTTCGATGAGATCGGCACCTCCTCGCTGCAGTCGCGTGCCTTCGCCGGCCTGGCGAACGCCACCTTCGTGTTCTGCCTGCCCGGCTCGACCTCGGCCTGCCGCACCGCCTGGGAAAGGATCGTCGCCGCACAGCTGGACGCGCGCACCCGGCCGTGCAACCTGGCCACGCTGCGCCCACGCCTGAAGGAATGACCTGGAACCGCGCATGCCCCTGGACACCACCCTGCGCCTGCTGGCCAAGGCCAGCGGCATGAGCGCCGCGGACATCGCCGCCGCCATCCCGCGCGCCGGTGCGGCCACGGTCAAGGCCTGGCTGGCCGGCGAAAAGATGCCCGGCCGCGACCAACTCAACGCGCTGGCGCGTGCGTTCGGCGTTCCCGCCGGCGCGCTGCTCGGCGAACTCGCCAGCCAACTCGACCCGGCCCGCACCCGCGGCGAACACGACCTCCTGCAGGCCTACCGCACACTCGACAGCCGCCAACAGGGCGCGCTGCTGGAAGTGGCGCGCAGCATGGCCGGCACCCGCACCAGGCGCAGCAAATGAGCAAACTCAAACGCAAGCAGTACCAGGCATTGATGCAACCGCTGCAACTGGAACTGGCGGCACTGGCGCAAGCGCTGCAGCACAGCGGCGAACGGGTGCTGGTGCTGTTCGAAGGCCGCGACACCGCCGGCAAGGGCGGCGCGATCCAGGCCATCGCCGAACATCTGAACCCGCGCCAGTGCCGGGTGGTGGCGCTGCCCAAGCCGACCGACCGCGAAAGCACGCAGTGGTATTTCCAGCGCTACGCCACGCATCTGCCGGCCGCCGGCGAAATGGTGCTGATGGACCGCAGCTGGTACAACCGCGCCGGGGTGGAGCGGGTGATGGGCTATTGCAGCGACACGCAATACCAGGCCTTCCTGCGCCAGGCGCCGCTGTTCGAGCAATTGCTGGTCGACGACGGCATCCGCCTGTTCAAGTACTGGTTGTGCGTGGACCAGGAGCAGCAGGAGAAGCGCTTCGCCGAACGCCTGCACGATCCGCTGAAGGGCTGGAAGCTTTCGCCGGTGGACCTGCAGTCGCGCACCCAGTACGCCGAATACACCCGCGCCCGCGAGGCGATGCTGGACGCCACCCACCGCGAACAGGCACCGTGGACGCTGGTGGATTTCAACGACCAGAAGCGCGGCCGCCTGACGCTGATCCGGCATCTGCTCGACCAGTTGCCCGACACGCCGCTGCAGGAGCCGGAGTTGGAACTGCCGCCACTGAAGCACAGGCCGCGCAAGGAAAAGTTCGGCGTGTTGCCGCCGATCGCGGCGTATCCTGGTTGAGGCCGGGAGTCGGGACCGGGGACTCGGGACTCGATGGTGCAGCGCGCAACGGACGGTGCACGGGTTTTCTGTAGGAGCGGCTTCAGCCGCGACCGGACGTCTGCGCAAAGACACTGCCGGATTGCCCCCCTTCTGCAGCGGCAGGCGGTGGCGTGGGAGGGACTTCAGTCCCGACGAGGCCTTACCGGTAGCGCGTTGGGACTGAAGTCCCTCCTACAGCGAGCCGCCACGGTTCCCGGGGCTTCACCCGATCGCGAAGCCCGTCGCCACCGGCGTCGGCCATGGCTCACGTAGCACCTGCTCGACCCGCGCTGCAGGCGGGCCGTGCCGCAGCCACTCGGCCAACGCCTCCAGCGCCGCGGCCTCGCCAGCGGCGATGACCTCGACGCGGCCGTCGGCCAGATTCCGCGCCTGCCCGTCCAGCCCCAACGCCAGCGCGCATTCGCGGGTGGCGGCACGGAAATACACGCCCTGCACCCGGCCGCAGACCAGGAAGCGGGCGGTCGCCATCAGCCCGCAGCCTTCGCCTGGCCGGCGACCTTGCCGCCGGCCGCGGCGATCGCCTCCTCGATGTCGTGCGCATTGACCGGCCCCAGGAACTGCTTGGCGACCTTGCCGTCCGGGGCGATCAGATAGGTCATCGGCAGCCCGCGCGGGGTGGCGAAATCGGCCGGCGGCGCGTAGGTGTCGAGGATCGCCACCGGGTAGGCCACCGGATGGTCCTTCAGGAACGCCTGCATTTCCGCCGGCTCGATGTCCTCATAGGCCAGGCCCACCACTTCGATGTTGTCGCGCATCACGTGCAACGCCGACAACTCCGGCATTTCTTTCAGGCACGGCGCGCACCAGGTGGCCCAGAAATTCACCACCACCCACTGCCCGCGATGCGCGGCCAGGTCGTAGTCGCTGCCGTCCACCGCCTTCACCTTCAGCGTCGGCTGCGGCCGGGTCTCCTGCACCACGTTCGGTCCTTCGGCAGCGGCCGGCGCGGTCGACGCAGCGGGCGCCGCTGGGGCGGCGGGAGCTGCAGGCGCCGACGCGCCCGGCGCGGCGCCAACGGCCGGCGAAGGATGCCGATCGCAGCCCGCCAGCAGCGCGGCAGCGGCGAACAACGGGAACAGGATACGCAGGGTCATGCGAGGTCTCCGATATCGGTGTAAAGATCGCCGACGCGACGTTTCAGCACGTCGCGCAGCGGCATGCGCAGTTCGTCCAGCGCGCGCCATGCCGCCTGCCCCAGCGCGTCGTCGCGGCACGGCAGGTAGGCTTCGGCGATCGGGATGCGCAGCTGGCAGTTTTCGTAGAGTTCGGTCAGCGGCACGTCGGCCAGGTCGCGCGCCAGCAGCCACTCGCCATGCTCGGCGCGGCTGAGCAGGCGGCTGCGCTCCAGTTCGCACAGCAGTTCCTGCACCAGCGAATCGGTCAGCATCGGCTCCAGCTGCAGGATCCGGTCCTCGTGCAGGCCGTGGCCGTCCTTGCGCGCCTGCGCGAAGCGCCCGAGCAGGCGCAGCAAGCCGTAGATCTCGTAGCCGGCAGGCAGCCGCATCGACGCCGGCTGGTAGCGGAAGGCGGCGATCGAGGACGCCAGCGAGGCGCCGAGCAGGATCCCGATCCAGCTCAGATAGATCCACAGCAGGAAAATCGGCACGAACGCGACCGTGCCGTAGATGCGCTGGTAGGACTGGAAGCTGCCCAGGTACAGACTCAGTCCCCACTTCACCAGTTCCAGCAGGGCCACCGCCAGCAGCGCGCCCGGCACCGCATGGCGTAGCTTGACCGTGTGGTGCGGCACCACCCGGTACACCAGGGTGACGCAGACGAACTCGATCAGCACCGGCGCCAGGCCCAGCGCCATCTGCGCCAGCAGCCGGCCTTCGCTGGTGCGGAACAGCGGCAGCGCGAAGAACCGCGCCGACGCCGCCAGCGACGCCGCGGCCAGCAGCGCGCCCAAGGTCAGCACCGTCCAGTACACCAGGAAGCGGGTCAGCCGCGGCCGCGCCGAAACCACCCGCCAGATCCGGTTGAAGGTCTGCTCGACGCTGTTCAAGGTGATCAGCAGCGACACCATCAGCGCGATGGTGCCGGCGCTGGTCAGCTGCCCGGCGCTGGCCGAGAACTGGCGCAGATAGGCCTCCACCGAGCGCGCCGCGGCCGGCACGAAGTTGGAGAAGATGTAGTCGCTGAGCTGGTCGCTCCAGCGATCGAACACCGGGAACGCCGAGAGCACGCCGAACACCACCATCGCCAGCGGCACCAGCGCGAAGATCGTGGTGTAGGCCAGCGACGCGGCGGCCTGGAACAGGCGGTCGTCGAGGAAGCGCCGCCACAGGAAGCCGGCGAAGCTGCGCATCCGCGCGCGGTCGCGCACCCGCTCCGTCCAGAGATTGACCGTGTCCAAAGGCTGCATCGGCCAAGGGTACCCGATGCGCACGGATGCCGGCATCGCCGATACTGGCGGCCGTTCTGGTGCAAGCATAGCGAGGGCCGCATGGCCGAGATCCTGGTCCTGTACTACAGCCGTGGCGGTTCGGTGGCGCGCCTGGCGCGGCAGATCGCGCGCGGCGTCGGCGAAGTGCCCGGCATGGCCGCGCGCCTGCGCACGGTGCCGCCGGTGGCCGCGGTCACCCAGGCCAGCGCGCCGCCGGTACCCGATAGCGGCGCGCCGTACGTGGAGGCCAGCGACCTGCGCGACTGCGTCGGCCTGGCCCTGGGCAGCCCGACCCGGTTCGGCAACATGGCCGCGCCGGTCAAGCACTTCATCGACGGGCTCGGCGCCGAATGGGCCAGCGCCACCCTGGCCGGCAAGCCGGCGGCGGTGTTCACCTCCACCGCCTCGCTGCACGGCGGCCAGGAAGCCACGCTGCTGTCGATGCATCTGCCGCTGCTGCACCACGGCTGCGTGATCGTCGGCATTCCCTATACCGAACCGCTGCTCAGCAGCACGCGCAGCGGCGGCACCCCGTACGGCGCCAGCCATGTCGCCGGCGCCGACGACGACCCGCAGCCCAGCGAGGAAGAAGCGCAGCTGGCACGCGCACTGGGGCGGCGCCTGGCCGGCATCGCGCAACGCCTGGCGGTGCCGTGAGCACCGCCCGCCTGCGTAACGCGCTGGCAGCCACGCTGCTGGTCCTGGCGCTGCTGTACGCGGCCTGGTTCCACGACGACCGCCACCGCCTCGCTGCGCTGATGGTATTCGCGCTGCCGCCGCTGCTGTTGGCGATCGGGGTGCTGCGCGGCTCGGCGGTGGCGCGCTTCTGGGGCGGCGTGTTCGGGCTGTTCTGGTTCAGCCACGGAGTGATGGCCGCCTGGAGCCATCCGCCGCAGCGCGCCTACGCCTGGGCCGAACTGCTGCTGGCGCTGCTGGCGATCGGCCTGTCCAGCGCACCGGGACTGCGTGCGCGTTTCGCCCGCAAGCGCGGCGCCAGGCCGCCCGGCGGCGAAAGGCCCTGAGCGGCCGGCGCCGGCGGCCTGCCGGGTATCATGGCCGCCTAGCTGCGGCCACCGCGGCGCCCGTCATGCTCTAGGAACCGGCAATGGAAGAACTCCTGATCGTCACCACCGGCGGCACGATCGACAAGATCTATTTCGACGACAAGTCCGACTACCAGATCGGCGATCCGCAGATCGGCCAGATCCTCAAGGAACTGGGCGTGACCTTCCGCTTCAGCGTGATCCCGATCATTCGCAAGGACTCGCTGCACATCACCGACGAGGACCGCGAGCTGATCCGCGCCACCGTCGCCGCGCAGTCCGCGCGCCACGTGCTGCTGACCCACGGCACCGACTCCATGGTGCAGACCGGCAAGGTGCTGCAGACGATCCCGGACAAGACCATCGTGATGACCGGTGCGCTGAACCCGGCGCGCTTCCGCGGCTCCGATGCGGAATTCAACATCGGCTGCGCAGTCGGCGCGGTGCAGTCGCTGCCGGCCGGGGTCTACATCGCCATGAACGGGCAGATCTGGGACCCGCAGAAGGTCCGCAAGAACGTGGCCGCGAACCGCTTCGAACCGGCCTGAGCCGCCATGTCCAAGGCCACCCGTGCCACCTGCGCATTGGACGCGGCCGGCGTCGCCTATCGCCTGCATCCCTACGAATACGCAGCCGAAGCCGGCGCCAAGGGCCTGCAGGCGGCGCAGGCGCTGGGCCTGCCGCCGGCGCGGGTGCTGAAGAGCCTGATGGCCTGGGTCGACGCGCGCGCGGTGTGCGTGGTGGTGCCCTCCGATCGCCGCGTGCAGCTGAAGAAGCTCGCCGCGGCAGGCGCCGGCAAATCGGCGCGGATGATGGAGGTGGCCGAGGCCGAACGCCGCAGCGGCTACAAGATCGGCGGCATCAGTCCGCTGGGCCAGCAGCGGCCGGCGCCGGTGCTGGTCGAGCAGTCGGCGCTGGCTCCGGGCAGCGTGTGGTTCAACGCCGGGAAGCGCGGCTTGCTGCTGGAAATCGACGCCGCGCGATTGCTCGACGTGCTGCAGGCGCGCGCTTGCGACCTGTGCGAATGACGCCGCTCAGTAGCTGGCGGTCACGCCCACCCCGGCCACGGCGGTGACCGCCTTCACCCGCACGTAGTCAGTGCCGGCAGGCAGGTTGAGCGGGCAGCTCTCGGCATTGGCCGCGGCGATCGAGCGGCAGCCGTAGAGCGTATCGGTCGGCAGGCTGCCGCCGCGTAGGGACAGGTCGGCGTTGCCGCTACCGCCGGCCAGGGCCAGCTTCAGCCAGTGCGTGCCGGCCGGTACGCTGACTTGGTAGTACAGCGAGGTCCCCGCCTTGAGCGCCAGGTTGCCCAGTGGCACGCCGCGGACCGGGGTCTGCGGCTTCAGCGTGGCCGCCACCACCGCACCGGCGTTGACCAGGCCCGCGCCGCAACCCAGTGTGCAGGCCACCGGCAATGCACTGGCGGTCGCCTTCAAGCGCGCCTCCAGCAGCACCGGGGTCAGCGGGTTCAGCGATGCCGACAGCACCAGCGCGGCCACGCCGGCCACATGCGGCGCCGCCATCGAGGTGCCGTCGTAGCGCGCGTTGCCCGGCGTGCTGGTGCCGTCGTTGAGCGTGGACAGGATGCTCGACCCCGGCGCGGAGATGTCGATGCCGCTGCCGTAGTTCGAGTAACTGGCCTTGGGCCGCGAGGAGGTGGTCGCGGCCACCGCGATCACGTTGGCGCAATTGGCCGGCGACGAGGTGGAGACGTTGACCGAACGATTGCCGGCCGCCACCACCACGGTGGTGCCGCGGCCGACCGCAGCGTTGATCGCATTCTGGTAGGTGGTCGAGCAGGCGCCGCTGCCGCCCAGCGACATGTTGATCACTTCGGCCGGAGTGGTGTTGGCCGGCACGCCGCTGACGGTGCCGCCGGACGCCCAGGTGATCGCGTCGACGATGCCGGAGGTGTAGCCGCCGCACCTGCCGAGCGCGCGCACCGGCAGGATCTTGGCATTGAACGCGGTACCGGCCAGGCCGGTGCTGTTGTTGGTCACCACGGCGATGGTGCCGGCCACATGGGTGCCGTGCCAGCTGGAATGGGTCGCCGGCGAACCGGAATAGCACCCGTTGGCTTCGATCCAGTCGCCCTGGTCTGCCGGGTTGCTGTCGCGGCCGTTGCCGTCGCGCGCCATGTCCGCATCGCTGACGAAATCGTAGCCCTGCAGAATGTTGGCGTTGAGGTCAGGATGGCTGGTGATGCCGGTATCGATCACCGCCACGACCACGCCGGTGCCGGTGGCCTGTTCCCAGGCCGGGCGCACGTTGATGCCGGCGGTGGTGGTGCCGAAGGCCCACTGGTTGGACAGGCTGGGATCGTTCGGGGTCAGCGCGATGGTCATGCGCTGATCGATTTCGACGGACGCGACGTTCGGATCGGCGGCCAGCTGGCGCATCAGCGCCTCGGTGCGGTCCAACGGCCGGTCGGCCTTGATCACTTACGCGCCCACCGCCAGGCGGCGCAGGCTGGTCAACCCCAGCGCGCGGCCGTTCTTGGCCGGCATCGCTGCGGCGACCGATTGCAGCGTCGCGCGCAACGACAGCGAAGTGGCGGCGGCATTTGCAGTGGCGACGGAGGCAGCGCCTTTGGTCTTGACGATGAAACGTTGCACGGTCGGCTCGGCGGACAGGCCGGAGAGGTTGACGTCGCCGGCGAATGCCGGCATCGCCAGCAACAGCGAGGTCAATGCGGACGCTCCAAGTACGATCAGCCAAGGGCGCTGGCGCGAACCACGTTGCGAAATATCGGACATTCGAAACTTCCGTTTCGTTGATTGCCACCTGACGGCGATTTTTCGCGCTGCGAATGCCAGAACAGGCACGGACTCCGAATGCAGCGCGATTCCCAGGCCGACCCTGTTACCAGCCGTTCATCCAACGCCACCTCAATACAGGTGCGTACGGACGGAGTATTGATCGTCCAAAATCAATAAAAGTGAATCAAGTCAAGATATTACGCGGTATCCACTTCGCTTTTCGCGGCAAAGTGAAGCGCAAACCGGAGACACCTCCTGAAAATCCCTGCATGGCGCGGCGTGATCACGCGCGACACAGGATCTGCCTGGGCCGAGCAGTCGTGTTCTGGGCACCGGCAGAGCGGGGCTGCCGCGCCCGCGGCGGCAACGCCGGGATGCGGCGAACTTGCGCAAGGAAGATTGAGGCTGGGCGCGGCTGTTGCCACGCCCAGCTCGGCGCCCGCCAGTGGGCGGGAGAAGAACGCCGGGACTCAGCCCAGCCGCAGCAGCCAGCCGTGGCGGTCGGCCACGCGACCGTACTGGATGTCGGTCAGTTCCTGGCGCAGCGACAGGGTTACCGGGCCAGCCGGCGCGGTCAGGTCGCCGACCACGAACTCCTTGCCCTTCAACTGGCCGATCGGGGTCACCACCGCGGCGGTGCCACAGGCGAAGATCTCGGCGATCTCGCCCGAGGCCACGCCCTCGCGCCATTCGTCGATGCTCACCTGGCGCTCGACCACGTGCATGCCGCGATCGCGTGCCAGTTGCAGGATGCTGTCGCGGGTGATGCCCTCGAGGATGCTGCCGGACAGCGCCGGGGTGACCAGGCTGCCGTCGCGCATCACCAGGAACACGTTCATGCCGCCCAGCTCTTCCAGGTACTTGCCCTCGACCGGGTCCAGGAACAGCACCTGCGAGCAGCCCTGCGCCTGCGCCTGTTGCTGCGGCAGCAGCGAGGCGGCGTAGTTGCCGCCGCACTTGGCGGCACCGGTGCCGCCCTTGGCCGCGCGCGCATAGTCGGTGGACAGCCAGATCGCCACCGGCGCCACGCCCTTGGCGAAGTAGGCGCCGGCCGGGCTGGCGATGACGTAGTAACCGGCCTTCTGCGCTGCACGCACGCCCAGGAACGGCTCGTTGGCGATCATGAAAGGACGGAAGTACAGGCTGGTCTCCGGCGCCGACGGCACCCACGCGGCATCGACCGCGATCAGCTGACGCAGCGATTCGACGAACAGTTCCACCGGCAGCTCCGGCAGCGCCAGGCGCTGCGCCGAGCGCTGCAGGCGCTTGCCGTTGGCCTCCGGGCGGAAGGTCCAGATCGAACCGTCGGCATGGCGGTAGGCCTTGATGCCCTCGAAGATCTCCTGGCCGTAGTGCAGCACCGAGGCCGCCGGATCCAGCGCCAGCGGACCGTAGGCGCGGACCTGGGCATCGTGCCAGCCCTGCTCGCGGTCCCATTCGATGGCGACCATGTGATCGGTGAAGGAGTTGCCGAAGCCCGGCGCGGCGAGGATCTGAGCGCGCTCGTCGGCGCTGCGCGCGGTGGTGGACGGGATCAGGCGGAACTGCGAAGACGGCTCGGTAGCGGACACCGGTTTTCCTGTGGTAGTCGAGGGACGGCCGTGCCGCTACATCATCCGAGCGCAGCGGCGGCGCCTTGTCCCGGCCCCGGGTCGCGCAGTCGCGCGGGTCAGAGCATGCCGGTTTCGAGGCGCGCGGCCTCGGACATCATATGCCGGCCCCACGGCGGATCGAACACCAGTTCGACATCGGCCTCGGCGATGGTCGGGATCAGCTCCAGCTTGCTGCGCACGTCGTCGACCAGGATCTCGCCCATGCCGCAGCCCGGCGCGGTCAGCGTCATCTTCACCTCGACCATGCGCTGGCCATCCTCGCGCGGCTGCACGCCGACCTCGTAGACCAGGCCCAGATCGACGATGTTGAACGGGATCTCCGGATCGAAGCAGGTGCGCAGCTGTTGCCAGATCAGCGTCTCGACCTGCTCGTCGCTGGCGCCTTCCGGCAGGTCCAGGCCCGGCGGCGGTTCCTTGCCGATCGCGTCGCCATCCTTGCCGGCGATGCGGAACAGGTTGCCCTCCACGAACACCGTATAGCTGCCGCCCAGCGCCTGGGTGATGTAGCCGTAGCTGCCGGCCGGCAGGGTCACCGCATCGCCCTGCGGCACCATCACCGCGGCGCAATCGCGTTCGAATTGGACAGGTTCGCTGCTGCGTGAGTACATGGGGGCGATATGGGGGCAGGCCCCGCCGGTGCAAGTCGCCCAGTTTATCCGAGTGCGCGGGGAACGCGGTGGAGGGTATCCTGTGCGGATTCTCCGGGAACATCGCATGCCGCCCTCCTCCACGCCGGCCAGGACCTCGCACTGGCTATGGCCCTTGCTGCTGTGCCTGGGCTGTTTCACCGCCCTGATCGCCTGGATGCTGGTCGCACTCAGCCTGGGCCACCAATCCGGCTGGATGGCGGTGCTGGTGGCGCTGGAGGTCGCGTGGATGTTGCGCCTGGGCAGGCTGCCGCGCGGCAAGCTGCGCATCGCCGTGGCGGTGCTCGCCACCGCACTGGTGATCGTCGCCGCCAACTGGGGCATCGCCGCCGCGCATGTAGGTGCCGGGCTGGGCCTGGATGCGTGGGATTCGTCGCTGAAACTGGGCGCGCGCTACGCGTGGACGCTGACCGTGCTGGCCAACCGCCCCGGCGACGTGCTGTGGCTGGGCATCGGCCTGATCGTGGCCTATTTCAGCGCGCGCTGAGGTAGTGGTCGCGGCTGAAGCCGCCCCTACAGGGGGATAGGAGCGGCTTCAGCCGCGCACAATCCATGGGCGCCGATCGCCGGCGCCGGTTCAATGCCCGCCGTCCAGCGCCTTCAATTCGCTGACCAGCGCGCCGGCCGCCTCGGCGCCGTCGCCGTACAGCATGCGCGTGTTGCCAGCGTAGAACAGCGCGTTCTCGATCCCGGCAAAGCCGGTGCCCTTGCCGCGCTTGATCACCACCACGTTCCTGGACTTGACCACATCCAGGATCGGCATGCCGAAGATCGGGCTGGCCGGATCGGTCTTGGCGACAGGATTGACCACGTCGTTGGCGCCGATCACCAGCGACACGTCGGTGCTGGGGAACTCGGGATTGATGTCGTCCATGTCGGCGATCAGATCGTAGGGCACGCCGGCTTCGGCCAGCAGCACGTTCATGTGCCCGGGCATGCGCCCGGCCACCGGGTGGATCGCGAACTTGACCTTGACCCCGCGCTCGATCAGCCGCTGCGCCAGCTCCCAAATCTTGTGCTGCGCCTGCGCCACCGCCATGCCGTAGCCGGGCACGATCACCACGCGTTCGGCGTAGGCCATCATCGCCGCCACGTCGCCGGCCTCGATCGGCTTCTGCGCGCCGCTGATCTCCTGCGCCTGGCCGCCGCCGCCGAAATTGGAGAACAGCACGCCGTTGATCGGCCGGTTCATCGCCTTGGCCATCAGCCGGGTCAGCAGGATGCCGGCTGCGCCGACCATCATGCCGGCGATGATCAGCGCCTCGTTGCCCAGCACGTAGCCCTCAAAGGCCACCGCCAGGCCGGTGAAGGCGTTGTACAGCGAGATCACCACCGGCATGTCGGCGCCACCGATCGGCAGCGTCATCAGCACGCCCAGCGCCAGTGCGACCGCGAAGAAGGCCACGATCGCCACCGGGCTGAGCCCGATCGCGGCCCAGGCGCCCAGGCCCAGCATCGCCACGAACACCAGCAGGTTGAAGGCCTGCTGGCCAGGGAAGGTGACGCGCTTGTCCAGCCGCCCGTCGAGCTTGGCCCAGGCGATGACCGAGCCGGACAGCGAGATCGCGCCGATCGCCGAGCCGACGATGGCCAGCGCCAGCGTGGTCGCGTCGGGCTGGCGCGCGGCCAGCGCGGCGATCGCGCTTTCGCTCCAGTGCGAGGTGTCGCGGTGCGCCAGGAACGAGAAGCGCAGCAGTTCCACCGCGCCGATCGCCGCGGCCGAACCGCCGCCCATGCCGTTGTACAGCGCGACCATCTGCGGCATGTCGGTAATGGCGACCTTCTTGGCCGAGATCCAGGCCGCGCCGGTGCCGATCGCGATCGCCAGCAGGATCAGCGGCAGGTTGTGCAGGCCGGGCAGCAGGAACGTCGCCGCGGTCGCCAACAGCATGCCGAAGCCGGCCCAATGGATGCCGCTGCGCGCGGTCTTGGGCGAGGCCATGCGCTGCAGGCCGAGCAGGAACAGGGTGGCGGCCACCAGGTAGCTGGCCTTCACCAGCCAGGACAGTGCCTCGGCAGTGGTCGGGGTCACGGCTTGGACTCCGGCTTCTTGCTGGACTTGAACATCTCCAGCATGCGCTCGGTGACCACATAGCCGCCGGCGGCGTTGCCGGCGCCGAGCAGCACGGCGAGGAAGCCCACCGCCTTCTCCAGCGTGGTGTCGGCGTGGCCGAGCACCACCATCGCCCCGATCAGCACGATGCCGTGGATGAAGTTGGAACCGGACATCAGCGGGGTATGCAGGATCACCGGCACCCGCGAGATGATCACATGCCCGGCGATGGCCGCCAGCATGAAGATGTACAAGGCCACGAAACCGTCGTTCATTCTCGCTTCTCCCGGGCGCCGCGCCCGACCGTCGCAATCATAACCGGCTGCTGAATCGGCGGGCGATGGCAGCGGGGCGCGTTCTCGCTTGCCCGGCCCGGGCCGATCGAGCGCACGCCCCGGGCCGGCAACCATCGGTAGACATCGACACGATGGCCGGTCAACCGCGGCGCCGGCAAGACGTTCTCCACGGTATCCCCGCGCCAGGAAGCTAAGCTGTGCTGGTGAGCACGCCCGCCCTCGAACCCGCATCGGCCGACAACGACAGCGACGATGCCATGCGCCAGCTGCCGGTGTCGCTGGACGCGTTTTTGGCCGAGATCGGTCCACGCGCATTCCGCTTCGCCGAGGCCGGCCTGCGCCAGCGCGAGGATGCGCTGGATGCGGTGCAGGACGCGATGATCAAGCTGCTCGCCTACCGCGAGCGGCCGGCGCAGGAATGGACCCCGCTGTTCTGGAGCATCCTGCGCCGGCGCATCATCGACCTGCAGCGCCGCCGCGGCTTCCGCCTGCGCTTCTGGGCGCCGGCCAGCGAGCGCAGCGAGGACAGCCAGCCGGACTGGGCCGACGAAGGCCCGACCCCGGCGCAGCGCCACGAGCAGCGGCAGACGCATGCGCGGCTGGTCGCGGCATTGCGCGCACTGCCGGCGCGGCAGCGCGAAGCCTTCACCCTGCGCGTGCTCGAGGAGCTGGACGTGGCCACCACCGCACGCGCGATGGGCTGCTCCGAAGGCTCGGTCAAGACCCATCTGTCGCGCGCCCGCGAGGCGTTGCAGAAACATCTGGAGGACGTCCGGTGAAACCCGACCGCACACATTCGGCCGCATTCGACGCGCAGATGCGCCGCGCGCACCAGGCCTCGCTGCAGGCGCTGCCGGCGCCGACCCTGGCGCGACTGCGCGCCGCCCGCCGCGGGCACGCTGCGCCGGCCCGGCGCTGGGGCTGGCTGCTGGCCGCGGCACCGGCGCTGCTCGGCGCCGCATTCGGCATGCACCTGTTGCTGCGCCCGGCACTGCCGGTCGCGGTCCCGGCCAGCGTCGCCGGCACTGCGGCGGCGGCCACGGTCTCGGCGAGCGCCGCCGCGCAAGGCGACGGCGACGACAGCGCGGCCGGCCTGCTCGAAGAAAACCCCGACCTGTACCTGTGGCTGGGTTCCGATACCTCGCTGGCGATGGAATGAACACGATGAAGCGCCTGATCCGCATGTCCCTGGCGCTGGCCCTGCTGGCCGGCGCCCCCCCGTTGCCGACGTTCGCCGCACCGCCAGCGCCACCACCGCCGTCGGATGCCGACGCCGATGCGGGTCCGCCGCTGCCGGACTGGGAGCACCTGAGCGCGCAGCAGCGCGAGCTGCTGATCGCGCCGATGCGCCAGCGCTGGAACGATGCGCCGCAGCAGCGGCGCAGGATGCTAGAGCATGCGCAGCGCTGGCAGAGCATGACCCCGGAGCAGCGCGAGCGAGCGCGCAAGGGCGCACGCCGCTACGAAGTCATGAGTCCGCAGCAGCGCGAAGAGGCGCGGGTGCTGTTCGAACGCATGCGGGCGCTGCCGCCGGAACAACGCAAGGCGCTGCGCGACCGCTGGGAAGCGATGACCCCGCCGCAGCGCGACGCCTGGATCAAGGCCAACGCTGGCCCGGACAGCGGACCTTCGCCCGGCTCGGAGTGACCGCCCCGTAAGCGTGTTGAGGCTGCGGCCGAAGATGCTCGAAGGCAGACGGCAGCCGCTTTCTGTGCAGGCTGACAGCCAGGCATGGTGCGTGGATCACGCTCAACCGGTCCAGCGCGTCTTGGCCAGCAGCTCGTCGTCCCAGTCGTAGCCGATCGCGCCGTCCTTCAGGAACAGCGCGACGAAGTTGTAGACGTTGCGCGCATACATCTCGCTGGCGTGAACCGCGCCCATGCTGGCCAGATCGAGCGGGCCGGCGACGACCACGCCGGCGTGCGCGATGGTCTCGCCGGGGCGGGTCAGTTCGCAGTTGCCGCCGGTCTCGGCGGCCAGATCCACCACCACGCTGCCCGGCTTCATGCCCTGGACCATCGCCGCGCTAAGGATCTTCGGCGCCGGACGACCGGGCACCGCGGCGGTGCACACCACCACATCGATGCCTTTCAGGTGCTCGGCCAGGCGCCGCTGCTGCTCGGCGCGCTCCTCCTCGGTCAGCTGCCGGGCATAGCCACCCTCACCCGCCGCGCTGACCCCCAGGTCGAGGAACTTGCCGCCCAGCGATTCGATCTGCTCGCGCGTCTCCGGGCGTACGTCGAAACCTTCGACCTGGGCGCCCAGGCGCTTGGCGGTGGCAATGGCCTGCAGGCCGGCCACGCCAGCGCCGACGATCAGCACCTTGGACGGGCGGATGGTACCGGCGGCGGTGGTCAGCATCGGGAAGAAACGCGGCGCCAGCTGCGCGGCGATCAGGGTGGCCTTGTAGCCGGCCATGCCGGCCTGCGAGCTGAGCACGTCCATCGCCTGGGCGCGGGTGGTGCGCGGCAGACGTTCCAGCGGAAAGGCGACCAATTGCCGCGCCTGCATCGCCTCGGCGCGCGCCGCATCGGCCTGCGGCTGCAGGATCCCGACCACGCACGCGGCGGGCCTGAGCTGATGCAGCGCGGCGACCGGCAGCGGCTGCACGCACAGCACCAGATCGGCCTGCGCCGGGGTCGCGGCATCGGCCAGTTGCGCGCCGGCCGCGAGATAGGCCGCATCGACGAAGCCGGCAGACACGCCGGCGCCCGGTTCGACATGCACCTGCGCGCCGAGCGCGACCAGCTTCTTCACCGTCTCCGGCGTCGCCGCCACGCGGCGTTCGCCGTGCGCCGTTTCCTTCACCACCAGCACCTGCACTGCCATGCGATTCCCCATGCGTTGCCCGCCCTAGTCGGCGCCGATGCTACAGGGTCCGCGCGGCGCTGGCAGCGCCGGCAACCGGCATGCGTGGCCTAGCCCTCGCCGCTTGCAGCCTGGGCGTACAACGCAGCGACATGATGGCGGCCGGACAAGCGCCATGTGGATGGCATGGAGGTAAAACGAAGACTGCCAGGCATCACGGACTGGTCCGCACGGCACGCTTGAGCCGGACATCGCGGGACGACGGGGCATCCCGGCATGGACAGGGTCTAGGAGTTACTACCCCGCACCATCAAGCCGATGTGGAGAACGGAAAATGCCGGGAACGAAGCAGATTCGCAGATAGAGCCTTTCCTTTTCCCGCAAGCAGGAAAAGGAAAGGCAGCGCTACCGCTTCTTGCCAATACTCAAATAATCAATAGACTCGGCGAGCGACTGAAAAATCCACACCCCGTTCACAGCATGAATTTCCGTATGTCGTCACGGATTATTTTTGCAAACCCACATACTAGTGACATTGTAATGCCCTTGAAGATCCCTGCTGTTAACAGTATAGCTCACCAAGCCAACAGACTTGGTGTCGCTGTGGTATATGCGGCATGAACGATATGCATTTCCCCAAAATGCATTGAAAACCTGTTGGTCCGAGACCGTTTTGTTGTCTTCCCCCGGTCCTAGCATTGCCCCAGTGACTCTAGTGCGACCGACCTCGGCAGCGCTGGCATCAGAAGCCACGAACATCGCACACAGCAGGACTGCAGCGGAAACGGCCGACGCACGGCGCTGCAAATGCGAAAACGAGAAACTGATTTCCATATGGACTCCTTGATTATTTTATTGAAATTACATTTATTTAAATTTGCATGAAGAGCATATTTCATTGCATTATCAAGATACAGCGCAACGCGGGACTTTTCAAAATCCCGTGAAAAATTAACACGCCGATTCCGCTCCATCAACCGACATCGCACAGATATAAAATAATCGTATAGACCAGCAATCAAGAAGCTATATGAAAACGGTGCATCAGCGCACACCGGGATCGTGACGCCCTGCAAGCGGACCGCTCCCGTCATGCGGCCGACGCTGGCATGGCGACAGCCCGCGCCACGCGGCGAAGGTCGATCCGGTTCAGTGCAGCGTCGCGTTCTGCGGATCGAGCCGGTCGATGACGCTCTGCATCGCGCTGTCGAAAGCGCCGTCGTTGATGTGGCTGCGCAGCCGGCCCAGCCGCACCATCACCGCCAGTTCCTCCGGCGAGACCACGCAAAAGCGCACGCCGCGGCGGTTGACGAACAGCAGCCGCGCCGAGATCGGGCTCACCCACGACAGCTTGCCGGTCTGCACCTTGCCGTCGCGATCGATGAAATCAAGCCAGGTGCCGATCGGCATCGCGCGGAAACGGTCGGCGTCGGCGTTGTCGTAGTCCTCGGTCGTTTCCGCAGCGGTGACCTCCACCGGCTGCGCCTCCTGCAGCGGCGGCTGCGGCAGCGCCACCTGCGGCAGCTCCGGCAGCGGGCGCTCCAGTTCCGGTCGCAGTTCGGCCACGGCCTGCAGCGTGTCGTGCAGCGCATTGATCGCCGCAGCGGCCGCCTCGGCATGCAGGCCGACGCTGGCGAAGACCTTGTGCAATGGCCCCTGCCAGGCCTGCAGCCAGGGCTTGCCGACGATATGCCGCCGCGCCTCGGTCGCTTCCTCAAGCAGGCCGTCGGCCAGCGCCAGCGCATCGCGCACGCCGGCGCCGTCCTCGCCCTCGCGCAGCACCGCCATGGTCAGGTGGTGCAGCCACGGCAGGCGCAGGAAGTCGTCCAGCGCCTGCGGCAACGGCGCCCCCTGCAGCCGCATCTGCAACTCGGCCTCGGCGCGCTGCCGGGCCAGTTCCAGCTTTTCCTGGCCGCGCTGGGTCTCGGCGGCGCGGCGCTCGGCGATCTCGATGCGGCGCCGGTGCTGGGCCAGGAAATCACGGAACTCCTCTTCCAGGGTCAGGAAGATCGCCAGGTTCTCGTTGAAATCGGCGACCAGGCGCTCGATGATCTCCTCGACCTTGCCCATCAGCACGCGCTCGGCCGGGCTTTCGCCGGTATTGCCTTCGCAGGCCTCGGCCAGCGCGTTGAGCAGGCGCCGCGCCGGATGGGTCTTCTGCACGAACATGCGCCGGTCCAGCAGCGCGACCTTGACGAACGGCACCACCAGGCGTTCGATCATCTCGCGCGAGCGCCCTTCCAGGTCGCGTTCGTCGAGCATCACGTCGAACAGCATGCCGACCAGGTCGATCGCATCCTCGTCGACTGGATCCAGCCGCGCATGTGTCGGGTCCACGCCGAGCTGGGTTGCATTGGACAGCACCTCGCTCTTCAGCCGCTGCGCCAGCGATTCGCCGTCGTCGCCGATCGCCGCGCGCAGCGTGGCGCTGGGCGTGGCCTGCAGCAGCGACAGCACCGAGATCATCTCGCGCTGGCTCAGCGAACGCTGCTGACCGACCGCGGCGGTGGCCGCGGAGGTGGCGTTCTCGCGCACGTTGCGGGTCTGCTGCAGCAGTTCGTGCAGCGCTTCCAGCAACATGCCCTGGCTGGCGCCAGCCTCGGCGGACTGCGGACGGCCGCGGCTCTGCGCCCAACGGTCGACGAAGCGGCTGGCCCAGGCCGGCGCGTGGTCGTCGTACTCGCCCGTCTCGCCGGCAGCGCCGCCGTCCTCGCCGACACCGGCAGCGTCGCCGCGCGACTGGCGTTCTTCCGCAGCACGCGCACGCCGCGGCGGCGGCGGCCGCGAGATCTCCGGCATCACGCCGGCCCGCGCCAGACTGTCGTCCAACTCCTGGTAGAGCCTGCCGATGCCGGCGGTGAGATCGCGCTCGCATAGCTTGATCAGCACCAGCCGCACTTCCGGGGCCAGGTCGCTGGTGGAGAAGGCGGCATGCACCGCAACGCCGATGTGTTCGGGGCCGACCGGATTGGTGTCGGCGTCCAGTTCCAGGCCGCCGGCGATCCAGCCCAGGCGGCGATCGATGCGGTTGAGCACCGACTTCCATTCGCGCAGCAGCACGCTGGCCAGGTTGCGCACCGCCAGCCGCGATTCCAGTTCGCTTTCCGACACCAGGCTCAGGCCCTGGCCGTAGCCGGCCAGCGCCACTTCGGCCGACAGCGGCGTGCCGGCATCCAGCGCCTGCCAGGCCTGGTCCAGTTGCGCACGGAAGCGCGCGGCGATCTCGTCGCGGCGGCGACGCAGCTCGCGCATGCCATCCAGGAACAGCAGCTGCGAGGCGCCGGCGCTTTCGGCGCGGTCGAACAGCACGTCGTCGAAATGCGCCAGTGCGGCGGCGAACGCCTGCCCCAGCACCGGCAGCATGCCGTCGCGCGCCTGCATCAGCAGATGCGGGTCGCGCGCGGGATGTGCGTGCGGCGAGCTGGGGCTGAAACTCATGCGCAAAGGCTCCGCGCCGGGAGCGGCGCAAGAAAAAGAGTAAGAGGAAGTCGAACGGACACGGCCCCTGTTTCCGCCTGTGCATGGTAGGCAGGGTACCTGAACATCAACCATGATGCGCTTGGCATTTCAAACTCCGGAGCATGACCTCTTACCCCATCCTAGGGGGTCATTGCACAACGCCGGCTGCAGCGCGACGCGAACCCGCAGCTGCCGCCACGGATTCAGGCCGCGACGGCGACCCACTGCAGCCGGTCCACCCCCCTGCATGGCACTGTAGAACGCATCGTCGTCGCGGTGCAGGCACAGGCGATCCAGCTGCACAATCCTCGCCAGCGGTTCCGGCGAGGCGACGCACAGGCGGCCGCCGCGGCGGTTGACGAACGTCAACGGCGACGAGATCGGGCTGACCCAGGACAGCTTGCCCGGTTGCACGCGCCCTTCGCGATCGACGAAATCCAGCCAGGCACCCGTCGCCAGGGGGCGAAAATACCCGGCGGTACGGTGGTCGAAATCGGAGGCCTGCGCCGGCTCCGGCTGGCCGGCGGCGCCTCGGGCGCGACGGCCACCGGCGCGCGCGCCGCGGTCTGCAGCGGGCGCGCATGCGCCAGATCGTCCAGGGCCGCGCGCAGGCCCAGCCACGCGGCAGCGGCCGCATCCAGAACTCGACGCGCTGCGGCTGCAGCCAGCCGCCTGCCGGCACGCCGCCGCCGGCCTGCGCCTGGCGGCATTGCGCCAGCACCGCGTCGCCGAGCGCCAGCGCCGCGCTCACCGCCGCGCCATGGCCGTGGTCGCGCAGCGCCGATTGCTGCTGGTACTGGCACCAGGGCCGACGCAGGAAGGCCTCGACCGGACCCGGCAGCATGCTGCGGTCGGCGCCGCGCTGCAGGCGCTCGTCCACGGCCTGCACGGCCAGGCCACGCGCCTTGTCGCGGCGCTCATCGGCGCGCTGCAGCTCGCTCGCGCGGCGTGCGGCGATCTCCACCCTGCGCCGGTACTGGCCTGCGCCAGATGGCCGCGGAAGCGCGCGGCGATCGGCTCGCGCTGCTGCCGCAGCAACTCGATCGCCTCGAAATAATCGTTCTGCGTCGCCCCGGCGCGCTCGGCCAGGCGAAACAGCGCATCGGCGAGCACGTCCCGTGTCTCGCCGAACGCCTATGCAAGCGGCACCGACACCACGTCCCGGACCTGGTCGAGCAGGTCCGAGTTGCGGCTGGGCAGCAGCTCCTCGGCATATTCGGAGATTGGCATGGCGGTGTGATACGCAAGCGCAAGTGAAACCGGCATCGATTCGGGAGTTAGCGGCAGATCATGGAAGGAACTTGACTCTCTGAGTAACCGCGGCATCCGCTGCCGCTGTTGGGCGCGCGACTATAATTCGGCGCCCACCCCACGGAATCGAGACTATGCGCACACTTCACTCGCTGCAAGCGCTGGATGAACGCCGCTCGGTGCCGTCCAGGCAGTTGGGCGAGCCGGGGCCCGACGACGCAACTCTGCTGGCGATGCTGCGCTCGGCGGTGCGCGTGCCCGATCACGGCAAGCTGGTGCCGTTCCGGTTCCTGCGCATCGCCGGCCAGGCGCGCCTGGCGCTGGGCGACTTTCTGGCCGAACGCACGCTGCAGCTCGACCCGGGCGCGCCGCCCGCCGCGGTGGAGAAGGATCGCGAACGCTTCGCGCACGCGCCGCTGGCGATCACGGTGATCGCGCGGCTGCAACGCGAGGCGAAAGTGCCGGAAATCGAGCAATGGCTGACCGCCGGCTCGGTCTGCTTCGCCCTGCTGCAGGCGGCGCAGGCCTACGGCTTCGGCGCGCAGTGGCTGACCGCCTGGATGGCCTACGACGAAGCGGTGGCAGCGCGGCTGGGCCTGGCCGAAAACGAGCGCATCGCCGGTTTCATCCATATCGGCACGCCGCGCATGGAAGTGCCGGAGCGCGAGCGCCCCGATCCGCAGCAGCTGCTCAGCGACTGGACCCCGTGAACGCGACGACGCCGACGCGACCGCTGTACCTGGTCGATGCCAGCCTGTACGTGTTCCGCGCCTGGCATTCGATCCCGGACGAGTTCCAGGACGCACAGGGCTGGCCGACCAACGCGGTGCACGGCTTCGCCCGCTTCCTGCTCGACCTGCTCGAACGCGAGCGCCCGCAGCACATCGCCATCGCTTTCGACGAAGCGCTGGACAGCTGCTTCCGCAATCGCCTGTATCCAGCCTACAAGGCCAACCGCGCGCCGGCGCCGGATGCGCTGCGGCGGCAATTCGCACACTGCAAGGCGCTGTGCGCCGCGCTCGGCCTGGGCGTGCTGGCGCACCACGACTACGAGGCGGACGACCTGATCGGCAGCGCGCTGCACGGCGTGCGCGGCGCCGGCTTCCACGGCGTGATCGTGTCCGCCGACAAGGACCTGTCGCAACTGCTGCTCGACTTCGACGAACAGTGGGACTACGCGCGCGGCCAGCGCTGGGGCGCGGACGGAGTGAAAGCGCGGCACGGCGTGCATGCGTACCAGATCGCCGACTACCTGGCGCTGACCGGCGATGCGATCGACAACATTCCCGGCGTCACCGGCATCGGCGCCAAGTCCGCGGCGATCCTGCTGGCGCATTTCGGCGACCTTGACACGCTGCTGACGCGGATCGACGAAGTGGCGTTCCTGCGCCTGCGCGGCGCCGCGCAGATGGCGGCGCGCCTGCGCGAGCAACGCGAACAGGCGCTGCTGTGGCGGCAACTGGCCACCATCGCGCTGGATGCGCCGCTGGATTCTGCCGCGCCCGGCTTCGCCTGCGGCCAGGCCGACGCCGACATGCTGCACGGCCTGTGCGAAGCGCTGCGCCTCGGCCCGCTGACCCGGCGCCGCTTGCTGCAGGCGGCGGGACTGGACGCTCCGCTCGGCTGAGCACGGCGATGCCACTACACTGCGGTACAGCCGGGCCGCGCGCTGCCGCGGCCGCGCCCTCCTCTCCCGAACCGAGCGAACGCCGCCCATGACCCGCCCCGATTCCCCGCCCCGCATCGTCTACGAAGGCAAATACCAGCGCATGGTGGTGCGCGGTACCTGGGAGTACTCCGAACGCGTGCATGCCGGCGGCCTGGCGGCGATCATCGTCGCGGTGACCCCGGACGACGAGGTGCTGTTCGTCGAGCAGTTCCGCGTGCCGCTGCAGGCGCGCACCATCGAGATGCCGGCCGGGCTGGTCGGCGACATCGATGCGGGCGAATCGATCGAGCTGTCGGCGGTGCGCGAACTGGAGGAAGAGACCGGCTGGACCGCCGACCACGCCGAAGTGCTGATGATCGGCCCGACCTCCTCCGGCGCCAGCAACGAAAAGGTTGCCTTCGTGCGTGCCAGCGGCCTGCGCAAGGTCGGCGACGGCGGCGGCGACGCCAGCGAGGACATCACCGTGCACGCGGTGCCGCGCGCCCGCGCCGCGGCCTGGCTGGTGCAGAAGATGGGCGAAGGCTACGAGCTGGACGCCAAGCTGTGGGCCGGGTTGTGGATGATCGAACACCAGCTGGACGGCACCCCACGTGGTTGAGCCGACGACGCATGCGCACGCCGGCCCGCCCCTGCTCGGTGTCGGCGATCCGCCGCCCTACCGCGTGCACCAGGCGCAGGGCCGCTCGCCCTACCTGCTGATCGCCGACCACGCCGGGCAGCAGGTGCCGCAGGCGCTGGCCGGCCTCGGCCTGCCGCAGCACGAACTGGACCGGCACATCGGCTGGGACATCGGCATCGCCGCGGTCACCCGCGCACTGGCGCAGGCGCTGGATGCGTTCGCGATCGAGCAGACCTATTCGCGGCTGGTGATCGACTGCAACCGGCCGCTGGCGGCGCCGGGTTCGGTCGCCGAGCGTAGCGACGGCACCCTGGTGCCGGGCAACCAGGGGTTGAATGCCGCCGCGCGCGCCGCGCGCGCCGCGGCGATCTTCGTTCCCTACCACGCGCGCATCGCCGCGGAACTGGACCGGCGCCGCGACGCCGGCCGCGCCACCATCCTGATCGCGATGCACAGCTTCACCCCGTCGATGGCCGGCGAGTCCCGGCCATGGCACGCCGGCGTGCTATATCAGCGCGATGCCCGTTTCGCGCAGGCGCTGCTGGCCGAGCTGCGCGCCGAACCGGGGCTGGTGGTCGGCGACAACCAGCCGTATTCGGTCAGCGATGCCACCGACTACGCGATCCCGGTGCATGCCGAGGCGCGCGGCCTGGCGCACGTGGAACTGGAGATTCGCCAGGACCTGATCGCCGACCCCAGCGGACAGCGGCAATGGGCGCAACGCTTGCTCAACATGCTGAATCGGTTGCAAGCTGCCTTCACATCGGGCTGAGCGCAGGCTGCGCACTCTCGATCATCGCCGTCCGTTCAACGCCCTAGCTTTCCCACCGGAGCCTCCCCCATGCTCATCCGCCTCGGCTACGAGATCCGCTACCGTTTCCTGCAGCCCACCCCCGTGCTGGCCATGCTCGACATCCACGACAGCCGCCGCACCGACATCGTCGTGGCCACCGCGCTGCAGACCGAGCCGGCGATCCCGCTGCGCGGCTACCGCGACCAGTATGGCAACAGCTGCACGCGCATGCTGGCCCCGGCCGGCGCGCTGACCCTGCGCGCCGACGCAGTGGTGCGCGACAGCGGCCTGCCCGACCAATATCGCTACGACGCGCCGCAGACGCCGGTGCAGGAGCTGCCGGAGGACACCTTGATGTACCTGCTCGGCAGCCGCTACTGCGAGACCGACCTGCTCAGCGGCATGGCCTGGGACCTGTTCGGCAGCGCGCCGACCGGCTGGGCGCGGGTGCAGGCGATCTGCGACTACGTACATGCGCAGATCCAATTCGGCTACGAGCACGCGCGCCCGACCAAGAGCGCGGCGCAGGCACTGCAGGAAGGCCGCGGCGTGTGCCGCGACTTCGCCCACTCGGCGATCGCGCTGTGCCGCTGCATGAACATCCCGGCGCGCTATTGCACCGGCTACCTGGGCGACATCGGCGTGCCCGCCTCGGCCGCGCCGATGGATTTCTCCGGCTGGTTCGAGGCGTTCCTGGACGGCCAGTGGTACACCTTCGACGCGCGCCACAACCTGCCGCGCATCGGCCGGGTGCTGATCGCGCGCGGCCGCGACGCCGCCGACGTGGCGATCAGCAACACCTTCGGCTACAACACGCTGGAATCGTTCGTAGTGTGGACCGACGAGACCGACCAGGCGCGCCTGGATCCACGTCCCGCCGCCAGCGGCGTCGGCGTCGGCGCGGCCGCGCTGCACACCGAAGGGCTTTATCCCTAGCATGGCTTGGTTGCAGGCAAGGGCGCTGGCGGGAGCGGGAGTCGGTCGCGAGCGCTAGCCCCAAGCCATCCAGCTGTGATCCCGCGGGAACATTCGGCCAGGCGACGGACGCTTCGGCCCATTGTGGGAGGGACTCAAGTCCCGACTGCAGCGCACTTACAGAACTCAGCCCCCCCGCCCGCTGCTCCGGCACACCTGCCCCGAAAAGGGGTAATGGATAAGGCAGAGGCGCACTGCTCGGCTGGCAGCGATACAATCCAGCAAACGCGGCGACACAGCATCGCCAGACGGTCGCTTGCCGGAATTTCGCCTTGCTGCCCGGCCGCAGTCGCTGTCCACCTCGCTCTGCTGGTGATGCTGTAGATCCTCGCATTCGCGCAACAGACCGCGTATTGGCGCCTGCCGCGCATGGCGGCGCACGCCATGCCCAGCTCAGGCGAAGGCGTCGGTGGCGCGCACCAGGGCGTCGACGTTTTCCGCCTCGAACGCGGAATGACCAGCGCTCGGGTTGATCTGCAGCGTCGCCTTCGGCCAGGCCTTGTGCAACTCCCAGGCGCTCTGCGCCGGACAGACCACGTCGTAACGGCCCTGCACGATCACGCCGGGGATATCGGCGATCTTCCCGGCATCGCGCAGCAACTGGTCTTCCACCTCGAAGAAGCCGCCGTTGACGAAGTAGTGGTTCTCGATGCGCGCGAACGCCAGCGCGAACTGCGCGTCCTCGTGGCCGTCGACGAAATCCGCATCCACGTGCAGGAAGCTGGTGGCGCCCTCCCACACGCTCCACGCGCGCGCCGCGGCCAGACGCGTGGCCTGGTCGTCGCTGGTGAGGCGGCGATGGAACGCGGAGATCAGGTCGGCGCGCTCCACCGGCGGAATCACCGCCACGTAATGTTCCCAGGCATCGGGGAACAGGCGGCTGGCGCCTTCCTGGTAGAACCACTCCAGTTCCCAGCGGCGCAGCATGAAGATGCCGCGCAGCACCAGCTCGGTGACGCGCTGCGGATGGGTCTGCGCATAGGCCAGCGCCAAGGTCGAGCCCCAACTACCGCCGAACACCTGCCAGCGCGCGATGCCGAGCGTTTCGCGCAACGTCTCGATATCGGCCACCAGATCCCAGGTGGTGTTGTCGACCAGGTCCGCATGCGGCGTGGAGCGGCCGGAGCCGCGCTGGTCGAACAGCACGATGCGGTACTTGGCCGGATCGTGGAAGCGGCGCATCTTGGCATTGCAGCCGCCGCCCGGCCCGCCGTGCAGCAGCACCACCGGCTTGCCCTGCGGATTGCCGCACTGTTCGTAGTACAGCGTGTGGCGCGCATCCACCGGCAGCATGCCGCTGTCAAACGGTTCGATCTCGGGATATAGCGTGCGCATGGCGGTTCCTGCCTGAAAACTGGATTTTACTCGCGGATGGCATATTGGCGGCGCTGCCTGCAGCAAACGTCGCCCAGCAGCCGCACCGATGACTCCCGCAAGGTTAGCCCCTGACCGGCCGGCCCCCTACCGCCAGGGCCTTCCTGCTGCCGCTGCTGCGCTTCCAGCGCCAGCTGCTGCTCGCGCTGTTGATTGAGGGTCTGTGCCTGCTGCACCGTCTCTTGCAATGGTGCGGCCTGCTGCATCACATCCGTCGAGGCGCGGACACCCGGCGTGCTTAGCTCAACCGGTTTACGTCCTTCTCGTTCTGCACCTGGATGACGTGCTCTGGCAATGCCATCTGCGCATCATGCCCCACCACCTTGATGCGCGCCGGCGGCATCGCCGCACGGGCCTTGAATTGCTTGTCTTTGAAAAACCAGTTCTTCTGCGCCAGGATCGGCTTGCTGCCTTCGTAGAAGATCATTTCGTCGTCGCTGGGCAGTTCCTTGATCTCCTGCGGCAGGAACAACGCCCGCTTCTGCTCCACGCAGCTGATCGATACCTGGCTCGCACCAGCGCCACGGCTGCGGCTGTGGCTGCGCTGTTGCTTGCGCACGGTCTTGTAGCCCAGCATTTCGCTGTACTCGTTGGCGTCGCTTTGCTCGCGCGGCGCGAACACAACCTGCGCGCCATGGTTGGTAATGAAGTTCTGCGCGTCGTTGTCGCCATAGTTGGAACGCAGCTGCGCGCGGCTTTGTACGATGCACAGGTCGCGCACGCCGTAGCTGGCCGAAATGGAGATGCGCTTGGACCACACGTCCAGGCGGCCCATCGCCGTGAACTCGTCCATCAGCATCAGCATCTGGTATTGCAGGTCCGGCTCCTCACCCAGCTGTTTGCCGAGGTTGTTGCCGATCAGGCTGCTGAAGAAGATGTTCAACAGCTTGCTGCTCTCGTCCAGCTTGTTGGTCGGGATGATCACGTACAAGGTGGTCGGGCGCTTGCGCAGGCTCAGAATGTCGATGTCCGTGGCATTGGTGGCTGCCGCCAGGGTCGGGCTGAGGAATTGCTGCAGCGGCGCCTGCATGGTGGCGATGACGGAACTGAACGTCTGCTCGGCCAGCCCCGCCAGGTTGCCGAACACGGTGCGCGTCTGCACGCTGATGTAGGTGTAGTTGGGATTTATGAGGATGTCCTGCAGCATCTGCTGCGTGCTGTTGCCGTCGTGGCCGCTGGACAGATGCAGGATGCGCTCAAGGCTGGGGAACAGCGGCGAGGTGTTGATGTGCGGAAACAGTGCTTCCGGAGCCTTCCATGCCATGAGTTCGTCGATGGTGTGATCCCGGGCTTCAAACATGTAGGACGCAAACGCGCTGAACGCGGCGCGACTTTGGCTTGTCCAGAACGGATCCTGGCCTTGTGCGTCCGGATACAAGATCGCGGCGATGGTCTGGATCTTTCCGAGCCGCTTGCCGGGTACGTGCTGCTCGCCGATGAACGGCTCCATGCCGCCACGGCTCGACATGTCCGTGGGGCGAGTGAGGGCATGGTCAGCGGTGGCCATGCCCCGCCATGCCCGCAGCCCGCAGCGCCAGAGGGATGACGGCGGCGCCATAGGCGCAGGCCGTGTTCAGCCCTTCTGCACCGGCACGTTGCGTTCGATGCCCTCGCGCAGGGACGGGGTGGCACATCCACACGTCGAGACACGACAGGCGAGTCCGCATCGCCACCGAGTCAAATGACCGGCCAGCACCCCAGCGTGACCCGGTCGCGTGCTTCCAGGTCCTGGTGGGTCGCCACAGCATCGAAGCCGGCATCGGCCAGCAGCGCACGCACGGCCTCGCCCTGTTCCCAGCCATGCTCCAGCAGCAGCCAGCCGCCCGGCCGCAAATGCGCCGATGCCTCGGCGGCGATCATCCGGATGTCGTCCAGCCCGTCGGCACCGGACGCCAGTGCACTGGCCGGTTCGTAGCGCAGGTCGCCTTGCGCCAGGTGCGGGTCGCCGGCGGCGATATAGGGCGGGTTGCTGGCGATCAGGTCGAAGCGCTGTCCGGCCAGCGGCGCCAGCCAGGGGCCGTGGGCGAAGCGGACGTTGTGCAGGCCGTGCGTTCGCGCATTGGCTTGCGCCACCGCCAGCGCCGCCTCGCTCAGGTCGGTGGCCAGCACCTGCGCCTGCGGCCGCTCGCTGGCCAGCGCCAGCGCGATCGCGCCGCTGCCGGTGCCCAGGTCGGCGGCGCGGCGGCCCGGCGCCGTGTCCAGCCGCTCCAGCGCCAGTTCCACCAGGCGCTCGGTGTCAGCGCGCGGGATCAGCGTGGCCGGGCCGACCGCCAGGTCCAGGGTCCAGAAGCCGCGGCGGCCGGTCAGATAGGCCACCGGCTCGCCCTGCGCGCGCCGCGCCAGCAGGGCGCCGAAGCGCTCGACGGCATCCGCGGGCAACGGGTCGCGGGCATGCGCGAACAGCCAGGCGCGGTGGCGCTGCAGGGCGTGGATCAGCAGGGCTTCGGCATCGGCGCGGTCGATCTGCGCGCAGGCTGCGCGCAGCAGGGACTCGGGGGTAGGGGCGTTCATCGACGTCACGATGCCGCAGCAGTCCGGAAAAGCCAACGTGATAGAACGTTGGGACTGCGTGCTTCCCCCGCAGCGCAGCAAAGAGCCAGGCTTGAATAGCGATAGGCAAAAACTATCTATTCAATTCCATCAATCGATTTGAGATATCTATCGAACCCTCCTATGATGAACCTCGTTCTATCCCCCGTTCCCCTTCGCAACCACGAGGAAACTCCATGTCTCTGATCAACACCCAGGTCCAGCCGTTCAAGGCCAACGCTTACAAGAACGGCGAATTCATCGAAGTCACCGACGCGGACCTGAAGGGCAAGTGGTCGGTGCTGATCTTCATGCCGGCCGCCTTCACCTTCAACTGCCCCACCGAAGTGGAAGACGCCGCCGACAACTACGCTGAGTTCCAGAAGATCGGCGCCGAGGTCTATATCGTCACCACCGACACCCATTTCTCGCACAAGGTGTGGCACGAGACCTCGCCGGCCGTGGGCAAGGCGCAGTTCCCGCTGGTCGGCGACCCGACCCACCAGCTGACCCGCGCGTTCGGCGTGCATATCGACGAGGAAGGCCTGGCCCTGCGCGGCACCTTCGTGATCAACCCGGAAGGCGTGATCAAGACGCTGGAAATCCACGACAACGCAATCGCCCGCGACGTCACCGAGACCCTGCGCAAGCTCAAGGCCGCGCAGTTCGTCGCCTCGCATCCGGGCGAGGTGTGCCCGGCCAAGTGGAAGGAAGGCGAAAAGACCCTGAAGCCGTCGCTGGACTTGGTCGGCAAGATCTAAGCCGCCGCACTCCCATCTCCGCCGTTTCGGCGGGGGTGGGGGTGAACCGCAGCCTGCGTCGCGGCCAGTACGCCTGCCTCACGCCAGCCACCGGCAGCGCGCGCTGGCTGCGGTTCACCCCTCCTCCCAATTCTTTACGGCGGTCTGCCCCTGCGGCAGCAACGCCTTCCCCGCGCTTTGCCCATCGTCAGGAGTCCGCCATGTTGGATGCCGATCTGAAAACCCAGTTGAAGGCTTACCTGGAGCGGGTCGTTCGGCCCATCCACATCACCGCATCGGTGGACGACGGCACCAAGTCGCGCGAGATGCTCGACCTGCTCGAGGACCTGGTGCTGCTGTCGGACCAGATCAGCCTGGACGTGCACCGCGACAGTGCCGAGCGCACCCCATCGTTCGCGCTGACCAGCCCCGGCCACGACATCCACCTGCGCTTCGCCGGGTTGCCGCTGGGCCACGAGTTCACCTCGCTGGTGCTGGCGCTGCTGCAGGTCGGCGGGCATCCGTCCAAGGCCACCGCCGAGGTCATCGAGCAGGTGCGCAACCTGCCGGGCGACTACGTGTTCGAAACCTATTTCTCGCTGTCCTGCCAGAACTGCCCGGACGTGGTGCAGGCGCTGAACCTGGCCGCGGTGCTGAACCCGAACATCAAGCACGTGGCCATCGACGGCGCGCTGTTCCAGGACGAGGTGGAGGCGCGGCAGATCATGTCGGTGCCCACCGTGTACCTCAACGGCGACGTGTTCGACCAGGGCCGCATGAGCCTGGAGCAGATCGTGGCCAAGCTCGACACCGGCGCGGCCAAGCGCGATGCGGCCAACATCGCGGCCAAGGCGCCGTTCGACGTGCTGGTCATCGGCGGCGGCCCGGCCGGCGCGGCGGCGGCGATCTATGCGGCGCGCAAGGGCATCCGCACCGGGGTGGCGGCCGAGCGTTTCGGCGGCCAGGTGCTGGACACCATGGCGATCGAGAACTTCATTTCGGTGCAGGAAACCGAGGGCCCGAAGATGGCCGCGGCGCTGGAGCAGCACGTGCGCCAGTACGACGTGGACATCATGAACCTGCAGCGCGCCGAGCAGTTGCTTCCGGCCGGCGCCGACGGTCTGATCGAGGTCAGGCTGGCCAACGGCGCCTCGCTGAAGAGCCGCACGCTGATCCTGTCCACCGGCGCGCGCTGGCGGCAGATGAACGTGCCCGGCGAAGACCAGTACCGCAACAAGGGCGTGGCCTATTGCCCGCATTGCGACGGCCCGCTGTTCAAGGGCAAGCGCGTGGCGGTGATCGGCGGCGGCAATTCCGGCGTGGAAGCGGCGATCGACCTGGCCGGCATCGTCAGCCATGTCACCCTGGTCGAGTTCGACGCCAAGCTGCGCGCCGACGAAGTCCTGCAGCGCAAGCTGCGCAGCCTGGGCAACGTGGACATCATCGTCAACGCGCAGAGCACCGAGGTGATCGGCGACGGCAGCAAGGTCACCGGCTTGGTCTACAAGGACCGCGTCGGCGGCGACGTCCACCGCTTGGCGCTGGAAGGCATCTTCGTGCAGATCGGCCTGCTGCCCAACACCGAATGGCTGCAGGGCACGGTGGCGCTGTCGCCGCGCGGCGAGATCGTCGTCGACGACCGTGGCCAGACCTCGCTGCCCGGCGTGTTCGCCGCCGGCGATGCCACCACGGTGCCGTACAAGCAGATCATCATCGCCATGGGCGAAGGCTCCAAGGCGGCGCTGAGCGCGTTCGACCACCTGATCCGCAGCAGCGCGCCGGTCAGCAGCGCGGTCGCCGAAGCGGCCTGACCTGCTTGCCCCGCGCCGCGAGCCGGCGCGGGGTCTATGCTGTTTCCCAGCACAGCCGCACCGCCAAGGAACCTGCCGATGAACCTGCGTGATCTGAAATACCTGGTGGCGCTGGCCGATCACAAGCATTTCGGGCGTGCCGCGGCGGCCTGTTTCGTCAGCCAGCCGACGCTGTCAACGCAGATCAAGAAGCTCGAGGACGAACTCGGTGTGCCGCTGGTCGAACGCGCACCGCGCAAGGTCATGCTGACCCCGGCCGGACGCGAGGCAGCCAGCCGCGCGCGCGGCATCGTCGCCGAGATCGAGCAGATGAAGGAGGCGGCGCGGCGCAGCCAGGACCCGGAAGCTGGCACGGTGCGCCTGGGCATCTTCCCGACGTTGGGCCCGTACCTGCTGCCGCACGTGATCCCGGGCATCCGCGAGCGCTTCCCGCAACTGGAACTGCTGCTGATCGAGGAAAAGAGCGACGTGCTGCTGACCCGGCTGCGCGAGGGCCGGCTGGATGCGGCGCTGCTCGCGCTGCCGCTGCACGACGACCAGCTGCATACCGAATTCCTGTTCGAGGAACCGTTCGTCCTGGCGGTGCCCGATAACCACCCGCTGGCCAAGCGCGATTCGTTGAGCTTGAGCGAACTGCACCAGCAACGGCTGCTGTTGCTGGAGGACGGCCATTGCCTGCGCGAGCAGGCCTTGGACGTGTGCCACCTGTCCGGCGCGCTGGAAAAGGCCGAATTTCAGGCCACCAGCCTGGAAACGCTGCGGCAGATGGTGGCCGCCAATGTCGGCGTGACCTTGCTGCCCTTGCTGGCGGTGCAACCGCCGGTGGCGAACTCGTCCAATATCCATCTACTGCGCTTCGACGATGCCTCCGGCCCGAGCCGACGCATCGCGATGCTGTGGCGCCGCAGCTCGGCGATGAGCGATTTCCTGGAGCAGTTGGCGACGCTGTTCAAGGCGCTGCCCGAAGCGCTGCTGTCGGCCAAGACCACGCCGTCGGCGCTCGCCCCGGTAGCCGCCGCGCTGCCGCGCGTGGCGACGCCCTGAGCGCAGCGCCGCGCCGTTGCCGCAAGGCGTACGGGCGACGCTGACGCCCGGTTTACAGCCCACGGTGCGACAATCCCGTCATTACTTGTGTAAAGGAATGCGGATGACATCTATCGGAACCGTGCTCGGCCGCCATCGCAACAATGCGACGCTGTCGATCCTGGTCATGCTGTTCGGCGTGGCACTTCTGGCCTGCGGCGTGCTGCTGTTCGTGGTGCGCGACAAGGTCGCGCCGGACGCGGCGCAGACGCTGCAATGGATCATGCTCGGCCTTGCCTTGGTCGGCGTATTGACGCTCCTGCTGGGCTGGGCGATCCGCCGCGGCGGCTGGGAACAGGGCGAACTGGGCGTGCGCCAGTTTCCCGAGCGCAGCGACGGCACCTATCTCTATCGCGACATCGTCGAAACCTGCCAGTTCTACCGTGCCGGCCTCTCGGTCAACCTCGGCTGGCGGCGCGAAGGCCAGGAACAATGGCAGGCGGCCAACGGCAACATCGGCGGCTACTACACGTTCCTCGACCGCTTCATGCACGGCTACCTGCAGGCGCGTTTGCCGGTGCTGATGGCCAAGCTCGATGCCGGGCAGACATTGAGTTTCCGCATGGTCACCACCGCCGGCGCGATCCGCCGCGAATTCGCGGTCAACATGAAGGGTTTCACCCGCGGCCCGCTCGAGACGGTGCAGCTGAGCCGCGAGCGTCTCGCCTTCGCCGGCAGCGAGATCCGCATCGACGATATCGTGGCCACGGACGTGTCGGCGTGGACCTCGCGCCTGCAGTTCCAGCTGCGCGGCGGCAGCAAGGTCAGCGTCAGCTACACCGCCTTGTTCGATGGCCCGCTGTTGCTGGCGTTGCTGGAGCAACTGCTGCCCACGCAGCCGCACGTCACTGCTGTCTGAGCGCGGCCATCGGCCCTGCGGCCGATGCCACGCGACAGCCAGCGCCATCCGGGCGGCGCCTCGCAGCGCCGCCTTTTTCATGACCCAAGGAGTTTGCCATGTCCTCTCAACCGCAAAGCGGCCTACCCCCTTCACTGATCGTGTCCAGCCACGACCTGGCCCGTTTGGAGGCCTTGCTCGAGTCCCCCGCATTGAAGCAGCACCCGGCCGCGCTCGCGCTGGGCGAAGAACTCGGCCGTGCCACGGTGGTGCCACCCGAACAGATTCCCGCCGGCATCGTCGCCATGCACTCGCGCGTGGAATGCGAAGACGAAATGCACGGCGAGCGCCACCAACTGACCCTGGTCTATCCGCACGAGGCCGATGCCGCGCAAGGCCGCATCTCGGTGCTGGCGCCGGTCGGCAGCGCCCTGCTGGGCCTGGCCGTCGGCCAGTCGATCGACTGGCAGGCGCCCGGCGGCCGCGCGCTGCGGCTGCGCGTGCTCGCGGTGCAGGCCGCGGACGCCGCCGCGCGCGCAACGCGTTAACGTGCGCAGGGCTACTCTTCACTTCATTCGTTCCGAGACCTGTCGATGACGTCTTCCGCTCCTTCCAAACTTGCCCAGCTGCGCGACTTGTCCGTGGTCGTGGCCGATACCGGCGACTACGATGCGATCAAACGGCTCAAGCCGGTCGATTGCACCACCAATCCGACCCTGGTGAAGAAAGCCCTGGACCTGCCGGTCTACGCCGAGCTGATCGACGAGGCGCTGGCCTGGGCGCGCAGCCAGGACCGCGACCACGCCGCCCTGGTCGACGAGATCGCCGACCGCCTGACGATCGACGTGGGCAGCAAGCTCAGCGCGCTGGTGCCCGGGCGCGTATCCACCGAGGTGGACGCCGACCTGGCCCACGACACCGCCGCCACCATCGCCAAGGCGCACAAGTTCATCGCCATGTACGCCGAGCGCGGCGTGCCCAAGGACAAGATCCTGATCAAGGTCGCCGCGACCTGGGAAGGCATCGAAGCCGCGCGCCAGCTGCAGCGCGACGGCATCGACTGCAACCTGACGCTGATCTTCAACCGCACCCAGGCGCTGGCCTGCGCAGAGGCCGGCGTGTTCCTGATCTCGCCGTTCGTCGGCCGCATCCTGGACTGGTACGTCGCCAACGGGCAGACCCCGGCCAGCATCGACGACGACCCGGGCGTGCAGTTCGTGCGCGGCGTGTACGCCGAATTCAAGCGCCGCGGTTCGCAGACGGTGGTGATGGGCGCCTCGTTCCGCTCCACCGCACAGATCGAGGCGCTGGCCGGCTGCGATCGCCTGACCATCTCCCCGGAGCTGCTGGAAAAGCTCGACGCCGATCATGGCGAGCTGCCGCGCAAACTGTCGCCCGGCCGGGCAGACGGCGCGCAGATCGCGCAGATCCATGCCCAGCAGTTCGCCGCCGACCTGGCCGCCGATCCGATGGCGACCGAGAAGCTGGCCAGCGGCATCGACACTTTCGCCAAGGATCTGCAGACGCTGCGCGACACGATCAGGCAGAAGCTGGCGGCCTGAGCGACGGCGCTGCACCAGTGCAAACCAGAGCGGCGGCGGCGCCGCTCTTTTTTTTGGGTGCAGGGACTGAACAGGAATAGGGAATGGGCAATGCGGGTGTCCGCTGCGCCGCCGATTTCCGGCTCGCTGACGAGCGCGCAGCACGTGGGCGCTGCGCGAGGCGGCTCAGGCCTCCAGCCCCAGCGGGCAGCTGACCCCGGTGCCGCCCAATCCGCAGTAACCGCCCGGGTTCTTGGCCAGGTACTGCTGGTGTTCGTCCTCGGCGTAGTAGAACGGCGGCGCCGGGAACAGGATCTCGGTGGTGATCTGGCCGTAGCCGGCCGCGCGCAGGCGCTGCTGGTAGGCGTCGCGGCTGCCGAGCGCCGCATCGTACTGCGCCTGCGTGCTGCAGTAGATCGCCGAGCGGTACTGGGTGCCGGTATCGTTGCCCTGGCGCATGCCCTGGGTCGGATCGTGGCTTTCCCAGAAGGCCTGCAGCAACTGCGCGAAGCTCAGCGCCTGCGGGTCGAACACCACCAGCACCGCCTCGGTGTGGCCGGTCTGGCCGGAACACACTTCTCCGTAAGTGGCGTTGGGCGTCTGCCCGCCGGCGTAGCCGACCGCGGTGCTGAACACCCCCGGCAGCGACCAGAAGGCGCGCTCGGCGCCCCAGAAGCAGCCCAGCCCGAACTGCACCTGTTGCAGGCCGGCGAACGCGTCGCGCAGCGGGTGGCCGTTGACGAAATGGCGGTTGTGCAGCGGCAGCGGCTGCGCGCGACCGGGCAGGCTTTCGCCCGGGCGCGGCAGGCGCTGCTTGAAGGCACCGATTCCCAACATGGCGCGGACTCCTGGCATCGAAAGGGATGTCTTCTGGATGGCGCTGCCGGCGCCGGCTTTCAAGGTGCGCGTGGCGCAGCGCCGGGCACGCCGACGCCGCACGGCGCCATGGCGGCGGGCCGTTGTCGACCCACGCCAAGTGTCCGCCCGGTCAATGCGCTGCGGTCTTGCTGCCGCCGCTCGCCACTTCCGGCATCGCCGAGCTGTGCTGGTTGATGATCAGCCAGCGGCCGTCGCGCTTCTCATAGACGAAGGTATAGCGCGCCTGCACCTTGCGGGTGCTGCCGTCCGGGTTGCGAAGTGGGGCTGCGGGTCTGGAACGTGGCCGAGACCACGGTGCTGTTCAAGCGCCTGTGCGCTTTGGCCGATCCGGAAGCGGTGCCGCCAGGGTGGAGAGGTTGAGGTGGGACCGGGACTCGGGACTCGGGACTCGGGACTCGGGACCCGGGAAAGGCTGAGCGGCGGCGGCGCGCAGCGCAAGCCCAGCGCCGCGCTTACTCTGTTTCCGCAGACAGTCGCGGCCTTGCACTCGCCGTTGACTGCGAGTCCCCAGTCCCGAGTCCCGGCCCCACACCTACATTGCCCGCGTCACCCACCCGCCCAGACCCAGCGCCATCAGCACTTCCTGCGCTTTTTCCAGCAGTTCGTCAGCCACGCACACCTGCACCACGCCGAACGGCAGTTCGCCAGCGCCGCCGAGCAACGCCTCGCCGAACACGAACGCGGTGATGCCGGCGTCCTCCAGCGCGTGCTTGGCCAGGTGCGCATCGATCAGGTGCTGGGCGCGATAGGCGATCTGCATGCCCTGCCCTCAACCGCGCGTCGCGACTTCGGCGACCACACCGGCGCGCCATTCGCGCATCGCCGGCAAGGCCTCCAGGGCCGCCATGTACTGCGCGGCCGGCGCCGGCACCGCCACCCCGTAGCCAGCGAAGCGCACCGCCACCGGCGCGAACATCGCATCGACGATGCCGAAGTCGCCGCACAGGAACGCGCCGCCGACGCCATGGGCCTGGCGCAGCGTCGCCCACAGCTGCACGATGCGCGCGATATCGGCCTGCGCCTCGGCGTCCCAGCGGTCATCGTCGGGCGTGCGGCAGGCCTGCATCGGCAGCTGCCGGCGCAACGCCAGGAACCCGGAATGCATCTCGCAGGCCGCCGCGCGCGCCTGCGCCCGCACCTGCAGCGCGGCCGGCCAACCGCGGCCGCCCAGCCAGCGCTCGTTGGCATACTCGCAGATCGCCAGCGAATCCCAGAGCTGCAGTTCGCCGTCCCACAGCGCCGGCACCCGCCCGGTCGGCGAATAAGCGCCGATGCGCGCGGCGAACGCGGGCGTGTCCAGCGCCAGCGGCACTTCCTCGAAGGGCACCGCGAAGTGCCGCAGCAGCAGCCACGGCCGCAGCGACCACGAGGACAGGTTCTTGTCGCCGATGACCAGACGGGGAAGCGGCATGGCGCATGCTCGGGGGTGGACGGATCCGCAGCGTACGCGGCGGGGCGGCCAGCGGCCAGCTCGGCTAAACTTGCGCTTTACTTATCTGCTGAAGCGCGCATGTCCGAGACCCCCGCCACCGACGCCACCGCCCCGGCCGAGAAGAAAGACTTCATCCGCCAGATCGTCCGCGAGGACCTGGCCAGCGGCAAGCACGCGGCCATCCGTACCCGCTTCCCGCCCGAGCCCAATGGCTACCTGCACATCGGCCACGCCAAGGCGATCTGCCTGGATTTCGGCATCGCCGCCGAGTTCGCCGGGCGCTGCAACCTGCGCTTGGACGACACCAATCCGGCCAAGGAAGACCCCGAGTTCGTCGCCGCGATCCAGGACGACGTGCGCTGGCTGGGCTTCGACTGGGCCGAACTGCGCCACGCCTCGGACTACTTCGAGGTGTACTACCTGGCTGCCGAGAAGCTGATCCGCGACGGCCACGCCTTCGTCTGCGACCTGAGCGCCGAGCAGGTGCGCGAATACCGCGGCACGCTGACCGAGCCGGGCCGCAATTCGCCGTACCGCGCGCGCAGCGTCGAAGAGAACCTGGACCTGTTCCGGCGCATGCGCGCCGGCGAGTTCCCCGACGGCACACGCACCCTGCGCGCCAGGATCGACATGGCCAGCGGCAACATCAACCTGCGCGACCCGGCGCTGTACCGGATCAAGCACGTCGAGCACCAGAACACCGGCAACGCCTGGCCGATCTACCCGATGTACGACTTCGCGCACGCGCTGGGCGACGCGGTGGAAGGCATCACCCACTCGCTGTGCACGCTGGAATTCGAAGACCATCGCCCGCTGTACGACTGGTGCGTGGACAAGGTCGACCTGGCCGGCCATCCCGAGCTGCTGCAGCCGCTGCTGGACAAAGGCCTGCCGCGCGAGGCGGCCAAGCCGCGGCAGATCGAGTTCTCGCGTTTGAACATCAACTACACGGTGATGAGCAAGCGCAAGCTGACCCAGCTGGTGGCCGAGCAGTTGGTCGATGGCTGGGACGACCCGCGCATGTACACCCTGCAGGGCCTGCGCCGGCGCGGCTACACGCCGGCGGCGCTACGCCTGCTGGTGGACCGGGTCGGCATCAGCAAGCAGAACTCGGTGATCGACTTCTCGGTGCTGGAAGGCTGCCTGCGCGAAAACCTGGATGCGGCGGCGCCGCGGCGCATGGCGGTGATCGACCCGCTCAAGCTGGTGCTGGGCAATCTGCCCGAAGGCCACAGCGAGACGTTGCTCTTCTCCAACCATCCCAAGGACGAGAGCTTCGGCCAGCGCGAGGTGCCGTTCTCGCGCGAACTGTGGATCGAGCGCGAGGATTTCGCCGAAGTCCCGCCCAAGGGCTGGAAGCGGCTGGTACCGGGCGGCGAAGTGCGCCTGCGCGGCGCCGGCATCGCCCGCGTCGATGAGGTGATCAAGAACGCTGCCGGTGAGATCGTCGAGCTGCGCGGCTGGCTGGATCCGGAATCGCGTCCCGGCATGGAAGGCGCCAACCGCAAAATCAAGGGCACCATCCATTGGGTCAGCGCCGCGCATGCGCTGGAGGCGGAAATCCGCCTGTACGACCGCCTGTTCTCGGTAGAGAAGCCCGACGACGAATCCGACGGCAAGACCTACCGCGATCATCTCAACCCGGCCTCCAAGCGCCGCGTATGCGGCTACGTTGAGCCGGCCGCCGCGCAGGCCGCGCCGGAGCAGGCGTTCCAGTTCGAGCGCAGCGGCTACTTCGTCGCCGACCGCTACGACCACAGCGCGGCCACGCCGGTGTTCAACCGCAGCGTGACCCTGCGCGACACCTGGACCGGCGGTCACGGCGCCGCCTGACGCAAGCGCGCCGCGCCGACCGTTTCCCGTTGCGGCCGGCGCGCGTCCGCGACCCGCTGCGCCACGGACGCGGTTGCCGACCGGCGCTGCCTGAGCGCAGGCGCTGCCGCGATGGCCGCCTCCGCGCCACCACAATCGCCAGCGTCGCGCTTTCCAACGGCAGTGGCGGCACGTTAGCGTAGGCCCCCACGCCAAGCCTGCGCCGCAACTGCCAGGCCATGCTGGCGCACTACGCAACGAAGAGACAGGACACGGCATGCGCAAGGGTTTGTGGGCGGGAGTGGGCAGCGGCATCGCCGCGGGCGCGTCGTGGGGACTGGTGTTCCTGGCGCCGCAGTTGCTCGCCGGGTTCTCGCCGCTGCAGCTTGCCGTGTCGCGCTACCTGGCCTACGGCACGGTCGCCGCGCTGCTGCTGGCGCCGCGCTGGCGCGTCGCCACCGGTGCGCTCGGAGCGCCGGAATGGGCGGCGCTGCTGCGGCTGAGCCTGCTCGGCAACATCGTCTACTACGTGTTGCTGGGCAGCGCGGTGCAATGGGCTGGCGGTGCGGCCACCGCCTTGATCATCGGCCTGCTCCCGGCGGTGGTCACAGTGCTCGGTTCGCGCGCGGCCGGCGCGATGCACTTCCGCCGTTTGGCCGCGCCGTGCGCGTTGTGCGTCCTCGGGGTAGCGCTGGTCGCGGCGCAGACGCTGGACACCGCGCATCCCGCGCAGACCAACGTGGGCACGCGCGCGGCCGGGCTGGCCTGCGCGGTCGGCGCACTGGCGTGCTGGTCGGTGTATTCGATCAAGAATGCGCGCTGGCTCACGCGTCGTCCCGACATCTCCGGGCGCGACTGGTCGCTGCTCACCGGCGTGGTCACCAGCACGCTGACGCTGACCCTGGCGATCCCCGCGTTCGCGTTCGACCACGGACACGCTGCAGCCGAGTGGACACGCTTCTGGAGCGTGGCGATCGTGCTGGGCGTGTTCGCCTCGGTGATCGGCAACGCCTGCTGGAACCGCGCCAGCCGGCTACTGCCGCTGACCCTGGTCGGGCAGATGATCGTGTTCGAAACCGTGTTCGCGCTGCTCTACGGTTTCCTGTGGGAGGCGCGCTGGCCCACGCCCCTGGAATCCTTGGCGATCGCCTGCCTGCTCGGCGGCGTGCTGTGGTGCGCTTGGCTGCACGCGCCCCCGCAAGTGCGCAAGCCGGATGCAACCTTGGGTTAAGGCACACCGCCTAGACTAAAAGCGTCACTCCCCAGCATTAGGAAATCCCATCATGTCCGCTACGTTGCGCACCTCCTGCATCAGCCTTGCCCTGCTCGCCCTGCTCGCCGGTTGCGACATGGCGCCGTCTTCCGCTCCTTCGCAAGCCGCTGCAACGCCCGCACCTGCTCCGGGATCTGCATCCACAGCGGCGCAAGGCAAGTGCGACGCCGTGCCCGACCACGACTACGACATGCCCGCCGCACGCTTAGATGAAACCGCGCAGCAGCTGGCGCATGCCACCGGTTGCAGCATCGTCTACGACGATCCGTCGCTGTCGCCGCTGCAGGTCAATGCGGTGAAGGGCCGAATCAGCATCCGCCAGGCGATCCACCAGGCCATCGACGGCACCGAGCTCCATATCAAGCAGGAAACCGCCAATACGATCACCGTCGGCCGCCGCTGAGTCGCCGCAACCGCGGCCATGCGCGTTACGATGGCTGCGGTCTCTCGCACGGAAGGTCGCCATGTCCAGTCGTCTCGCGCGGTTGCGGTGCTGCCTGTGCCTGTTCGCCGGCACCCTCGTCTTCAGCGGCTGCGCACGCAGCGAAGGCGCCAAGCCCGCCGCGCACGGCCTGCCGGTGAAGGTGGACACCACCTGCCGCAGCGATGCCGACTGCATGATCAAGGACGTCGGCAACTGCTGCGGCGCGATGCCGGCCTGCGTCAACCGCGACAGCCCCACCGATCCGCACGGCGTGATGGCGCAATGCCAGGCCAGCGGTCTTATGAGCGTATGCGGCTCGCCCGCCATCAGCGGTTGCCAGTGCGTGGCCGGGCATTGCAGCGCCAGGGGCGTGCAAGCCGATACACTGCGCGACCCCCAGCCTGCCGAACCCGTCCGCTGATGCTCTACGCGCAAGTCCACCTCACCCTGCCCGCCTGGATCCACGATGCGGTCGATCCGCAGGCGGTCTATCCCGGCGACGCCGACAAGGTGGCACTGGCAGTGGAACTGTCGCGGCGGAACGTGGACGCCGGCAGCGGCGGCCCGTTCGGCGCGGCGGTGTTCGGCCCGGACCACCGCATCATCTCGGTCGGGGTGAACCGGGTGGTGCCGCAGACCACCTCGCTGGCGCATGCCGAGAACATGGCCTACATGCTCGCGCAACAGCGCCTGCAGACGCCGCGACTGAACGCTGTACTGGCGCCGGTGACCCTGGCGACCTCGGCGCAACCGTGCTGCCAGTGCTACGGCGCGACCATCTGGGCCGGCATCGATCGGCTGCTGATCGGCGCCAGCGCCGAGGACGTGATGGCGTTGACCCCGTTCGACGAAGGCCCGCTACCGGCGGACTGGATCGGCGAACTGGAACGCCGCGGCATCGAAGTGGTGCGCGGCCTGCACCGCGACGCCGCCTGCGCGGTGTTACGCCGCTACGGCGAACTCGACAGCCCCCGCTACTGACCGCCGCCCGGCGAAGGCTTCCTCCATGTCCTCCCTGAACGGCCTGCTGTGCTACTGCCGGCAAGGCTTCGAGCCCGAACTGGCGGCCGAACTGAACGATCGCGCCGCGCGCGCCGACCTGCCGGCCTACGCGCGCACCGAACGCAACAGCGGTTACGCGCTGCTGATCTGCGAAACCGCCTTGCCGCCGCGCGCGCTGCCGTGGCGTGGGCTGATCTTCGCGCGGCAGAAACTGCGCCTGCTGGCCGAACTGCGCGAGCTGGATCCGGCCGACCGGATCGCGCCGATGCTGCAGGCGCTGAGCGGACACAACCGCTTCGGCGACCTGTGGATCGAGCACCCGGATTCGGACGAAGGCAAGCAACTGTCCGGGCTGGCGCGCAGTTTCGGCAACGCGCTGCGTCCGGCGCTGCGCAAGGCCGGCCTGCTCAGCGACAAACCGCAGCCGAAGCTGCCGCGCCTGCACGTGTGCTTCCTCGCCGGCACCCACGCCTTGCTGGCCATCGCAGACAGCGACGACAGCGCACCGTGGCCGCTGGGCATCCCGCGCCTGAAGTTGCTGTCGGAAGCGCCCTCGCGCTCGGCGCTGAAACTGGAAGAAGCGCTGCTGGCGCTGCTGGCGCCGGAGGAACGCGAGGCGCTGCTAAAGCCCGGCATGCGCGCCGCCGACCTGGGCGCCGCGCCCGGCGGCTGGACCTGGGTACTGATCCGCCAGCACCTCCACGTGACCAGCGTCGACAACGGCCCGCTGCGCCAGCACGTGCTCGACAGCGGCCTGGTCGATCACCTGCGCGCCGACGGCTTCCACTGGAAGCCGCCGCAGGCGCTGGACTGGATGGTCTGCGACATGGTCGAGCAGCCGCGCCGCGTCGCCGAGCGCATGGGCACCTGGTTCCGCGAAGGCTGGTGCCGGCACGCGATCTTCAACCTCAAGCTGCCGATGAAGAAACGTTGGGACGAGACCCAGCTGTGCCTGGACCTGTTCGCCGAGCGCGCCGAGCGCCCGCTGCAGATCCGCGCCAAACAGCTGTACCACGACCGCGAAGAGATCACGGTGCTGGCGATGTCGGCCTGACGTTGCGAGAACGCACTAGGCGCCCCCCTGTAGGAGCGGCTTCAGCCGCGACAGGATCTATCCGGTAACGCCCGGTCGCGGCTGAAGCCGCTCCTACAGGAAATCGAAACAGCTGCGAGAAAAGCATCGCGCGACCGCAGGCACATCACCGCCCCGCCGCTACAGCACGATCCGCTTGCCACCCTCGCCCGCAGAACGGTAGATCGCATCGATCACGCGCATGTCGCGCAGGCCTTCCTCGCCCGGCGCGCGCAGCGGCGTGCCATCGAGGATCGCCAACGCGTCCTCGTCCATCTGCAGCGCCTGCTGGTGACGCACCTTGGCGTCGAACACACGGCCGTCGCTGGCGCGGCCACGGATGCCGTCGTAGCTCTGGAACGGCGCCAGCTCGTACCAACCGCGCTCGCACTCGGCACGCAGCCGGTTCATGGTGCGGCCGAAGCTGGTAGCGCAGTCGGCGAGCATCTCGTGCGGGAATTCCAGCTTGAACTGCATGTGCTCGTCGACCTCGTCGAACAGCGCCGGCCGATCGGTGGAACGGGTCGCGCTGACCGCCAGCGGCTCGGCGCCGACCGTATAGCGCGCCGCGTTGAGCGAATACACGCCCATGTCGTACATCGCACCACCGCCGAACTGCGCGCGCAGCCGCCATGGCCGCTGTGCCGGGTCGGTATCGCCGTAGCCGTTGTAGCCGGCCTCGGCGCGCACCGTGCGCAGCGCGCCGAACGGGCGCTCCCCGGCCAGGGCGATGATGCGCCGCGTGTTCGGCTCGTGCTGCATGCGGTAGCCGATGCTCAGCCGCACCTTGTTGCGCGCGCAGGCGGCAATCGTCGATTGCGCCTCGTGGGCATGCATCGCCATCGGCTTCTCGCACCACACCTGCTTGCCGGCGGCGGCCGCGCGCAGGCTCAGCGGTGCATGCAGATGGGTCGGCGTGACCACGTAGACCACGTCGATGTCCGGGTTGTCGGCGATGCGCTCCAGATCGTCGTAGCTGTAGACGTTGCGATCGGGGATGCGATAGCGCGACTGCCACTGCGGAATCTTGTGCGGCGAGCCGGTGACGATGCCCACCAGCCGGCAGTGCTGGGTCAGCGCCAGCCCCGGCGCCAGACGGTTGCTGGCGTAGTCGCCCAATCCGACCAGCGCCACTCCCAGCGGTTTCTTGCGCTTGCCCCGCGGGGCCGCCCACAGCGGCGATGCCAACAGGCCCGCGCCCGCCGCGGACAACCCGGCGAGCAGCACACGGCGACGATTCGGCGAGGACAGCGACATGCGGATATCCCTGATGGCCGGACACATTGTGTCAAAAACCTTAGCGCATCCCTTGCCCGGCGATGTGAGCGCTCTGTCGCTGCCGTCGGCGCGCCTGGCAACCCGGCCGTTCCGCGGCGCGCCGGATCGCGCCATCCCAGCCGACCTGCCGTCTTCGCCGCCAGCGGCCGCGTCTTGTTACCGGCTCGCCTGGGCCGCCGAGGTGGCCGCACAGGGCGACCCGAAGGCCATAGAATGCCCTTGGGATGCGCATCGCAGCGTCGTCTCAGTCCGCGCAATCGCGGTCGGGCATCCTGCCTGCACTGACTGGAGAGCCGCGCACATGCAGCCGATCGAACTGAAAGACCCTGCCGGCTTCGCAGACGAATTCCTGCGCCTGACCCTGTTGCAGGGCTTCCAGTCGCTGACCAAGCGCGACCTGGAATTGCTGATCTTCGTACTGCTGGAACGCGATGGCGCGATCTCGCGCAGCGATTCCAACAACGCGGTGGCGCTGCGCCTGCGGGTGACCCCGGCCAAGGTGAAGGGCTTGCGCCGCGACGGCTATGCGCGCTGGCGCGCGCTGGTGCCCGAAGACGGCGATGCCGCGCTGGAGCGGATCGTGGCCAGCGTGCTCACAGAAGACAACCTGCGCGCTGGGTCCGAGCACGTCAGCGAACGCAGCAAGAAGGAAGGCTTCCTGGCGATCCGCATCGAACATCCGGACGACCAGCAGCGCTTCGAGCAGGCCATCGTCGATGTCGGCGCGATGCCGGTGTACGAACGCAACCGCGACGTGGTCGCGGTGCGCTTTGACACCTTGCTGAAGATCGCCGAGCGCTGGGGCTACCTGCAGCCGGAACCGGAGAAGGTGGTGCGCGAGCTGGAAAAGCTCACCCCGACCGCCGAGGAAGTGACGGACCTGTTGAAGAAAGACGTGAGCAAGCTACGCTGGGAGGACGTGCGCGGCGCGCTCAACAGCCTCGGCGCCAAGGCCATCGCCAGCACCGCCGAGGGCGGGCTGAAGGGATTGCTGAAACTGGCGTTCCCGTTCATCCCCGGCTGAACCTGCCGCGCCGTCCATCATTCGAACCATCGGAGTCCGTCCTGTCCATGCACTGCCTTTCATCCCTCGCCGTCTTTCTGCTCGCCGCCGCCATCGTCCCGGCGGCCGCGCAGAACCTCCACCCGGCCTCGAGCGTGGTCACCGAGCCGTTGCGCGACGTGCCGGCGAGCGTGGTCCTGGCACAGCCGCTGAGCAGCGGCGAGGTGACCCACCAGGTGCGGCTCGACGTCGCGCATGGCCAGACGCCGATCACCGTGCGCACGCTCCAGCCCGACAAGGTCGCCGGCAACTACCGCATCGACTTCGACGCGCTGGACAGCGACCACGACGGCTACATCAGCCGCAGCGAAGCGCAGGCCAACCCGGCGCTGGCCGACGAATTCGATTCGCTGGATTCGCAACGCCGCGGACGCCTAAGCCGCGAGCAGCTGGCCGGTTGGCTCAGGTAGGCAGTGCGGCCGGGTCGGCACCGCATCAGGAATGGCCCTGGATTGCTTCGATCCAGCAAGCGCGACGAACGCCGCCAGTCCAGCGGTCGCGGCTGATGGCCCGAGGCCACCCGGAGCCGCTCGTACAAAGACCGCCACACCCCTTATAGAAGCGACTTCAGCCGCCACAAGCGCAGCGGCGGATCTTCCTGCGGAACCGATGTCCCACGGCCATCCAGCGCCCCGCCTACCACCCCTGCCACGCCTGCCGCTTCCGCAGCAGCGACGCACGCCGCTCGCGCCATCCGAATCGCTACACCCCCGACGCCCGCTTCCAGAACCCATGCATCAACAGCGGCAGCCTGCCGGCCAGGCCCAGCAGCGGGCCGCGCAGCAGGGTCAGGTGCATGTCGTCGTTGGAGAACAGCCGGTTGATCGCATCGAACCCATAGGCGGCCACGGTGTTGTCGCTGCGGCGGCCGCGCGCCCAGCGCGCCAGCCGGTGCGGCGCCGACCAATCGACCCGCCGCGCCTGCGCCTGGCGCACCTGCGCGGCCAGTGCGGCGACATCCCGCAGGCCGAGGTTGACGCCCTGTCCGGCCAGCGGATGCACTACGTGCGCGGCGTCGCCCAGCACCAGCAGGCGGCCGCGGTGGTAGTCCTCCACCAGTTGCCGGCGCAGCGCGAAACCGATCCGCGGCGACAGCGCGCGCACCGCACCCAGCCGCGCGCCGAAGGCCTGGGTCAGCTCGGCGCCGAACGCCGCATCGTCCAGCGCCAGCACCCGCGCCGCCTCGGCCTCGGGCAGCGTCCACACGATCGAACTGCGGCCGTCGGCGAACGGCAGGAACGCCAGCGGCCCGCCGGGCAGGAAGCGCTGCCAGGCGGTGTCCTGGTGCGGCACTTCGGTGTGCACGAAGGCGACCACGCCGCGCTGGCCGTAGTCGTGCGCCGGTGCGTCCAGCCCGGCCAGGCCACGCAGTGTGGAATCGGCGCCGTCGGCAGCGATCGCCAGGCGCGCATCGAGCCGGCTGCCGTCGTCCAGGCGCAGGCGCACGCGCTCCTCCGCCACCTCTAGGGCCTCGACCCGCGCCGGGCAGTGCAGTTGCACGCCGGCCGCCGGCAGCGCCGTCCACAGTTGTTCGACCAGCAACGCATGCTCGACGATCCAGCCCAGCTGATCGCGGCCCAGCGCATCGGCATCGAAATCCAGTTCGCCGCCGCCACCGGCATCCCACACGCGCATGCGCCGGTAGGCCTGCGCGCGCCGCGCCAGCACCTGCGGCCACACGCCCAGCGCCTGCAGCAGCGCGGCGTTGTCCGGGGCGAACGCGTACACCCGCAAGTCCGGCTCGGCCGGCGACCAGCGCGGCGGCTCATGGCCCTCGACCAAGGCCACCGCCAAGCCTTCGGCGGCCAGCGCCAACGCGCAGGCCGCGCCGACCACGCCGCCGCCGACCACCACCGTGTCCAGCACACCGCGCCGGCTCATGGCATCGCCTCCCGGCACAGCTGCGGCACGTCGCCGCGGAAGCCCATCGCGCCGCCGACCAGGAACGACTGCAACGGCGCAGCCTGCGCCGCCGCCAGCAGGCCCAGGCTGCGCAGTGGGCGCAGCAGCGGCGCGGGGTTGGCGGTCAGCCGCGCCAGGCCGCCGGAGAAGGTCACGGTGCGCTGCCGGTCCTGCTCGCGGCGTTGTGCGTAGTGCTGCAGCAACGCCGGCGCGCCCGGATCGGCGCGGTCGCGCTCGATCAGCTCGGCCAGGGTCAGCGCGTCGCGCAGGCCCAGGTTGAAACCCTGCGCGCCCAGCGGGTGCAGGGTCTGCGCGGCGTTGCCGAGCAGCACCGCGCGCGCGTCGGTCAGGCGCTCGGCCAGCACCTGCACGATCGGATAGGCGCTGCGCTCGCCGCTGCCCAGCAGGCGGCCGACGCGCCAGCCCAGCCCGTCCTGCAGGCGCTGCAGCCAGGCGGCCTCGTCGAGTCCAGCCACGACGTCGGCCTGTTCGGCGGCGACTGCGTGGATCGCGCCATAGTGGCGGTCGCCGCGCGGCAGCAGCGCGCTCGGGCCGTCCTCGCGGAACCGCTCGTAGGCGGTACCGTCGGGCTGGCGGCTGCCGCGCACCCGCGCCACGAACAGGGTCTGGCGGAAATCGTGGCGGGCGGCGCCGATGCCCAGCGCGCCGCGCACCCCACTGGTGCTGCCGTCGGCGCCGACCACCAATTGCGCCTGCAGCACCTCGGTCACGCCGTCCTGGGCGATGCGCACGCAGCGCAGCGCTGCATCCGCGCCGGCCTCCAGCGCCACGAACTGCGCCGGCCGGTAACGGCTGACATGGGTCGCCTCAGCCAATCGCGCCTCCAGCGCCTCGCCAAAATCGCGTGCCACCACCACCTGCCCGAACGCCTCGCGCCCATAGTCGGCCGCCTCCAGCCGCACCCGGCCGAAATCGCCTTCGCGGCTAACGTGGATGCGCCGGATCGGTCCGGTCGGCGTGCGCAGCCGCTGCATCACCCCCAGCGCGCCCAGCGCGTTGACCGTGGCCGCGGCGAAGCTGAGATTGCGCTGGTCGAACACCGGCGGCAGCACGCCCAGCGGCGCGGCCTCGACCAGGCCCACGTCCACGCCCAGCCGGTCCAGCGCGATGGCCAGGCTGGCGCCGACCAGGCCGCCGCCGACGATCACTACGTCATGTCGTTTGCTCATCCGGCCATGATACGACCGGTGTCCGAATCGTCGGTGATCGGACTGCACGGTTCGCGCGTGCGCGTGGTCGGCCCCGGCGCGCGCCGGGGCCGGGCGGGCTCACTCCGCGGCGCTTTGCTTCCAGTAGAATCGTCCGTCTCTGCACCGGTGCCGCCCGCCATGACCGCTTCCCGCCACCGTCTCCCCGCCCTGCTCCTGCTGGCAGCGCTGCTGGCCGCGACCCGCATCAACCACTTCGGCGCGATCCCGGACGCCTCGTGGGCGGTGTTCTTCATCGGCGGCTTCTACCTGCGCAGCTGGACCCGCTGGGCGTTCCCGCTGCTGATGGGGCTGGCGGTGCTGGTCGATTACCTGGTGATCCGCGGCCAGGGCCTGGACTTCTGGCAGCACTACTGCGTGTCGCCGGCGTACTGGTGCCTGCTCCCGGCCTACTTCGCGCTGTGGGCCGGCGGCAGCTGGCTGGCGCGGCGCTACCGCGGCGCCGACTGGCGCGCGCTACGCCTGGCCGCGGCCAGCCTGGTGGTGGCGGTGGCGCTGTGCCACCTGATCGCGCAGGGTAGCTTCTACTGGGTCAGTCGCAGCGTGCCCAACCCGAGCGTGGCCGGCTGGTGGCAGAACTACAGCGACTGGCTGCTGCCGTACCTGGGCAGCGCGGCGCTGTACACCGCGCTGGCCGCGGCGATCCAGGTCGGCGTCGAACAGCTGGCGCGGCTGGGCCAGCGCGGCCAGCCGGCCGGTCACTGAGCCAAGGCCTGGCAGCCGGCGATGGGCAACCGTCTTTCCAAGATCTATACGCGCACCGGCGACGACGGCAGCACTGGTCTGGGCGACGGCAACCGGGTCGGCAAGGACTCGGCACGGGTAGCCGCCTACGGCACCGTCGACGAGGCCAATTCGGCGATTGGCGTGGTCCTGGCCTGTGCGCTGGCCGACGACGTGCGCCACCTGCTGACCGCGATCCAGCACCAGTTGTTCGATCTTGGCGGGGAGCTGTGCATCCCCGGTCATGCGGCGATCCACGCCGCCGACATCGACGCGCTCGAACAGCATCTGGACCGCTACAACGACACCCTGCCCGCGCTGCAGGACTTCATCCTGCCGGCCGGCGGCGAAGCCGCGGCGCGCTGCCACCTGGCGCGTACCATCGTGCGCCGCGCCGAGCGCGAGACGGTGGCGCTGTCGCGCCAGGACGCGGTACGGCCGGAAGCGATCCGCTACCTCAACCGCCTGTCCGACCTGCTGTTCGTGCTGGCGCGGGTGCTGGCCCGGGCCGATGGCCAGGGCGAAGTGCTATGGCGCCACGACCGCCGCCAGGCCTGAGCGGCCGCGGCAGCGCGCGCAGCGGACGGCCGTCATGCTGATCTATACCCATCCCGCCTGCCTGGGCCATGAGCCCGGCCCGGAGCATCCGGAGCGGCCGGAACGCCTGCAGGCCGTCACCACGGCGCTGCGCGAGGCCTTTCCCGACCTGGAATGGCGCGAGGCGCCGCTGGCCAAGCTCGGCGACCTGGCCCGGGTCCACGAGCGGGAGCTGATCGATAGCGTCCTGGCCGACATCGACGGCCATCGCATGCTCGACGTGGACACGGTGATCTCGCCCGGCTCGCGCGCCGCCGCCCTGCGCGCCGCCGGCGCCGGCCTGGCCGCGGTGGACGCGGTGCTGCACGGCGCCACCGACACCGCCTTCTGCGCGGTACGCCCGCCCGGCCACCACGCCACCGCCGCCACCGCGATGGGCTTCTGCCTGTTCAACAACGTTGCCGTGGCCGCCGCCCACGCCCGCGATACGCACGGCCTGGAACGCATCGCCATCGTGGATTTCGATGTGCATCACGGCAACGGCACCCAGGCCATCTTCGAGCGCGACCCGCGGGTGCAGTATCTCAGCACCCACCAGTCCGGGCTGTTCCCCAACTCGGGCGGGGTCCACGACCGCGGCGTCGGCAACCTGCACAACGCGCTGCTGCCGCCGGGCAGCGGCGGCTTCCGCTTCCGCAACACCTGGGCCGACCAGATGCTGCCGCTGCTGGACGCGTTCAAGCCGCAATTGCTTCTGATCTCGGCCGGCTTCGATGCGCACATGCGCGACCCGCTGGCCGACTTGATGCTGGAAACCGAAGACTTCGCCTGGCTCACCGCCGAGCTACGCGCGCTGGCGCAACGGCATGCGCGCGGCCGCGTGGTGTCGCTGCTGGAGGGCGGCTACGACCTGCAGGCGCTGCGCGAATGCAGCGTCGCCCACGTCGACGCGCTGTGCTGAGCACAGCCCGAGCGGATGAACCCTGTCCCCCGCCCCGGGGACGCCTTCATTGCCCCCATGCATGGGATGGGGCAAGCTAGCGGTCGTTTTAGCCCGATACCTGACGCGCGTGCGCCGAGCCCTCCGCCTGCTACCCCTTCCGTTCAGTATCGCCCTCTGCCTGCCGGCGATGGCGGCCGAGAAGCCACCCAATTGGGGGCTGTGCCCGACCCCGGACGTGCTGCCCAAGTTCGACGATGCGCCCAAGGTCGATCCGAAGATGGCCGCGCTCCGCGACCAGCAGCCGACCGATATCGTCGGCGACAAGCTGTCCGGCACCACCACCCTGCCCAACTACGACGGCAACGTCGCGCTCAAGCGCGGCGACCAGTTCATGGGCACCGACAGCCTGCGCGTGGACACAGAGACCGGCAATTACATCGCCGAAGGCCACGTGCGCTACCAGGATTCGTCGATCCGCATGGTCGCCGACCGCGCCGAAGGCAACCAGGACACCGACACCCACAAGATCACCAACATCCGCTACCAGCTGATCGAACGCCGCGGCAACGGCAAGGCCGACTCGGTCGACCTGCAGGGCGCGCTGGGGCAGATGCACCGCTCCACCTACACCACCTGCGATCCGTCGCAACCGGTGTGGGAGCTGCATGCGCCGGAGATCGATGTCGACAACGACGAGGGTTTCGGCACCGCGCGCAACGCGGTCCTGAAGATCTACAACGTGCCGATCCTGTACGCGCCCTGGTTCAAGTTCCCGATCGACGATCGACGCAGCAGCGGCTTCCTGTTCCCGGCGATCGGCTTGTCCGGGCGCAACGGCTTCGACTACATGCAGCCGTACTACCTGAACCTGGCGCCGAACTACGACGCCACCCTGTACCCGCGCTACATGAGCTCGCGCGGCTTCATGCTCGGCAGCGAATTCCGCTATCTGTACGACGGCGGCAAGGGCGAACTCCAGTCAACGTACATGCCGGACGACCGGTTGCGCGACAAGGACCGCGGCAAGTTCGAATACCAGGGTTACCACAACCTGGATTCGCACTGGCAGGCGCGCGCTTCGGTAGCCTGGGTCAGCGACGAGCGCTACACGGAGGACTTCTCCAGACGCCTGCTCGGCAACTCGGTGTCCAACCTGCAGAGCACGGTCGGCGTCTACGGCACCGGAGAGACCTGGACTGCCGGCCTGATGGCCGATCGCTGGCAGCTGACCGACTACACCCTGACCGAGGACGCGCTGCCGTACAACCGCCAGCCGCGCGCCTTCTTCAACTGGGACCACGCGTTCGGCAACTACTTCGAAGCCGGCGTCTACAGCGAAGCGGCGCGCTTCGTGCACGACGACGTGCATGAAAAAAGAACGGACGGCACTTACGAACGTACCGGGGTGACAACAGACAAGCCCGGCGGCATCCGCCTGGATCTCAAGCCCTATCTGTCGATGCCGCTGGCCGGCGCCGCCTGGTTCCTCAAGCCGACCGTCGCCTGGCGCTACACCGCCTACCAATTGGACAAGGATCTGGCCGCGACGCTGGGCGGCGACACCTCGCCCACGCGCAGCCTGCCGATCACCACCGTCGATGCCGGCCTGTACTTCGACCGCGACGCCAAGTTCGGCGACACCAGCTACCTGCAGACCCTGGAACCGCGGCTGTTCTATCTGTACACGCCGTACCGCAACCAGGACGACCTGCCGATCTTCGACACGCGCGAATTCACCTTCAGCTGGGGCCAGCTGTTCCGCGATTCGCGCTATACCGGCGCCGATCGCCAGAACGACGCCAACCAGATGACCCTGGCGCTGAGCTCGCGCCTGCTGCGCCAGGACGACGGCAAGGAGAAGCTGTCGGTCAGCGTTGGCCAGATCCTGTACTTCAACGATTCCAGGATCAGTCTGCCCGGCAGCAACACCAGCATCCAGCAGGGCAAGTCGGCATGGATCGCCGACGCCAACTACATGCTCAACGACCGCTGGACGATGGGCGCCACCTACCAGTGGGATCCCAAGTACCGGCGCAAGGACCTGGCCAGCTTCCGCACCCGTTACCTGCTGCCCGGCGACGGCATCATCAACGTCAGCTACCGCTTCCGCCGCGACCTGCTGGAGCAGACCGACGTGTCGGTGCTGTACCCGATCAACCCCACCTGGAGCCTGGTCGGCCGCCACTACTATTCGCTGCAAGACAGCAAGCCGCTGGAAATCATCGCCGGCGTGCAGTGGGACAGCTGCTGCCTGGCCGTGCGCGCACTGGCGCGGCGCTATGTGCGCAACCGCGAAGGCGATCTGGACACCGCGTTCCAGGTCGAGTTCGTGCTGAAGGGACTTTCCTCGCTTGGCCAGGACACGGACCGCGTTCTGCGCCGTGCTATTCTCGGCTACAACCGCGACGACCTGTACTTGGTCCCGCCCAGCAACACCACGACCGATCCGGACGCTTACGATCCGAACCTGATTCCATGACCAATACCCTTTCTACTTTCCTCGCCACCTTGCTGGCGATCGCCGGCGTGTCCGCTCCGGCCGCCGCGCAACAAACCCAACCGCTGGACCGCATCGCTGCGGTCGTCGACGAGGATGTCGTGCTGCAGAGCGAACTGGATCGTGCCGTTCACAACGTGAAGGGGCAGTATGCCGGCCGCGAAGCGCAGCTGCCGCCGGACAACGTGCTGCAACGCCAAGTGCTCGAGCGCCTGGTGCTGGTCAAGCTGCAGGTCGCACGCGCCAACAGCACCGGCATCCGCGTCGGCGACGACGAACTGAACCGCGCCATCGGCAGCATCGCCCAGCAGAACGGCACCGATGTGGACGGCCTGCGCAAGAAGCTTGCCGCCGACGGCATGGCGTTCGACGATTTCCGCAACTCGGTACGCGACGAGATCACCGTGCAGCGCCTGCGCCAGAGCTTCGCGCAAAGCCGCATCAACGTCAGCGAGAGCGAAGTGGACGCGGCGCTGGCGCAACAGGCCACCACCGGCGCCCAGTACCACCTGGCGCACATCCTGGTCGGCCTGCCGGAAGGCGCCACCGCCGACCAGATCAAGACCGGGCAGGGCAAGATCGACGGGGTCAAGAGCCTGATCGACAAGGGCGAGATCGATTTCGGCGCCGCCGCGGTGCGTTATTCCGACAGCCCCAACGCGCTGGAAGGCGGCGACCTCGGCTGGCGCAGCCTGGACGAGATTCCCAACGCCTTCGCGCAGCTGATCCGCGACATGAAGCCGGGCCAGGTCGCCGGCCCGCTGCGCGGCCCCAGCGGCTTCCAGTTGCTGAAGCTGGTCGAGATCCGCGATGCCTCGGCCAACCCGGAAAAGAAGACGGTTACCGAGTACCACGCCCGCCACATCCTGATCCGGGTCAACGAAGCGCAGCCCGACGCCGCCGCCAAGGCCAAGATCGAGACCCTGCGCGCGCGCATCGCCGGCGGTGCCGACTTCCAGGCCGTGGCCAAGGAGTCGTCCGACGACGCCAACAGCCGTGGCCAGGGCGGCGACCTGGGCTGGTTCCCGGTCGACGCGTTCGGCCCGGACTTCGGCCACCAGATCGAAGGCCTGAGCGACAACCAGATCTCGCAGCCGTTCCGCACCGAGGCCGGCTGGCACATCGTGCAGCGCGTGGCCACGCGCCAGACCGACGTGACCAGCGACAGCCAGCGCGCCCAGGTCCGCGAGACCATCGGCCGCCGCAAGCTGGAAGAAGAGTACAACCGCTTCCTGCAGGAAATGCGCGGCGAAGCCTATGTGAACCTGCGCGTCGGCGGTGCCGAGAGCGCCGCTGCGCCTGCGGCCGACGCCACCGCGCCGGCGGCAACTCCGGCACCGGCCGCCGCCAAGAAGTAAGCCGTGCTGCCCCCGCTCGCGCTGGTGCCGGGCGAGCCGGCCGGGATCGGCCCGGAACTGTGCGTGCGGCTGGCGCAACAGCCGCGACGCGACTGCCAACTGCTGGCCTTCGCCGATCCCGATAGCTTGCGCGCCGCCGCGGCGGCGCTGTCGCTGCCATTGCAGCTGCTGCCCGACTCCACCCCGGCCCTTGCACCCGGCGACCTGCGCCTGCGCCCGGTGCGCAACGCGCTGCCGAGCCGCTTCGGCCATACCGAACCGGCCAATGCCGCCGCGGTGATCGACGCGCTGACCCAGGCCGCCGACGCCTGCCTGCGCGGCGAACTGGCCGGCCTGGTCACCGGCCCGGTGCACAAGGCGGCGATCAACGCCGGCGGCATCGCCTACACCGGCACCACCGAACTGCTCGCCCGCCACGCCGGATGCGAGGTGGTGATGATGCTGGCCAACGACATCGTGCGCGTGGCCCTGGCCACCACCCACCTGCCGTTGCGCGCGGTCGCCGATGCGCTGACCCCGGCATTGCTGGAACGCTGCCTGCGCATCGTCCACGCCGCGTTGCGCAGCGACTTCGGCATCGCCGCGCCGGTCATCGCGGTGCTCGGGCTGAACCCGCATGCCGGCGAGGACGGGCATCTGGGCCGCGAGGAAATCGAGGTGATGGCGCCGGTCCTCGACGCCTTGCGTGGCGAAGGCATGCGCCTGCTCGGCCCGCTGCCGGCCGACACCGCGTTCCTCCCGCAGAAACTGGCCGGTGTCGATACGGTGCTGGCGATGTACCACGACCAGGGCCTGCCGGTGCTCAAGTACAGCGGCTTCGAGCGGGCGGTGAACCTGACCCTGGGCCTGCCCTACCCGCGCGTGGCGGTCGATCACGGCACCGCGCTGGAGCTGGCCGGGCGCGGCATCGCCGACCCGTCCAGCCTGTTCGCCGCGGTCGCGCAATGCGCGCAATTGGCCGCACGCAGCCCGCTTCTGTAGGAGCCCGCTTCTGTAGGCCACTTCAGCCGCGACAGGCGCTATCCGCTAGTCCCGGTCCCGGCTGAAGCCGCTCCTGCAGGGCAGCGCGCGCCTTCGTCCCCCATCCAGATAAGATGCCCGCATGACTTCCTATTCCGGCTTCAGCGCCCCGGCCAAGAAATCGCTTGGCCAGCATTTCCTCAGCGACCGCCACTACATCGACAGCATCGTGCGTGCGGTCAACCTCAAGCCGGACGAGCTGCTGGTCGAGATCGGCCCCGGCCAGGGCGCGATCACCTTCCCGCTGCTGCGCCGCCACGGCCGTCTGACCGTGATCGAATTCGACCGCGACCTGATCGCGCCCCTGACTGCCGCGGCGGAAGGGGTCGGCGCACTGACCATCCTCAACCGCGACGTGCTGTCGGTGGATTTCGCCGAACTGGCCGGAGCCGGCCGCATCCGTCTGGTCGGCAACCTGCCCTACAACATCTCCTCGCCGATCCTGTTCCATGCGCTGGACCACGCCGCGGCGATTGCCGACATGCACTTCATGCTGCAGAAGGAAGTGGTCGATCGCATGGCTGCCGGTCCGGGCAGCAAGGTCTATGGCCGGCTCAGCGTGATGCTGCAGGCGTATTGCGAAGTGACCTCGCTGTTCGTGGTGCCGCCGGGCGCGTTCCGGCCGCCGCCGAAGGTCGATTCGGCGGTGGTGCGGCTGGTGCCGCATGCGCCGCAGGACATCGGCATCGCCGACCGGCGGCGCTTCGCCGACGTGGTGCGCGCAGCGTTCGGGCAACGCCGCAAGACCTTGCGCAATGCGCTGGGCGGGGTCTGCGACGCGGCACAGTTCGAGGCCGCCGGGGTCCGCCCGGATGCGCGCGCCGAGCAGCTGGAAGTCGCCGATTTCGTGCGCCTGGCCAACGTGGCGCAGGCCTGAGTCCCGCCGGGTCGGCGCGTCGCAGCGCGATCCGCATCCATCCGCGCCAGGCGCACGCCACAGCACGAACATCGCAGCAGCGCGGGCGCAGATCGCAGTGCGCGACCGGCCAAGGCCACGCGTCACCACGCGCAGCGGCCGCAGCGCGCGCTGTCTGCAGTGCGCTCGTAGACAGCGCGCCGTCCATTCCTGCGCCGGCTTTGCTTACACTGTGTGGCATGAACGATGATGCCCCCTATCGGATCGAGGTCGAAGTGTCGCCCCGGTTCCTCGACGACCAATCGGCGCCGGAGGACGGACGCTACGCGTTCGCCTACACGATCCGCATCCACAACCGCGGCCGCGTCGCCGCGCGTTTGATCGCCCGGCACTGGGAAATCACCGACGGCAACGGCCGCGTGGAGCGCGTGGACGGCGACGGCGTGGTCGGCGAACAGCCGCGACTGCGTCCCGGCGAGGACTTCCGCTACACCTCCGGGCTGATGCTGGAAACCGAGCACGGCACGATGCGCGGCCACTACGACATGGAAGCCGACGACGGCACCCATTTCGTCGCGCCGGTCGCGCCGTTCGTGCTGACCATGCCGCGGACCCTGCACTGATGGCATCGGCATGAGCGTGTGGGCCATCGGCGACCTGCAGGGTTGCTACGACATCACCCAGCGGCTGCTGGAAAAGATCCGCTTCGATCCGGCGGTGGACCGGCTGTGGTTCTGCGGCGACCTGGTCAACCGCGGCGGGCAGTCGCTGGAAACCTTGCGCCTGGTGCACTCGTTGCGCGCACACAGCGTGGTGGTGTTGGGCAACCACGACCTGTCGCTGCTGGCGATCGGCGAGCGCAGTCTGGACGAACAGCGCAAGGTCAATCCGGACCTGCAGCGCATCGTGCTGGCCGAGGACCGCGACGAACTGCTGACCTGGCTGCGCATGCAGAAACTGCTGCACGCCGACCGCGAACTGGGCTGGATGATGATCCACGCCGGGCTGGCGCCGAAGTGGACCACCACCCTGGCCGAGAAGCATGCGCGCGAGGTCGAGCAGCAGCTGCACGGCAGCGGCTACCGCAAGCTGTTCCGCAACATGTACGGCGACCGCCCAGCCTGGTCGCCGGGACTGACCGGCTACGACCGCTCGCGCGCGATCATCAACCTGTTCACCCGCGCCCGCTATTGCACCCCGCGCGGGCGCATCGCGATCGAGGAGAAAGGCACGCCGGGCACCCAGGCGCAGGGCCTGTATCCGTGGTTCGAGGTGCCTGGCCGCGTCGAGCGCGACCTGAAGATCGTCTGCGGCCACTGGTCCACGCTGGGCCTGACCATCACCCAGGGCGTGCACGCGATCGACACCGGCGCGGTGTGGGGCGGCAAGCTCACCGCGCTGCGCCTGGACAGCGAAGACCTGCAGGTGGTGCAGGTGCCGGGACGCCCGATTGAGGGACCGCCGCCGGTGCCGCGCGCGCGACCGCCGCGGCGCAGAACCGGCAGTGGGCGCAGTACGGGTGGTGGTGCCACTACACCGCCGCCGCCCACTCAAGACTGACAGAACCGTCTGAAGCATTTCGGTCGCGATGGATGCTGTTTGTGGGAGCGACTTCAGTCGCGACGGGCGCTACCGGTAAAGCCCGTCGCGACTGAAGTCGCTCCCACAACACTCCGCTGGCTGCAAATACCCAGTCGAAAATGCTCTAAGCAAGGCCGCACTGCTGCGGCGCTTGCGGCGGGGGAAAATCCCGATGGTCTCAGGCAATCGACTCCCTCGACGCATCACCAGTCGCCAACCCCAATCCGCTACGACGCGCTACGCCTGCGCCGGTAATCCACGAATTCGAACGCCAGCGCATGCTTGACATCGGCCGCGTGCGCCTGCCGCGCCACGACCTCCCACTGCACCGGATCGAACACCGGGAAATGCGCATCGGCGCCTTCGACCAGCGTGTCCACATGGGTCAGGTACAGCATCTCGGCGTGCGGCAAGGCCAGCGCGAAGATGTCGCCACCGCCGATCACCGACAGCTCCTCGGCGCCGCTGGCCTGCGCCACCTCGATCGCGGCCTGCAGCGAAGCGACCGCCTGCATGCCCTCGAACGGCACCTGCCCGGAGCGCGTCATCACCAGATTCAAGCGCCCCGGCAGCGCTCGGCCCAGCGACTGCGCGGTCTTGCGCCCCATCAGCACCGGCTTGCCCAGGGTCAGCGCCTTGAAGCGCTTCAGATCGTCCGGCAAGCGCCACGGCAAATCGTTGTCGCGGCCGATGGCGTTGCCGCGATCGAGCGCAGCGATCAGGATCAATCTGGACTCGGGACGCGGGGCGCGGGACGCGTCCCTCCCCGTCCTCGCCGATACCACCACTGTTGCGTTTTCCGAGTCCTGAGTCCCGAGTCCCGAGTCCCGGCTACTCATACCGCCACCGGCGCCTTGATCGCCGGATGCGGGTCGTAGCCCTCGATCGCGATGTCGTCGTAGGTGAACGCGAACAGATCGGTGACGTCAGGATTCAGGCGCAGCGTCGGCAACGGCCGCGGCGTGCGCGCCAACTGTTCGCGCGCCTGCTCGAAGTGGTTCGAATACAGGTGCGCGTCGCCCAGCGTGTGCACGAAATCGCCGACGCCCAGGCCGGTGGCCTGCGCCACCATGTGGGTCAGCAGCGCGTAGCTGGCGATGTTGAACGGCACGCCGAGGAAAATGTCGCCGCTGCGCTGGTACAGCTGGCAGCTGAGCTTGCCGTCGACCACGTAGAACTGGAACAGGCTGTGGCACGGCATCAGCGCCATCTGCGGCAATTCCGCCACGTTCCAGGCGCTGATCACCAGCCGCCGCGAATCGGGATTGCGCTTGATCTCATCCACCAGCCATTGCATCTGGTCGATTTCGCGGCCGTCGGCGCCGGTCCAGCGCCGCCATTGCTTGCCGTACACCGGGCCGAGTTCGCCTTGCGCATCGGCCCACTCGTCCCAGATGCTGACCTTGTTGTCCTTGAGGTAGGCGATATTGGTTTCGCCCTTCAGGAACCACAGCAGCTCGTGCACGATCGAGCGCAGGTGCAGCTTCTTGGTGGTCACCAGCGGGAAGCCGGCGTTGAGATCGAAACGCATCTGCCAGCCGAACACGCTGCGCGTGCCGGTGCCGGTGCGGTCGGATTTCTCCGCGCCGTGCTCAAGCACGTGGCACAGCAGGTCCAGGTAGGCCTTCATGGCGTGGCGTCCACTGCGACCGGCGCTGGCTGCAACACGGGCGCACGGCGCGAGCGCCATAGCAGGAACAGGCCGAGCAGGATCAGCGGCGTGCTCAGGATCTGGCCCATGGTCAGCCAATGGAACGCCAGGTAGCCGATCGGCGCATCCGGCACGCGCACGAACTCCACCGCAAAGCGGAACACGCCGTACAGCAGCGCGAACAGGCCCGACACCGCATAGCGCGCGCGCGGCCGCAGCGAGAACGACCACAGCACCACGAACATCACCAGGCCCTCCAGCACCACCTCGTACAGCTGCGAGGGATGCCGCGCGAACTTGTCCAGCGCACCGCTGGCGTACTGCGCCTGGATCTGCGCCAGCGGCCAGTCCTGCAGCTCCGGCGCGCGCGGGAAGATCACGCCCCAGCCGGCGTTGGTGAACTTGCCCCACAGCTCGCCGCCGACGAAATTGCCGACGCGGCCGAAGCCCAGCCCCAGCGGCACCAGCGGCGCGACGAAATCCATGGTGTCGAAGAAATGCAGGCGCGACTTGCGCGACCACCAGGCCGCGGCCACCAGCACGCCGATCAGGCCACCGTGGAAGCTCATGCCGCCATCCCAGACTTTGAAGATCAGCAGCGGGTTGGCCAGGAAATCATGCAACGCGTAGAACAGCATGTAGCCGATGCGCCCGCCGAGCACCACGCCGAGCATCGCGTAGAACAGGAGGTCGGAAAACCCGTCCATGTCCACGCCGGGCAGGCGGCCGGCACGGATGCGCAGCCGGCCCAGCCACCAGGCCGAAGCGAAGGCGGCCAGGTACATCAGCCCGTACCAGTGCACCTTCACCGGGCCGAGCGAGAAGGCGATGGGATCGATCTGGTGGAGATAGGTCATGCGGGGAGCGTCGGCCGGAGGGCGAGGGTCGCCTATTCTGCCACCGGCGCCGGTCACTACCATGGTCTTGGTCGACTTGAACGGTGCTCTCCTTCATCTGCCGGCAGGCGCAAGCGTCTGCCACCGGCGCCGGTCACTACCATGGTCTTGGTCGACTTGAACGGTGCTCTCCTTCATCTGCCGGCAGGCGCAAGCGTCTGCCACCGGCGCCGGTCACTACCATGGTCTTGGTCGACTTGAACGGTGCTCTCCTTCATCTGCCGGCAGGCGCAAGCGTCTGCCATCGGCGCCGGTCACTACCGTGGTCTTGGTCGACTTGAACGGTGCTCTCCTTCATCTGCCGGCAGGCGCAAGCGTCTGCCATCGGCTCCGGCTGCTACCGTGGTCTTGGTCGACTTGAACGGTGCTCTCCTTCATCTGCTGGCAAGCGCAAGCGTCTGCCATCGGCTCCGGCTGCTACCGTGGTCTTGGTCGATTTGAACGGCGCTAGGCTTCATCTATGGGCCAGCGCGACCCGCATCGCAGCGCGTCATGCCGCGGCGGCGCTCAATCCAGCAGTTGCGGCATGTTCGGCAATTCATCGGACTCGGCCTGGCCTGGCTGCGCAGGGAAATGCGTGACCAGCAAGGCCGACACCGCCGCCACTCCGGCGATCACCGCCTGCTCGGGCTGGCCGGCACGCATGTCGCGCTCGATCAGCGCGCAGACGTCGCGCCATTGCGCTTCGTCCACACGCCCGCGCAGGCCGCGGTCGGCCACGATCTCGATCCGATGGTCGGCCAGCAGCAGGTAGATCAGAACGCCGTTGTTGGCCTCGGTGTCCCAGGCGCGCAACTGCGCGAAGGCCTGTTCGGCGCGCGTGCGCGGCGCCATGCCGCGCAGCAGCGCCGCCGGCGCCAGCGCCGATTCGACCGCGAACATCACCTGGCCGCGGTGCAGCCGTTCGCCGTCGGCGATCGCCGCGCCGATGCGCTCCAGGCTGGTGTTGGGGAACAGCCTGCGCGCTGCCGGCGCGCACAGATGACGGAGCAGCCGCATCACCAACTCCCGGAGGCGCCACCGCCTCCCGAACTGCCGCCGCCACCGCCCCAACCGCCGTCTCCACCGCCGCCGAAGCCACCACCACCACCACCGAAGCCGCCGAAGCCGCCACCGAAACCGCCGCCGCCCCAGCCGCCTCCCCCCCAACCACCGCCACCGGCGGAGCGGCCGGGAGAGACGCCCGACAGCAGTCCCAGCACCAACCCGATCGCGCCGGTCAGCGCGGCGACGAACAGCGACAGACTCAGCAACAGGCCCACGCCGCCGCCGGCGAGTGCCGCCAGCACCCCGCGCAGCGGCCGCGGCGCGCGTGCAAACAGCAGTTGCGCGACGAAGGCGGCGAACAGGCCGGCGAAGAAGCCCAACGGCAGCTTGCCGTTGGACCGCGAGTCGGACGCATGCGTGCTCACCGGCGCCGGCAGCTGCTCGCCGTCGATCAGCTTGACCAGCATCGCCGTGGCCTCGGCGATGCCTCCGCTGTAGTCGCCGGCGCGGAACCGCGGTGCCAGGTACTCCTGGATGATGCGGTTGGCGGTGGCGTCGGGAATCGCCCCTTCCAGGCCATAGCCGGGCTGGATGCGCACGCGCCGGTCGTCCTTGGCCACCACCAGCAACACGCCGTCGTCCACGCCCTTGCGGCCGATCTTCCACGTGTCGAACACTCGCTGGGTGTACTGCTCGATCGTCTCCGGCGCGGTGCTGGCGACCACCAGCACCTGCAGCTGGCTGCCCTTGCGTTGTTGCAGTTGCACCGCCTGCTGCTCCAGCGCGAGGCGCTGGGTCGGCTGCAGGGTGCCGGTGGTATCGACCACCGGCGTGTCCAACGGCGGGATCGGCGCCTCGCTGCTGGCCTGCGCCCAGGCCAGCAGCGGCAGCAGCGCCAGCAGCAGCGCTCCGATCCAGGCACGCCGGCCGCGGCGCGCAGGGCGCTGGCGGGTGATCGCATCACGCATTGCAGACTCCTGCCGACGCAATCGCGCGGCGGCATCGAAGGGAAGAAAGCACAGAGGCGGCGCGCCAGCGGTGGCAGCATGCCGCCGCGTGGCGCGCGACGCTTACTGGGCCGGCGCCGGCTGCGGCTTGGGCGGCGCCGGCTGGCCACCGAAATTCACCGCCGGCGCCTCGGAGATCTGCGCCTCGTTGGCTACGGAGAAATTCGGCTTTTCCTTGTAGCCGAAGATCTTCGAGGTGATCACCTGCGGGAACGAGCGGATGTAGGTGTTGTAGTCCTGCACCGCCTGGATGTAGCGGCCGCGGGCCACGGTGATGCGGTTCTCGGTGCCTTCCAGCTGCGCCTGCAGGTCGCGAAACGACTGGTCGGACTTGAGGTTGGGATAGTTCTCGGTGACCACCAGCAACCGCGACAGCGCGCTGGACAGCTGGCCCTGCGCCTGCTGGAACTGCTGCAATGAGGCCGCATCATCGGCGTTGACCTGGACCTGGCCGACCCGCGCACGCGCATTGGTCACGTCGGTCAGCACTTGCCGCTCCTGGTCGGCATAGCCCTTGACCGTATTGACCAGGTTCGGGATCAGGTCGGCGCGGCGCTTGTACTGGTTCAGGACCTCGGACCAGCCGGCCTTGACCGCCTCGTCCTTCTGCTGGATCGCGTTGTAGCCGCAACCGGACAACAGCACCGCGACGGCGGCGAGCAACAACGAGCGGGACAACAGGCGCATGGCGCTCTCCGGGGTAAAGACAGGGCGCAGCTTGCCACGCCCCCCGTGAAAACGCAGCCGCGAAGCGGTCAGCCGTTCACCACTGGCCGGCACCGGGCACGTGGTGCGCAGCGGCACGGCGGCGCATCAGCAGGTTCAGCCACTCCACCAGCACCGAGAAGCCCATCGCCGTGTAGATGTAGGGCTTGGGCACGTGCACGTCCAGGCCGTCCAGGATCAGCACCACGCCGATCATCAGGATGAACGCCAGCGCCAGCATCTTCACCGTCGGGTTGGCGTCAATGAAGCGGCCCAGCGGGTTGGCCGCCAGCAGCATCACCGCCACCGCCAGCAGCACCGCCGCCACCATCACCGGGATGTGCTGGGCCATGCCGACCGCGGTGATCACCGAATCCAGCGAGAACACGATGTCGATCACCGCGATCTGCGCGATCACCATCCAGAACACGCCCGAGGCCTTGCTGGTGGTCGGATCGGCGTCTTCGCCGCCGGTGATCATCTCGCGGATCTCCATCGTGCCCTTTACCAGCAGGAACACGCCGCCGACGATCAGCACCAGGTCGCGCACCGAGATGCCCATGCCGGCGACGCTGAACAGCTCGCCCTGCATCCGCGCCAGGAACGCCAGCGACACCAGCAGCGCAATACGGGTCAGACACGCCACCGCGATGCCGAACTTGCGCGCCGCCGGGCGTTGCGCCTCGGGCAGCTTGCCCACCGCGATGGAGATGAACACCAGGTTGTCGATGCCCAGCACGATTTCCAACGCGCTCAGCGTCAGCAGCGTCAGCCAGGTGTTGGGATCGGCGAGAAACTCGAAAGCCATGGGGTCGAATCCTTATAACGGTAAATAAAGACAGGCGCACGTCACAGCAGGCGCGGCAGCAGGATCAGCCCCCAGCACAGCACGACATTGGCCAGCATCAGCAACACCGCGGCCGAGCCCATGTCCTTGGCGCGGCCGGCCAGTTCGTGGTGCTCGGGCCCGTAGCGCTCGATCACCGCCTCGATCGCGGAATTGAGCAACTCCACTGCCAGCACCAGCAGCAGCGAGCCGATCATCAGCGCCTGCTGTACCGGTCCCTGCCCCAGCCACAGCGCCAGCGGCGCCAGCAACACGAACAGACACACCTCCAGCCGGAACGAAGACTCGTGCAGCCAGGCCGCGCGCAGCCCCTGGTAGGACCAGCGCAGCGCCATCAGCATCCGGCGCGGCCCGCGCGGCAGGTGCCCGAATTGGTCGGCCATGGATCAAGCCCGACCTGCGGTACGGAAACGCGACGGCGACGGCCGGAAGGGAACGGTCATGGGCGATGGCAAAGCGGGGTAGGCGCCAATTTTGCCACAAGCCCCCGTTCGCCGCCGAGCCAGGCCGCCGCCGGCAACGGATTTGCCTGCGGCGCGGTGCCTGCGGCACCATCGAAGCTCGATCGTCGTTTGGAGCTGCTTCATGTCCCGTTCGCCGTTACGCGCCGCGCTGCTCGCCACCTGCATATTCCTGCTGGGCCTGCATTCGGCCCTGGCGATTGCCGCCGCACCGAAGATCCCCGAACAAGTCTCCAGTCCTGACTGGGAACAGGACATGCAGCGCTTCGCTCAGGCCGACGCCGCGCATCCGCCCAAGCATGGCGGCGTGCTGTTCGTCGGCAGTTCCTCGATCCGCTTGTGGACCTCGCTGGCCAGCGATTTCCCGGGTGTGGACACGCTCAACCGCGGCTTCGGCGGCTCGGAGATCCGCGACAGCACCTGGTACGCCGACCGCATCGTGGTGCCGTACCGGCCGCGCCTGATCGTGTTCTACGCCGGCGACAACGACCTCAACAGCGGCCGCAGCCCGCAGCAGTTGCGCGAAGACTTCCTGGTCTTCGTGGCGCGGGTGCGCCGCGACCTGCCCGCTACCCGCATCGCCTACCTCTCGATCAAACCCAGTCCGGCGCGCGCGGCGCTGCTGCCGCAGGTGGCCGACGCCAATGCGCTGATCCACAAGGCGGCCGCAGGGCTGAAGCGGGTGGACTTCATCGACGTGTACACGCCGATGCTTGGCGCCGACGGGCAACCGCGCGGCGAACTGTTCGGCCCGGACCGTCTGCACATGAACCCCGCCGGCTATGCGCTGTGGCGCGACATCGTGCGGCCGTACCTGACGCGCTGAGCACGCCCGCCGTTTCAGGCGATGCGGCTTCAGGCGATCCGGCCGTTCACTTGACCGGGTCGAAGCGCACGGTGGCGGTGGTGCCGCCGCCTTGTGCGCTTTCCAGCCCGATCCGCCAGCCAAAGCGCTCGCACAGCCGGCGCACGATCGACAGGCCCAGCCCGGTGCCCTGCGGGCGGTCCGGTTCGGCGCGGAAGAACGGCTCGAACGCGCGCTGCAGCGCTTCGCTGGACATGCCGATGCCGGTATCGCGGATGCTGATGCGGTCGCTGCCGACCTCGACCTCGATGCTGCCCGCGTCGGTATAGCTGCAAGCGTTGCGCAGCAGGTTGCTGACCACCACATGCAGCACCCGCGGCGGCGCATGCAGGCGCGTGGCGGCGACGACGCTGACGCGCAGCGTCACCGGTTTGCCGGCCAGCAGTTCGCGCGCGTTCTCGGCCTCGTACTCGACCACGTCGGCGACCTCGAAGGTCTCGCTCTGCGGCACCACGTCTGCCTCGCGCGCCAAGATCAGGAACGCGTCGATCACCGCTTCCATGTCGCGGCCGGCGCGCTGGATGCGCTGCAGGCTGCGGCTCAGCCGCGGCGACAGGTCCGGATCGGTCATGGCGATGTCACTGGCGACGCGGATCACGGTCAGCGGCGTGCGCAGCTCATGGCTGGCGTCGCGGGTGAAGTTGCGCTCGCGCGAGACGTGATCGGTGACGCGCAGGGCCAGTGAGTGCAAGGCCGCGGCCAGTTGCCGCGATTCGCCCTGCACGTCGGCCGGCAGGTTTTCCGGCGCCAGATCGGCGGTGGACGGATGCCGCGGGTCCCATTGCGAGACGCGCCGCGCCAGCCAGTTCACCGGCGACAGCAGGCGCCGCGAGGCGTGGTGGGTCAGCCATCCCACCACCACCACCGCGATCAGGGTCAGCAGCGCCGGCACGATGCCGAACCAGAACGCCAGGCGCTGCGCCTGCGCGCGCAGGAACACCAGGTACAGGCGCCCGGCCTTGGTCTCGTCGACCAGCACCATTTCGCCGCCGGGGCGGTTCTCGTGCAGGCCAGGCTCAAGGCCGCGCAACTCCGCTGGCACCGCCGCATCCGATTGCCCGGCCGGCACCAGATAACCGCGCAAGGTGTGGCTGTTGGGCGGCGGCTGCGCCGGCGACTGCGCGTGCAGGCGCCAGTAGTGCGCCGCTTCCTCGCGCATCACCGATCCGACCAGCGAGTGCTGCACGACCGCCACGACCAGGTAGCTGCCCAATGCAACGATGCAGGCCGCGAACAGGATCCGGGCGATCAAGGCAAGGCGGATTTTGCGCGGCAGACCGTGCGGCATTAAAGCTTCCGTTTCTTTTTGCCACGATTATAGAAGGGCGGATCGTAAATCCGCCGTGCAAGCAGACTCCGTTTCCGGGGCCTGCTGGGCACGAACGCGAGTACCGCTCAGCTCATCGGCTGGGCGATGTCGGCGATGCGGTAACCGGCGCTCTGCACGGTGTGCAGCAACGGCCGGTCGAACGGCTTGTCGATGATCTTGCGCAGGTTGTAAAGATGGCTGCGCAGCGTGTCCGAGTCGGGCAGGCCATTGCCCCAGATCTCGCGCTCGATCTCCTGGCGGGTAACCACCCGCGGCGACTCGCGCATCAGGATGGTCAGCAGGCGCAGGCCGATCGGCGACAGCTGCAGTTCGGTGCCGGCGCGGGTCGCACGCATGCTCACCGGGTCCAGCACCAGGTCGGCCACTTTCAGCACTTCCGAGCCCACCTGGCGGCGCTCGCGGCGGATCAGCGCACGCAGCCGCGCTTCCAGTTCCTGGATCGCGAACGGCTTGGTCAGGTAGTCGTCGGCGCCGAAGCCAAGCCCGGTGAGCTTGTCGTCAAGCGTGTCGCGCGCGGTCAGCATCAGCACCGGCGTGGACTTGCGCGCGTCGTTGCGCAGACGGCGGCATACCTCGATGCCGTCCAGGCGTGGCAGCATCAGGTCCAGCACCACCACGTCGTAGCTGTTCTCCGCGGCCAGACGGTAGCCGTCCAGGCCATCGCAGGCGTAATCCACTTCGAATCCGCGGCCTTCCAGATATTCACCGATCATCTCGGAGATGTTGCGGTTGTCCTCGACGACCAGAACGAGTCCGGAGGTTTCCTTGGTCTGACGCATAGAGCTTCCTCAGTCTTCAGCTTTGTGAAACATGCCGGAAGCCCGGTGGTGATCGCGTGAAGAATGCTTCATATGCATGACCAGCGCAAAATCAGCCGCCGATCAAGGGCTTGAGCTTGGGCCACACATTCTCCAGCAGCTTCGGCTGGCCGGCGGCGGTGGGATGCAGGCCGTCGTCCTGCATCAGCGCCGGGTTCAGCGCCACGCCCTCCAGCAGGAACGGCAGCAGCCCGGTCTGGTACTGCCTGGCCAGGTCGGCGTAGACCGCGCGCAGCCGCTGCCGGTACGCCGGCCCGTAGTTCGGTGGCACGTCGATCCCCAGCAACAGCACCTTCGCGCCGGCATCACGGCTGAGCACGATCATCTTCTCCAGATTGCCGCGCAGTTCCGCCGGGGTCAGCCCGCGCAGCGCGTCGTTGCCGCCGAGTTCGATCACCACCACCGCCGGGTGGTGTTTCTGCAGCAGCGCCGGCAGCCGGGTCAGCGCGCCAGAAGAGGTCTCGCCGCTGATGCTGGCGTTGACGACCGCCGGTGGCGCCTGCATCTGTTGTTGCAGGCGGCGCTCCAGCAGCGCCACCCAGCCAGACTGGAGCGGAATGTTGTGCGCAGCGCTGAGGCTGTCGCCGACTACCAGCACCGGCCCCGCCGCACCTTTGGCACAGGCGATGGCGGGCAGCAGCAGACACCATGCCAGACAGGCCAAGAGCCAGGCGCTGCGCGTCCAGGCAGGCGTTCCTTTCGTATCGTTGCCACGCATCCGGAGATTTCCTCATCGACAGTCTGGCCCCCACTCCCCGCACCGGCATCGCGATCGACGTACGCGATGTCGGCAAATCCGTCAGCGGACCGGAGGGTACGGTCCACATTCTCGATAAGGTCGGATTGACCATCGGTGAAGGCGACAGCGTCGCCATCGTCGGCGCCTCCGGCTCCGGCAAGACCACCCTGCTCGGCCTGCTCGCCGGGCTGGACCTGCCCACGCGCGGCGAGATCGTGCTCGCCGGGCAATCGCTCAACGCGCTGGACGAGGAGGCGCGCGCCGCCTTGCGCGCGCGCGCGGTCGGTTTCGTGTTCCAGAGCTTCCATCTGCTGCCGTCGCTGACCGCCGCCGAAAACATTGCGCTGCCGCTGGAACTGGCTGGGCGCGAGGATCCGGCGCGGGTGCGCGAAGTGCTGGAGGCGGTCGGCCTGACCGCGCGGGCGCGGCACTACCCGCGGCAGCTGTCCGGCGGCGAGCAGCAGCGCGTGGCGCTGGCGCGCGCGTTCGTGGCGCGGCCACGCATCCTGTTCGCCGACGAACCCACCGGCAGCCTCGACCAGGCCACCGGGCAACAGATCAGCGACCTGCTGTTCGCGCTCAACGCCGGTAGCGACACCACCCTGGTGCTGGTCACCCACGACCTGCGCCTGGCGCAGCGTTGCGAACGCCGCTACCGGCTCGACCGCGGGCGCCTGCGCCATGCCGAAGCGGTGGCCGACGCATGAACGTACTGCGCCACGCCGCACGCGCGCTGCGCCGCGAGCTGTTCGCCGGCGACCTGCTGACCGTGTTCGCCGCGCTGGTGCTGGGCGTGGCGGTGATGACCGCGGTCGGCACCCTGGTCGATCGCGTCACCCTGGCGCTGACCGGCAGCGCCGCCGAGGTCATCGGCGGCGACCTCGGCGTCACCGGGCGCCAGGACATCCCCGCCGCGTTCGCCGCGGAGGCGCAACGGCGCGGCCTGCGCCACACGCGCCTGGTCAGCTTCCCCAGCGTGCTGTTCCATGGCGATGCCAGCCAGATGGCCAACATCAAGGCGGTCGACGTCGGCTATCCGTTGCGCGGCGAACTGTTGGTCGCGCGCGACACCGTCGGCGCCGGCAGCGAGCGCGCCGGCCCGCCGCCGCGCGGCCAGGCCTATGCCGATCCGCGCCTGCTCGAGGCGCTGGGACTGAAGCTCGGCGACGACCTGGAATTCGGCGCCGGCACGCTGCGCGTGACCCGGGTGCTGCGCGCCGAGCCGGATGCGTCGGGCGAGCTGATGCAGCTGTCGCCGCCGCTGTTGGTCAACCGCGCCGACGTCGATGCCGCCGGCTTGCTCGGCCCCGGCAGCCGCGCCTCGTACCGGTTGATGATCGCCGGCGCGCCGGGCGAGATCGCTGCGCTGCGCGAGTGGCTGGCGCCGCGCGCCAAGGCGTTCCGCCTGGTCGGCATCGAGGACACCCAGCGCGGCGTGCGCGGCGCGTTCGACCGCGCCGGCCGCTTCCTGGCGCTGACCGCGTTGCTGGCGGTGCTGCTGGCCGGCGTCGCCACCGCGCTGGCCGCCAACCGCTTCGCGCTGCGCCGCATCGACACGGTCGCGGTGCTGCGCTGCCTGGGCGCGCGCCAGCGCGACATCCTCGGCGCACTGGCGCTGCAGTTGCTGCTACTGGCGATTCCCGCCTGCGCGCTCGGCGTGGGCCTGGGCATGCTGGCGCAGATCGGCCTGGTCGAAGCGCTGGGCAGCCTGATCCCGAACCGGCTGCCGCTGCCGCAGGCGACCCCGGCGCTAGCCGGCGCCGGCATCGGCCTGTTGCTGCTGCTCGGCTTCGGCCTGCCGCCGCTGCTGCGGCTGCGCGACGTGCCACCGATGCGCGTGCTCAACCGCAGCTTCGCCGCGCTGCCGCCGACCTCGCTGCTGGTCTACGCCGCCGCGCTGGTTGCCACCGTGGTGCTGGCGGTGTACGCCACCGGCGACGGCGTGCTCGCGGCCTGGGTGCTGGGCGGACTGACCCTGCTGGCCGCGCTCGCCGCGGCAGTCGGCAGCCTGCTGCTGGTGCTGCTGCGGCGACTGCAATCACGCCTGCGCGGGCCGTGGAAGCTGGGCCTGGCCGCGCTGACCCGGCGCCGCGCGCTGAGCGTGGTGCAACTGGTCGGGCTGTCGCTGTCGCTATGCGCGTTGCTGCTGCTGGCGGTGATCGGCCCCGGCCTGCTCGGCCAATGGCGCGACCGGCTGCCGGCGGACACGCCGAACTACTTCCTGATGAACATCCAGCCCGACCAGGCCGAGCACGTGCTCGGCGCGCTGCGCGGGCTGGGCGTCACCGACGCGGCGGTGGAGCCGTTCAGCACCGGCAAGCTGGTGGCGATCAACGGCAAGCCGCCGCAGCACCAGGAGCAAGGCCCGGAGGACGACGGCGATGGCGCCGATCGGCCGATCAACTTTTCCTGGCGGCATGAGTTCCCCGCCGCCAATCAGTTGTTGTCCGGGCGTTTCTGGGCTGCCGACAGCACCGCGGCGGAAGCCTCGGTGGAGCAAGCCTGGGCGCAGCGCTACGGCCTCAAGCTCGGCGACCGCATCACCCTGCTGCTCGGCGAGCAGCAGCGCAGTTTCACCGTGACCAACGTGCGCAAGGCCGATTGGGATTCGTTCCGGGTCAATTTCTTCCTGTTGCTCAACGCTGGCGCGGTGCAGGACGCGCCGTACAACCTGATCTCCGCGTTCCACCTGCCGCGCGGTTCGGCGGCGCAGTTGAGCGGCCTCAGCCGCAGCTATCCGAACGTGTCGCTGCTGGACATCGACGCGATCCTGGGGCGGGTGCGCGAGGTGATCGACCAGGTGGCGCAGGCGGTGCAGCTGGTGATGGGCTTCAGCCTGCTGGCCGGCGTGCTGGTGTTGCTGGCGGCGCTGCAGGCCACCGCCGGCGAGCGCCGCTACGACAGCGCGGTGCTGCGCACGCTGGGCGCGCGCCGCGGCCAGTTGCGCGGCGCGGTGCTGGTGGAATTCGGCGCGCTCGGCCTGCTCGCGGCGCTGCTGGCGGTCGGCGCGGCGGCCGCGATCGGCGTGGTCGTGGCCAAGCAGGCGTTCGACCTGGCGCTGTCGCCGCCGTGGCCGGCGCTGCTGCTGGGCGGGGTCGGCGGCGTGCTGCTGAGCCTGCTCGCCGGCTGGTCGGGCACGCGCCGCATCCTGCGCACGCCGCCGGCGCTGGCCCTGCGCGAGAACTGAGCGTGCGCGGCGATGGCAGCGCGCAGTGCCCGCAGGCGACGGAGGGCGGCCGCCGTTAGCGGCGCGGCGAGCGCGCGCAAGACGGTGGCTGCAAGCGCCGCCGCTTGCCGGCACAATCGCCATTCCCACGTAGAGCATGCTTGGCCGATGAGCGACACCCTCTCCCGCAATGACACGCCGCACCTGGCCTGCATCATGGCCGAGACCCGCAGCGGGCCGTACTACATCGCCACCGCACCGACGCTGCAGGCGCTCGAGGGATTGGGCAGAATCCTGCGCGAGCGCAACAGCGTGCGCGGAGAAAAAGAGGATCCGGTCGCGATCCTTGCGGTGTGGTACGAGGAGTGCGAGAACGAAGTGGCCGCATTGCTCCGCGCCGCCGAGATCTCCCAGCTCAGCCATTGCTGGCAGCGCGGCCTGATCGAGTCGTTCAATCCGCAGTGGCTGGACCTCAGCGGGGTATCGGTCGGTTTTCCATGGATCTTCACCTTGCCCGAGCGCAAGGGCTCGAGCTACCACCTGGTGACCGACCTGTAGGCCAGCGCCACAGCGCGATGCGTGCCGCAAAAGGGACGGCGCCACTCCCGGCCGCCGTCCCACCCTGGCGCTGCGCCGGCAGCGGCGTTCAACGCGCGGCGGGCGCCGGCTCCACCCATTGCGCGAACAGCGCGGCGATCTTCGCATCGGCCACAGGCTTGCCCTGCTGCACCGCCTCGGCCTGCTCGAACAGCGGCACGATCATCGCCATGCCATCGAGCCTGGTCTTCAGGTGCACGCCCGGCGGCTTGCCGAGGAACCCGTCCCAGTGCGCGCGCACCCTGGCCCAATAGCCCTGGGTCGCCTTCCAGTAGGCGTAGGCCGGGGTGAAGTCGACATCGCTGGTCTTGACGTAGTCGTTGAAGCCGAATTCGCGCGCGATCGGCTGCTGGCTGCCGTCAGGCTTGCGCAGCACCTTGGTGTTGAACTGCTCGTGGGACCAGCCGGCCGGGGTCAGCGTGTGCCGGTTGATCACCGCCAGCGCGTTGTAGTCGCTGCGCTTGGTGTATTCGCGGCGCGGCAGCGGGCGCCAGCTCAGGTCGCTGGTCCAGGTCGGGTGGCCGTCGGCGTAGTCCCAGCGGCCGGTGCCGCAATAGCGCGGCGCATCGCTGACTTCGTACACGCATTGGGTCCAGGCGCCACGGGTCGTGGCGGCGGCGAGCGGGCGCACCTGCCAGGTCTGGTCGGCGCTGAATTCGAAACGCTGCGGCGCCTCGTAGCTCCAGTCCTGGCGCCAGTGCTTGGTCACGTGGCCGCTCTTGGTGTCGACCAGCAGATGCTGCAGCACCACCTTGCGCGGGCTGTCCTGGACCACGATCACCACTTCGTTGGCGCCGCTGCGCATCGCCGACGCGCGCGCGTAGCCGGGCTTGAGCAGCACGGTCTCGTCGAAGGCGAAATCCACGGCGTACTCGCCCTGCATCGCCAGGATGCTGGCGCGGTCGCGTTGCGGATCGGCGTCCTCGGCGTGGGCCAGGTTGGTCGCGGCGAGCAGGAGCAGGGACAGGAGCGGTGATTTCATCGTCGTGGTCGGTTCGCGGTAGCTGAGGAGGAAAGCAGAAATGCGCCCTAAAGGCGCAGCAATGGCCACGGCTGTTGCGGATCGTGGCGCGCGGCCGACTGGCCGGCGCGGGCGCAGCAGCAGTCGTCGACCAGCACTTCGCCCTCGGCCGCTTCCAGCCGCGCGATGCGCCGGGCGATGCTGGCGCCCAGCGGCGACACGCTGGCGACGCTAGCCGCCAATGCGCCGTCGCTGGCGTGCAGACGCAGCGCCCGTGCGCGCCAGCTGTCGCCGCTCAGGCGCCCGGCCACGCGTCGCCACAGGCGTTCGGCAACGCCGGCATCGGCGCTGCCGCTGTGAATCGCCGGCAGCGCCGACAGCAAGGCGTCCCAGGCGACGAAATCGCTGTCCGGCAGCAGGTACAGGCGCCAGCAGCAGCGTTGCTGGCGATCGTAGAAGCACAGGCTTTCGAGCAGTCCGTCGCTGTCCACGCCGAGCTGCGCGCCGACCCGCAGCGCATGGCTCCAGCCCATCAGTTCGGTGCCCAGCTGCGCGCGGTACAGGCACAGCACGGTGCCCAGCGCCGCCAGCTGCGCCGGGCGCGGCAGCGGCGCGGATGCGGCGATCCGGGTCGCGTCGGTGCTCGCTGCGGCCGCCTTGCGCATGCGCCGCTACCAGTCCAGCGCCAGGCTGACCGAGACGTTGCGTCCGGCGCCGGTATAGCGGTCGAGCACGCTGCTGCTGGCCAGGGTCGCGCCGGGCAGCGCGTTCCAGTCGATGTAGCGGCGATCGGCCAGGTTGAACACGCCGACGTTGAGCCGCGCGCCAGGAGTGAAGTTCCAGTGCGCGAGCAGGTCCAGCGTCGCGTAGCCGGACGGCGTGTAGTACGTCGCCAGCGCCGGGCGTCGCTTCTTCGCCACGAAGCTGCCGACCAGTTGCGCGCCCCAGCTGTCGCGCTCGTAGGCCAGGCCGAGCACGCCGCGCAGCGGATCGATCGCGTTCAGCGGCGTGGCGTCGGTCTTGTTGTCGCCGCGCGCATAGGCCGCGCTGGAATGCAGCGACCAGCCGGCCCAGCGCGCGGACAGCGCGCCGAAATCGACGCCGGCCCTGGCCTCCACGCCCTTGATCACCACGTGGTCGACGTTGCGCGACTGGTACAGCATCAGGCCGTCGGCGTTGTAGCCGACGAAGCTGTAGGACTCGATGAAGTCGCGGTAGTCGCTGTAGTAGCCGCTCAGGCCGAAATAGCCGGCCGCCGCGATGTAGCGCAGGCCCAGTTCGGCGCCCTTGCTGGTCTCCGGTTTCAGGTCCGGATTGGCGATGGCGGTGTAGCCGAACTGCAGGTTGCTGAAGCCGATGTTGACGTCGTTGTACGGCGGCGCGCGGAAGCCATGCGCATAGTTGCTGTACAGCGACCACGCATCGTCGATGCGCCAGATCGCGCCGAGCTTGGGCGAGACGTTGCTGTCGGTGACCTTCTCCGCGACCAGGCCGGGGTTGTCGGCGGCGAAGATCGCATCGACCTGCGGCGACAGCCGGTAGTGGTCCAGGCGCAGGCCCGGGATCAGGCTGAAGCGACCGTCGGCCAGGCGCATCTCGTCCTGCAGGTAGGCGCCGGCCTTGCTGGTCTCGGTGACCGGGAAATCGCGCACCGGGAACGTCTCCACGCCCACGGTCTTGCTGATCGCGCCGGTGCTCAGGTTCTGTGCGTCACCGTCGCGCTTTTCGTGGGTGTCGCTCCATGACAGGTCGATGCCGTAGCTGACATCGTGGACCACGCGGCCCTGGTCCACCCGCTTGTGCAGGTTGGCCTGCAACCCGTACAGGCGCTGGTCGAAGTCGTGCTGCATGTGCCGCAGGCTGTTGTTGCTGCGGCGCTCGTCGGTGCGTTGCAGGCTCTCGCTGTCCTGCCGATACAGCTGCCACTGCAGGTCGTCGGCGAGCAGCGCGTCGAGCTGGTCCACTTCGTGGGTCAGCGACACGCGGGCGCGGGTCTGATGGTCGCGGCCGCGCTGCGACAGGATGCTGGAGCTGACGTTGCTCAGCGCATCGATGCTGGAATAGTCCTCGTTGCCTTCCACGCTCAGCTTGAAGCGCTGGTTCGCGCTAGGCGCGTAGACCAGCTTGCTGAGCAGGCTGCGGCCGTCGCTACTGAGCGGATTGGGCGCGGTGCGCGCCGCGCCGGTGCTGCGGTTGTCGCCCTGGGTCTGGCTCTCCTGGCCCTGACGGTGGCTGACCGCGGCCATACCACTCCAGCGCTCGCCGCCGAACGCGGCCAGTGCACCGGCGAACAGGCCGTCCCATTCGCTCTCGTAGCCGATCTTCAGGCCCACGTAGCTATGTTTGCCCGGCGCCAGGTAGTCGGCCGGATCCTTGGTCACGTAGGCGACCACGCCACCGAGCGCATCGGAGCCATACAGCGAGCTGGCCGGGCCGCGCACGATCTCGACGCGCTTGAGCGTTTCCATATCGACGACGTTGCGGTTGGCGTTGAGATAGTTGCCGAAGCTGAAACTGTCCGCGACCGGGATGCCGTCGGTCTGGATCAGCACGCGGTTGCCGTCCAGGCCACGGATGCGGATGCCGCCGATGCCGCTGAAGCGACCGCTGTTGCCGGTGACCGCGACGCCGGGGGTGTAGCGCAGCAGATCCTTCAGGTCGTACACCAGTTCCTGGTCCATCTGCTCGCGGTCGATCACATCGACGCTGCTGGGCACCTCGACAATGGCGCGCTGGGTGCGGGTGGCGGTGACCTGCAGGCGCTCGAAGTCGCGCGGCGTGGCGGCACTGGCGGTGTCTGCGGCAGCGTCGGCGGGAGCGGCATGCGCGCAGCAGGCGGCCAAAGCCAGCCACAGCGCGCCGGTGAGCGGAGCGGTACGGATCATGGAGGTCATCGGAGGGTCGCGAAAAGTCCCGGCCACGCCGGCGCGAGCCGGCGCAAGGGCCGAGGAGAGAAACGGTCGCGACTGCGGGCGGCCGCAGCGGACCCATCGGGTCCGGCCAGGTGGCGGCAGTGTCGAGCGGGTGGCCTGGCCGCGCGCTGCGCGGCCGGCCGGCTTACTTGGTCAGGATCAGCTTGTCGTTGCTGGTATGGCGCAGTCGATACACGCGGTCGCCATGCTGGATCAGCACTTCGCGGCGCCCCTTCAGCAGCGCCTCGCTGCTGATCGTTTCTTCGGCCGGGACCGCGCGCGGCAACGCGCGCTCGCGCAGGCTCAGGGTTTCGGGATGACGCAACAGGACGGGGTGAGCGGTCATGATCGGATTCCGTACACAGGGGTCGATACGGATGATAATGATTCTCAATAATTAAGCAAGAGCCGGTCTCGTTTGTGCCGATTCAAGATGCAGATGAAACTTCCAATTCCGAAAGCGCCTGCCAATGCTTCGACCGTTTGCAGTGCTGCAGGCGCCACCGGCCACCGGCCACCGATGCGAGGCATATACAGTGGCTCAAGCCACTGCGGCCTCGACCTGCGCCCACCACGCTGGGTCTTCGCGCGCGGCCAGCTGCAGCGCATCGAAATTCTGCAGCAACTGGACGACGCGGCTGGCGCCGAGGATCACCGTGGACACGTGCGGGTTGCGCAAGCACCAGGCGATCGCCAACGCCGCCGGCGCCACGCCCTCGCCCGCCGCCAGCGCGGTGAAACGGCGCGCGCGCTCCACCCGGCGCTGCGCCGGCGGCCCGATCACTTCGTCGTGCAACCAGGCGTTGCTCGCCTGGCCCAGCCGCGAAGCCGGGTCGATGCCGTCGTTGTACTTGCCGGTCAGCAGGCCAGAAGCCAGCGGCGACCAGATCGTGGTGCCGAGGCCAAGTTCGACGTATAGCGGCGCGTATTCCTGCTCCACGCGCTGACGATGCAGCAGGTTGTACTGCGGCTGCTCCATCGACGGCCCCTGCAGGCCCAGCGCCTGCGCCACCTGTGCGGCCTCGCGGATGCGTGCGGCCGGCCACTCGGAAGTCCCCCAATACAGCACCTTGCCCTGCCTCACCAGCGCATCCATCGCGCGCACGGTTTCCTCCAGCGGCGTGTCGGCGTCGGGGCGGTGGCAGTAGTACAGGTCCAGATAGTCCACCCGCAGCCGCTTCAGCGCGGCATGGCAGGCGTCGGTGACGTGCTTGCGCGACAGCCCGCGCTGGGTCGGGCGCGGCGCGGCGACCGCGCCGAAATAGACCTTGCTGGACACGCAATAGCCATCGCGCGGCAGCCGCAGATCGGCGATCACGTCGCCCATCACCTGCTCGGCGCGGCCGTGCGCGTAGACCTCGGCGTTGTCGAAGAAGTTGACCCCGTGGTCCCAGGCAGCGGCGATCAGGTTGCGCGCTTCGTCGCGGCCGATCTGTCCGCCGACGTTGATCCAGGCCCCGAACGACAGCGCCGACAGCTGCAAGCCGGTGGCGCCAAGGCGACGGTACTGCATGCGAATTCCTCCTGCGGTGCGTGCCGGCGAACGTGGCCGGCGGGCGGCCGCACAGTGTAACGAGGCGGCCGTCACGCGCTCGCATTCCACGCGCTGCCTGGATCGGCAACCGATTTCCGGCGCTGAACCCGGTTTACCTTGCCGCCCGTCACCCCCTGCACTACGCTCACTCTCTTTGGTCCGGCGATCCAGGGAACGCAGATGGTCGAGGGTTTGGGGAGGATCGGCTTCGGCCTGTTCGGATTGGCGGTGTTGATCGGGATCACCTGGCTGTTCTCGAACAACAAGCGTGCGGTCGATTGGAAGCTGGTCGCGACCGGTCTGGTCCTGCAGATCGGCTTCGCCTCGCTGGTGCTGCTGGTGCCGGGCGGGCGCGAGGTCTTCGACTGGCTGGGGCAGCTGTTCGTGAAGGTGCTGAGCTTCGTCAACGAAGGCTCCAACTTCATCTTCGGTAGCCTGATGGACACCACCAGCAACGGTTTCATTTTCGCCTTCCAAGTGCTGCCGACGATCATCTTCTTCTCCGCGCTGATGGGCGTGCTCTACCACCTGGGGGTGATGCAGGCGGTAGTGCGGGTGATGGCCTGGGCGATCACCAAGGTGATGCGCGTGTCCGGCGCGGAGACCACCAGCGTCTGCGCCAGCGTGTTCATCGGCCAGACCGAGGCGCCGCTGACGGTGCGCCCGTACATCCCAAAGATGACCGAGTCCGAGTTGCTGACGATGATGATCGGCGGCATGGCGCACATCGCCGGCGGCGTGCTGGCGGCCTATGTCGGCATGCTCGGCGGCAGCGATCCGGGGCAGCAGGCGTTCTACGCCAAGCACCTGCTGGCGGCGAGCATCATGGCCGCGCCGGCGACGCTGGTGGTGGCCAAGCTGCTGATCCCGGAAACCGGCACGCCGCTGACCCGCGGCACGGTCAGAATGGACGTGGAGAAGACCACCAACAACATCATCGACGCGGCCGCCGCCGGTGCCGGCGACGGTCTGCGTCTGGCGCTGAACATCGGTGCGATGCTGCTGGCCTTCATCGCGCTGATCGCGCTGGTCAACGCGCCGCTGACCTGGCTCGGCGACGCCACCGGCCTGGCCGCGGCGATCGGCCGCCCGACCAACCTGTCCACCCTCTTCGGCTACCTGCTGGCGCCGATCGCCTGGGTGATCGGCACACCGTGGGCGGATGCGACCACGGTCGGCTCGCTGATCGGGCAGAAGGTGGTGATCAACGAGTTCGTCGCCTACAGCGAGCTGTCGAAAATCGTCAAGGGCCAGATCCCCGGCATGCAGCTGAGCGAGGAAGGCCGGCTGATCGCCACCTACGCGCTGTGCGGCTTCGCCAACTTCAGCTCGATCGCGATCCAGATCGGCGGCATCGGCGGGCTGGCCCCGGAGCGGCGCCAGGACCTGGCGCGGTTCGGCCTGCGCGCGGTGCTCGGCGGTTCGATCGCCACCTTCATGACCGCCACCATCGCCGGCGTGCTGTCGCATTTCGGCTGATGCGATTTCCCTTTCCCCAGTAGTTGAGAAGCAGCACATGCCTATGAGTTCGGTCATCGTCGTCGGTTCGTTCAATGTCGACCACGTCTGGCGCTGCGAAACCCTGCCCGCCGCGGGCGCGACCATCGCCGGCCGTTACAGCACCGGCCCCGGCGGCAAGGGCTTCAACCAGGCGGTGGCGGCCGCCCGCGCCGGCGCCCGCACCAGCTTCGTGTGCGCGCTAGGCGACGATGCCGGCGGCGCGATGGCGCGCGCGCTGGCGGCGCAGGACGGCATCGACCTGGCCGCCGAAGCCAGCACCGAGCCGACCGGCACCGGCGGCATCTACGTCGACGGCCACGGCCGCAACACCATCGTCATCGGCGCCGGCGCCAACGCCGCGTTGAGCCTGGGCTTCGTGCAGGCGCAACGCGCGCTGCTGGGCTCGGCGCGGGTGCTGCTGGCGCAGCTGGAGTCGCCGATCGAGACCATCGAGGGCACCCTGGCGCTGGCCCGCGAGACCGGCCTGACCACGGTGCTCAACGCCGCGCCGGCGAATGCGCAGACCAGCATCGGCCTGCTCAAGCTGGCCGACGTGCTGACCCCGAACGAGACCGAGTTCGCCGCGCTGCTGGCGCGCCACGTCGGCGAGCGCGTGGATGCCGACGACGTCGCCGCCACCGATGGCGGCAGCCTGCACGCGCTGTGCCGCAAGCTGTTGCCGGGCGGCACCGTGGTGGTGACGCTGGGTGCGGTGGGCGCGTTCATCTCGCATCCGGAAGAGCGCCTGCGCGGCGACACCCAGCCGTATTACCGCATCGGCGCCGAGGCGGCACAGACCGTGGACACCACCGGCGCCGGCGATGCCTTCAACGGTGCGCTGGTCGCCTCGCTGGCGCAGTCGCCGAACGCCAGCTTCGCCACCCACGTGCGCTTCGCCAACCACTACGCGGCGCGTTCGACCGAGGCCGAAGGCGCCGCGGCGTCGATGCCGCGGCTGGCGCCGGACGCCGGCTGAGCGGTCCGCGCCGACGGCGGCATCCGTTCCCGTGCACCCAGAGCACTGAACCCACGGCCCGTCGCCGCGACGGGCCTGCATCCCGACAAGGAGTCCGATGCCCCGTCTTTCCGTCACGTCCCTCGCCGCGCGGTGCGCGCTGCTTGCACCGCTGTCCGCCGCCGCAGCGGCATGCTGTCTCCGCTGGCCAAGGACAGCCGCGAGTTCACGTTCCTCGGCGCCAGCAAGGTCAACGACGATCCGCCGGGCCACTACGCGCCCGGCAACGTCTGCGATGGCAGCAATGGCAACGGCGGCGGCCGCCTGGTGGCGCTGGCACCCGACGAACTGCTGCTGATCCTGGACGGCAACGCCAAGGACTTCGAGCTGTACCAGCTGATCCGCTGAAGCACGCGCGGCCGGCGCGCGCATGCCGTGTCCGCACCGCCGGCACAACGGCGACATCCGCCTGACATCGAACTGCGGAACACTGGTCACCCTACGCTCGCAACTGCGATTGCGCGACCTCACATCGCCACGATCGCAGGTCCCCACGCGTCGCCAAGGCGATGCGTCCAGCGCGCGCCAAAACCGACATCTGCCAACGCAGAACGATACTTGTTGGATTTACCTGCGCTCGGCAATCGCGCGTCGTGCCGCATACCGCGACCGTCTCCTGTGCACCCGACCGTACACCTTTCCCCCTCCAAAAAACTGACCCCTCCCGATGAAGATGCACACAGGATTGAGCAAGTCCGCATTGCCCTGCGCGTTGCTGAGCGTTTTGTTGAGTTCCTGCGGCGGCGACGACCCCGACGGCAGCGGCGCGGCCGCGGCCGCCGACCTGACCATGGCCACGCCGAGCGCGTGGTCGGTCACCACCCGCACCCCGGCCGCCGCGCCGCGCGCTGCTACTACCGCCGCCGCTGCCGGCGAGACGCCCGACGCATCGCTGCGCCGGCCGCTGTCGCCGCACCAGCCGATGTTCCTGATCCATGCCGACACCTGGAACGCGGCCGACCCGCAGAAGATCATCGACCTGATTCCGGCCGACCTGCGCCCTTACACCGTGCTGCTGATCTCCCTGTCGATCAATCACCAGGGCGCCACCGGCAATCAATGCAACTGGATACAGGTGGAGAACGGCCTGGAAACCGCGCGTTCCTGGATCAAGACCGCGGCGGCCAATGGCGTGTGGGCGATGATCCAACCCTCCAGCGGCGGTTTCAGCCACCTTCCCGACTACGCGCCGAATGCAGACCTGGAAGCGACCGCCTACGGCGAATTCTTCCGCGACTACCCCAACTTCATCGGCTTCAACTACGCCGAGCAGTTCTGGGGATTCGACCAGCCCTGCTCTGGTTCGCCCGCGCAACGCTGGGAACACTGGGCCAACCTGCTCAAGCTCACCAACAAGTACGGCGGCTATCTGGCGGTCAGCTTCACCGGCGGCTTCTACAGCGCCAACATCAATCCGCTGGCCATGGTCAAGCGCAACCCGATCTTCAGGAACGCCCTCGGCGCCTACGCCAAGAATTTCATCATCGAAGAGAAATTCACCACCGATTACGGCTACCACGACATCGAGAGCGTGAGCCTGGGCATGTTCCTGTCCGGCTACGCCGGTCACTACGGCATCCGCACGGACCGCAGCGGCTGGTACAGCAGCGACGGCAGCAGCTATCCGGTGCAGGCCGGCTCGCCGCACCTGATCGAACACCTGACCTTCACCGGCGAAACCGTGTTCGACGGCCCCGAGCAGATCACCCTGGATGCGGTGCACACCCTGCCGAACGCGACCACCGCCGACGGCTACAACAGCCGCCGTTGGGAGTTCTACCCGCATTTCCGCAACATCCAGCTGGACATCTACCGCAAAATCCTGGACGGCACGCTGCGCATCCTCAGCCGCCAGGAAGTGATCGACCGCTCCAAGGTCGTGATCGTCAACGACACCAACACCGGCGACGACAGGAACCTGTATTCCTCGCCGGAAACGCTGTTCTCCGGGCTGTACCTGCTGGACGGCGACGGCACCTACATGAACCAGCACAGCTGGTACAAGAAGACCGGGCGCTATCCCGCCATCCCCACCGTTTGGCAGCTGACCGACGCCACCGCCGAGTCGTTCAAGGTGCAGATCGCCAAGACCGCGTATGCGGCGCGCTGGCCGACCATGACCGCCAAGCTCGGCGAACTCAATGCGCTGTTCCCGCAGGAATACACCGGCACCATCTACGCCGGGCGCCAGGACAACACCTGGGTCACCTACAACCCGTCCAAGGCCAACCAGACCGCCAGCGGCACCATCCCGCTCAAGTACAACAGCTGCGCCGCGGTCAGCGTGAACTACGCGCCTTACAGCAGCGGCGTGATCAAGGAATTCCCCGACAGGCTGTCGATCTACCTGAGCAACTTCGACTCCCCCAACGGCGCGCTGAAGACGGACACGATCGATATCGATGGCGCCACCGCCACCCCGACTTACACCTTCGTCGATCGCGGTGATCACCAGCCAAGCAAGATCACCAGCGCGGCGACGGCGGACGGGCTGACGCTGAGCGTGGCGCACAATGGGCCGCTGGACATCACCGTGCACTGCACCGGCAACGCCAGCGGCCGCGCGAGCTCCGCCCCTGTCGCGAGCCTGCAGGCGCCGGACGCGCCGCCCGCCTACACCGGCGTGCAGCAGTACGAGGCGGAGAACTTCGATTTCCGCAACATCCGCAGCATGGTCGCCAACGGCGTCTCCGGCCCGCTGCGCAACTACCAGGGGATGGGCTACGTCGACTTCGGCACCGGCGGCGGCGCCAGCATCCGCGACGATGTCCGCGTCGCCAGCGCCGGCACCTATCGATTGCAGACCCGCTATTCGACCGCCGGCGCGAGCATCGCCAACGTGGACCTGTACGTCAACGGCATCAAGGTCGGCACGCCGGTGTTCGCGCAGACCGCCTCGGCCAGCGACTGGGCGACACTGCAGCAAGCGGTGACGTTGAACGCCGGCAGCAACCGCATCGAGTTCCGCGCCAGCGCGGCCCGGCCGGCCTCGCTGTACCTGGACAACATCCGCCTGTCGCACTAGCCAACGCGGGGCGGCGCGCCGGACAGCCGGGGCGCCGTCAGCCGCAGCGACCTGGGCGCCACGGGGAGGCGGCGCGACGGCCGCCCCGCTACACTGGCGGCATGCGTATCGGCCCCTACACGATCGAACCGAAGGTGATTCTGGCGCCGATGGCAGGGGTCACCGACAAGCCGTTCCGGCTGCTGTGCAAGCGCCTGGGCGCCGGCCTGGCGGTGTCGGAGATGACCATTTCCGACCCGCGCCTCTGGCAGACGCGCAAATCGCTGCAGCGCATGGACCATGCCGGCGAACCGGACCCGGTCAGCGTGCAGATCGCCGGCACCGAGCCGCAGCAACTGGCCGAGGCGGCGCGCTACAACGCCGACCACGGCGCGCAGCTGATCGACATCAACATGGGCTGCCCGGCGAAGAAGGTGTGCAACGCCTGGGCCGGCTCGGCGCTGATGCGCGACGAGGCGCTGGTGGCGCGCATCCTCAGCGCCGTGGTGAACGCCTCGCCGGTGCCGGTGACGCTGAAGATCCGCACCGGCTGGGATTGCGACCACCGCAACGGCCCGGCCATCGCGCGCATCGCGCAGGACTGCGGCATCGCCGCGCTGGCGGTGCATGGCCGCACCCGCGACCAGCAGTACAACGGCCAGGCCGAATACGCCACGATCGCGCAGATCAAGGCCGCGCTGCGCATCCCGGTGATCGCCAACGGCGACATCGATTCGCCGCACAAGGCTGCGCAGGTACTGGCCGCCACCGGCGCCGACGCGGTGATGGTCGGCCGCGCCGCACAGGGCCGGCCGTGGATCTTCGGCGAGATCGCGCACTATCTGGCGACCAGCGAACTGCTGCCGGCGCCGTCGCTGCAGTTCGTGCGCGACACCCTGCTCGGCCACCTGCAGGCCCTGCACGATTTCTACGGCGAAGCGCAGGGCGTGCGCATCGCGCGCAAGCACCTGGGCTGGTACGCCAAGGACCGCCCCGAGAACGCCGCGTTCCGCGCTGTGGTCAACCGCGCCGAGAGCGCGCAGGCGCAGCTGGCGCTGACCGCCGACTACTTCGATGCGCTGATCGCCGGCGTGCCGCCCGCCGTGCCTGCGGCGGCCTGAGCGCCGCGCGTCGAACCCGCTACGCGTGTGTGCGTGGGCCGCAGCGCCGCCAAGCGCCACCTCAAGCTGGGCCTGTTAAACGTGACGACGAGTGCCTCGCGCAGCCGAGCAGCGGCAGCACGGACAGCGAATGGCTGAAGCTGCGGTGCAGCGTCATCAGCGTGACCGGGTCGCGGGTCAACGGCAACAGCAGCAGCGCATCGAGCTCGGGTACGGTGCCGAGCGCGGCGCCAGCGAGCAGCGCGGCGCGGCGCGGCGCTGTTGCGCGGGCGCGATGGCAGCGCCGAGCACGATCTGGGTGAGGGAGTCCATCGGGCGATGCTAGCAGGCATGGATCATGAGCGATTTGAAGAAACCCGCGAGGCCGTCGTTGGCTCCCAAGGGACTTGCAGCCGACCAGTTAGATGCACTCTGGCTGGCCTTCGGGCCGTCAGCCCGGAACGCTTCCACGACCAATCGGCTTACTGGCTTTGCTTGTCGCGGTTGAAACCGCTCCTACATGGCCTGCGGATCGCCTGCTGGGTGCACTGTAGGAACTTCAGCTGCGACAACTTCCGAAGCCGGAAGGCCCGCCGCTTCGCTCGTCGCGACTGAAGTCGCTCCCACAAGGGCTAGCGGCCAACTCGCTGGGTGCACTGTGGGAGGGACTTCAGTCCCGACTGCATCCAGGCTGGACACGCATCGCCACTGCGTTCGTCGCGGCTGAAGCCGCTACAGGTGGAGCCTGGCGCGAGCGGATGGGAATGCGGCCACCACGACCAGCGCGCGATCATGCCGCCTGCGGCAGACGCAACACGCGCGGGGCCAGGGTCTGCAGCACCTGCCCGGTATGCGACAGCAACTGCAGCCGGCCCTGGTGGTCCTCGCTCAGCGCGGTGAGGCTCTCGACCCAGTCGCCATCGTTGGCGTAGACCAGGCCGTCGCGCTCGAATAGGCCGGCGCGGTGCACGTGGCCGCAAACCACGCCGTCCAGGCCGCGGCGGTGCGCGTCGTCCAGGCCGGCATCGACGAAGCGTTCGATATAGCGCTCGGCGGCGCTGCTCTGCCGCTTCAGGTAGTCGGCCAGCGACCAGTAACGCATGCCGAAGCGGCGGCGCACGCGGTTGATCAGCTGGTTGCCGGTGAGGATGCGGTAGTACAGCCAGTCGCCGAACTTCTCCTGCAGGCCGCCGAACTGGGTGACCGCGTCGTAGTCGTCGCCGTGCACCACCAGCAGCCGGCGCCCGTCGGCGGTCTCGTGCACCGCGCGCCGGCGCACCTGCATCGCCGGCAGCGCCAGGCCGCAGAAGCGGCGGATCGGGCGATCGTGGTTGCCGGGCACGTAGATCAGTTCGGTGCCGCCACGCGCCAGCGCATGCAGCGCATCGATCACGCGCTGGTGCGCCGCGCCCCACACCGCACGGCGCTGCGCCATCCACCAGAAATCGACGATGTCGCCGACCAGGTACAGTTGCTTGCACTGCAGGCCGCCGAGGAAATCGGCCAGCTCGCGCGCATGGCAATGCGGCGCACCTAGATGCACGTCGGACACGAACACCGCCCGCCGTGGCGGCGGGGACAAGCTGCTCACCGTGTTCATGCCGTCACCTCTGCTTCGCTGCGGGGCCGTTCCAGGTAGCGCACGCGCTTCTTGCTGCGGATGCGCTGCAGATCCAGTTCGATCAGGCCATCGACCGCGTCGTTGAACGCCGGATCGACGCCGAAGGTGAGGAAGCGTGCGCCGCCCGGCTCGCACAACTCGGTGTATTGCTTGTAGAGCATCGGCACCGCCGCGCCGAGCGCGTCCAGGTTGCCCTTGAGCACCTTGAACGCGGTCTCCGCATCCAGCGCGTCGAACGCCGGCGGCGCCTGCGCATAATCGAACGGCCGCGCCGAGGCCGCCTCGCCCAGCGCATCGCCGTAGTAGTGCGCGTAGTAGGCCACTATCTGCTCGCGCGCCTGCCGCGGCGCAGGCCGCGCATCAGTTCGGCGTCGGACTGGCCCTGCGGCAGCGCGCGGGCATGGCCCAGGCTCGGCGCGATGCGGCGCTCGCGGCGGGCGAACATCTCGCGCGCCAGCAACGCGGTGCCGGCCGGCTTGAACAGCGCCGAGTTGCGCGCATGGATGCGCACCGGCAGCAACAGCTCGCGCAGGCCTTCCAGCGCCCACAGGAAATCGTTGGCGACGATCTTCACGTCGCGCCGCACCTGGCCCACGCAATCCAGCAGCGCCAGCGCGTCCAGCGCGCCGGACGGATGGTTGGCGACGATCAGCAGGCGCCCGCGTGCCGGAATGCATTCGGCGGGGGCCGGCGCGACCACGTAGCGCGCCTGCAGGAAATCCATCCCGGCCTGGACCAGAGCGAAGCCGTGCAGTTCGTGACTGGCGTCCAGGAACGCCTCCAGCGCATCCAGGCCCGACCATTTCTGCAGGCAGCGCAACAACGGCCGCACCAGCCGCGAGCGGCGCCCGGCGAACCAGTAGGGGTAGCGATCCTGTAGACGACGTTCGAGTGCCAGCACGGCAAGCCCCCTTGCTTACTGCGCACAGCTTCGGCCCCCGCGGCGACACCGATCTTGCAATATGGCTACGTCAAAGTGACGCCGGCAGCCCCGCCGCCTGAGCGGTTAACCTTGCCCGAGGCTGGTGGCGGCACAATGCACAGCAGCGCGCGCCCGTGTATCATGCGCGTCCATCTTTTCATCCGAATACAAGGATATAGCCGCGATGTCCAGCTATCTCTTCACCTCCGAGTCGGTCTCCGAAGGCCACCCGGACAAGATCGCCGATCAGATCTCCGATGCAGTGCTCGACGCGATCCTGACCCAGGACAAGCGCGCGCGCGTGGCCTGCGAAACGCTGGTCAAGACCGGCGTGGCGATCGTCGCCGGCGAAATCACCACCAGCGCCTGGATCGACCTGGAAGCGTTGACCCGCAAGGTGATCCTGGACATCGGCTACAACAGCTCCGACGTCGGCTTCGACGGCGAGACCTGCGGCGTGCTCAACCTGATCGGCAAGCAATCGCCGGACATCAACCAGGGCGTTGACCGCAAGAAGCCGGAAGAACAGGGCGCCGGCGACCAGGGCCTGATGTTCGGCTACGCCACCCGCGAGACCGACAGCTTCATGCCGGCGGCGATCCACCTGGCGCACCGCCTGGTCGAGCAGCAGGCCAAGGTCCGCAAGAAGAAGAACTCGCCGCTGGCGTGGCTGCGCCCGGACGCCAAGAGCCAGGTCACCCTGCGCTACGAAGACGGCGTGGCGACCGCGATCGACGCGGTGGTGCTGTCCACCCAGCACGATCCGGACGTCAAGCAGAAGCACCTGGTCGAAGCCGTGCGCGAGGAAATCCTCAAGCCGGTGCTGCCGGCCAAGTGGCTGCACAAGGGCACCAAGTTCCACATCAACCCGACCGGCAAGTTCGTGATCGGTGGGCCGGTGGGCGACTGCGGCCTGACCGGGCGCAAGATCATCGTCGACACCTACGGCGGCTGGGCGCGCCACGGCGGCGGCGCGTTCTCCGGCAAGGATCCATCCAAGGTCGACCGTTCCGCGGCGTACGCGGCGCGCTACGTGGCCAAGAACGTGGTCGCCGCCGGCCTGGCCGACCGCTGCGAAGTGCAGGTTTCCTACGCCATCGGCGTTGCCGAGCCGACCTCGATCTCGGTCACCACCTTCGGCACCGGCAAGATCACCGACGACAAGATCGAGAAGCTGATCCGCAAGCACTTCGACCTGCGTCCGTTCGGCATCCTGCAGATGCTCGACCTGATCCACCCGATGTACCAGCAGACCGCCTCGTACGGCCACTTCGGCCGCACCCCGAAGGTGTTCACCTACACCGACGGCACCGGCGCCGAGCACAGCGCCACGGCGTTCTCGTGGGAAAAGACCGACCGCGCCGATGCGCTGCGCGCGGACGCGAAATTGAAGTAAGCCAGCGCTGCGGCGCCTGCACGAAAACGGGCCGCATCGCGGCCCGTTTTTTTTGCCTGGTCGCGGCGGCGATGGCGCGCAATCCGCGCTCCCTCAAGGAGCGGCTTCAGCCGCGACAACTTCCGAAACCGGAAGGCCCGCCGCTGCGCTCGTCGCGACTGAAGTCGCTCCCACAAGGATTCCAGCGACGCCGCCGAGCGGCGAACCCTCTTGTGGGAGGGACTTCAGTCCCGACTGCATACCGGTTCGGAAAATTCACCAATTCGCTCGTCGCGGCTGAAGCCGCTCTTACAACAGCCTGCGGATAGCTTGCTGGGTGCACTGTAGGAGCAACTTCAGCCGCGATATGCCGTCACCCAATCCGCCTTATGCCAGCGTCAGCCCAGCGCACGCAGCTGCCGCAGCGTCGCCAGCTCAGCCGCGCCGCTGCAGCGATTCCTGCAAGACCTTCTGGAACTGCGGCAACGTGCACAGCTGGGTCTTGGCGTCGCTGCAGCCGGGCACGCGCAAGGTCTGCAGCAGCGGCGGCTTGCGCAGGCTCAGCGGGGTCAGCGCGCGCAGCTGGTCCAGCGATTGCGCCTGGTAGCGCAGGCGCACATAGCGCTGGCCGCTGCGCACGTCGCGCAGCTGCTCGAGCACCAGCGCGCCGCCCGGCGGCGAGTCGTCCTGGCCGAAACCGGGCAGATGGAAGTGCAGGTCGAGCAAGCCGCTGAGCGCGGCGATATGGGTATCGCTGGCAACCAGCACGCTCAGCTTCGGCGCGTGCGCCACACCCAGCGTGTCCAGCACCCGCCGCGCCAGCGGCGCGCCGGCGCGCGCGGCCATGTACTGCGGCCGCGCGTAGATCTCGAACAGCAACGCATGCAGCCGCGACACCACACCGATGCGTTCGCGGGTGGCGCGGCCCCAGCCCACCTGATCCAGCGGCAGGCCTTCGGTGTATTGCAGGATGAGCACCTCGGCGGTGCCGGAGGTCAGGTCCAGCGGACCGTGCATGGCGATGCCGCGGCCATTGGCGCTCGCGCTCAGCGACGAAGGCATGTGCGCGAAATCGCAGGTCTTCGCGCTGCAGCCGAGGATCTGCTGCATGGTGCGCAGTTCCTTCGCATACGGCGCGACGACCGCACCGGGACCGCCGGTCTGGCGCTGGATCGAGGCAACCGCCGCGTCCGCATCGAAATCCACCGCACCGGCCTCGACCGGACGGAACAGCGGATCGTCGCTGCCTTGCGGCTGATGCCCGGCCTGCAGCCCGCAGCCGGGCGCCAGCGCTTCGGCCAGGATCTGCGCGCTGGCGATGGTGCGCTGGTCGGTATTGGCGTAGACGCTGACCGCACCGGCCGCAGGACAGCCCGTGGCCGGCAGCACGCCGTCGCGCAGCAGCCATTGCCGGGTGTAGTCGCCGCTCAGTTGCACGCCGGTGCGGCCGTGCGCGGTCAGCAGGCTCGCCGGCGTGTCCCACAGCGGCCACGGACGGTCGGCCAATGCCGCCGCCGCGGCCTCGCCCTGCAGAGGCGCACGCACGCCGTGGCGGAACAACATCACCACCTGCTCGACCTGCAATGGCGGCGCAGACGCTTCGCGTGCAGGCCGCGCCTGCGCACCGGGGGTTGCTGCCAGCACGATCAAAAGCATCCAACGCATCCGCTTGCTCATCGTCGTTCCAGGAAAAAAGAAAAAGACAGCGCTCACTGCGCGGCACTCATCGTAATGCATGCCGATCCGATTGCAGCGCCGGCAGCGGCGATGGCGCGTCGGTCGCCGCGCCGCGGCGGGTCGCACGCACCAGCGGCATCATCGCTACCGATGCACCGCGCATCGGACACCAAGGCCCTCTGCGCGCGCCGGCGATCCTGCGCCGGCGCCTGGCGTCCAATATCGCATCCACGCCAACGCACGCGCCGCGGCGACATGCCGCGACACGCGAGGAAGGCCGGCCATGCACAGGCCGCCGGCTCAGAACGTGTACTTCACTGTCAGCAAGCTGGTGCGCCCGGCATCGACGATGTCCGAGATCGCGGTGCTGTTGCGGCCGACATGCGCCCAGTAGCTCAGGCGATTGCTCAGGTTGGCCACCGACAGGTCGGCGCGCAGGTGCTCGTTCACCGCATAGCCCACGTGCAGGTCGACGCGGGTGATCGGCTTCACCCACAGGTCGTCCCAGCTGGCGCCCTGGCCCAGGTAGTCGTAGACCGACACGTATTCGCCCGAGTAGTGGTAGCTCAGGTTCACCGACAGCGGCCCCTTCTCGTAGAACAGCTCGGCATTGGCCATCAGGTCCGGCGCGTTCTGGATGCGCTCGTCGTGGAAGCCGGTCATGCCCAGGTCCACGCGGGTGGACTGGCGGGTGACATTGGCGCCGATGCCGAAGCCGTCCAGCGGCGCCGGCATGCCCTGCAGCGTCTGCCGCACCGCCGCTTCCACGCCCAGCACCTTGCCGTCGCCGCCGTTCTGCGGACGCACGTAGCGCACGCCGGTGGCGTCGGTGTTGGCGCCGGCATTGGCCGCGTCCGAGCCGTTCTCGTAGATGTAGTCGGACAGGCGCTTGTAATAGCCGGCCAGCATCGCGTGGCCGCCGACACCGTTGTCCCATTCGCCGGACACATCGACGTTGACCGCCTTGATCGGCTTCAGGTCGGGATTGCCTTCGGTAATGGTGGTGACGACGGGGCTCTTATCAACGGCCACGTCGTAGTTGACGCCGCCGCCGAGCTGCACGAACGCCGGGCGCGTGTAGCTGGTCCACACCGAGGCGCGGTACACCGCGTTGGCGTTGCCGGGGCGGTAGTTCAGGAACACGCTGGGCAACGGCACGTCGTAGGTGGTGTGGTTGTTCTGGAAGTAACCGGCCAGTTCGTTGCCGCCTTTGTCCTTGGGCATGGTCCAGTAGGTATTGCGGATGCTGGTCTGTTCGAAGCGCAGGCCGGGGATGATCTCCAGGTCGCCGGTCTTGAACGTGGCCATCGCATAGGCCGCGGCCACTGCCTCGGTGCCGCGCATGGTATTGCAGTTCTGGTTGTTGATCGCCAGGCTACCGCAGGTGTCGAAGCTGCCCGGGGTCAGGTACTGCGCGATCGATGCCTTCAGCGCCGAGTTGCTGAGCTTGACCGTCGGGTAGTCGTACTTGCCCGGATACACCGCATCGTAGCTGCCGCTGACCAGGCCGCTGTTCTCCAGCAGGGTGCCGTCGGTGAACTTGGCGGTGGTCCAGTCGCGCGAGGTGTATTCACGCGAGCTGTCCACGTACTTCACGCCGAACTGCAGGCTGCTCAGCGCGCCGGCATCGACGTCGTAGCGCGCGTCGAACTTGGCGCCGCCCTTCTTCTGCCCGCTGTAGGACTTGGACAGCTGGCCGTGGCGGCGTGCGTACAGGCTGCCGATGTCGCTGGCCTGGGCCTGGATCGCCGGCGTCAACAACGGCATCGGGAAGCCTGCGCTGTCGTAGCCGACGAAGCTGTTGGCGCCGTACGGGAACTGGGTGGAGGTGTATTGATCCACGCGTGCGGAGACCTCGACGTGGTCCGGACGGTCGTTGTCGCCATAGCCGTAGAACAGGTTCGGCGACAGCGTCCAGTTGCCGAGCTGCTTGTCGGCGCCGAACTGGAACGTGGCGATGTCGGCCACTTCCGGGTTGGTCTCATACCAGTAGCGCACCGCCACGCGATCGATCTGCGGCTGGTAAACACCGCTCGTGCCGATCTGGGTCAGGCTGACGCTGGCCGGCACCAGCTGGGTGTAACCGGTGTTCTGCTCGGTCCTGGCGTAGGCGTAGGTGGCGCGCGCGTACAGCTGCAGGCTCGGGTCCACATGCCAGTCGAAGGAGACATTGCCGCCGTAGCGCTTGGTGTCGCCGCCGGAATAGCCGATGTTGGCGCCGGTCGCCAGCAGCAGCGCTTGCGGGTTGTCGCCAGGCGCCGGAGCTCCGCTGGCGGTAGTGCGGGAGAAATACTTCTTGTTCCAGTCGCCACGCGCGGCGGCGGCATTGGCCACTTCGCTGTTCACGTAGTGGCGCTCGTCGTAATAGGCGCTGGCGTAGAGGCCGAACTGGTGCTCGCTGCCGAACTTGGCGTGGAACTCGCCGGCCGCGCCCTTGCCCAGGCCACTCTCGTCGTAGTCGCGGGCGCGGCTTTCCATGCGCCCGCTGGCGGTGACGCTGCCGCCGAGCGCGTCGCTGTAGTCGAAACCGCTGGGCGTGCGGTAATCGATGGTGCCGCCGATCGCGTCGCCGTCCATCGCCGCGGTGGAGGTCTTGTTCAACACGATGGTCTGCAGGCCCGAGGGCGGCAGCAGGCTCAGTTGCACGCTGCGGCTGTACGGCATGCCCTGAGCGACGTTGACGCCGTTGATCAGGTTGACGTTGTATTCGGCGTTGAGGCCGCGCACCGAGGCGAACATGCCCTCGCCGCGCGCAGCGCCGTCGACGCCGCCGAAGTACGACTGCCCGGTGTTGACCACGTTGACGCCCGGCAGCAGGCCCAGCGCCTCGGCGATGTTGTGCACGGCGGTGTACTTCAAATCGTCGGCCGACAGCACGTTGGCGGTGTTGCTCGCCGCCATCTGCATGTCGGCGGCGGTGTAGCGGTTCGCCGCCACGGTCACCGCCGACAGGGTCTGCGGGTTGCTCTTGGCCGCGGCCGGCGCGGTGTCGTCGCTGGCGCCGCTCTGCGCCTGCGCGGGGTCTTCGGCGTGGGCGGCGGCGGCGAGGGCCAGGCTCAGGGCCAGGGCGATGGATCCGGCAAGCCGGTGCGGCCTGGCGCGGCGCGATGTGTGGTTCATGGGAATTCCATCAGGACGTGGGTGGTGTCCCGGCACGCAGCGACGCTGCGGCCGGAGAAGGCAAAGCACTGCCCGTATCGCCGGCGTCGAGCCGGCAACTGGGCGAACATCTGGGGGAGTTCCGTGTCGGAGCTGGGCCGTGCGAACTGACGGACCGTTAACAACTGCGGCGCAGTGTGTGCGGGGATGTTTACAGATGCGTGACTAAGTTCATAGGTGAACGGAAGCCCGATACGTCATCGATGCGTAAGCGTGCATATTGCAGGTGCGCATGGCGGCGGCGCTTTTCTCGCACCCGGCACGCGTGCCGCATGACCTTGGTCGCGCTGGCCCGGCACTCATCGACAGCACCGCATCACTCCAACGCGATCTGCGCATGCAGGATGCGGCGGATCTCCAGGATCGCCTGCGGCGTCTCCTGCTCGCTATGTCCGGAGGTGATCACCAGCTCCGACTCGGCGCCATCCAGATGCGCGCTGCGGTACGGCACCAGCCCGTCGTCGGCGTCGGCCAGCAGCAGCGCCGGATTGCGCAGGGCGATGATCGAGTTGTAGCGCACCGCCAACGAGATCGGCAGTGCGGCGGCCGCAGGCACGAACGGATCGGTATCGCGTAGATTGTCGATGCCGTTGGGCAGGCGCTGCGGCACGCCGTCGTCGCCGCCGATGTCGCGCATCACCTCCGTGAAGCACGCAAGCAAGGCTGCAGGCAAGCGAATCAGCCCGCCAACCAGGCGACCGATGCGGCCCTCGGCGAACGCGGTACCGCGGTGCGGCGCAGCGATGAAGATGGGGCGATCCACCTGCGGCAGCGGCGCGAAGCGCAACAACGGCTGCAGCCGCTCGCGTATCCGCGCGCCGCGTTCGCCAGTAAGGTCGCGGCCGGCGAGCAGGTCGTTCCAGATGCGCTCGCCGGAGTTGCTGACCAGCAGCCCGCGCGATCACCCCGCCCATACTGTGGCCGATCAGCACCATGTGCCGCGACGCCGGCGCCTGCCCCTGCGGATCGAAGTCGTGCAGGTCTGCTGCAGCAAGGTTTCGATCTGCGCGCGGTTCCAGGCGATCGGCATGTTGGTCGGGTAATAGACCTGCCAGATCTGGCAATGGCGGCGCAGTCGCTCGTCGCCCATGATCTCGTTGGTGACGTTGACCCAGGCTTCCGGGCTGCTGGCCAGGCCGTGCAGCATCAGCACGATGCGCCGGTTCGGGTCGTAGGGCTGCATCAGGTACAGGTGCGGCTGCTCGATGCCATGTTCGCGCCCCAGCATCGAGCGCAACGACTGCCTGGCGAAACCCGGACGCGCCAGCCACAGGCCGTAGGCGGCGGTGAAGTTGGCCGCCAGCGGCAGCCGCTGGCCGTGCACCACGACGTCATTGTCGCGATACGGATCGTAGGGCGCAATCACCACGCTGCGCGTGTCCAGCACCTGCGCCAGGCTGTCGCCGTCGAAGCGCAGCAGCACCGTGGTCGGCGCGTACGACAGTTCGCTGTAGCCGGCGGTATCGCGCGGCGCCTGGCCTGGATCCGCGACCAGGACCGCGGCCGGATCGCCGACCTGCGCCGGCGATACTTCCGCCACCAGCTCGGCGCCGAACCCATCGCGGCGATAGGTGCTGCGCAGGCCGTCGAAACGCAGCGAGGCGGCCGGCACCATCGCATTCGGCCGCGCCACCCCGCCCGGCAGGCGAAAACTGTCCAGCTGCGCGCGCACCTGCCAGCCGGCGGCGGCCAGCGTGTCGTCGTCGCGCAACTCGCCGCTGGCACTGCGCGCGCGCCAACGCGCGAACAGGGCGCCGACCACATGCTGCACCGCGTAGTTGTCGTCGTCGCGCACCTGCGTCTGCCGGTCCTCGAAGGCGCGCGCGCTGGCCGGGTGTTCGGTATGGAACAGGTAGGCATAGGCGTAGCGCGCCGTCTCCAGCCATGCCTGCAAGGCCGCATCGTCGAGCGCGACGGTCCCCTTCGGCGTGCGCAGCATCGCCGCGCGCAGCCACAGTTCCGACAGCGCCGCCAGGCGCCGTTCCTCGTCCAGTCCCTGCGGCGTGCGCAGTTGCGCGGCGCAGGCAGGAATGTCCGCCTCGCAGGCCTTGCGCTGGATCGCGACCATGCGCAGCGTCTCCTGGCTGGCGTCGCTGAGTTCGCCGGTGCTGAGCACGTCGCCGCGCTTGGTCGCGATGTAGTCGGCTGCCGCAGCGCCTGCGCGGCGCGCATCAGCGCGGCGATCCGGGCAGTTCTTCGCCGGGCATTTCTTCGCCGGGTATGCCTGCGCGGATACGCTGCGAGAAATCGGCGCCGGTGCCGGCCTGGCGCGCGCGTTCGCCGATGCGCCCACGCGCCTGCAGCGTGGCCAGCGCGTAGCCCGGCACGAAACCGTGCTGCGCATACACATACGACGGCAGATAGCCGGACAGCAGCAGGCGGTAATCCAGCGGCAGTTGCGGTTCGAACTTGCGCACCAGCTCGAACACGATGGTGGTGCAGTTACTGGTGGCGGTGTTGTAGAACTTCGGCGTGCGCTGCAGCTGCTGCGCGCGCGCCACGTAACCCATGAACAGCTGGCGCAACTGCGTGCGCGGAATGTTCAGGCGGTATAGATAGACGTCCTCGCCGCGCACGTTGCTGCGCACGGCGAGGATGTCGCGCTCGTCGGCGGCGATCATCGCCTGCTCGAAATTGCGGAAGAACCCGGCCAGCGCGGAGAACGATTCGCCGCGCTCCTTGCGGATTTCCAGCGAGAACACTACCCGGCGGCCGTCGTCGAAGCCGAACGAGACCAGGGTGTGTGCGATCGCCGGCCCCATCCAGTAGGACAACGCCAGGTCCGCCGAGACCAGACGGTCCAGGTCGTACTGGCGGGTTTCCCAACGCGGCGTGTAGTCGCTGTCGCTGCGCCAGGCGAAGTTGCGCACGTTGTGCAAGGTGACGAAGTGGCCGTCGTGGACCTGCGGCTGCAACGGCTGCGCCACGTCGTCGGCCCAGTCGCGGTTCTGCTCGGGCAGCAATTGCGACCAGCCGAACCCCAGGCCGGCGCAGGCCACGGCGAAGATCCACGGCAGCACCCGGTAGTCGCGATGGTGGCGCAGGCCCCACAGCGCGGCGCCGCCCATCGCCAGCCACAGCAATGCCGAGGCGTAGCGCACCAGGCTGCCGGTGTGCGGCAGGTAGGCCAGGAACAGCCCGCCCCAGACGCCGGCCAGCACGATCGCCAGCGCCGCCGCCGCGCGCGCGATGCGTGCCGGCCAGCGCCGCTGCGCGGCGATCGCGGCGGCAGCGCGGCCCTGCCCTTGCCCGCGGCGCAGGCTCATAGCGTCGCCGCCGCCGCGGGCGTGGCCAGCGCATGGCACAGCAGCCGGCAAGCGCGCAGCGCCAATACCTTGCGTTCGGCCTCGTCGCTGCCGCGCTGGCAAGCGCCGAGCATGTCCATCAACAGGGTCAGGTCGTCGCCGTCCAGGCCAGGGCGGCACAGGCCGGCGTCGGTGGCGCGCTGCAGGAACGGCAGCAGGATCGCCATCAGCCGCGCATGCGCCACTTCGATCTGCGGATGGTCGCGCGGCATCGAGCGCCAATAGTCGGCCAGCGGCGCGGACATGGCGATGTGCTCGGCGACATCGCGCAGCAACAGGAACAGGCCGTCGGGGCGCTCGCCGATATCGCGCGCGCTGCATTCCAGCCCGTCCAGGGCGCGCTGCAGGAGCGCGATCATCAGCTGCGCACGGTCGGCGAAATTGCGGTACAGCGTAGCCCGGCCCACGCCGGAGCGCTCGACCACCAGCTCCAGCGGCGCCAGCACGCCATGCTCGCAGAACACCTCGTCGGCCGCGTCGAGCAGCAGGCGGCGGCGTTGGGCGGCATCGGCGCGGAGGTCCATGCCGGGGATTATCGGACAATTTTGTCCACTTGCAATCACAGCGCCGGTGCGAGCGCGTCGCTGCCGTCCCGCAGCGCGCCCGGCGGCGCCGCTGCGGGGACTGCCCGGACCGGTCAGCCGGTGTTCTGCACGCCCTGCGAGACGCCGTTGACGCAGGCCACCAGCGCCCGCAGCAGTTCCTCGTCCTCGCCGTCGGTGGCCCGCCAGCGCTGCAGCAGGTCCACCTGCAGCACGCTGATCGGATCGATGTAGGGATTGCGCAGACGGATCGACAGCGCCAGCCGCGGGTCGTGCTGCAGCAGCGACGCCTGCCCGGTCAGCGCCTTCACCCAACCCTTGGTCAGCGCCAGTTCGTCGCGGATGCGCGGGAAGAAGCGCGCGTGCAGCGGCCCGGCCAGGCGCGAGAACATCTCGGCGATGTTGAGGTCGCCCTTGGACAGCACCATCGCGATGTCGTCGAGGAAGGTGCGGAAGAACGGCCAGTCGGCGGCCATCTCGCGCAGCGTGTCCTCGTGGCCGGCCTCCACCGCCGCGCGCAGGCCGCTGCCGACGCCATACCACCCCGGAATCACCGCACGCGCCTGGCTCCAGGCGAACACCCACGGGATCGCGCGCAGGTTGTCCAGTGCCGCGTCCTGGCCCAGCCGCCGCGACGGCCGCGAGCCCAGGGTCATCCGCTCGATCACGTCGATCGGCGTGGCCAGGCGGAAATAGCGCATGAACTCGGCATCGCCGACAAAGCTGCGGTAGGCGACGGTGCTGTGCTCGGCGACGATGTCCATCACCGGCCGCCACGCGTGCTCGCGCGCGTCAGGCGCGCGCGGGCGCAGGCTCGACAGCAGCACCGCGCCGGTCATCTGCTCCAGCGAGCGCAGCGCCAGCGCGCGGATGCCGTACTTGCGATGGATCACCTCGCCCTGCTCGGTCACCCGCAGGCGCCCATCGACGCTGCCGCGCGGCGCCGCTTCCAGCGCGCGCGTGGTCTTGCCGCCGCCGCGCACGATCGAACCGCCGCGGCCATGGAAGAAGGTCAGGCGGATGCCGAGGTCGGCAGCCGCGTCGAGCAGTTCCACCTGCGCGCGCTGCAGGCCCCAGCGCGAGGCGGCGATGCCGCCGTCCTTGCCGCTGTCCGAATAGCCGAGCATCACCATCTGCACGTCGTCGCGCGCGGCCAGGTGGCGGCGGTAGACCGGATCGGCGAGCAGGTCGCGCAGGGTGTCGGTGCCGCCGCGCAGGTCGTCCACGGTCTCGAACAGCGGCACGATGTCCAGCGGCACCGCGCCTTGCGCATCGACCAGGCCGCCGCGCCGCGCCAGGGCCAGCACGGTCAGCACGTCGGCGCGGTTGTGCGCCATGCTGATGATGTAGCTGCCCAGCGCATCGGCGCCGTGGCGCGCGCGCGCGTCGGCGAGCGCGGCGAACACCGCGTCCAGGCGCGCGTTGCCGGCATCGCCGGGCGCTGCCGGCAAGGTCTGCTCGCCGCCGGCATAGGCGCCGAGTACGGCGGCGCGCTCCTTGGGCGAACGCGTATCCCAGCCGTCGTCGCCCAACGCCGCGGCGACCGCGCGCGCGTGCACGCTGGACTCCTGGCGCACGTCCAGCCGCGCCAGGTGGAAGCCGAAGCTGCGCACCCGCCACAGCAGCCGGCGCACCGCGAACCAGCCGGCGTGCAGGCCCTTGTTAGCCTGCAGGCTGTCGAGGATCAACTGCAGATCCTGCTCCAGTTCGGCCGGTGCGGCATAGGCGCCCGGCGCATCGTCCAGCGTTGCCTGCAGGCGCGCGCGCATCAGGTCGTTGAGCAGGCGGTACGGCATGTCGGCATGGCGCGGCCGCGAGCGCGCCGCGGCCTCGGGCAGCAGTTGCCGGTAGCGTTGCAGCTGCGCCAGCAGCGCATCGCTGACCGCCACCAGCGTGGTCGATTGGCTCAGCAGGCTGGCCAGCTGCCACAGTTCCTTCAGATAACGGTCCAGCACCGCGCGGCGCTGCGCGTCGAGCGTGGCGGTGATGGTGCCGGCATCCACGTTCGGATTGCCGTCCATGTCGCCGCCGACCCAGGTGCCGAAACGCAGCAGCCGCGGCAGCGGCAGCGGCTCGCCGTAGGTCTCCTCGATCGCGTGCTCCAGGGTCTCGTACATCACCGGAATCACCCGGTACAGCACCTGAGTCAGGTAGAAGCCGACATGCTCGCGCTCGTCTTCCACGGTCGGCCGCACCGGCGAGGAATCGGCGGTCTGCCAGGAGGCGGTCAGCGCCATGCGGAAGCGCGCCGCATCGGTGGCGCGCTCGCCGGGGGTGCGCATGCCGTCGAGGTTGTCGACCAGGCTGGCCACCATCAATTGCTCTTTCTCCAACAGCGCGCGGCGCACCGCCTCGGTCGGGTGCGCGGTGAACACCGGCTCCACGTCGATGCGCGGCAGCCATTCGCCCAGTTCCTGCGCGCTCACCCCCTGCGCCTTGAGCCGGCGCAGCGCATCGTGCAGGCCGTCCGGCTGCGGCGTATCGGCGCTGTTGCGCTGGTAGTCGCGGCGGCGGCGGATGCGGTGCACGCGCTCGGCGATGTTGACCACCTGGAAGTAGGTACTGAACGCCCGCACCAGCGCCTCGGCGTCGCGCGGCGTACGCCCGTAGAGCTGCTCGCTCAGCGAGGACGGCGGCGCATCGCTCTCGCGGCGCGCGATCGCGGTGGTGCGGATGGTTTCGATCTCGTCGAGGAACTGCGCAGACACCTGCTCGGCGAGCAGGTCGCCGACCAGCGCCCCCAGTCGGCGCACGTCGTCGCGCAAGGGGATATCGGGCGTGGCAAACACGATGCTGCTGCGGTACTCGTTCATGGGAAACGCATGACTCGGCGGCGGAGGGGCGTCGCAAGACTAACCCAAAAGTATTAGTCCATCGCCCCAGTGTGGTAACGGCTTCAAAGCAAATCATTGGCTGTCGCTGGATGACCAGCGTGCGCCGCATCCCAGGCCAACCGCCTGTATTCAAGCGCCTCACGCCGCTGCCGCTATAATTGGTTATCCCTCCGCCGAGGGGCGCTGCGACCGTGTCGATGCGGGGTTCCCCGCCTGCAGACCCGGCCAGGCTCGGCGGCAGGCTTGAGCGACAACGGCGCCCGGACCTTCGCGAGTTTTCTCGCCATTGACCGGAGCTATACCGATGAACGCTGCACTGAAAAACTTTTCCGCACAGGGCGACTACAAGGTCGCCGACATCTCCCTGGCCGATTGGGGCCGCAAGGAGCTGGACATCGCCGAGCACGAGATGCCGGGCCTGATGTCGATCCGCCGCCAGTACGCCGCCGCCAAGCCGCTGGCCGGCGTGCGCGTGACCGGCTCGCTGCACATGACCATCCAGACCGCGGTGCTGATCGAGACGCTGAAGGACATCGGCGCCGACGTGCGCTGGGCCTCGTGCAACATCTTCTCCACCCAGGACCACGCTGCCGCGGCGATCGCCGTCACCGGCACCCCCGTGTTCGCCTGGAAGGGCGAGAGCCTGGAGGAATACTGGGACTGCACCCTCGACGCGCTAACCTTCACCCTGGCAGACGGCACCCAGACCGGGCCGGAGCTGGTGGTGGATGACGGCGGCGACGTCACCCTGCTGATCCACAAGGGCTACGAACTGGAAAACGGCTCCAAGTGGGTGGACGAACCCGCGTCCTCGCACGAAGAGCAGGTGATCAAGGACCTGCTCAAGCGCGTGGCGGTCGAGCGCCCCGGCTACTGGACCCGCGTGGTCAAGGACTGGAAGGGCGTGTCCGAGGAAACCACCACCGGCGTGCACCGCCTGTACCAGCTGGCCGAGGCCGGCACCCTGCTGGTGCCGTCGATCAACGTCAACGACTCGGTGACCAAGAGCAAGTTCGACAACCTGTACGGCTGCCGCGAGTCGCTGGCCGACGGCCTAAAGCGCGCGATGGACGTGATGCTGGCCGGCAAGGTCGCGGTGGTCTGCGGCTACGGCGATGTCGGCAAGGGCTCGGCGCACAGCCTGCGCGCCTATGGCGCCCGTGTCATCGTCACCGAGATCGACCCGATCTGCGCGCTGCAGGCGGCGATGGAAGGCTTCGAGGTCAACACCGTCGAAGACAGCCTGGGCCAGGCCGACATCTACGTCACCACCACCGGCAACAAGGACATCATCCGCATCGAGCACCTGACGCAGATGAAGGACCAGGCGATCGTCTGCAACATCGGCCACTTCGACAACGAGATCCAGGTCGAGGCGCTGTACACCTACCCCGGCGTGCAGAAGATCAATATCAAGCCGCAGGTGGACAAGTTCGTGTTCCCGAACGGCAACGCGATCTTCCTGCTGGCCGAAGGCCGCCTGGTCAACCTGGGCTGCGCCACCGGCCACCCCAGCTTCGTGATGTCCAACAGCTTCGCCAACCAGACCCTGGCGCAGATCGACCTGTGGCAGAACAAGGACAGCTACGAAAAGCAGGTCTACCGCCTGCCGAAGAAGCTGGACGAGGAAGTGGCGCGCCTGCACCTGGAAAAGATCGGCGTGAAGCTGACCACGCTCAGCGACGACCAGGCCGCCTACCTCGGCGTGTCGGTCGATGGGCCGTACAAGCCGGAGCATTACAGGTACTGAGTGGTTGCTGCATCGCTCATCAGTCGCTCATCGGGCGCCGCAAGGCGCCCGATGTGTTTGCGGTGTGCGCATCATGCGTGCCTGGTTGAACGGCATAGATAAATATCACACAAGCTGCGTTCAACCTCATCGAAATGTGCCAAGGTTCGATTCGCTTCAAATTTTCACTTGATTTATGCAATAAGAAAGCAGATTTTTCTTCAACCCTGGCGATATGATTGCGCCGTGGGGCGTCAGGCAATGGGATATAATTTTTCGATTGAAGGAATATCGCGATGAAGCATTTCTTTACGTCGTTGTCGAAATGGTTCCAGAAGCGCAGTGCGCGCAAACTTGGCTTCACCTACATCTATTGACAGCGAAGCCACCGAATGTGGCTTGACGATGGGGGAGGCACATCGTGCCTCCTTTTTCCCAGGCCAGCCACGGAAATGCAGTGCGGCACACCAGGCGTGCTGTTGCGCGGATCTGCAGTTTATTTGCCGGCCACCGGACCTGCCCATGACCGTCAGCGGCATACCCAATCTTCCGCCCGGTCCTAGCGGCCACTGGGCGTTCGGCAACAGACGGGCGTTCGCTGAAAACCCCCTGACGTTCCTGCAAACATGTGCACGTGATTACGGCGATGTGGTCATGATCGGGGCCACTACCTATCTGCTCACGGCGCCTGCAGTGATCGGCACGGTGCTCAGCGACGACGGTACACTGTACGGGAAATCCGACCCGGACCGGCGTGCGCGCCAGGCGGTCTTTCCCGCCTCTGTCATGAATAGTGCCGGCAGCGATTGGCAACGCAAACGACATGCGCTGCAACCTGCATTTCGCGCAGCGCTGATCCGCGACGACATTGCCCAGGCAGCTGCGGCCACGCAGACAATGCTGCGCGAGCACAGCGAAACGGAGCCAGCGCCAGACATGCGTGTGCTGATGACCGAGCTGTGTGCACGCCTGGGCGCGGGCTTCCTGCTTGGTGATCCAACGCAGGCGCCCCATCTGCTACGCATGTTGCCGATGGTGGACGCGATCTTGGAAGAAACCCGCGGCCGCTGCGAGACGCCCATCTGGTGGCTGGGCGCCCGCAAGCGCCGCGCACGCCGGGCGCGCAACGCGTTGGAGGTGGCTCTGGAACGCATCCTGGTGCAGCGCCCGGACCATCCGCCGCGTACCGCTTCGGTTCTGGCATTGTTGCTGACCGAGGATCCGCAAGGACGCAGCGCCTGGTGCCGTGACGAAGCCGCCGCGATGCTGATGTCCGCGCTGGAACCCATGGCAGCAGGGCTAACCTGGACCTTGCTGTTGCTGGCGCAACATTCGCAGACTGCGCAAGCGGTGGCAGACGAGGCCGAGACTGTACTGGCCGGCGCCGGGTCGGATGCGGACAGCATCGAACGGTTTCCCTTGGCCCGCGCCTGCGTGAAGGAAGCCATGCGCCTGTATCCGCCGGCATGGTTGACTGCCAGAGTCGCTCGGCACGACACCATGCTGAATGGTTTCAGTGTGCCGCGTGGCACGCGGCTGCTGGTGAGCCCATGGGTCGTACACCGCGATCCGCGCCACTTTCACGATCCCGATGCATTCGCCCCTGCGCGCTGGCTAGGCGAGGCGGCCTCGCCATCGCCGCCGCGCTACACCTATTTGCCATTCGGTGGTGGACCTCGCAGTTGCATCGGCAGCATGCTGTCACTGAGCCAGATGACCGTGGTTGTCGCAATTCTGCTGCGCGCCCGCACGCTTCATCTGGCCGCGGACGCGCGGCCGGCAGTCATGCCCGCGCTGGTGTTGCGCCCGCTGGACGTGCGCATCGCGTTGCGGACCCGGCAGACCCGCGCGACCGGTATCCCGCACGCCGACATCGCGGCGATCCGCACCGTTGCGTCCTCACCGCACTCGCCCGGTTGAAGAAGTCGCTCCCGGCACGGAGGGAAATGGCGCAACAGCAGCTTCAATTCCGCACATGACGAAACCCGTTCATCCGAACAGGTCCTGGTGCAGCGCATCTAGGTAATCGCGCATATGCCGTTCGCGCGCTGCGATATCGTCGGGCAGACGCAGTACACGCTTGAACCAGCGCAACCGCGGCCGCGCGTGCAAATGTGGATACGCTTGGGCGGGCACCGGCACGTCGAGGAAGGCGCACAGCGGCGCCCAACCCTGCTTGGCCGAGAACACCAGCAGCCGCTCCGCCGGCACGGTCGCGACCACCTCCCGATTCCACCGCGTGAAATACTCGATCATGGAGGCGCGATCGTCATTGCGTCCCCCAAACTGCTGGCGCAAGAACGAGCTAAACGCCTCCCCTTCCGGACCGAGAAAGGTGCTCTTTCTGCCCGGCACCAGGATGGTCTGGGTCACCGATTCGAACCAGCTGTCAGGATCGCGCACGGTCAGCACGACCTTCGCCTGCGGATACGCCTCGATCAATTGCCGCCAGTAGTAACACCCGGGATGATCGGTGCTGGAGCGGTAGCCGGCGAAGATCGCCGGCCAGTCAGGCGTGCCGCGCTCGGCCGCGTTCCACAATGGCAACGCTGTGCGCATGTTCGCCGCCACCTCGGTCGCGTGATAGCAGGGCCCGAATCCAAGATGCTCCAGCGCGAACTTCAGCGACAATGTTCCGGTCCTGCCCAGTCCCGCTCCGATCACCTGCAGCGACATCGCGATTCTCCGATCCGATCCTTACGAGGCGGAAACCTAACACGCGCCGATGGCCTGCGTTCTTGCGCCGACGATCAGAACCTGCGATCCGGCCGCAGGCCGCGCCCGCGACGCATGCCGCAGACATGTGCGCAACTCGATCGCGGTGGCGCTTATTCGCGCCAGTTCGCATTGTTTTCCCAGAACGCCACGCTGCGCCGATACGCCTCGCGGTCCAGCGCCACGCCCGAGCCGCCTTCTTCCACACCCAGCGCATTGCGCAGCATGGTGATCGGCGCCATCGGGATCTCCTGCGGCTCGGCGGTGTAGAGGCAGCCGACCACGCCCCAGTCGGCCTCGATCGGCGCGCCCTCGCGCGCGAGTTGTTCGCGGCTGTAGAGGATCGGCAGCAGATACGCGGCGACCGGCGGCGCGACGCCTTCGAACCAGCGCACCAGCACCGGCAATTCCTCCCTGCTGCGCGCCTCGTAGCCGGAACGCAGCAGATGCCGGTTGGCTTGGGTGATCGGTGCGGTCAGGCAACGGGTCGAGGTCCAGTTGCGGTGCACGTGCAGCTGGCAGAATGCCGCGTAGCCGGCCAGCACCTGCAGCGGCGCGGTGTCGTTGAGGTGGCGCTCGAACTGCTCGGGCGTGCAGTCCTGGATCGCGTTGCGACGCGCGTCGCGCGGGAACAGCCGGGTGCGGGCGAAAGCGGTGAGGACGATGGACATGGCGGGGACGGACACGAGGAGCGGGCAAGCGTAGCGCGCCCGGGCAGGCGATGGACACCGTGCGCACCGAACACCCGAGTAACGGCCGTCATGGCATTGCTTCGACCAGCCCGCTGTTCCGCCGTGGCTTTTACCCCTCCTACTCCCGCTTTTCACGCCTGGCGTCTACTCCGGATGCGCCAACGCATAATCGATCGCCGCACGAATCGCCGCCGCCTGTGCGGCATTGCACTGCTCGGGCGTGGCGGTGGGGCTATCGGGGTAGACCTCGGTCGTCGTGGTGTAGCGTGCGCCGCTGATGCCCGCACACAGACCCAGCTTCTTCACCGGGTAATGGATGACGCCGTGCGCCGCCACCGGCGAGCCGATGATCTTGCCCTGCGCATCGGCCGGCGCGATATGCGTGAGCTGCGCCACCGCCGCGATCACCGCCTGCTGGAACGCCGGCTGCGGGTTATCGCTGTCGCCGACCAGGTAGAAACCGTCGGGAACGCCATCGGGCTCGTAACCGACGCCGTCGCGCGCGGCCAGCGCCGGACGGAATTCGGACTCGTCGCTGTCGGTGGTCTCGTGCAGATCGATGTGCATCAGTACCTGCCCGCGCAGCGGCGCGACCAGGCACAGCAGCGCGGCCGATTCCTGCGCCGGGCTGTCCTCGCGGAACGACCGGTTGGGATCGATGGCGTCGGCGTTCCAGCGATGGATGCGCTCGTAGGCCCACGGGCTCACGCACGGCGCCACCAGCAGGTTGGCCCGGCCGGCGTAGTGACCGGCGTGGCGTTCGGCGAACTGCAGCGCGCCATGCACGCCGCTGGTTTCGTAGCCATGCACGCCGCCGGTCACCAGCATGCACGGCAATGCCGCGTCCCAGTCGCGGCTGCGCAGCGCCAGCAACCGATAGCGCACCTGCGCATATGCCAGTTCCCCGTACTCGACCACGTCCCATTGCCCGCGCAGACCCGCGATGACCGCCACCACCTCGTCCTGATAGCTGCGCCGGCGCTGCTGTCGGGCCAGCCAGACCGCCTTCTCGGCGGCGCCCCAGGGCACGCCTGGAGTACCGATCGGATAGAAGGCTGCGCTGGTCATCGGCTGCGGCTCCGCGTAGACAAGTGAAAGCAGCGACTGTAGCAAAGCGCGCGCATCGCAAAGCGGCTCGCAGCACGACAGCGGCGCGCGCGGCAATCGGTGCCGAAGCGGGTGCGATCCCGCTTTCGCGCGCTGTCGCCATGGTATGCAACGTGCGCATGCTGCGCCGCCATGCGCGGCAGCGTGCTGTGCTGGAACGTGGCCGATAGCGATACGCTCGGCTCCGGCAGCGTGCGCGCATCGCCAGCAGCCGCTACTCCTTCAGCCTGCCGGCGCCGCAGGCGCGACTGTAGAGGCGCTTATCCGGACAAACATAACGGACGCCCACCCCAATCTTACATCCATCCGGATGAAGAGATATACTCCGCCGAACACCTGACGCGCCGCGCCCATGACCGCCATCAGTTTCGAGTTCTACCCGCCCAAGACCGACGAACAGCGTGCGCAGCTGGACCGCACCGCCGCACGCCTGAAGGCCTACGCGCCGGAGTACGTATCGTGCACCTTCGGTGCCGGCGGCTCCACCCTGAGCTACACCTCCGAGACGGTACGTCATCTGAAGCAGCACCACGGCTTTGAGGCGGCGCCGCACCTGTCGTGCGTCGGCGGCAGCCGCGAAGAGATCCGCGAACTGCTCAAGCTGTACCGCGCGATCGGCTGCCGGCGCCTGGTCGCGCTGCGCGGCGACCTGCCCTCGGGAATGGGCCATCCCGGCGACCTGCGCTACGCTGCCGACCTGATCGCTTTCATCCGCGCCGAGCACGGCGATGCCTTCCACCTGGAGGTGGGCGCCTATCCGGAGACGCACCCGCAGGCCAGCGACGCGCTGAGCGACCTGCGCCATTTCAAGACCAAGGTCGAGGCCGGTGCCGATGGCGCGATCACCCAGTACTTCTACAACGCCGACGCGTATTTCCATTTCGTCGATGCGGTACGCAAGCTCGGCGTGCAGATCCCGATCGTGCCGGGGATCATGCCGATCTCCAACTTCAGCCAGCTGCGGCGTTTCTCCGAGCAATGCGGCGCGGAGATCCCGCGTTGGATCGGCAAGCGCATGCAGGCCCTCGGCGACGATGCCGACGCGATCCGCGAATTCGGCGCCGACCTGGTCGCCGCGCTGTGCGAACGCCTGCTCGCCGGCGGCGCGCCGGCGCTGCACTTCTACACGCTCAACCTGGCCAAGCCCACCACCAGCGTACTGTCGCGCCTGGCGTGAGCGCGGCCTGCGGCTTCGGCAGGCATCCCGATGGCGGACAGCGTCGGGACTGAAGTCCCTCCCACAAACGCCTTCGCAGCACCTCGAAAAATCCCCTGCAGGAGACACGAGCGGCTTCAGCCGCGACAAACGGTGTCGCAAGCTTGGCTGGCTTCGGAACCAACCGGTCGGGGCTGAAGCCCCTGCTACAGCAGCCTTAGGGCCTCGCCCGGCAGCCCCCCCCCCTGTGGGAGCGACTTCAGTCGCGACGAGCGAAGCAGTCAAACACACCGTCCGCGCGAAGCATCAGGACCGGCCCACATCCCGCAGCAACCGCGCTCGCCTGCTTCGTTCACGCCGCCGCCTGCAGCTGCGCCCCTCCCTCGACCTTTCCACACGCCAGCCCGGCAGCTAGGCTGGCGCGATGCGCGCACCCTCGTCGATCATGCTGCTGCTCTGCCTGTGCGCCCCCCCCGCCGCCGCGCAGAAGGTCAATCGCTGCACCGGCGCCGACGGCGCCACGGTGTTCAGCGACCGCCGTTGCGAAGACCTGGGCGCGATCGACCGGTTGCCGCCGCGCACCGCGCCCAGTACCGCCAGCGAAGGCGCCAGCGGCCTGTACCGGCCGCAATGCGTGCGCCGGCTCAGCGAACTGGCACAGCAGATCCGCACTGCGGTGGACGCGCGCGACGTCAATCGCCTGTCCACGCTGTACTGGTGGAACGGCGTCTCGAACGACGCGGCGCGGCCTATCCTCGACCGCCTCGATGCGATCACCCGGCGGCCGCTGGTCGCGATCGTGCCGGTGCTGGCGCAAGCGTCGGCACCGATGGATCCGGCCCCTGTCATGCCGACGACATCCGCGGCCTCGGCCGCGCGGGATGCGCCCGACGCCATGTCTGCGACACCGCAGGCCGCGACCGGTACCGCTCCCGGCGCCAGCGCCACGCCGCCGCGTGCACGCGCCACCGGCTTGCGCCTGGAGCAGACCCTCGCCGGTAGCGCCACGCCGACAGCGACCGTGCTGCGCCTGCGCCGGCAGTACAACTGCTTCTGGATCAGTTTCTAGCGCGCTTGCGGCTTGCAGCCCCGCCATCGGCGAAGCGTTGCAGGAGCGACTCGGGGTGGCCTGGTGCCATCCGTCGCGAGCGCATTGCCTGGAATGCGCGTCGCGACTGAAGTCGCTCCCGTCGCCAGCGCTCAGGCCGCGTCCACGTCCATCGGCCACAAGCCTCGGATCGCAGCGATGCCCTGGCCGCCATGGCGGCGCGCTTCGGCGATCTGCGCCGGCAACAGGCCGCCGATCGGGTACAGCGGCAACGCCACTTCCTCGCGCAGACGTTCGAACGCCTCCCAGCCCAGCGGCGCGGCGCCGGGATGGCTAGCGGTGGCCGCCAGTGGGCCGACCACCGCGAAATCGCAGCCGAGCCGCTGCGCCGCCTGCAGTTCCTCCAGGCGATGGCAGGACGCGGCGACGCAGTGCGCCGGCGGACGCGCGTCGAACTGCGCCAGCTGCTCCGACCCCAGATGCACGCCGACGCCCAAGTCCTGCGCCAGCGCCAGATCGCGATTGACCAGCACCTGCGCGCCGCGCGCCGCACACAGCGCCGCCGCGGCCCGCGCCAGCGGCTGCCATTGCGCCACCGGCAGGCTGCGCGCGCGCAGTTGCACGCGCTGCACGCCGCCTTGCAGCGCGCGCTCCAGCGCCGCCAGCCAGCGCTCGGGATCGACCGGCTCCGGCGTCACCAGATAGCGATCGGGCTGGCGCAGCATCGCCACCACCGGCTGGTCGGCCGGCGGCATCGCGTAGCGGTCCAGCTTGTCCGGCGCCACCCAGGTCAGCGCCTGGCCTTCGCGACCGCGCGCATTGCCCTTCCACGACAGCACCTGGCGCATCTCCAGGCGCAGCCGCTTGTCCGGATAGCGCTGCGGCACCTCGATCAGCTGCGCGCCGACCGTCGCCTCGATGCCCAGCTCCTCCTGCAGCTCGCGCACCAGGGCCTGCTTGGAGGTCTCGCCCGGCTCGCGCTTGCCGCCGGGGAACTCCCACAGGCCGGCGAGATCGCGGCCCTCGGTACGCCGGGCCAGCAAAATACGGCCGCGGGCATCGGTGATGACCCCGGCGACGACATGAATGGATCTGAGCGGTTCGGACATGGCGCAAGCTTGCCGCCTTCGGCGGTGCCAGCGCAATGCACGCGATTCACATCGCCGCCGATCCGCGCATCACGGCAGCGCTCTGCGCGCATTCGGCCAACGCACGGCGAGGCGGCGGCTGGGACGACGTGGCGGCAACGACGAAACCGCGCGCATGCGGTCATGCCAGCGAACACCAAGGTCGGGGCCGACGCAGCGAGAATGCCGGCACCTCGCTCACCCCGGCAAGGCGTGACCGATCCGCCACAGCACCCCGCCCGGATCGTGCAGACTGACGTCGCGCATGCCCCAGGGCCGATCCTCCGGCACGCCGACGCGCGCGCCGTAGCGGCCGGCCAGATCGGCGGCATCAAGCCGCCGCCACCAGGCATCAGCATCCTCCACCCAAAGATGCAGCATCAGGTTGTGCCCCAACCCCTGGTCGTAGAAATCCTGCAGCAGGAACGCACAGCGCTCGCAGTGGCGGAAGCAGTCAGCCCCGGACCGATCTCCTCGGGCACGAACCCCACTTCCCGATAGAACTGCACGGACAGCGCGTAATCGCGCGCCGACAAGAACACCTTCAATTCAAGACTGGAGGAAAAAATCATAATTCTGACCCACCTCCTTTGCCTGCCCCCCTACCATTGTTAATACTCTATCAGCACTTGCAATAGTTTGGGGACGATGAGCAACAATGACTCGAGTCAAACTTAACATTTTAATAGAAGCATTGACCTGACTTTCCTTCACAACATCAAGACTACTTGTTGCTTCATCAAGAAAAATTATCTTCGGGTTTCTATATAATGCACGAGCCAAGATAACTCGTTGTCTTTGACCTCCCGAGAGCGCACTTCCCATATCACCAATCAGACTTTTGTACTGCATAGGCATTGACGCGATATCGTCATCAACAGCAGCCAAGCGAGATGCCCATTCCACTCGCTCCTGATCATGGTTCGGATCAAAGAAGCTAATGTTCTCACCAATAGTTCCAACAAATAACTGATCGTCCTGCATTACAGCCCCCACAACATCTCTCATACTTGACGCACCATATCGATTGATATCCAGTCCTCCAACCAAAATGGTACCCTCAGTCGGAGTCAGCAAACCGAGCATCAATTTCATTAACGTGCTCTTTCCGCACCCAGAAGCGCCGACAATCGCAACAGACTCACCTGGAGCAATATTAAGGCTACAATCACGCACGATCCATGGCTCCCCCTCGGCATACCGAAATGATACATTTTTAACCTCAACCGAGCCTTTCGTGGGCGGCGAAGCACCAACTGAAATAAATTTTTCCGGTTTTTCCAACGTTATATCAGCAAGACGCTCACAATGCACGCCAAGCATTTTGAAGTCAAAATAATTATTAACGAGCACTGCAACTCGCTGAGCAAATATTTCATTGTAAGCCAGGTAAGCAACAAGCATTCCCACAGAAAACGAGGAACTCAAGACAACAGTCGCGCCCACCCAAATTATAAATATTCTTGAAATTCCGAAAACGAATAAATTAGCAGAGTCCAGGATGGTATGAAAACGCCCCAAAACCACCTCGTGATTCACTGTGTCAGTCAAAAGATTGTCGAACGCTGCGTTTCGTATGCTCTCTTGACCATTAACTTTAATGCTCTGCATTCCCCTAAGTGATTCAAAGAGATGCGTTTGTTGCGCTGCTGAGCAAGCAAGCTGAGCCTCGGTTCTACGATGGATGTGACCATGTAGTAAAATTCTAATAATTATATACAACAAACACGTAGACGCCGAAATTGCCGCAAGTTTGACATTATAAAAAAACATGAGAACCAGGGCTGCAGTAGCCATGGCGCCATCGATTAGCGACTCGACAAACTGGGTTGTAAGCGTGCGCTGGATGGCCCCGATCGAAGAAATTCTTGAATTAATATCACCCAAATGACGCCGTTCAAAGAATGACATCGGCAGATGCAGAACGTGTGTGAATACGTTCCGCATCCATTTCATCCCAAGCTGTGATGAAACGTAAACAACTGCTGCCCCTCTGATCTGAGCTATTGCAACCTGGAGGACAAGCGCTATCGAAAACCCGGCTCCCAGAGTTAGCAACAAGCCAGAATCTCCGGAAACAAGAACTTGATCAATCACCCATTGCATAAAAAATGGTGCTAGCACAACAAAAACTTGCAACGATACAGAAAGAAGCAAAATTTGAGCAGCAATTCTCTTTAACCCTCGTACCCCACCGGTTAATTGAACCAAATTAACGCGCTCCGGCTCCGGCTCAGAACCAAGCGAAGATGTTGCAGAAAATTCAACTGCAATCCCAGTAAATTTTGATGAAAACGACTCAGCGGATATCTTTAGCTTACCAGCAGACGGATCCAGAATAATAAACGAAGACTTCTCGATCCCGGAGAGAACGACGAAATGATTCATCTCCCAATGCAAAATACAAGGAAGTTTTAGTTTTCGTAAGCTAACAGGCTCAAGGCGGACAGGTCGCGCTGCGAGACCTATTTCTCTCCCGATCTGGATCATTCTACGGAGACTTAGCCCTTTGAGCGAACCAGGAAACGCTGCCCTCAATGTTCGAAGATTGTGTCGCCCGCCATTAGCGCGCGAAATCATTGCTAAACACGCCAGACCGCATTCGGATGCTTCTGATTGAAGAATAATTTCGGACATTTTTGAGCAATAGTAGTTATTATTAACGCGTCTTGTACTCACTAATAGCGCTTGGTCGCACACCAATCTCGTTCTCGTGAAGTAATCGACCATCAATATCAGTCGCAAGCAAAATGTATTTGCCCGTTGGCAAATAAAGCTTCGACCTATCACTGGCGCTCCGCAATACAAACCGATCACTAGGTACTGAGCTCGAAGACTCTCTCAGGGGACGAGCCTCAATTAGGCATGGAAAGGTCAAATTGCAAATCGCAGCGCTGATCTCAACTGGCATCCTCACCCCCCCCAGACTTAACCAATTCGGCCGGCCAAATACTTCCACATTGGAGGGTAGCAGAACCGTCGCATCAAATTGCCTTTCCTGTAAGCTCCAAGGCGTTCCATTTTCATTCACCAAGACTGAGGGCTCAGATGGCTTGAATTTTTTTAACAAGCTTTCCGCTATTTCTCGCGCTCGGCCAGAATTAGAGACCATGCTTGTCTGATCTATTGTTACCACTCTGTTTTTGGTAACCGCACTCAGTCTTGTTGCAAGCGTCCCCCCCCCCCCGCACCCTGATCGTTCTTAGCGGCATGCCGATAACCAGCAACGATTAGTACTTTTGCCAAAGGATCATCTTTTAGAATTTTTAAAATATTTTTGGCTTGAGTAGACTCGCGCTCTTCCTGTCCAGCATCAACCGCCGTATCGTAGCGTATGAGCGTAAAGCCAAGTGCCAGCGCCCTTCTTATAAGTTCGGAATAAATTGGCTCATTCGTATACGAACCCGTGTCAAAATTGGCATATCCACGCTCGCCAACAGAAGCACCGTTCTCAGATAATGCTTCAAGTGCCAAATAGTGGTAACCTGACTCCTTGAGCGCCGGAAGTATCGAGATTGGAAGCCAACGAGTCTCAGGAACGTGGTGCGCTTCGTTGATAATGAGTATCTTTTTATCTCGCGCAAGTTTCGAAATCGAAACATCTGCTTTTTTTAATTTCAAACAGCCTGTAGCTGGATATACCACCTCAATATTTGAATTTTGACTGTAACTCACAGGGAAAACACGGATCGAAGAAAGGTAATCCCCCTGAAAACTTAAAACTGTGGCTAGGTTGTTGCCTGTTAGATCCCTAATATATCTAGAATGTTCATCTTGGCGCTCACCAATTCGCTCAAGCAACCTTTCAAGTATCTGCTGCTGCCTCAGAAGACCATTCTGTGAGAGTGCTTCCATTGCCTCACCCACTGTCGGACCCTCGCCCCGCTCACTGTCATCTGGTGTGGCCTTAGCGTAATTCCGAAAAATGAACAGCGCCAAAAAGGCAATTAGAACCGAGCTCACAACTTTCATTTTCATTCTTCCGCGAAGATTGAGGACATGGACACCTTATTTAATTCCCCAGGCACCTTATCAAGAAAATAAGAAAAATTTGCGCCCAATATTACGGATTCAGCTCTTTCAATAGCATAATGCGCCTCAGCATTATTTACCTCATCTAGATAAGTTTCATACATCAACCGATGCTGATTAAGCTCATTTATAAGCGGGAAATTATCTCTAGGCTTTTGCATAAGCCACAACCTTGCTCGCAATTGACTGAGTTACTGGAATTCCGGTCTCTCTCTCAACATAACCCCATTGCCCCGAATGGTTAACCTCAAAGAAAACCAGATCCCCACGCCTATCAATAGCCATGTCAATAGCAGCATAGCGGAGATTCATCGCACTTGTAAGTTGACGGATTTTGCTTATTGTCGTTTCATCCAGCGAAAACTTGAAGTAATGTTTTTTAGAAATTAATGATCTGGAGTCAACGTCATCACCACCAGAAATACGCATTCCAGCGCAATAGACTTCTCCATCAACAAAGTAGACTCGAAGCTCGATTTCTTTGTCAACTAATGATTGATAAAGTGATGGTGAACTGGCAATATTGCTCGAATAAATTGCGAGGTTGGCGCAATCAATTTTTCTTGCGAAGAGCAGACGATCTGCGCACTCCCGAGGATGCCCAGAGGATATCTGCTTGACAATTATTTCGCCATACTCGGCGATGAACTCTTCTACATCCCGCCGCCGATTGGTAACCAAAGAATCCGGGACCTTGAATCCACACAACGTCGCAACCTTCAACTGAGTTAGGCGGTTGTTCGTTGAGGCTATCGCGTCCAATGAATTCATCCACACTGCACCACTTAACTGAGTTATTATATAACCAATATAGTATTTCCACTGATGATAGGTCAAGTTCTGCGCTGTCGCGATCTCCGGCATCTCCTCAACAGGAAATCCTCGAGACCAGACTGAGCGTATTTCTCTAATATTGAAATCCTTTCTCTTGCCAGATACACTGCCGATCAGCGTTGTATCATTGCCATCCTTGATGATAGTTGTGGCAAATGAATTCCGGAGATCATTGAGCGTGACAACGATTGGCATTCCACCGAGCCAACATATTTGCGCGATGAGGCTCTCAATATTATGCTCATAGTCTCGTGCAAAAAGCAAAATCTTATTATCTTGCGAATAACGCATTTTGATAGGATTCATCATGAGGGTCGTATATACACATTGTAGGCTCGCTACTAATGTCACTTGGGTCTACTCTCTCCACAAAACTATGAAGACAGGCGAGCCTTAATTCGCACGAGCCACAACGCACGCGCTTGGCCTTACGATTGCTAATATGACGCTGATATGCCTCTCCCGAAATTATTCCATCAAGGCCCGTTACATCAATGGCCCCCAACACGAAGTGCTTCTCGTTAACGTGAGGCGTTACGTTGCCTAATGCGTCAATAAAAATTGTACCTACCGACTCCACATAATTCATCAATACAATCATTGTACGATAGTCAACCCGCAAAAGGTCGCGATTATTTTTTAATTTAACCGGCCTCCTTGTTGCAACGTGATCGCCCAATTTACTAAATACCTTAGAGTAAATCCCGCCTGATACTTCACCCGCAAGTTCATATGAAAGGGCATACTTCCTCATAAGACCTGCAAAATCAAGATTGGCATCCGCATTTAAAATGACAACATGCCTTACCAGATAAGCGAGCTCATCTTTTTCCAGCAGATGTCTTAGACGTCGATAATTATCCACGCTACCCAGCACTACCAAATTTGAAATCGGAGAAATATTAGGCGTAGTGGCTTGGACAGTGTATGGCAACCACTTCGATTCATTTTCTCTCTGCAGATATCCGGCAGAAATCAGCTTTTCTGCCGTTCTGAGCTCAATGTCCCCCTTAGGTTCCCGATTCCCAGTGCCAAACTCTGCTACGAAGAGTGGCGCACGAATAAGCTTGCCTAAAGCCATGTGATAGAGGGCCACGCGTTTGCTCCCCTCCACCAGCACTACATTGTCCCCGAATCGCATAAGTTGTCATCCAAAAAAGAAGGGTGGGCGCTTGACCGCCCACCCCTGTGGATCTTATGTATCAGTCACAGCCGGTCGACCACCTGCCGGTCGAGCGGATATAGACGTTGGTCGGCACCTGGCCCGGCTTACACTCCTCCATTGCGCCGGCGATTTCGTCCAGCTGATCGTCCTTAATTTCTACAATATCGTTATCCATGCAAAACTCCTTTTCATAGTTTGGCTCGATGTATCGCCTCGAACCTTGGCGTCAGCATGGCATTTACTGCCATAGCGGAATTTTATTCGCTAGCCAGATCCTCTCGCATCGAATACAAAGGATCAAAGATCCACTGCAGCAGGCTTCTTCTCTCACCAAGAATATCAGCCTCAACAACCATCCCGGGCAATAGCGGCTCATATTTGCCATGTACGTTGATGGCTTGCTGATTAATACTAGCTATAAGACGATAATAGCTATCCATTTCGGCTTTTCCACTTTGCGCCTTTGGCTCCTCCTCGAGCGCGTTGCGCGCAACTCGCTCGACCACACCCACGCCATGCCCAAACTTTTGGTAAGGGAACGCTTGATATCTAATATTAACTTTATCGCCACTCTTCACAAAGCCAATAGCTCGCCCCGGCACCTTTATCTCCGCCTCAAGGTGATCATCAGACGGAAGAATATTCGCTATAATCTTGCCTGACTGGATAGCTTGGCCCGGCTTGTATAAGGCACTTGCGACTATTCCAGACACAGGAGCAATTATGGCAACCTCGCCACGGATGGAATTTTCAATTGCCTCCTGCGCAAGCTCAGCCACGCTATTATCGTAAGAAGCAGAGTTAAGCTTTTGCTGCTCGGGAAGCTCAAATAGCGCTTGACGAAGTTGAGCGACAGTTCGCTGGCTTACCGCTTTGCTTCTCTTCAACTCATCAATGCCACTACTTAGGGACAGCAATTCCGTCTCTTGCTGCTTGATTTGCGTTAAACTAATATAATACCCATCCCTGAGCTGACGCATTCGACCCAGTATCTCCTCAGCTATGCCAATCTGTTTCCGCCGATTTAATATCTGATTATCAAGCTGCGACAGCTCTTGTTTAGCGGCTTCCAGCTGTTGCCGTAGACCCGCCTCTTGAGCGTTGAGTTGCTGGCTATGATATAGCTTCGAGCGCTCAACGCTTTTCATCCTAATATCAAGCTGTTCATTTATTGCTTTCCCCGCGTCACCACTTCGCACAGTCATACTGGAAATCGCGACTACCGCAATGGTCTGACCGGCGTGAACCGCATCACCTTCCTGAACATCCACACGAGATAGTACGCCAGTGGCTGGCGCCAGAATTATTGACATGCCTTTCGCAGGCACCAATTCGCCGAATACGCGTGATCGATGTGTATATTCACCGAATATCAAAAATAGAATAACTGAAATCGCAGCAAGCGCTGCGACTAAGCACAACGAGCCCAGAGCCGGGGGTTGGCTTATTTAAAAACTCCCTAGCCACCTTGACTGCGTCGAGTCGAGTGCTTCTTGGCGGAAAAATTTACTTTGCATTTAGCACATCACATCCTTGATGTGGCTGAAAGATACAATTCCCCAATTTCATTTGTCAACTGAATCGCTCCGACTTTGGAACTGCCCCCCCCACACACCCGGAAGTGGGACAAAATTTCAGGGATCAGTTCACTTTCGGGAAGGCTCCACGGCAGGCATCCAACTGCAATGGCGACACCCCGCACCCTACACGCAGAACGCGCGCCACGCCACACCGGCGTGCGCCCGTCCCACAAACAAAACGCCCCGCACAAGGCGGGGCTGTTGCGACAAGGGTTTGACAATCACCGCAGCCCATATGGAGACACAGCCCCATTTAGTAAAGGGGGCGCGCCGACAGGCGCGGGGATTTGGAGGCTGATGAGCTGGGGCCCTCACTTTGCGCAGCAAAGTGTGGGGCTGTTGCGCGAATGCGCAACAGCGCTCGCAACAGCTAGCTCAACTGCCCATGACAATGCTTGTACTTCTTGCCGCTGCCGCACGGGCACGGATCGTTGCGGCCGACCTTGGGCGCCTCGCGGGTGACCTGCGCCACCTGCTGCGGGTTGGCGCCCAGCGCCAGTTGCTCGGCTTCCTCGTCGGCGCTGTAGCCGCCGGCGTCCTGGTGCTGGAACTGCGCCTGGCGCAGCTGCGCCTCCATCTGCTGCCGTTCCTGCGCTTCCAGCGCCGCCACCTCTTCCTCGCTGCGGATGCGCACGCGCGCCAGCAAGGTCACCACCTCGCGCTTGGCGTGCTCGAGCATCTCCGAGAACAGTTCGAAGGCTTCCTTTTTGTATTCCTGCTTGGGCTGCTTCTGCGCATAGCCGCGCAGGTGGATGCCCTGGCGCAGGTAGTCCATGCGCGCCAGGTGCTCCTTCCAGCTCTGGTCGAGCACGGTCAGCATCACGTGCTTCTCCAGCGCGCGCATGGTCTCGCCGCCGACCGCCGCTTCCTTCTCCTGGAAGTGGCGATCGACTTCCTCGCGCACCTTCTCGGCGATGCCGGCCGCGTCCAGTTCCTCGTGGCGCTTGACCAGGTCGGTCAGCGACAGCGGCAGGCCAAGGTCGCTGGACAGGGTCGCTTCCAGCCCGGCCAGGTCCCACTGCTCGTCGATCGAGTTCGGCGGCACGAAGCGCGCCACGATGTCGTAGATCACGTCGTCGCGGATGCCGTCGACGTTGTCCTTGACCGACTCGGCATCGAGCAGCTCGTCGCGCTGCGCGTAGATCACCTTGCGCTGGTCGTTGTTGACGTCGTCGAAGTCGAGCAGGTTCTTGCGGATGTCGAAGTTGTGCGCCTCGACCTTGCGCTGCGCCTTCTCGATCTGGCGGCTGACCAGCTTGTCCTCGATGACGTCGTCTTCCTTCATGCCCATCATCCGCATCGCCTTCTGCACCCAGTCGGAGGCGAAGATGCGCATCAGGTTGTCTTCCAGCGACAGGTAGAAGCGCGATGAACCCGGATCGCCCTGGCGGCCGGAGCGGCCGCGCAACTGGTTGTCGATACGCCGCGACTCGTGGCGCTCGGTACCGATGATGTGCAGGCCGCCGGCGGCCTTGACCGCGTCGTGGCGCTCCTGCCAGGCCGCCTTCAGGCGTGCGCGCTCGGCCTCGCTCAGGTCTTCCTCGCCCAGCGCATGCAGTTCCGCTTCCAGCGAGCCGCCGAGCACGATGTCGGTGCCGCGGCCGGCCATGTTGGTGGCGATGGTCACCGCGCCCGGCTGGCCGGCGTTGGCGACGATCTGCGCCTCGCGTTCATGCTGCTTGGCGTTGAGCACCTCATGCTTGACCCCGGCCTTGCGCAGGTGCTCGGACAGCATCTCCGAGGTCTCGATCGAGGTGGTGCCGACCAGCACCGGCTGGCCGCGCTTGGCGCAGTCCTCGATGTCGGCGAGGACCGCGTTGAACTTGCCCTGGCGGTTGAGGAACACCTGGTCCGGCCAGTCCTTGCGGATGGTCGGGCGGTTGGTCGGGATCACCACCACTTCCAGGTTGTAGATGCTCTGGAATTCATAGGCTTCGGTGTCGGCCGTACCGGTCATGCCGGACAGCTTCTTGTACATGCGGAACAGGTTCTGGAAGGTGATGCTGGCCAGGGTCTGGTTCTCGCGCTGTACCGGCACGCCTTCCTTCGCCTCCACCGCCTGGTGCAGGCCGTCGGACCAGCGCCGGCCCGGCAGGGTGCGGCCGGTGAATTCATCGACGATGACCACTTCGCCGTCGCGCACGATGTAGTCCACGTCGCGCTGGTAGATCGCATGCGCGCGCAGCGCGGCGTTGAGGTGATGCACCACGCTGAGGTTCTGCGCGCCGTACAGGCGGTCCTCGTCGTTGGTCAGGATCCCGGCTGCGCGCAGCAGTTCTTCGGCGTGCTCCATGCCGGCCTCGGACAGATGCACCTGCTTGCCCTTCTCGTCGACCCAGAAGTCGCCCTCGCCTTCCTCGGATTCCTGCTTGCTCAGCTGCGGCACGATGCGGTTGACGCGGATGTACAGTTCCGGCGAATCGTCGGCCGGGCCGGAGATGATCAGCGGGGTGCGCGCCTCGTCGATCAGGATCGAGTCCACCTCGTCGACGATGGCGTAGTTCAGGCCGCGCTGGTAACGGTCGGCCTTGGACAGCGCCATGTTGTCGCGCAGGTAGTCGAAGCCGAATTCGTTGTTGGTGCCGTAGGTGATGTCGGCGGCATAGGCGGCGTGCTTGTCGCTGTGCGGCATGCCCGGATAAACCACGCCCACGCTCAGCCCCAGCCAGTTGTACAGCTTGCCCATCTGCGCGGCGTCGCGGCGCGCCAGGTAGTCGTTGACGGTGACCACGTGCACGCCCTTGTCTTCCAGCGCGTTGAGGTACACCGGCAACGTCGCCACCAGAGTCTTGCCTTCGCCGGTGCGCATTTCCGCGATCTTGCCCAGGTGCAGGACCATGCCGCCGATCAGCTGCACGTCGTAGTGGCGCATGCCGAGCACGCGGCGGCTGGCCTCGCGGCACACCGCGAACGCTTCCGGCAACACCTTGTCCAGGCTCTCGCCGCTGGCGACGCGCCCGCGCAGTTCCGGGGTCTTGGCCTGCAGTTGCGCGTCGGAGAGCTGCTCCATCTCCGGTTCCAGCGCATTGACCTTGGCGACGATACGGTGGAGCTGACGCAGCTGGCGTTCGTTGCGACTACCGAAAACGCGAGTAAGCAGACTGTTGATCATTGAAGGAACCGGTTGGAAAGGAACGCCCGTACGGCCCAATCCCCCAGGGAATCGGCGGGCCGCAAACGAAACAGGGCGCGAGGCGCCCTGTCGTGGCAAAGCGTATTGTAGCTTGGGGCGGGCTTCGGCGATTCAAGCGCCGGCACGCCGCCCCAGGCCCGACTCAGCCGCGGCCGCGGCGGCCCACCGGGGTGGCGCCGTCGCCAAGGAACTTGGCCGGATTCATCACCACGCCGTCCTTCCAGACTTCGAAATGCACGTGCGCGCCGGTGGAACGGCCGGTGGAACCGGCCTTGGCCACTTCCTGGCCGACCCGCACCAGGTCGCCGACCTTCACCGACAAGCGCGAATTGTGCGCGTAGCGGGTGACGTACCCGTTGCCGTGATCGACCTCGACCACGTTGCCGTAGCCGCCGCGCACGCCCGAGTAGCTGACCACGCCGTCGGCCACGGCCAGCACCGGGTCGCCGGCGTTGGCATGGAAGTCGATGCCCTTGTGGTTGCCGGCGCCACGGCCGAACGGATCGGCGCGGCCGCCGAAACCGGAGGTGATGTAGCTGTTGCGGATCGGCATCCGCGACGGCACCGCGTTCTGGTCGAGCTGGTGGTCGAACAGCAGCGATTCGAGCACCGACAGCTGCTGGCCGGAGGTGGCGAACTGCTGCTGCAGCCCGTCCAGCTCCTTGCCCAGCTGCGGCGCCGGCATGTCCTGGCTGACCTCGTCGTCGCCGCCACCGACGCCGACCGGCTGGTCGAAGTCGAATTCGCCGTCCTGCAGCTTGCCCATGCGGGTCAGGCGTTCGCCCAACGCGTTGAGCCGGGTGGCCTGCGCCTGCAGTTCGCCCAGCCGCGCGGCCAGCGCGTTGACCTGGGTCTGCGCGTCATGGCGCACCTGCGCCAGCTCCGCGTCCTGCCGCTTCACCTTGGCGCGCAGCTGCGCCGAGCCGACGAAGCCGGTCGCGGCGCTGACACCGATGCCGAGTACCATGCCCACCGCCAGTACCGTGCCCAGCACGGTCAGGGGACGCCGGTCTGCGAACTCGCGCAGCCGCCACGGCAGGTCCTTTATCCCCTTTTCACGCGAATTGATTACGATCTTCTTAAACGCCATATGAGTTTTCATGTCTAAGCGAAAGTCCGGCGAGGGCCATACCACCGCGCCGATGCCGGCGTTGGACGCCGCATTGGCGGACAAGGTGGGCGACCCGTTACGGCGTGCCTTGTGGCTCGACGCGCTGGACCGACAGTTGCGCCCCCATCTGCCGCCGAACCTGGCCCCCCGGTGTCGGTTGGCCAATGTGAACGGCGAACAGCTCGTTTTTCTGGTTGACTCTCCGGTCTGGCACGCCCGGGTCAGGCTTGCCGAGGCCGATATCCTCGCTGCGGCCCGGTCCCTCGGGCTGAAGGCCACCAGGGTGACCGTCAAGATTGCGACTGCATCCGCGCATTCCCCAATGCAACAGGCAAGAAGCAAGCCAGCACCGGTGTCCGCGGCGACGCACAAGGGCTTGCGCGACGCGCTGGCGTCCTTGCAGGACGTCGCTTCCACGACACCTGAAGCAGCGACGGCCTCCGGACGCCGCGGTCTGCGCACGTAGACACGCAGGTCACGACCCGACGCATCCTAGCGGGCGCCGGCGTCGAGGTCGTTATCGATTCGTTAAATATAAGTTAAGATGGGCCAAAGACGCGACGCATCGCCCATTCCGTGATCCAGGAACGCCCCCCGGCCGCGGAGCGCGAAACTTTAGGCGTAGGCCACCGCCCCGTAGGCCACCGGCGCCGGCACGGCCTTGGAATCGAAGCTCACCCACTCCCACGCGGCCTGCTCGGCGAGCAACGCGCGCACCAGCTTGTTGTTCAGCGCATGGCCGGATTTGTAGCCTTCGTAGGCACCGAGGATGGCGCCGCCGGCCAGGTACAGGTCGCCGATCGCATCGAGGATCTTGTGCCGCACGAATTCGTCGGCGTAGCGCAGGCCGTCGTCGTTGAGCACGCGGAACTCGTCGAGCACGATGGCGTTGTCCATCGACCCGCCCAGGCCCAGGTTGCGTTCGCGCATGTACTCCAGGTCGCGCATGAAGCCGAAGGTGCGTGCGCGGGAGATTTCCTTGATGTAGGCCATGGTCGAGAACTCGATTTCCTGGCGCGACTGCTTGGCCGGGATCATCGGGTGGTCGAACTGGATGGTGAAGCCCAGCTTGTAGCCGTCGTACGGCGCGAAGCGGGCGATCTTGTCGCCGTCGCGCACTTCCACCGGCCGCTTGATGCGGATGAAGCGCTTGGGCTTGCCCTGCTCGACGATGCCCGCGGACTGCAGCAGGAACACAAATGGGCCGGACGAACCGTCCATGATCGGCAGCTCAGCCGAGGACAGCTCGACGATGGCGTTGTCCACGCCAAGGCCGGCCATCGCCGACATCAGGTGTTCCACCGTCTGGATCTTGGCCTCGCCACGGCTCAGCCCGGTGCACAGCGTGGTCTCGGTGACCAGTTCGGCATCGGCCGGCACTTCCACCGCCGGTTCCAGATCCACGCGCCGGAACACGATGCCGTGATCGGCGGGCGCCGGGCGCAGGGTCATGTACACCTTGTCGCCGCTATGCAGGCCTACGCCGGTGGCGCGGATCGTGTTCTTGAGGGTGCGTTGCTGGGTCATGGGAGACAGTCTGGGAACGTCAGCTCAGATGGGAACTGAACGGAATTGAGAATATCACGCGTTTAGCCAAATTTTAACAAGACGGTCACAGCGTCCTATTTGCGCAACGCTGGCGGAGGCCGGCGTCGCGGTCGCAAAAACCTGCCGGGTCGAGGCGACCCGGCAGCAAAGGGACACGGCGCGCCGAACAGGCGGACACTCCCGATCGACGGTGTTGCGGCCGGCGCAAGGCCGGCCTGGCGAAACCTCAGTCGGCCTGGCGGCGCATGGCGGGCCGCGTGCTTGCGAAGCACTGCCTCGCGCGCGGACCCGCGCCTGGCCATGGATGGCCAGGCTGGGCCATCCGCAGGCCGCACTGTCGCGCCAGGGACGGCATCAGTCGGCCTGGCGACGCAGGAACGCAGGAATGTCCAGGTAGTCGTTCGGCAGATCGGCCGCCGCCGGTGCCGGCGAGGAGGCGCCCGCCGCATCGCTGCTCGGACGCCGCAGGCCCAGGCCCATCGCGCCGCCGACCGCCTTGGACACGGCGTCGCCGCCATGCTCGAAGTCGCCGAATTCCGGCTGGCCGGTGGTCGCGTTGCGCACCAGCTTGATCGGCGCGCGCTGCTCCGGACGCTGGGTCTGACGCGACACGGCGCGGTTCAGGCCGGTGGCGACCACGGTCACGCGGACCTCGTCCTGCATGTCCGGGTCGAGCACGGTGCCGACCACGACGGTCGCGTCCTCCGAGGCGAAGCCTTCGATGGTGCGGCCGATCTCGTCGAACTCGGCCATGGTGAAGTCCGGACCGGCGGTGATGTTGACCAGGATGCCGTTGGCGCCGGCGAGGTTGACGTCGTCCAGCAGCGGGTTCTGGATCGCCGCTTCGGCCGCGGCCTGCGCGCGGTCGTCGCCGCGGGCCGAGCCGGTGCCCATCATCGCCAGGCCCATTTCCGACATCACGGTGCGCACGTCGGCGAAGTCGACGTTGATCAGGCCCGGACGCACGATCAGGTCGGCGATGCCCTGCACGGCGCCCTGCAGCACGTCGTTGGCGGCACGGAACGCCTGGATCATGGTGGCGTTGCGGCCGAGCACGGTGATCAGCTTTTCGTTGGGAATGGTGATCAGCGAGTCGCAATGCTGGCTCAGTTCCTCGATGCCCTTCAGCGCGACCTGCATGCGCCGGCGGCCTTCGAACGGGAATGGCTTGGTGACCACGGCCACGGTCAGGATGCCCATCTCCTTGGCCAGCTGCGCGACCACGGGCGCGGCGCCGGTACCGGTGCCGCCGCCCATTCCAGCGGTGATGAACACCATGTCCGCGCCCTGCAGCGCGTCCATGATGCGTTCGCGGTCTTCCAGCGCGGCCTGGCGGCCCACTTCAGGATTCGCGCCGGCGCCCAGGCCCTTGGTGACGTTGGTGCCGAGCTGCAGCTGCAGCTTGGCGCCGCAGTTCTTGATCGCCTGCGAGTCGGTGTTGGCGGTGATGAACTCCACGCCGTCCACGCTGCTGCTGACCATGTGCGCGACCGCGTTGCCGCCGCCGCCGCCCACGCCGACCACCTTGATTACCGCGTTGGGTGCCATCTTTTCAATCAGTTCGAAATGCGCCATGTCCGTGTCCTCTTTGAGCTGTGAATGGGGAATCGGGAATGGAGAATCGGATCGCTCCGTTCGCCGGCCCGACACCCGCATTTCAGCGAGTGTTGTTGTTTGAAAGCTGGGAGTGGGGAATCGGGAATGGAGAATCGCAACAGCGCACCTCCAATCCTGTGTCCGCTCCTCAGCGAAATCACTAAAAAACTATGCCTTACCTACCGTCTCTTGCTCTCACCGCTCTCCACCCATCTCCACCGCAGCACCGCTTTTTGCTCTTGCTCTTGCTCTTACCCATTCCCAATTCCCGATTCCCCATTCCCAGCCGTCAGAACTCACCGCGATACCAATTCTTCAATTTCTTGAACAAGCTGCCGGCGCGCCCGGTCGGCAGCGACGGGCGACGCGGGTGTTCGATCTGGCTGCCCATCAGCAGCAGGCCCACGCCGGTGGCGTGCACCGGGTTGCCGACCACTTCGCCCAGGCCGGTGACGTGCTGCGGAATGCCCACGCGCACCGGCATCTGCACCATTTCCTCGGCCAGTTCGACCACGCCTTCCATCTTCGAGGCGCCGCCGGTCAGCACCATGCCGGCGCGCACCAGTTCCTCGAAGCCGGAGCGGCGCAGTTCGGCCTGCACCATCTCGAAGATCTCCTCGTAGCGGCCCTGCACCGCCTGCGCCAGCGAATGGCGCGGCATGCGCCGCGGCGGGCGGTCGCCGACGCTCGGCACCTGGATGCTTTCCTCGGCGGTGGCCAGCTGCGCCAGCGCGCAGGCGTAGCGCACCTTGATCTGCTCGGCTTCCGGGGTGGGCGTGCGCAGCATGTGCGCGATGTCGTTGGTGACGTGGTCGCCGGCGATCGGCAGCGAGGCGGTGTGGCAGATCGCGCCCTGCACGAACACCGCCAGGTCGGTGGTGCCGGCGCCCATGTCCACCAGCACCACGCCCAGTTCGCGCTCATCGGCGGTCAGCACCGCCACCGAGGACGCCAGCGAGGACAGGATCAGGTCGTCCACCTGCAGGCCGCAGCGCTGCACGCACTTGCTGATGTTGGCTGCGGCCGACTGCGCGCACACCACCAGGTGCGCATGCACCTCCAGGCGCACGCCGGTCATGCCGACCGGGTTGCGGATGCCTTCCTGCGAATCGTCCAGCACGTACTCGCGCGGGATCGCGTGCAGGATGCGCTGATCGGCCGGGATCGCCACCGCCTTGGCCGCTTCCAGCACCCGGTCCAGGTCGTTCCAGGTCACTTCGCCGTCGCGGATCGGCACGATCCCGGGCGAGTTCTTGCACTGCACGTGGTTGCCGGAGATCGACGCGTACACCGAGCGGATCTCGCAGCCGGCCATCAGCTCCGCTTCCTCGACCGCGCGCTGGATTGACTGCACGGTGGATTCGATGTCCACCACCACGCCGCGCTTGAGCCCGCGCGACTCGTGCGAACCGATGCCGATCACCTCGATCGGATTGCCGGGCGAATACTCGCCGACCAGCGCGACGACCTTGGAGGTGCCGATGTCCAGTCCAACGATGAGAGATTTGTCGCCTTTGCGGTTCATGTGTGGGTACTGCGTAGAAGGAGGGAATGCGGGGACGGGACCAGGGACCGGGGACCGGGGACCGGGGACGGCGGGGCTGCAGCGAGCGTCCGGGGCGGCGGCGTCACCCAAGCGGTGCCGACACGCGCAGCAGGTCCTGCGGCGGCGCGGCTGGGCTTGTGGTCCCCGGCCCCCGGTCCCCGGTCCCCGCTCTCCACGGCCTTGCGGCTCACCGTGAAGCCATTCGTGTAACGCAGGTCGGCGCGCGCGATCGGCGCCTGCTCCGGCGTGGCCAGTTGCGGCAGCACGCGGGCGAAGCGCGCCAGGCGGGCGCGGGCGTCGTCGCGGCCGACCACGACCTGCACGCCGTCGCCCAGCTGCAGCGACCAGCTGCCGCGCGCGTCCATCGCCACGCTGTCGACCTGCAGTCCGGCCGGCGCGAACAGCGCACGCGATTCGTTGTACAGCGCGATCACGTCCTGCGCCTTGGCGTCCGGCCCGGCCAGCTGCGGCAGCGCCATTCCGCGCAGCTCGCTCGGCAGCGCGAAGATGCGGCCCTGCTCGGACAACATGCGATCGCTGCCCCAACGCGCGAACGGGCGGTGCTCGGTGACGCGCACTTCCAGCACGTCCGGCCAGCGCTTGCGCACCCGCGCGCTCTCCACCCACGGCAAGCGCTCGATCGCGTTCTGCGCGTCCTGCAGGCGCACCGCGAAGAAACCGCGGCGCGCGTACGGCAGCACCACCTGGCGCAGCTGCTCGGCCGGCACGCGCTTGAAATCGCCGCTGACCTGCAACCGGCTCAACGGCCAGCGCTCGGCGCCGACCCAGCCGTTGAGCACCGCCACCACCGGCAGCGCGACCAGCGCCAGCGCCAGCAGCCAGGCGAGGATGCGCAGCAGGGCGCTCATGCGTTTGCCTCAGGGTGGGTGCCGGGACCGGGGACCGGGGACCGGGGACCCGGAACAGCGACGCCGTGCACGCGGACAAACCGCGCACATGCCCGCAGCAGGGAAGCACCGTGCGGCTGCTTCCCCGGTCCCCGGTCCCCGGTCCCCGGTCCCGGCTTCATAGCGTCTGCTCCAGCACGCGCCATACCAGTTCTTCGAAACCGATGCCGGCCTGGCGTGCGGCCTTGGGCACCAGCGAGTGGCTGGTCATGCCCGGGGCGGTGTTGGCTTCCAGCAGCGCGAAATCGCCGCTGGCGCCGTCGCGCATCACGTCCACGCGGCCCCAGCCGCGGCAGCCGGCGGCGCGGAACGCGGCCAGCGCCAGTTCGCCCAGGGCGCGCTCGTCGTCGCCGTCCAGACCCGGGCACAGGTACTGGGTGTCTTCGGCCACGTACTTGGCGTGGTAGTCGTACCACTGGCCCTTGGGCACGATGCGGATCGACGGCAGCGCGGTGTCGCCGAGGATGGCCACGGTCAGTTCGTCGCCGACGATCATCTGCTCCATCAGCAGTTCGCCGTCGTAGCGCGCGGCCAGCGCCACCGCCTCGTCCAGTTGGGCGGGTTCGAACACGCGGGTCACGCCGACGCTGGAGCCTTCGTTGGCCGGCTTGACGATCACCGGCAGGCCCAACTGCGCGGCGGCGGCATGGATCGCGTCGGCCTGCGCGGTCGCCGCCAGGCGCACGTAGCGCGGCGTCGGCAGGCCCAGCGACAGCCACACCTGCTTGGTCCGTACCTTGTCCATGCTCAGCGCCGAGCCGAGCACCGGCGAGCCGGTGTAGGGCACGCCGAACGCGTCCATCAGGCCCTGCACGATGCCGTCTTCGCCGCCGCCGTTGTGGCCATGCAGCACGTTGAACACGCGGTCGAAGCGCTTCTCTACCAGCGCCTGCGCCAGTGCCGGGATGCCGTCCACGGCGACCGCGTCGACGCCGCGCGCGCGCAGCGCCTCGAGCACGTTGCGGCCCGAATCCAGCGACACTTCGCGTTCGCTGGAGGTGCCGCCGAGCAGCACCGCGACGCGGCCGAACACGGCCGGGTCGGTGTGGCGCGGCGGCGGGAAAGACTGCGCGCTCATGGCTTGGCTCCGCCGATGAAGCCGTCCTGGGCGATGTGCTGGGCGACGTATCCGATGTCGCCGGCGCCCATCATCAACAGCAGGTCGCCGTCCTGCAGCACGTCCGGCAGCACGTTGCTCAACTCGGCGACCTGTCCGACCACCACCGGCTCGCTGCGCCCGCGCGCACGGATCGCGCGCGCCAGCGAACGCGCGTCGGCGCCGGGGATGGGCGCTTCGCCGGCCGGGTAGACCTCGCTCAGGACCAACGCATCCACTTCCGACAGCACCGCGGCGAACGCGTCGAACTGGTCGCGGGTGCGGCTGTAGCGGTGCGGCTGGAACGCGACCACCAGGCGCCTGTCCGGCCAGCCGCCGCGCGCGGCGGCGAACACCGCGGCCAGTTCGCGCGGATGGTGGCCGTAGTCGTCGACCAGGCGCACGCGCGCGCCGGCGGCGGTGGTCACTTCGCCCAGGTCGTTGAAGCGACGGCCGATGCCGGCGAAGCTCTGCAACGCACTGGCGATCGCCTCGGGCGCCACGCCCAGCTGCCAGCCGATGGCGGCGGCCGCCAACGCGTTGAGCACGTTGTGCCGGCCCGGCAACGCCAACGTCACCGGGGTGCTGCTGCCTTCCGGCAGGCGCAGGGTGAAGCGCATGCGCGGGCCGTCCTGGATCACGTCCTCGGCGCGCACGTCGGCGTTTTCGCTGAAGCCATAGCTCATCACATGGCGCGGGGTCTTGGCGGCCAGCGCTGCCACTTCCGGATCGTCGATGCACAGCACCGCCAGGCCATAGAACGGCAGGCGCTGCAGGAATTCGGCGAACGCGGCCTGCACCCTGGCGAAGTCGTTGCCGTAGTTCTCCAGGTGATCGGCGTCGATGTTGGTGATCACCGAAATCAGCGGGTTCAGGCGCAGGAAGCTGCCGTCGCTCTCGTCGGCCTCGGCCACCAGCCACTGGCCGCCGCCGAGCTTGGCATTGGCGCCGGCGGCGAGCAGCTGCCCGCCGATCACGAAGGTCGGGTCCAGCCCGCCTTCGCTGAGCACCGCCGCAGCCAGGCTGGTGGTGGTGGTCTTGCCGTGGGTGCCAGCCACCGCGATGCCGCGGCGGAAGCGCATCAGCTCGGCCAGCATCGCCGCGCGCGGCATGATCGGAATGCGCTGGCTGCGCGCCTCCATCAGTTCCGGGTTGTCGTCGCGAATCGCGCTGGACACCACCACGCAATCGGTGCCGAGCACATTGGCCGCCGAATGCCCGCGCATCACCCGCGCGCCGAGCGTGACCAGGCGCCGCGTCGCTGCGTTATCGGCATTGTCCGAGCCGGAGACCTCGTAGCCCAGGGTCAGCATGACCTCGGCGATCCCGCTCATGCCGGTGCCGCCGATGCCGACGAAGTGCACGCGCGGGAACGCACGGACCAGATCGCCGGTGTCGTGGAGACGCCGAATCATGCGCGAACTCCGTTCGCGCCGGGACCGGGGACCGGGGACCGGGGACCCGGGAAAAGCGTAGCGGCGGCGCTGCGCGCCTGGCCGTGGAGATTGTCTGTGTACATAGGCTTCTGCTGTTGATCTTGCTTGTCGCCGGCCCCCGGCCCCTGGTCCCTGGTCCCGCTACGGGTCCCCGGTCCCCGGTCCCCGGTCCCGGCTTCTTCCAGAATGATGTCCGCGATCCGCTCGGCCGCATCCGGCTTGGCCAGGCTGCGCGCGGCCTCGGCCATGGACAGGCGGCGTGCGGGCTTGCCGAGCAGGTCGCGCAGCACGCCCTGCAGGTTGGTCGCCAGCGCGTCGTCCTGCTTCAGCAGCACCGCGGCGCCGCGCTCGACCAGGTAGTCGGCGTTGCGGGTCTGATGGTCGTCGACCGCGGCGGCGAACGGCACCAGCACGCTGCCGATGCCGACCGCGCACAGTTCGGCCAGGGTCGAGGCGCCGGCGCGGCACACGATCAGGTCGGCCCAGGCGTAGGCGGCGGCCATGTCGCCGATGAAGGCTTCGACGCTGGCGGCGACGCCGGCCTCGGCATAGGCCTGGGCCGCCTCGTCGCGCAATTTCTCGCCGCACTGGTGGCGCACGTCGAGCTGCGCGCCGAGCGCGGCCAGCGCGCACGGCAGCGCCTGGTTCAGGGCGCGCGCGCCCTGGCTGCCGCCGAGCACCAGCAGGCGCACCGCGCCGTCGCGCGCGGCGAAGCGCTGCGCCGGCGGCGCCAGCGCGGCGATCTCGGCGCGCACCGGATTGCCCACCGCTTCCTCGCGCGTGGCGAAGCTGCCCGGGAATCCGGTCAGCACGCGCCGTGCGACGCGCGACAGCACCTTGTTGGTCAGGCCCGGGGCGCGGTTCTGTTCGTGCACCAACAGCGGCAGTTTCAGCAGGCGCGCGGCGATGCCACCAGGGCCGGCCGCGAAACCGCCGAAGCTGACCACCGCGCGCGGCGCGCGGCGGCGCAGCACGAAGCCGGCGGCACGGATCGCGCGCATGATCCGCAGCGGCGCGCCGAACAACGCCAGCGCGCCCTTGCCGCGCAGCCCGCCGATCTCGATGGTGTCGATCTCGATGCCGTGCTGCGGCACCAGTTGCGTTTCCATGCGCCCGGCCGCGCCCAGCCACACCACCGGCACGCCGCGCGCGCGCAGCACCTTGGCCACCGCCAGCGCCGGGAAGATGTGCCCGCCGGTGCCGCCGGCCAGGATCATCACCGGGCGCGACGCAGCGTCGGTCATAGCGGTGCTGGTCATCGGCACGGACACACTCATCCCAGCCTCCCGAAGGTCGGCTCGACCCGCGGCTGCATGCGGCTGGTGCCGCGCGCCGGGGTGCCGGCCTGGATCGCCGCGGCCACCGCGCTGGCGCTGGCCTCGCGCGCGGCCTGCAGGTCTTCGGCGCTGTCCACGGTCTGCTTGACCGGCGCCGCGTCGCTGCGCACCTTCGCCACCTGACGCTCGGCGCGGTCCAGTTCGTAGGACACGCGCAGCAACAGGCCCATCGCCACGCAGGTCATCAGCACGCTGGAACCGCCGGCGGAAATCAGCGGCAGGGTCAGGCCCTTGGTCGGCAGGATGCCCAGATTCACGCCGACCGAGACGAAGCTCTGCAGGCTGATCCACAGGCCGATGCCGAAGGCGATGTAGCCGGAGAAGTGGCGCTTCATTTCCACGCAGCGCATGCCCAGCCAGAACGCGCGCCCGACCAGCAGCGCGTACAGCGCGATGATCAGGCACACGCCGGTGAAGCCCAGTTCCTCGGCGATCACCGAGAAGATGAAATCGGTATGCGCTTCCGGCAGGTAGTTGAGCTTTTGCACCGAGCCGCCCAGGCCGACCCCGAACAGTTCGCCACGGCCCACCGCCATCAGCGCATTGGACAGCTGGTAGCCGGAGCCGAGCTGGTCGGCCCACGGGTCCAGGAACGAGGTGATGCGGCGCAGGCGGTACGGTTCCAGGATCGCGATGAAGGCGAACACCGGCAGGCCGATCACGATCGGCATCGACATGCGCGGCAGGTTGACCCCGCCCAGCACCAGCATGCCCGCGGTGATCGCCAGCAGCAGCGTGGAGGAACCGAAGTCCGGCTGCATCAGCAGCAGGCCGACCAGCGCCACCGCCACGCCCAGCGGCTTGAGCATCGCCGGCCAGGTCGCGTTGACCTCGTCGCGGAAGCGCACCAGGTAACTGGACAGCCACACGATGTACAGCACCTTGACCGCTTCCACGGTCTGGAACTTGGAGATGCCCAGGTTGATCCAGCGTCGCGCGCCGTTGACGCTGCTGCCCAGGCCGGGCACGAACACCACGATCAGCAGGCCGAAGCAGGCCAGCAGCAGCAGTTGGTTGTACTGCTCGATGTTCTTCAGCTCGGTGCGCATGGTCCAGATCGCCAGACCGATGCCGCCGGCAAGGAACAGCATGTGCCGGGTGAGATAATAGAACGGGCTCACGGTCAGCTCGATCGAGCTGGAGCCGACCATGACCACGCCCAGCGAGGCCAGCGCCACCACGGCGCCGAGCAGCCACGGGTCGTAGCGGCCGCCGATGGCCTCGAGTCGGGTTGCCTGGCGCGCGGCGTCGTTCATCAGCGCACCTTCAACGTGGCCAGGCCGACCAGCACCAGCACCACCGAGATGATCCAGAAGCGCACGATCACCCGCGGCTCGGGCCAGCCCTTCAGTTCGAAGTGGTGGTGGATCGGCGCCATGCGGAACACGCGCTTGCCGGTGAGCTTGAACGAGGCGACCTGGATCATCACCGACAGCGTCTCGATCACGAACACGCCGCCCATGATCACCAGCACCAGTTCCTGGCGCACGATCACCGCGATGGTGCCGAGCACCGCGCCCAGCGCCAGCGCGCCGATATCGCCCATGAACACCATCGCCGGATAGGTGTTGAACCACAAAAAGCCCAGGCCCGCGCCGGCGATCGCCGCGCAGATGATGATCAGCTCGCCAGCGCCGGGAATCGAGGGAATTTTCAGATAGGCGGAGAACACCGCATTTCCGGAGGCGTAGGCGAACACGCCCAGCGCACAGGCCACCAGCACCGTGGGCATGATCGCCAGCCCGTCCAGGCCGTCGGTCAGGTTGACCGCGTTGGAGAAGCCGACGATCCAGAAGTAGGCGATGGCGACGAAGCTGATTCCGGCCAGCGGCAGCGCGATCGACTTGAACATCGGGATGTAGAAGGTGATCGCGGCCGGCACGTCGGCGGTGTAATACAGGCACAGGCCGGCGGCCAGGCCGAAGATCGACTGCAGCAGGTACTTCCAGCGCGACTTCAGCCCGTTCGGGTCGCGGCGCACGATCTTGATCCAGTCGTCGTACCAGCCGATCACGCCGAACGCCAGCATCACCGCCAGCACCAGCCACACGTAGCGGTTGCGCAGGTCGCCCCACAGCAGCACCGACAGCAGCACCGTGATCAGGATCATCGAACCGCCCATGGTCGGCGTGCCGGCCTTGGAGAAGTGGCTCTGCGGGCCGTCCTGGCGGATCGGCTGGCCGCCCTTGAATTGCGCCAGCTTGCGGATCACCGCCGGCCCCAGCCACAGCGACAGGAACAGCGAGGTCAGCGCCGCGAGGATGCCGCGGAAGGTGAGGTAGCCGAACAGCCCGAACAGGCTCTCCAGCTGCTGCAGCCAACGGGACAGTTCAAGCAGCATGCGGCGCCTCCTCTCCATGCGCCAACAGCGCGCTCACGATCTTGTCCATGGCGCTGCCGCGCGATCCTTTGACCAGGATCGTCGGGACCGGGGACCGGGGACCGGGGACCGGGGAAAGCGTGGCTGCAACGCCGACCATTGCCGGCGCTACGCGGGTGTGTTCGTGCATCTCTGTGTTTACCTGCCTGTGCTCTTGTTGTTCCCCGGTCCCCGGTCCCTGGTCCCCGGTCACGGCGGCACGAAGGTCCGCGCGCAGCGCCGCAATCAACGCCGCATGACTATCGAACACGCGCCCGTTCTCGCCGAAGGCATGCGCGGCGATGGCGCTCAGCGGGCCGAGCGCGTACAGCCGGGTCAGGCCGGCGTCGCGGGCGCGGCGGCCGCCGCTGGCGTGCAGCGCTTCGGCGCCGTCGCCGAGTTCGCGCATGTCGCCCAGCACCAGCCAGCGTTCGCCGCCGGCCGCGGCCAGCGCGTCGATCGCCGCGGCCAGCGAACCGGGGTTGGCGTTGTAGCTGTCGTCGATCAACACCGCGCCGCCGGGCAGTGTGTGCGCGATCTGCCGGCCCGGCACCGGCTGCACCTGCGCCAGGCCGGCGGCGATCAGCGCCGGCGCGATGTCCAGCGCCAGCGCCAGCGAGGCGGCGGCCAGTGCGTTCATCAGGTTGTGGCGGCCCGGCAGCGGCAGCGTCGCTTCGACCTCGCCCTGCGGGGTGACCAGCACGAACTGCGAGCGATCCGGACCCACCCGCAACTGCGTGGCGGAGACCTCGGCGCTGGCCTGCAGGCCGAAGCGCAGCACGCGTGGGGCCGGTGCCGGCAGACGCTGTTCGAACCACCGCCCGAACGCGTCGTCGGCATTGATCACCGCGGTGCCGTCGGCCGGCAGCGCGGCATAGATCGCGCCCTTGGTCTGCGCGACGCCAAGCAGGCTGCCCATGCGCTCCAGGTGCGCCGCGGCGACGTTGTTCACCAGCGCCGCGTGCGGAGCGACGATGTCGGTCAGGTAGGCGATGTCGCCCGGCTTGCCGGCGCCCATTTCGTAGATCGCGTAGTCGGCCGCGTCCGGCGCTTCGATCACCGCCAGCGGGAGGCCGATCTCGTTGTTGCGGTTGCCGGGATTGGCGTAGACGCTGCCACCGTTCACCCGGCAGGCGTGCTGCAGGATCGCCAGCAGCAGCGCCTTGACGCTGGTCTTGCCGTTGCTGCCGGTGATCGCGGCCACGCGCGTGGCGCGGCCGCGCTGCATGCCGGCGGCGATCCGCGCCAGTGCCAGTTGGGTGTCGGCGACCAGGATCTGCGGCAGTTCGCTGTGCGGCTGCAGCAATTCCACCAGCAGCGCGCTGGCGCCGCGCGCGGCGGCATCGGCGACGAAATCGTGGCCGTCGAAACGCTCGCCGCGCAGCGCCACGTACAGGCTGCCCGGCGCCAGCGTGCGGGTGTCGTGGGCGATCGCATCGATCGCCACGTCGTCGCCATGCAGCTCGGCGCCGGCCCAATGCGCGATCATCGACAGCGGCAGGCGCTTCATCGTGCGCGCTCCATGGCACCAGCGGCGCGCGCCTGCAGCGCCTGCGCAGCGATCTCGGTGTCGTCGAACGGATGCTGGATGCCGGCGATGTCCTGGTACGGCTCGTGGCCCTTGCCGGCGATCAGTACGATGTCGTCGGGGCCGGCTTCGGCCACGGCCAGGGCGATGGCCTGCGCACGGTCGCGCTGCACGCGCACCGCGTGCAGGTCGGTGAACCCGGCCAGGATGTCGGCGACGATGCCGTCGCCGTCCTCACCGCGCGGATTGTCATCGGTGACGATCACCGCGTCGGCCAGGCGCTGCGCGATTGCCGCCATCTGCGGGCGCTTGCCGGTGTCGCGTTCGCCGCCGCAGCCGAACACGCACAGCAGGCGGCCGCGGGCGTGGCCGCGCAGGCTGTGCAACGCCTGCTCCAGCGCGTCCGGGGTGTGCGCGTAGTCGATCACCAGCAGCGGCTGCGCGTCGCGGCCGCCGAGGCGGTTCATGCGCCCGCGGATCGGCTGCAGCTGCGACAGCGTCGCGGCGATGCGCGCCGGCGCCACGTCCAGCGCATGCAGCGCGCCGGCCACGGCCAGCAGGTTGTCCACGTTGAAGCGGCCGAGCAGCGGCGACTGCACCGGATGGCGCGCGTCGCCGATTAGCAGGTCGAAACCGATACCGCGCGCTTCAAGGCGCAGCGCCTCGGCGCGCAGCGTGGCGCCGGCCTGGCCGCGCGAGCTGATGCCGATGCGGCGCAGCGCCGGGTCCAGCGTCGCCAGCAGCGCGCGGCCGAACGCGTCGTCGAGATTGACCACCGCCGCCTTCAGCCCCGGCGTGGCGAACAGGCGCGCCTTGGCCGCGCCGTAGCCGGCCATGTCGCCGTGGTAGTCCAGATGGTCGCGGGTGAGATTGGTGAACACCGCCACGTCGAAGTGCACCGCATCGACGCGGCCCTGGTCCAGCGCGTGCGAACTCACTTCCATCGCCACCGCCTGCGCGCCGGCGTCGCGCAGCTGCGCCAGCAACGCGTGCGTCTGCAGCACCAGCGGCGTGGTGAAACCAGTCGGCACCGCGGCGCCGTACAGGCCGACGCCGAGCGTGCCGATGCTGCCGCTGCGCGTGCCCAGGCACTGCCAGGCCTGCGCCAGCAACTGCACGGTGGAGGTCTTGCCATTGGTGCCGGTGACCCCGACCATGGTCATCGTCTGCGACGGATGGCCGTGGAACTGGTCGGCCATCGCGCCCATGCGCGCGCGCAGGCCCGGCACCGCGATCGCGTCGGCCGGGGCCGGCAATTCGGCAGGCGCCGGCGGTTCGAACAGAATCGCCGCGGCGCCATTGGCCTGCGCCTGCGCGACGAAGCCCAGCCCGTGCGTGCCGAACCCGGCGATCGCCACGAACGCATCGCCGGCGCGCACCGCGCGGCTGTCCATGACCAACCCGGACACCTGCACGTCGCGCGCCAGCACCATATCCGGCAGTAGCTGCGACAGCGGCAGCGCGCGGCTCACTGGTGGGTCTCCTGCAACGGCACCGGCTGCCCGGCAGGCGGCGGCGCGACGGCGCGCACGCTGGGCAGGGCCGCTTCCACTTCGGCGGCGGCATCGGGCACCAGCGACGGGTCCGGCTCCACCGGCACCGGCGGCGGCGCATGGCCGCTCTTGCCGGCGGCCTGCGCCGCCAGCCACGCCTGGATGTCGTCCGGCGGCACGTCCATCAGCCGCAGGGCGCCTTCCATCACGTTGTGGAACACCGGCGCCGAGACCAGGCCGCCGTAGTACTTGGCGCCCTGCGGATCATTGATCACGATGACTGTGGCGAAGCGCGGATTGCTGGCCGGCACCAGGCCGGCGAACAGCGCGTTGTAGTGGCCGCGGATATAGCCGCCCGGACCGTTCAGGCGCGCGGTACCGGTCTTGCCGGCGACGTGGTAGCCGAGGATCGCCGCGCCCTTGGCGCCGCCCTGGGTGACCACGGTTTCCATCATCGTCACCACTTCCTTGGCGATCGCCGGGCTCAGCACGTCCTTGGTTGCTTCGTGCTGACCCTTGATGAAGGTCGGCGTCACCAGCTTGCCGCCGTTGCCGAGCGCGCAGTAGGCGCGCGCGATCTGCAGCGGGGTCACCGACAGGCCGTAGCCGTAGGACATGGTGGTCTTGGACGACCCGCTCCAGCGTCCCGGCGGCGGCAGCACGCCGGCCGATTCGCCGGGGAAGCCGCTGTGCGGGGCGCTGCCGTAGCCGTAGCTGTGGATCTGGTCGTAGAAGGTCTGATCCGGCAGCTTGGCGCCGATCTTGGCCGCGCCGATGTTGGAACTGCGGGTGATCACCCCGGTCACGGTCAGCACGCCGTTGTTGCGCGGCACGTCCTTGATGGTGAAGCGACCGACCGCCATGTAGCCGGGATTGGTGTCGATCAGCGTGTCCTTGGTCACCACCCCGGCCTTGAGCGCGGTGGAGATGGTCAGCGGCTTCATCGTCGAACCCGGCTCGACCAGGTCGGTCACCGCGCGATTGCGGCGCGCATCGGAATTGACTCCGGTGACCGAGTTCGGATTGTAGGTCGGCAGGTTGACCATGGCCATGATCTCGCCGGTGGCCACGTCCATCACCACGATCGAACCGCCGGCGGCGTCGTTCTGCGCCAGCGCGTTGCGCAATTCCTTGTAGGCCAGGAACTGGATGCGGCGATCGATGCTGAGGGTCAGGTCCTTGCCCGGCTCGGCCGGCTTGACCAGGTCGATGCTTTCCACGATCGCGCCCTTGCGGTCGCGGATCACGCGCTTGGAACCGGGCTTGCCGCGCAGCCATTCGTCGAACGCCAGCTCCAGCCCTTCCTGGCCGCGGTCGTCGATGTTGGTGAAGCCGAGCACGTGCGCCATCGCTTCGCCCTGCGGGTAGAAGCGGCGGAACTCGCGCTGCGAGAACACGCCCGGGATGCCCAGCGCGACTACCGCATGCGCCGTGTCCGGATTGATCCGGCGCTTGAGGTACATGAACTCCTTGTCCGCCTTCTGCGACAGCTTGGCGGCCAGTTCGTCGCTGGGCAGTTCCAGCGCCTGCGCCAGCTGCGGGATGCGGTCGGGATTGCGCAGCAGCTCCTGCGGATTGACCCAGATCGACTCCACCGGCGTGGACACCGCCAGCGGCTCGCCGTTGCGGTCGGTGATCATGCCGCGCGAGGTGGCGATCGGCAGCTCGCGCAGGTAGCGCGCCTCGCCCTGGCGCTGGTAGAAATCGCTGTTGATGATCTGCACGTAGGCGGCGCGGCCGATCAGGGTGACCGAGCACAGGCTCAGCGCCGCACCGACCAGCACCAGCCGGCCACGGAGATTGAAGTTGCTGCGCGGGCGGTTGCGGCCGGTCTTGCTCATGGCCGCACCACCACGATGTCGCCGGTTTCCGGAAACTTCATGCCCAGCCGCTCACGCGCGACCTGATCGACGCGATTGCTTTCCGCCCAGGTCGCCTGCTCCAGCTGCAGCCGGCCGAACTCGATGTTCAACTCGTCGCGGCTGTGCTCCAGCCGCGACAACTCGACGAACAGCTGGCGATGGCGATGGCGCATGTACACCACACCGATGGCCGAAGTGATGGTGCAGGCGAGCAGCACGATTAGCAGGAGGCGGCTCATGCGTCGCTCCTGTGAAGCTGCGCCGGGACTCGGGACCGGGGAGCCGGAAAAAGCAGATGGACAGCGCGCGCCGCAAGACCGTCGGCCGCCGCGCTTTTGCCGTTGCTCTTGTCGTTGCTCTCACCCGGTCCCCGGTCCCCGGTCCCCGGTCCCGCCAATTTCTCAGCCACCCGCAACACCGCACTGCGCGCACGCGGATTGCCGGCCAGTTCGTCGGCATCGGCCTTGATCGCGCCGCCGTGCAGTTGCAGGATCGGCACGAACGGCTGCGCTTCGGGCAGGCGGCGGTTGCTCGGCGGGGCCTTGGCGTGGCGGTTCATGAATTGCTTGACGATGCGGTCTTCCAGCGAGTGGAAGCTGATCACCGCCAGGCGGCCGCCCGGCTTGAGCCTGGCCAGCGCCGCGTCCAGCCCGGCTTCGAGATCGGCCAGTTCGCGGTTGATGTGGATGCGGATCGCCTGGAAGCTGCGCGTGGCCGGATGGGTCTTGCTGTCGCCGCGCGGCATCACGCTGGCGATCAGCTCGGCCAGCTGCGCGGTACGGGTCAGCGGCTGCTCGGCGCGGCGCGCCACGATCGCGCGGGCGATGCGCCGGCTCTGGCGTTCGTCGCCATAGGTCCACAGTACGTCGGCGATGGCGCGCTCGTCGGCGCGCGCCAGCCACTGCGCGGCGCTTTCGCCGGCGTCCGGATCCATGCGCATGTCCAGCGGGCCGTCCTTGCCGAACGAGAAACCGCGTTCGGCCACGTCCAGCTGCGGCGAGGACACGCCCAGGTCGAACAGCACCCCGTCCAGGTCGGCGGCGGCGTCCCACTGGCCCAGTTCGGCGAAGCTGCCGCGGCGGATGCGCACGCGCGCGTCGCTACCGAACGCATGTTCGGCTTCGGCGATCGCCTCGGGATCCTTGTCCATCAACAGCAGCCGGCCTCCTGGGCCGAGTTTGTGCAGCACCCCGCGCGCGTGTCCGCCACGCCCGAACGTGCCATCCAGATAGATTCCGTCTTCGATCACCTGCAGCCCGTCCATGACCTGCGCGAACAACACCGGCACATGCGCCGCCGGCGGTTGCGACACCGGAAGGTGACCGGTCTGCGCCTGTCCGCGCATCCGGACACCTCGGCTCACAACTTCAGATCGAGCAATCCATCGCCCAGATCCTCATCAGACAACGTCTGCTGGATCAGTGCGCGATGAGCCTGCTCGCTCCATAGTTCGAACTTGTCGCCCATGCCCAACAGCACGGCGCGCTTTTCGATGCCCACCGCAGCGCGGTGGCTCGGCGGGATGGTGATGCGGCTGTTGGCGTCCAACTCCAGCGCAGCCGAGGAACCCACCAGCTTCTGCTGCAGGACCCGCACCACGCGCTGGGTGTTGGGCTTGGCCATGACGTCGTCACGGACCCGCTCCCATTCCTTTTCCGCGTACAGCCACAGGCACCCGGCTTCGAACGGGTTGTAGGTCAGCACCAGCCGATTGCCGCTCGCACGCACGACGAGGTCGCGGTACGCGGTGGGAACCGCCATACGCCCTTTGTCGTCCACTGTGATTGCGGTCTCGCCCTGAAACACGACGCCTACACCTTTCCAAATCCGCCTGGGCGGTCATTGAACCACGAAAAACCACAAAAAACCCGGTTTCCCCTCGAGTACCCACCTTAGCAGCGCCCAAAAGGTTGTCAACAACTTTGCGAGCGATAAATCGCTAGCCACATCAATGGCTTGCGCCATTCTTTAGAGACTTGTTCAAAGGTTATCCACAAGTTGCTGTTTCGTCTCATATTTTGAGATTGAGCGGAAATTCAGCCGCGTGCACAAGGCGTTAAGACAACGGCCAGCTGCCAGGCCCGCTCCGGACCGTCTCGCATGCCACTGCGCAAAGCCGCACAATCCCGGCCTATGTGCCTGGCCGCCCTCGCCCTCCACTCGCACCCGCGCTGGCGCCTGTTGCTGGTCGGCAACCGCGACGAATTCCATGCCCGCCCGACCGCGCCGCTGCAGCGCTGGGCGGCGCCGGCGCAGCGGGTGCTGGCCGGGCGCGACCTGCGTTCCGGCGGCAGTTGGGTGGGCATGGACGATGCCGGCCGCTGCATCGTGGTCACCAACGTGCGTGACCCACTGGCGTCGCTGTCCGGCGCCTCGCGCGGCGCCCTGGTCGCCGACTACCTGGCCGGCGCCGCGCCGGCTGCAGCCTTCACCGACGCTGTGGCGCTGCGCGCCGACGCCTATCCGCCGTTCAACCTGCTGCTGGCCGATACCGACGGCGCCGACTATCTCGGCAACCATCCGCCGGCCCGGCAGCGCCTGGCACCCGGCATCCACGGCATGTCCAATGGCGCGCTGGACGCGCCCTGGCCGAAAACCGTGCGCCTGTGCGCGGTGCTGGCCGGCTGGATCGCCGCCGGCGACGAGGACCTGGCCCCGCTATGGCGGGCGCTGGCCGACGAGACCATCGCCGCCGACGCGCAGCTGCCCGACACCGGCGTGGGCCTGGAGCTGGAGCGGCGCCTGTCGCCGGCCTTCATCCGCGGCCACGACTACGGCACCCGCGCCAGCACCATCGTCGCGGTGGACGGTGAGGGCCGCGGCTGGATCCACGAGCGCCGCTTCGGCGCCGATGGGGTGTTCTTGGGGGAGACGCGGCTGGAGGGGGCTCGGGACCGGGGACTCGGGTTCCGGTAAGAGCGCAAGCAACAGCGAAGCATCCCAGCTTTTTCTGTCCCCATGATCCCCGAACTACAGCGCACAGCGGAATCGGCAAAGCGCCGCATGCGGCATCCGCGCAAGCAACGCCAATTGGCGAACCAGCCTCCTACAGTCGGGACTGAAGTTCCTCCCACAACAGCCGAGCCAGAGTGGCGGCCATATCAATTGAGAGCGCGGTGGCAGTAGCAGGCCCACGACACAGCTAGCGCCAGCAGCAACGCACATGCCGGCACCCTGGGAAAAAGCCCACACACCACATCTGGAGCAAAGTCCCCGTTAGTAAAGGGGGCGCGGCGAAGCCGCGGGGATTTGGGGGCAAAGAGCCCGGGGTCCAAACTTTATGCTGCGCAAAAGTTTGGGGCTTTTTTAGCGCGACGCGCAAAAAAAAGCGGCGGAGCCGGCCGATAAGCCGGGTTCTGTCGTGGACAGTCATTCTTCTAGGCGCCGCGTCACCGCTGCGCTCGAGCAACCTACCCGGACCCGACGCGGGCAGCGCCATGAGGTCCCTATTTGGTCTTGCTCCAGGTGGGGTTTGCCGTACCGGTCCGTTACCGGACTCGCGGTGCGCTCTTACCGCACCATTTCACCCTTACCGGTCCCTCGCCACCCCCTGCCGTTTCCGGACCGCACTTGGTCGATGCGTCGCATTGACGGTGCAGCCGCATGGCGGCAGAGGGGTGACGAGGGACTTAGGCGGTATCTTTCTGTTGCACTTTCCGTCGGCTCGCGCCGCCCAGGCGTTACCTGGCACCTTGCCCTATGGAGCCCGGACTTTCCTCGGCACCCCGCCGCACCGAAATGCACCGGGATGACGCGACTGTCTGGCCGACTCCGCCGCGCGCATTGTCGCACGTACGCTAGGCAACATGTTCCTAGAGCGTGTTATGAACTTTTCGGGGATGCAGCTATCGTAGATGGATGCAGAGCAAACGCCCATATCCGACCGATATTTCCGACGAAGAGTGGGCGTTCGCGGCGCCTTACCTGAGCCTGATGACAGAGCAAGCTCCGCAGCGCAAGTACGCGTTGCGGGCGATGTTCAATGCGCTGCGTTGGATGGCGCGTGCTGGAGCGCCGTGGCGCCTGCTACCCAACGACTTCCCGCCATGGGAAGCGGTTTACCAGCAGACGCAGCGCTGGCTGCAGGCGGGCTGCTTTGAAGCCATGGTCAGCGATCTGCGTTCCGTCCTACGTGTCGCCCAGGGGAAGCAAGGCCAACCCAGCGCAATCATCCTGGACGGGCGGACACTGCAATCCACCTGTGAGAGCGGCCCGCGCGCCGGTTACGACGGCTATAAGCGGAAGAAAGGCAGCAAGGTGCACATGGCGGTCGACACGCTCGGACATTTGCTTGCAGTGCAAGTCACGCCAGCCAACGAACAAGAGCGCGCTCAAGTGCGCTCACTGGCGCAGGAGGTGCAACACGTCACAGGTGACACCGTAACGGTGGCATTCGTGGATCAAGGCTACACCGGCCAGGAGCCGGCGCAAGCGGCTCAGGAAGAAGGAATCGAATTGCACGTGGTGAAACTTCCCGAAGCCAAGAAAGGGTTCGTGTTGCTTCCTCGGCGCTGGGTCGTCGAACGTAGCTTTGGCTGGGTCAATCGATTCCGTCGGCTTGCACGCGACTACGAGCGCTTGCCGGAAACCCTGGCTGGCCTGCATTTCGTCGTCTTCACGGTCCTCATGCTCAGCAACGCTGCCGCCATCCTCCAAAGTTCATAACACGCTCTAATGCCAGCACTCAAGGCAGCGCGGCACTGGCGATGCCTCAGCCCCCATACAACGCCTTGCGCGGCGCCCCGGTGATCTCCGCGGCCAGCTTGGCGGCGGTGGACGGCGGCAGGTGCGCGCTGAGCGTGGTGTAGACGCGGCGGCCCTCGGCCAGTTGCGCGTCGGCATCGTCGCCGGCGCCCTGCACGATCAGCACGAACTCGCCCTTGCGCTGGTTGGCGTCGGCCTCCACCCGCGCCTGCAGCGCGGCCAGGCTGCCGTCGAGCACGGTCTCGAACAGCTTGGTCAGCTCGCGCGCCAGCACCGCCGGGCGCGCGTCGCCGAACGCGGCGCGGCAGTCGGCCAGGGACTCGACGATGCGGTGCGCCGATTCATAGAAAACCAAAGTGCGCGGCTCGCCGGCCAGCCGCGCCAGGCGCTCGCGGCGGCCGGAGGCCTTGGCCGGCAAGAAGCCCTCGAAGCTGAAACGGTCGCTGGGCAGGCCGGCCACGCTGAGCGCGGCGATCGCCGCGCATGCGCCAGGCACCGGGCTGACCCGCACTCCGGCCTCGCGTGCGGCGCGTACCAGCCGGTAGCCGGGGTCGCTGACCAGCGGGGTGCCGGCGTCGCTGATCAGGGCCAGCGACTCGCCGCCGAGCAGGCGCGCGACGATGCGCTGCGCCAGCGCGTCCTCGTTGTGCTCGTGCAGCGCGAGCAGCGGCCTGTCGATGCCGAAATGCGCCAGCAGCTGGCCGCTGCGGCGGGTGTCCTCGGCGCAGATCGCGGCGACCGCGCGCAGCACCTCCTGCGCGCGCGGCGTCAGGTCGGCGAGATTGCCGATCGGCGTGGCGACGACATGCAGGGTTCCAGGCTGGGCGCTCATCTACGGCTTTCCATGGTCAAGGGTAGAATCGTAGCGGTTTTCCCCGGCGCGCCCCGGCGTGCCCAGCCGAATGGACCAGAAATGAACAAGCGATTCGCAAGGATTTCCGCCCTGTCGCTGCTGGCGCTGCTGTTCGCCGGTTGCGCCACCACCAGCGTGACGCAGAGCGCGTCGTCGCCGGCCCAGTCCGCGGCGCTGATGCTGCTGGAGCGGGGCCAGCCACGGGAAGCGGCGCTGCAGTTGGAGGCGCAGGCCGCCGCCGCCGCCGGCAGCGAGCGCAACCAGTTGCTGGCCGATGCCGCCTTCGCCTGGTACGAGAGCGGCGACGCCGCGCGCGCGCGCAGCCTGGCCGCGCAGGTGCAGCCGCGCCAGCTGTCGGGCCTGAGCAAGGTGCGGCTGGCCCTGGTCAACGCCGAACTGGCCCTGGTCGACCGCCAGCCGGCGCAGGCGCTGCAGGCGCTGGGCAGCGATCCGCAGGCGGTGCCGCAGAACCTGCGCGCGCGATGGCACCTGGCCCGCGCGCAGGCGCTGGAAGGCACCGGCGACGCCACCGCGGCACTGGACGAACGCGCCCGCGCCGACATCGGCCTGACCGGCCAGGCGCGCAGCGACAACCAGCGCGCCATCGTGCGCCAGCTGGCGGCGTTGGACGACGCCACCCTGAAGGCGCGCGCCGCCGCGCTGCCGGCCGGCGACCCGCTGTACAACTTCGCCGGGCGCGCGCTGATCAGCCGCGGCCTGGCGCTGCCGCGCCCGTTCGACCGCGGCGAGCAGTGGGGCTTGGACACCAGCAAGCGCCCCCCCGCCGAGCGCGACGGCTACCGTCCGCCGGCCAAGCTGGCGGTGCTGCTGCCACTGAGCGGCACCCTGGCCAACGTTGCCGCGCCGGTGCGCGACGGCCTGCTGGCCGGCTACTACGGCGAGACCCGGCGCCGTCCGGAGATCGATTTCATCGACACCACCGGCACCGCGGCCGGCGCGCTGGCCGCCTACCAGAAGGCGATTGACGGCGGCGCCGACTTCGTGGTGGGCCCGCTCGGCCGCGACGAGGTCAGCGCGCTGTTCGCGCGCGACGCGCTGCCGGTGCCGCTGCTGGCGCTCAATCGCGGCACCAGCACGCCGCCGGCCGGCAGCGCCGGCTTCTCGCTGGCACCGGAAGACGACGGCATCGCCGCCGCCGAGTATCTGCTGGCGCAAGAGCGCCGCAACGCGCTGGTGATCGGCAGCAACGACGACAACGGCCGCCGCGCGGTGGCCGCGTTCCGCGAGCGCTTCGTCGAGCGCGGCGGCAAGGTCGCCGCCAGCGTCAGCGTGGCCGAAGTGCCGGGCGATGTCGGCGCGCAGCTGCGCAGCGCCAGCGCCGCCGATGCGGTGTTCCTGGCGGTGAAGGGCAGCACCGCGCGCGCGCTGGCGCCGCAGCTGGCACTGGCCGGTTTCGCCGGCAAGAGCCGGGTGGCGACCTCGCAGCTGGTGCTGGGCACCGGCAAGCCCGAGGACGACCTGGCGCTGGACGGCATCGCCTACCCGAGCGAACTGTGGAACGTGCGCGGCGTTGGCGGCCTGCCGGCGGCGAGCAGCGTCGCCGAGACCCTGCCGACTGCGCGCGGCCCGGCCGCACGCCTGTTCGCGTTCGGCTACGACGCCTGGCAGATCAGCGCCTACCTGGAGAAGCTCGCCACCGGCGCCGAAGCCAACCTGCGCGGCGCCACCGGCGTGCTGCACCTGGACGGCGTCGGCAACATCCTGCGCACCCCGGCCTGGTCCACCTTCAGCGGCGGGCGCGCGACGCCGCTGCCCGATGGGCGTTGACCGCCGGCAACGCGGCAACGACGTGGAAGCGGCGGCGCGCGTCGAACTGGAGCGCGCCGGCCTGAAACTGATCGCGGCCAACGTGACCTACCGCGGCGGCGAACTGGACCTGGTGATGCAGCAGGCGCAATGCCTGGTATTCGTCGAGGTGCGCTACCGGCGCAACGACGCGTTCGGCGGCGCCGCCGCCTCGGTCGACCGGCGCAAGCGCCGTCGGCTGCTGCTGGCCGCGCAACTGTTTCTGGCCGCGCATCCGCATTACACGAACTGGCCGTGCCGTTTCGACGTGGTCGAGGCCGAAGGCGAACCGCCACGGCTGACCTGGCTGCGCGATGCGTTTCGCGCCGACGACTGCTGACGTGCCTAGCGCGTGCCACCCATTCCCGAGCAGGTCGCGCCGCGCTCGCGGGTGCTCGGGGCAAGTGCGTGTCTGGCCGTTCGCCAACGGCTTTTTCGGCGCGCGCGGCATGGTCACGCTGTGGTCCGAATTGCGCCGGGTGTGGCTGCCGCCGGCATTGGCGGTCGGCACCTGGAAACTACTGCAAGCGCCGCCCTCTTCCGCTTCGCGATCCCAGCCATGACCACACCACTGCCTGCCACCTTGACCGACACTCTCGCCGCACTGCTGGGTGCTGAGGGCTGGCGCACCGACGACACCAGCCGCCGCAGCTACGGCGAAGACGACTCGCGGCGCTGGGCGCTGGCCGACGCGGTGGCGCTGCCGCAGACCCGCGCACAGGTGCAGGCGATCGTGCGCGCCTGCCGCGCGCACCGCGTGCCGATCGTCGCGCGCGGCGCCGGCACCGGCACCGCCGGCGCCGCGGTGCCGTTCGGCGGCGGCGTGGTGCTGTCGTTCGCGCGCATGAACCGCATCCTGCAGCTGCGCCCGCAGGACCGCTGCGCGGTGGTCGAGCCGGGCGTGCTCAACGGCGACCTGCAACAGGCGCTGGCGCCGCACGGCCTGTTCTGGCCGCCGGATCCGTCCAGCGCCGAGATCTGCAGCGTCGGCGGCAACCTGGCGACCAATGCCGGCGGCCCGCGCGCGGTGAAGTACGGCGCCACCCGCGACAACGTGCTCGGCGTGGTCGCGGTGACCGGCGCCGGCGAACTGATCCGCTGCGGCGGCGCCTACACCAAGGACGCCACCGGCTACGACTTGACCCACCTGCTGGTCGGCAGCGAAGGCACCCTGGCACTGATCGTGGAAGCGACGCTGAAACTGTCGCCGCGGCCGCTGGCGCAGGCCGGGCTGCGCGCGTTCTACCGCGATGCCGGCAGCGCTGCGGCGGCGGTGTCGCGGCTGATGGCGCAGCCGACCACGCCGGCGATGCTGGAATTCATGGACCGCAGTGCAATCGCACTGCTGCGCCGCAACGGCAGCGACATGCCCGAGGCCGGCGCGATGCTGCTGATCGAGGCCGACGGCGACCACGACACCCTGCCCTACGCACTGCAGGCGCTGGGCGCGGCGGCCGACGGCGAGGGGCTGCTGTCGCTGGACGTGGCCACCGACGGCGCCGCCCGCGACCGGCTGTGGGCCGCGCGCCGCGCGCTGTCGCCGGCGCTGCGCACGATCAAGCCGGGCAAGATCAACGAAGACGTGGTGGTGCCGGTGTCGTGCATCCCCGAGCTGGTCGCCGGGGTGGAAGCGCTGGCGGCGGAATTCGACTTGCCGATCGTCGCTTTCGGCCATGCCGGCAACGGCAACCTGCACGTCAACATCATGTACGCGCCCGACGATGCCGCTGAGACCGCGCGTGCGCACGCCGCGTTGCCGCGCCTGTTCGCGCTGGTGCTGGCGCTGGAAGGCACGCTGTCGGGCGAACACGGCATCGGCGTGGCCAAACGCGACTACATGGCGCAGGCCTTCGACGCGGCCACGCTGGATGCGATGCGCGCGGTGAAGCGCGCGCTGGATCCGGACGGCATCCTCAACCCGGGCAAGGTGTTGCCGGAGGCGTGAACGGGACTCGGGACTCGGGACTCGGGACTCGGGACTCGCAAGAATCGGCCTGATGCCGCGCGCACGCAACCGGCGACCGCTTGTTGTAGAGCGGCTTCAGCCGCGACGAACGCAGTGGAAACGGCTGACGACGTGGGAATCCGGGGCTGAAGCCCCTCCTACAGTGTACTGGCCAGCTTGCAGGAGCGATTCAGGCGCTGCGTTCGCTCGTACCGACGAAGCGCAAGCCCACACCCGGCTCGGTGGCGATGTAGCGCGGCGCCACCGCGCTGTCGCCGAGTTTCTGCCGCAGCTTGCCGACCAGGATGCGCAGGTAGTGAGTGTCTTCCTGGTGGGTCGGTCCCCACACTTCGCGCAGCAGTTGCGGCTGGGTGAGCACGCGTCCGCTGTGGCGCAAGAGCAGCGCCAGCAGCGCGTATTCCTTGCGGCTCAGCGGCAGCGGCTCGCCGTCCAGACGTACCTCGCGCAGGCCCAGGTGGATGTGCAGGTGGCCGTCGTCGAACACCGGCTCGGCTTCGCCGGCGGCCGGTTGCATGCGCAGCAGCACGCGGATGCGCGCCATCAGTTCCTGCACGCCGAATGGCTTGGTCACGTAGTCGTTGGCGCCGGCGTCGAGCGCCTGCACCTTCTCCGCTTCGCCGGCACGCACGGTGAGCATGATCACCGGCACCGTGGACCACTGCCGCAGTTCGCGCAGCACGCTGTGCCCGTCCTGGTCGGGCAGGCCCACATCCAGCACCACCAGTTCGGCGCCGTGCGCGGCCAGCTGCGCCAGGCCGTCGCCGCCGGTGGCGGCCTGCAGCACACGGTAGCCCTGCGCGCGCAGGCTGATGTCCAGGAAACGCCGGATCTGCGGTTCGTCGTCGATGACCAGCACGCGCGGCGGCGGAATCGGAACGGCGTGGGAGTCAGTCGGCATCGGGACGGGGCGGCGGGGCGGCGGGTTCGATCAACGGCAGGGTAATACGGATCGTGGTGCCGCAGCCATCGGCGCCGGGCAGCGCCTCGACGCTGCCGCCGTGCGCGCCGATCATGCCCTGGCAGATGGTCAGGCCGAGGCCGGTGCCGTGGCGGCCGCGGTCGCCGCGCTCGACGCTGTAGAACATGTCGAAGATACGCGCGCGCTCGTCCTCGGGGATGCCAGGGCCGCGGTCGCCGATGTCGATACGCAGGCGCCCATCGACCATCGCCGCGGCGACCCGGATCGCCTCGTCCGGCGGCGAAAATTTCGCCGCGTTCTCCAGCACGTTGAAGATCGCCTGCTCGACCAGCGCCGGATGCACCCACAGCGTCGGCAGCTCGGCGGCCAGGGCGATGTCCAGGCGCACCTGCGGCTGGTAGCGCTGCAGCCGCCGCGCGGCCGAGCCGATCAGCTCGTCCACGTCGATCCAATCGCGGTTCAAGGTCAGCCCGGTGTGGCCGAGCTTGGTCATGTCGAGCAGGTTCTGGATGTAGCGGTCCAGGCGCTCGCCTTCCAGCTGGATGGTCTCCAGCAGGCTGCGGCGGTCGTCGGCGTCCATCGCCTGGCCGTAGCTGGCCAGGCTGCTGGCCGCGCCGATCATCGCCGCCAGCGGCGAACGCAGGTCGTGCGACACCGACGACAGCAGCGCCGAGCGCAGGCGTTCGGTCTCACCGCTGACCCGCGCGCTTTCCAGGTCGGCGACCAACCGCGTGCGCAGCGCAGCCTGGCCGATGTCCTCGACCATCGCCTCGGCCAGGCGCTGCTGTTCCAGCCCCGGGCGCTGCACGCCGGTGGCGAATTTCAGCCCGACCACGCCGATCGCGCCGCGTTCGTGACGCACCGGCAGGAACCACCAGCTGGCGCCGGCCAGGGTGTCGGTGAAGCGGCCGGTGGCCTGGCCGTGGCGCTGCGACCAGTCGGCGGCGCTGCGGTCCACCGCCGCCATCGACGGCGCGTAGTCGTGCGCGCCGTCTTGCGCGGCGGCATGCGCCGCCTCCAGCGGCTGCAGCCGCACCCAGGCTTCGGCCTCGAGGGTGGCGGCCAGCGCGCGGCGCCCGGCCTCCAGCACCTGGCCCAGGTCGGCGGCGCTGGTCAGTTCGCGGCCCAGCCGCTGCAGCGCGGTGGTCTGCGCGTTGGCCGCGCGCAGCGCCAGCACCTGCATGCGCAGGCGCGACGCCAGGCGCCCGGCGACCAGCGCCGCGACCAGGAATAGCAGCACCGTAACCACGCCCTGGCGCGAGCCGATGTGCAGGGTGTAGCGCGGCTCGATGAAGAAGAAGTTGTAGGCGAAGAAGCTCAGCAGCGCCGACAGCACCGCCGCGGCCATGCGCGTCTTCGCCGCGACCATCACCACCGCGACGATGAACACCATCGACAGGTCGTCGATGCCGACCCAGCGCTCGGCGACCCAGCCCACCGCCACCGCCAGCAGCGAGGCCACCGTCGCGAACACCAGGTCGTCGCGCGACAGCCAGTGGCCGGGGTTGCGCCAACGCCGTCGCGCGCGCGCGCGCGCCTCCGGCGAGCTGATGATGACCAGTTCGTAGTGCGCGCCGCGCTGCAGCAGCTGCTGGGTGAGCGTGCGGTTGATCATGCGCGCCAGCGGCCGCTCGCGGGTGCGGCCGAGCAGCAGCGTGGACACGCCGTTGTGCGCGGCGTGGTCGAGCAGCGCATCGGCCACGCTGGCGCCGTGCAGCAGCGCGGCGTCGCCGCCGAGCCGCCGCGCCAGCGCGAAGGCGCGATCGACCTCCAGCTGCCAGGCTTCCTCCGGCTGCGCCTGGGTCTGCACGGTGACCACGCTCCACGGCGCGCCGCGGCGTTCGGCCAGGCGCCGCGCCACCCGCACCAGGTAGTCGGACTGGCCGCGCCCGTCGATCGCCACCAGCACCCGCCGCCGCAAGGCCACGCCGGTGCGGCCCTGCGCGGCCTGCGAGTCGCGCAGGTCGTTGTCGACGCGGTCGGCCGCGGTCTGCATCGCCAGTTCGCGCAGCGCGGCCAGGTTCGACGGCGAGAAGAATGCCTGCAAGGCCTGCCCGGCCTGCTCGGGTAGGTACACTTTGCCTTGCTGCAGGCGTTCGATCAGCTCGCGCGGCGGTAGATCGACCAGCACGATGTCGCGCAGGCGGTCGAACAGCGCATCGGGTACGGTCTCGCTCACGCGGATGCCGGTGATGCGGTGGACCACGTCGTTGAGGCTTTCCAGGTGCTGGATGTTGACCGTGCTGTAGACGTCGATGCCGGCGTCGAGCAGTTCTTCCACATCCTGCCAGCGCCGCTCGTGGCGGCTACCGGGCGCGTTGCGGTGGGCGAGTTCGTCGACCAGCACCAGCGGCGGGCGCCGTGCCAGCAGCGCGTCCAGGTCCATTTCCTCGAGGATGCGGCCGCGGTACTCCACGCGCTGCCGCGGCTGCACGGCCAGCCCGTCCAGCAACGCCGCGGTTTCGGCACGGCCATGGGTCTCAACCACCCCGACCACCAGCTCGCTGCCCTGCTGCTGCAGCTGGCGCGCGCGCGACAGCATCGCGTAGGTCTTGCCGACCCCGGGCGCCGCACCCAGGAACACGGTCAGGCGCCCGCCGCGCTCGCGCTGGAGTGCGCCGATCAAGGCGTCGGCCTGTTGGGTGCGGGAATCGGGCATGGGTAGCTCGGGGCGTGAGTGAGGCGGGGACCGGGGACCGGGGACCGGGGACCGGAAGAGCCTACAGCCTGCAATCCCGGCTTTACCGCTTTTGCCCTTCCCGGGTCTCCGGTCCCCGGTCCCCGGTCCCGACTTCATCAAGCGCCAGATTCAGCCCCAACACATTCACCCGCGGCTGCCCGAGCACACCGAACTGACGCGACTGCACCTGCGCGGCGACCAGCGCGGCGACGGTCGCCACCGGCAGTTCGCGCGCCTTGGCCACGCGCGCCACCTGCTGCTGGGCCGCGGCCACGCTGATGTCCGGATCCATGCCGCTGCCGGACTGGGTCAGCAGGTCGTCCGCCACCTGCGCCGGGGCAACGCCATCGCGCGCGGCCACGCTGGCGCGCGCGTCGGCGATGCGCTTTTGCAGTTCGGGATTGCTGCGCGCCTGGTTGCTGCCAGCCGCGGCCATCGGATCGAACTTGGCCGCCGACGGACGCGGCTGAAAATAGCCAGGCGCGGCGAACGGCTGCGCCACCAGCGCCGAGCCGAGCACGTGGCCGTCGCGTTGCAGCAGGCTGCCGTTCGCCTGCGCCGGGAACAGCGCGCCGGCGACCACGGTGGCGAGCAGCGAATACAGCAAGGCGGCGCCCAGCACCAGCAGCGGCAGCAGCAGCGCCGCGCGCCAGCGCAACGGCTCGCGGTAGGGAGAGGAAACCGGGGAAACGTTCATTGCGGGAGATCCGGAAAGGAAGCGGAAGATCGGCGCCGGGTTCAGCCCAGCGCCACCAGGATCATGTCGATCAATTTGATCCCGACGAACGGCAGCAGCACGCCGCCGACGCCGTAGATCAGCATGTTCCGGCGCAGCAGCGAGGTCGCCGTGGCCGGGGTGAAGCGCACGCCGCGCAACGCCAGCGGGATCAGCGCCGGAATCACCAGCGCGTTGAAGATCAGCGCGGCCAGCACCGCATGCGTCGGGCTGGACAGGTGCATCACGTTCAGCGCCGCCATCTGCGGGATCGAGGCGGCGAACAGCGCCGGCAGGATCGCAAAGTACTTGGACACGTCGTTGGCCAGCGAGAAGGTGGTCAGCGCGCCGCGGGTGATCAACTGCTGCTTGCCCACTTCCACCACCGCCAGCAGCTTGGCCGGATCCGAATCCAGATCGACCATGTTGCCGGCTTCCTTGGCCGCCTGCGTGCCCGAGTTCATCGCCAGGCCGACGTCGGCCTGGGCCAGCGCCGGCGCATCGTTGGTGCCGTCGCCGACCATCGCCACCAGGCGCCCACCTGCCTGCTCGGCGCGGATCCGCGCGAGCTTGTCTTCCGGCGTGGCCTCGGCGATGTAGTCGTCCACGCCGGCCTCGGCGGCGATCGCCGCGGCGGTGAGCGGGTTGTCGCCGGTGATCATCACCGTCTTCACGCCCATCGCGCGCAGCCGCGCGAACTTCTCGCGCACGCCGTGCTTGACCACGTCCGACAGCTCGACCACGCCGAGCACATGCCGGCCTTCGGCCACCACCAGCGGCGTGGCGCCGCTGCGCGCGACCTGTTCGACGCGGCCCCTCAGTTCCGCCGGCACCTGCCCGCCCAGCGCGGTGACGTGGCGGATCACCGCATCGGCCGCGCCCTTGCGGATCGAACGCGGCGCCTGCTGCCCCTGCGCGGCGAGATCCACGCCGGACATGCGCGTCTGCGCGGTGAAGGCGACGAAGCTGGCGCCGTCCGGATCGGCCGGCGACATGCCCTGCTCGCGCGCCAGGCGCACGATCGACTTGCCCTCCGGGGTCGGGTCGGCCAGCGAGGACAGCATCGCCGCCTCGCGCAGCTGCAGCGCATCGACGCCGCTGAGCGCATGGAACGCGGTGGCCTGGCGGTCGCCGTAGGTGATGGTGCCGGTCTTGTCCAGCAGCAGCACATCGACGTCGCCGGCCACTTCCACCGCCTTGCCCGACTTGGCCAGCACGTTCGCCGACAGCGCGCGGTTCATGCCGGCGATGCCGATCGCCGGCAGCAGCCCGCCGATGGTGGTCGGGATCAGGCACACCAGCAACGCGATCAGCAGCAACGGATCGACCGTGACCCCGACGAAGCCGGCGATCACCGGCAAGCTTGCGACCACGATCAGGAAGGTCAGGGTCATCGCCGCCAGCAGCATGGTCAGCGCGATCTCGTTCGGGGTCTTTTGCCGGTTGGCGCCTTCGACCAGCGCGATCATGCGGTCCAGGAAGCTGTGGCCCGGTTCGGCAGTGACCTTCACCACGATCTCGTCGGACAGCACCTTGGTGCCGCCGATCACGCCGGAGCGGTCGGTGCCGGCCTCGCGCAGCACCGGCGCCGATTCGCCGGTGACCGCCGCTTCGTTGATCGTGGCCACGCCGTGCACGATCTCGCCGTCGGCCGGGATCAGTTCGCCGGCGGAGATCACCACCAGGTCGCCGGGCTTGAGCTCGGCGGCGGGAATGCTGGTTTCGCCGTCCAGTTGCGCGCTGCTCACCCGACGCGCCACCAGGTCCTTGCGCGCGCGCCGCAACGAAGCCGCCTGGCCGCGGCCGCGGGCCTCTGCCACCGCTTCGGCGAAATTGCCGAACAGCACGGTGATCAGCAGGATCGCGGTCACCGCCCAGCCGAAGCCGGGCGCGCCCTGCCCGGCCGCGGTGATCAACGCCGACAGCAAGGTGCCGGCGAACACCACCGCCATCACCGGACTGCCGAGCAGATGGCGGGGCGAAAGTTTCAGCACGCTGGCGCGCAACGCGGCGCGCAGCGCGGGACCGTCGAGCAGGCCGGGCCTGTGGACGGAGGAAGAAGCTTGCGGAAGCGGGGTGCTCATGGTCGTGGTCTCAGTGCGCGGCCAGGGTCAGGTGATCGGCGATCGGGCCCAACACCAGTGCCGGCGTGAATTGCAGAACGGTCAGGACCGCGATGACCGCGATCAGGGTCAGCGCGAAGGTCGGCGTTTCCACCTGCAGGCTGCCGCCGGTTTCCGGCGCCATGCGCTTGCGCGCCATCTGCGCGGCCACGATCAACGGCACGATCAGCGCCGGATAGCGGCCCAGGATCAGCACTAGCGTGCAGGTCAGGTTCCACCACGGAATGCCGTCGCCGAGGCCTTCGAAGCCGGAGCCGTTGTTGGCGAACGCCGAGGTGTACTCGTAGAACACCTGGCTGATGCCGTGGAAGCCGGGATTGGAGGTGGCGGTGATCGCCGCCGGCATGGCCAGGGTCAACGCGGTGAAGCCCAGCAGCACCAGCGGCTGCAGCAGGATCAGCAAGGCCAGCAGGCGCACTTCGCCGGCTTCGATCTTGCGCCCGAACAGCTCCGGCGTGCGTCCGGTCATCAATCCGGCCAGGAACACGCTGAGCAGCAGATACACCAGGAACTGCTGCAGGCCGCAGCCGATGCCGCCCCAGATCGCGTTGACCAGCATGTTGATCATGGCCACGCCGCCGGTCAGCGGCGCCAGCGAATCGTGCATCGCATTGACCGAACCGTTGGAGGTCTGCGTGGTCAGCGACGACCACGCCGCAGACGCATCGACACCGAAGCGCACCTCCTTGCCTTCCAGCAGCGCCGCGCTGGCGGTGCTGGCCGAATGGCCTTCGGACCACACCGATACCGCGGTGGAGGCCAGCGACATCGCCAGCATGCTGCCGAACACCAGCACGGTGAATTTGCGCCGCCCGGTGAACGGGCCGACCATGAACGCGATCGCCACCGGGATCAGCACGATCGCCAGCGCTTCCAGCAGGTTGGAGAACGGGGTCGGGTTCTCCAGCGCCATCGCGCTGTTGGGGCCGTACCAGCCGCCGCCGTTGGTGCCGAGCTGCTTGATCGCCACCATCGCCGCGACCGGGCCGAGCGGAATCTTCTGCGCGGCCATGCCGGCGCTGCCATCCAGCGGCGTCGCCACCGGGCCGGCGGCCAGCGTGGACGGCACGCCCTGCTGGGTCAGCAGCACGGTCCACAACAGGCACAGCGGCAGCAGGAAGCGCAGCGTCGGCCGGATCACGTCGGCCCAGTAGTTGCCGACGTCGGCTTCGTCGACGCTGAGCGTGGCCTGCTGGGTACCGCCGTTCGCTGCGGCCATTCGCCCCCCGAACAAAGCACGCAGCGTCGCCACCACCAACGCCAGGCCCATCATCGGGGTGACGAACTGCAGTCCGACCACGCCTACCGCCTGCGACAGATAGGACAGTTGCGCCTGGCCGGAATAATGCTGCTGGTCGGTGTTGGTCAGGAACGAGACCATGGTGTGCAGGGCCACGTCCCAGCGCATGTTCGGCACCGCATCGGGATTCAGCGGCAGCCACGCCTGGGTCACGAACAACCCGAACACCAGCACGCCCAGCACCAGGTTGCTGGCCAGGAACGCGCCGGCATAGCCGCGCCAGTGCATGCCGCGCGCCGGGTCGGTGCCGAGCAGGCGGTACAGCGGGCGTTCGATCCAGCCGAACAGCGCGTCGCCGCGCATCGGCGCCCCGCGCATCACCTTGGCCAGGTACAGGCCCAACGGCCACCCCAGCAGCAGCGCGAGCGCATAGACAAGCAATGTATCGATCATGGCAGTGGCACTCGGCTCAGAAGTCTTCGGGACGCAAAATCACGTACAACAGGTAGCCGGCGGCGACGATCACCGCCATGCCGCAAACGAACGAAAGCCAACCGCTCATGGTGTCAACTCCGGACAGGTGAATGGTCCGCACGCACGGCGGACCTCAAAATCGCGACAAAGAACCCGTTGGCGCTTGATGCGCCAAAGAGGTGCTGCAGAAAACGCGGTAACCATGGACATCGCACCGGACAGGCCTCGCTGTCCCAGGCCGGCATTGTCGGAGCAAGCGCCATAAACTCTCTGTGTCGCAGGCACGCAGGCGGCATAAATTCTGCGTAAAGCCGACGAACGGATGCGACCGGCCACGCCGGACCGCCGCGTGCTGCGGTGCCGGCGCGGTGCGGTGCGCTCAGTAGTGCAGGATCGCGTCGATCAACGCCACCGCCTGGTGGTTCCTGCGGCCGCCATCGTAGGCCGGGAAATCGTAGGCACGCTCGTAACGCAGTTCGGGGCGGATCTCCAGATCCTGCGACACCCAATGGGTCATGCCGATGGTATGGCTGGAATAGCGCGTGGCGAAGCCGGTGCGCTGGCCGTCGTGGTCGTCGACGAACTCGTTGCGTATCGACAGCATGTCGGCGGAATCGAGCTGGATGTTGAGATAGTTGACGATGGCGTCGGCGGTGCTGCGCCCCAGCGGGAAATCCGGTGCTTCGCCCAGGGGATAGCCGGGCCGGCCGCTCGGCGCATGCGATTGCGACGGATCGGTGGCCAGCGCCTGGTCGCGCACATAGAGGTGATAGGCCTCGGTGAGCATGTGCACCTGCGGCGAGAAACGGTGTCCCCAGGTCAGCACGAATTCCTGCAGATTGTTGTAGGTCTGTGCGGAGTGGTTGTACGACTCCACGCACGGATAGAACATGTCGTTGTTGCTCTTGGACACCCAGCGCACGCAGGCCTGTGCGCTCACCCGGCTGGTCGAATCCCACAGCGCCGAATCGTCGCCGCCATGCACGCCGAGCTGCAGCGTCCACTGGTCGTTGAGCTTGGTGGTGGTGAGAATGCCCATGTTGGTATAGGCATCGATCGTGTACAGGATCGAGTGCGTCATCAGGTAGTTATTGGGCGAAAACTGCGCCTCGATGTCCGGCAGCGAGAGATAGCGACCGGCGGTGATCAGCATGCCTTGCGCCACCGACGGGAGGTACAGGTCCACGTACGCGATCATCGGGTCGTTGCCGTAGATCTTGCCGTTGAGCGCGCTATTGGGATTGGGGTGGTGCAGCAGCTGGTCGCTGGTGACCCCCTTCATCGTCGTGTAGTGGTAGTCGTAGCCATACAGGTCGTCGACGTGGAAGCCCCAGTCCACATGATCGGTCTGCACCGTATCGGGCACGCGCTGCAGACGGATCAGGGCCTGGTCGAACTCGCCGCGGTTGGGGCGCGTGGAATAGGACAGCGGATAATTGGTATGCGCCGAAGTGCTGGCATTGAGCGAAGGGTTGATCCAGCCATACAGCTCGATGCGGTTGCGCGCCATCCACTGCCCGGTGCGTGTGCATGCCAGCGCCTTCTCGACCGGATACTGCGCATTCTCGTTGGGCACGCCGAGCGGATAGTCCACCGCGCCGAGCTGCCATTCCGCCGAGGGGAAGGGGGGCGAGGAGAACGGCGACTGCATGCTGCGCCGCGCCGGTGCGGACGCGTCCGGATCGGCTGGCTGGGCGTCCTCGCGATACGCGGCCGCCAGCCGCGAGAGGAAGCCGTTCGAACAATCGGCGCTGGCCGGCGCGGCGTGCTCCTGTGGCGGTGGCGGCACGGACACGGAGACCGGCGCTGCGGTTTCGACCGCAACGGCCTTGCCCGCACAGAGCAGCGCCAGGGACACGAACAAGGGAGTGAACTTCATGGACATCGCAAAACCGGCTCGCAGCGAGCCGTCCTCTTCGGTGGATGGAAAATGGGCGCAGTGGCGCGTGCGCCGCGCCTGATCGGCGTGCCGTCGCGCGATGCCGGCGACCCTGCGCAGGGCCGGCGGACACGATGGGATGACGCCGCCGAACGCGGGGCGCGGCGATCAACCCGACCGGAGCGGGATGCAGGCGCGGCGACTGCGCTGCCGCATCTGCATGGCGGAAACCTCGTGCATGGAGCGCAGTGCGCAGGCCATGCGACACGCGCTGCGCATGCCGCCGATGATGTCGATGGACGCCAGGCGCAACCGCCACAACGCGGTGCTCGGCGTGGTCGGCAACAGGAGCAAACATCCATCCATCGATTCCATCAAACCGCCCTCGGTGTCAGCGCGGAAAGTATAGGAATAGCCGAATATCTTCGTTGCAAACCCGCGAGGGATTTGAATAAATCCTGCGTAAATTCGCGACGGGCGCGGCATGGCGCGGTGGCCGTCTGCTCGACAGCGGAGCTACGGCGCAGCGATGCATCGAGCCTCGGCATCGCGGCATCAGCGCGCGCACGATGGCGCGACATCTTGCGTGTCGCGCCATCATGGGCACTCCCTGTTGCATGGAACGCCCGCGGTCGCGCTCAGTGCAGCGGCACGCTCAGGCTGGACGGCGCCGCCGGCGAACTGAAGCTGACGCTGCCGCCGAAGCGGCTGGCCGAGCTGTAGCGCGGATCGGTGGTGTCCATCGCCAACACCAGGCGGTTGCCGGCCGGGATCTCGGCGGCGGTCGCCTGCAGCGGCAGGTCGATCGTGGTCGCCACGCCCGGAGGCGCGTTGCGCAGCGAGTACGGCGCATGGCTGAGCAGTTGCGCCACGCCGTGCCTGTTCATGCTGTAGAGATAGGCGAACAGCGAGACATTGGCCTGGCTCGGGGTCACCGTCACCCGCAGCGACGGGCTGCCGGCCAGGTGCTTGGCGCTGCTGAGCACCGGCCCGCTCCATACCGCCGCGCCGTTGCGGTCCAGCAGCGGAATCGATGTACTGACCGGCTGGCCAAGACCCTGCAGCAGGCCGCTGACCAGCAGCACGCCCGAATCGGCCAGACTCGGCACGCCGGTGGCGATGCGATGGCTGCAGCCATTACTGGCGCCGCTACTCAGCGCACCGGTCGCGATCCGGCCGCTCGGACGAGTCAGCGCGTACCTGGTCGCGCCGGCTTGCACGCTGTTCCAGTCGGCATAGCCGCAGCCAGGTGCCGCCGAGGGTGGACAGCTGCACCGACTGCTCGCTGTCCACGCCGTTGGCCTGGCCCTTGAGGTAATGATCGAACCAGCGGGTGGCCTCGGTGTAGATCTCGTTCGGCAGACCGAGTGCGCCGGGCAGTTCGGCGGTGGCGTGGTCGCCCCGACTGAACATCAGGCGCTCGGGCACGCTCAGGCGGTTGTACAGATCGATGGACTGGTTCGGCGAGAACAGGCCGTCGTTGAACGCATTGGCCAGCAGCACCGCCGTGCCGTTGCGGTTGAGCGCCTGTACTTCGTTGGTCACGCCGCGTTCGCCGGCCTTGGGCAGGAAGCCCTGCACCGCGCCGTCGTAGTCGCCGCCCGCGACCCGCGCGCTGATCTGCGCCAGGTCCGGCCCAGGCCGGCCGGTGATCGCGCCGGAGGCGACCAGCAGGCCGACGCCCTGTTGGCTGACCGTGGCGTTCGCGTACAGCGAGGCCTGCAGGTCGGCCCAGCCGCTGAGCGCGGCGACCGCCTTGATCCGCGGATCGCGCGCGGCGGCGAGCAGGCTGGTGCCGGCGCCGTAGGAAATGCCGGACACGCCGATCGCCTTGGCATTGGCCGGCGTGTTGGCCAGCGCCCAGTCGATCACCGTGCTGATGTCCTCCACCGTCGCCGCCCCGGCGATGCCGATCTGCCCGGCCGAATCTCAAAACCCGCGCGAGGTGTAGCTGATCACGACGTAGCCGTCGCTGGCCAGTTCGCGGGCGCGGCCCACGTATTCCAGATTGGGCACCGACCAGCTGGCCGACATCACCACCAGCGGGAACGGCCCGTGGCTTTGTCCCTGGGGCACCAGCACCAGCGCCCCGAGCTTGGTGCCGTCCCAACTGGCGATGGTCTGGTACTGGTTGCTGAAACCGCCGGCGAAGGCAGCGGCGGAGAACAACAGCATCGCGCACAGGGCGATGCATCGGGACACGGCCGTACGCATGTACGGCCTCCCAGATGGCGCCGGACCGGAATGGCCCGGCTGCCAGAAACGGTTACGGGTACGCCGACGTGGGGAGTCGGGCGCCGCAACCGTACCAGCAGGTACGGATACGTTCACACCGCAGTGCGGCACGGTATGGTGAGGCCGCGGCGCGCCTTGGCCCCTCTCCCGCCGTGAGAGGGGTTGGGGTGAGGGTAAGGCGCGAAACGTCCAGCGGACTTCCCCTACCCGGCAAAAAAATGCTGGTAGCCGCGTCGCGGCGGTTGCCAGGGCTGGCCGTGCGCGTCGCGTACGACGATGCCGCCGCCGGCGACGATGCGGCCGATCGGCGTCGCTGCCTCGCCGATCGCCTGCAGCGCCTGCACGATGGCCGCACGCTGCGCCGGCGCGGCGGTGAAGCACAGTTCGTAGTCGTCGCCGCCACCCAACTGCCAGGCGTGCACTTGCGCGGCACTCGCCTCCACCGGCGCGGCTGCCGCCGGCAGCGCGGCCAGCCACAGTTCGGCGCCGACACCGCTGCGCGCGCAGATGTGCTCCAGGTCGGCCAGCAGGCCGTCGGAGATGTCCACGCAGGCGTGCGCCAGCCCGCGCAAACACAACCCCGCCTGCACCCGCGGCGACGGCCGCAGCAGGCGCTGGCGCAGGTGCTCGTGGATCGGATCGGCGGCGGCATGGGCCACGTCCAGGCGCCCGGCCTGCCACAGCGCCAGCGCCGCGGCGGCCTCGCCCGGACGCCCGCTGACCCAGATCTCGTCGCCAGGCTGCGCGCCGTCGCGGCGCAGCGCGGTGCCGGGGGCCACGCTGCCGATCGCGGTCACCGACAGCGACAGCGGCCCACGCGTGGTGTCGCCACCGGCCAGCACGATGGCGTGCGCATCGGCCAGCGCGAAGAAGCCGTCGGCGAAGGCCTCGATCCAGCCCGCATCGTCGTGCGGCAACGACAGCGACAGCGTGCACCAGCGCGGCTGCGCGCCCATCGCGGCGAGGTCGGACAGGTTCACCGCCAGGGTCTTCCAGCCTATGTCGGCAGCATCGGTCTCGGCCGGGAAATGCACGCCGGCATTGAGCGTATCGGTGGTGATCGCCAGCTGCTCGCCCGGCGGCGGCTGCAGCAGCGCCGCATCGTCGCCGATGCCCAACGGCACGTCCGCGTGCGTCCCGATGCGGGCACGCAGGCGATCGATCAGATCGAATTCGGGCATTTGCAGGCCGGGAATGGGGAATCGGCAATCGGCAATGGTAGGAGCGAGGGCAACCGCCGCGGCGTCACCGGCCGCAGGGCGCGTCCGCCGCGGCGGACGTCTTTAGCTTCTGCCATTCCCAGCCCTTCAGCTCCCCGGCTCCACCGTGCGCCACGCCAGCGCGGCGCGGTCGAGCACCCCGTTGACGTAGGTGTGGCCGTGTTCGGAGCCGAAGCGCTTGGCGGTCTCGATGGCTTCGTTGATCACCACGCGGTACGGCACGTCGTGGCGGTGCAGCAGTTCGTAGGCGGCCAGGCGCAGCACCGCGCGCTCGATCGCGTCCACTTCCTCGACGGTGCGGTCCAGGTAGCCGACCAGCGCCGCGTCCAGCTCGGCGCGGTGCTTGAGCACGCCTTCGACCAGGTTCTCGAAGTAGACCAGGTCGGCGATCTCGTGCGCCTGCTCATGCGCGAACTGCGCGATCACGTGCTGCGCGGTGCCACCGGCGATCTGCCAGGCGTAGATCGCCTGCAGCGCGCGCCGGCGCGCGCGCGAACGCAGCACCGGATCGACGCCGTCGCGGCGGACATGCTTGTGGCCGGCGGGCTTGTTCATGGCAGCAGTTCCAGAAGATTGACCATTTCCAGCGCGCTCAACGCCGCTTCTTCGCCCTTGTTGCCATGGCTGCCGCCGGCGCGCGCTTCGGCGTCCTCGACCCGCTCCACCGCCAGCACGCCATTGAGCACCGGGATGCGGAAATCCAGCGACACCCGCAGCAGGCCCTGGGCGCAGCCATCGGCCACGTGTTCGTAGTGGCGCGTATCGCCGCGGATCACGCAGCCCAGCGCGATGATCGCCGCATGCCGGCCGGCGGCGGCCAGGCGCGCGGCGACCAGCGGCAGTTCCCACGCGCCGGGGACGCGGATCACGTCCACCGCGTCCTCGGCGATGCCGTTGCCGGACAGGCTCTCGCGCGCACCGGCGACCAGCACGTCGGTGATGCGCGCGTTCCAGCGACTGGCGATGATCGCGAAACGGGCCGCGGCAGGAGCGCGGAGGTCGCCTTCGTAGTGGGTCATGGCGGTGGTGGGTTCAGGGGGTGGGAGAGTTTAGCAGTGCAGCCGGGACCGGGGACCCGGAAAAGCAAAAGCGCGCCGCGGACTTCATGCCGTTGGCTCTTGCCGTTCCCGGTCCCCGGTCCCCGGTCCCCGGTTCCGATCGGATCCAGAGTCCCGAGTCCCGAGTCCCGGCTCCACATGCTCCACCACCTCCAGCCCGAACCCGGCCAGGCCGACCTGGCGGCGCGGCGTACCCAGCACGCGCAGCTTGCCCAGGCCCAGGTCGGCCAGGATCTGGCTGCCGGCGCCGTTGCGCCGCCACTGCCCCACGTCCTTGCTGTTGGCGATCAGGTCCGGCTGCTTACGCAGCCGCGCCAGCAGCGCCTGGCTGTCGCGCGGCGCCGACAGCACCACCATGACCCCGCTGTCGGCCGCAGCGATCGCGCGCAGCGCGTCGCTGGCGGCCACGCCGAAATCCTCGCGGCGCCAGTGCAGCAGGTCGGCCAGCGGATTTTCCACCTGCACCCGCACCAGGGTCGGCGTGTCCGCGTCCAGGGTGCCGCGGACCAGGGCGAAATGCAGGTCTTGGGCAATGCGGTCGCGGTAGGTGACCAGGGTGAAATCGCCGAACTCGGTCTCGATGGGGCGCTCGTCGATGCGCTCGACGGTGTGCTCGGTGGCCAGGCGGTAGGCGATCAGGTCGGCGATCGAACCCATCTTCAGCCCGTGCAGGCGCGCGAATTCCTCCAGTTGCGGGCGCCGCGCCATGCTGCCGTCGGGATTGAGCACTTCCACCAGCACCCCGGCCGGCTCCAGCCCGGCCAGCAGCGGCAGGTCGCCGGCGGCCTCGGTGTGGCCGGCGCGGGTCAGCACGCCGCCGGGCTGGGCGATCAGCGGGAAGATGTGGCCGGGCTGGCTCAGGTCGTGCGGCTTGGCATCGGGTTTGACCGCGGTGCGCACGGTATGCGCGCGGTCGTAGGCGGAGATGCCGGTGGTCACGCCTTCGGCGGCCTCGATGCTGACGGTGAAGTTGGTGTGGAACTGCGCGGTGTTGTGCTGGACCATCGGCGCCAGCCCGAGCTGCGTGCAGCGCTCGCGGGTCAGCGACAGGCACACCAGGCCGCGCGCATGGGTGACCATGAAATTGATGTCCGAGGGCTTGACCAGCTCGGCGGCCATGATCAGGTCGCCCTCGTTCTCGCGGTCCTCGTCGTCGACGATGACCACCATGCGGCCGGCGCGGATTTCCTCCAGCAGCTCGGGGACGGGGGCGAAATTCAGGCTAGGGGCAGTGGATGGCGACATGGCGGGACTCGCAGAAGGCGGAAGGCGCCGCGGGCAGCGGCGACGGCAGATGACGGGCGCTGCCAGGTCAGCCCTGCCGGCCGTGCAGCAGGCGTTCGACGTAGCGCGCGACCAGGTCGATCTCCAGGTTCACCGCCGCGCCGAGCGCGGTGTGCGCGAACGCGGTGTGCGCCACCGTGTGCGGGACCAGCGCCACCTCGAAGCCGGCGTCGTCCACTTCGTTGACGGTCAGGCTGACCCCGTCCACGCAGATCGAGCCTTTCTTGGCGATGTAGCGCAGCAACGCCGGCGGCGCGGCGAAGCGCCAGCGTTGCGCGCGCGCATCCGCGTGGACCGACAGCACGCTGCCGAGGCCATCGACATGGCCGCTGACCAGATGCCCGCCGAGCCGGTCGCTCGGGCGCATGGCCCGCTCCAGGTTCAGCGCCGCGCCTTCGGCAAGCGTGCCGAGCGTGGTCAGGGACAGGGTTTCGGTGGACGCATCGGCCTGGAACGACGCCGCGTCGAAGGCGACGACGGTCAGGCACACGCCGTTGACCGCGATGCTTTCGCCGAGCTGCACGTCGGCGAACGGCAGGCTACCGGTGGAGAAGGTGAAGCGGATATCGCCGCCCTGCGGCTGGCGCGCGGCCAGGCGGCCGACGCCTTCGATGATTCCGGTGAACATAAACGTTTCTCGCAAGCAGGGTGAGCGAAAAACGCCACAAGGCAAACAGGCGCGCGCGCAGCCGCAAGGCTGCGCGAAAGCCGTCTTCTTTCATCCGGACTATACCGTCGGCTCCGGCATCGGACCGGATCTGCTGACCTTGCGTCCCCGAACAGCACCTGCGTGCCGGCCCGACCACCCAAGCGCTCGCGGGCTCGTGCGCGAACGCACTTACCGCCGGTGGGGAATCGCACCCCGCCCTGAAGACGTTTGTGATTGCCGGCGAACCGGCGTGCGCATTCTAACAGGGCGCGGCAGGGCGCCCGCCGCCGCCGGCGCCATCGCGGATGGGACATAGCATCGCGGCGAAGACGGCAACCTTGCGCGCGGCAGGGTGTGGGCGCAGCGCCGCGCCGCGGCTAGGCGGCGTCCGCCGCCAGCGGGCGCAGCAGCAGGCGCAGGTCGGCGCCGACTTGGCGCGTCTCCAGCAATTGCAGCGGCACGCGCTGCGCCATGCTGTCGATGCCCAGGCCGGCCAGCAGCGGGCGCGCGGCGTCGCCGAGCAGCAGCGGCGCCAGGTACAACAGCAGTTCGTCGACCAGGCCGGCGCGCAGCAGCGCGCCACTCAGGGTCGCGCCGGCCTCGACCTGCACCTCGTTGATGCCGCGCACGGCCAGCAGGCGCAGCACCGCGTCCAGGTCGAAGCGGCCCGCCTGCAAGGCGACTGCGGCGAACTCGACCCCAGGCAGCGATGGCGGCGCCACGCCCGGCGCATGCAGGTACAGGGTCGGCGCTACGGCGTCGCGCACCTTGGCTTGCTGCAGCGTGCGCAGTTGCGCATCCAGCACCACGCGCAACGGCGGCACGACCTCGGCGGCGGCGTCCAGACGCACGCTCAGCGACGGATCGTCGGCCAGCACGGTGCCGGCGCCAGTCAGGATCGCCCCGGCGCGCGCGCGCCACTGCTGCACGTCCTGGCGCGCGGCCGCACCAGTGATCCATTTCGATTCGCCGCTGGCCAGCGCGGTGCGCCCGTCCAGGCTGGCGCCGAGCTTGACCCGCAGCCACGGCCGGCCGCGTTCCACCCGCGCCAGGAAGCCGCGATTCAGCGCGCGCGCCTGCGCTTCCATCAGCCCGGAGCGAACCTCGATGCCGGCCTCGCGCAGCAGCGCGAAACCGCCGCCGTTGACCTGCGGAAACGGATCGGCCATCGCCGCCACCACCCGCGTCACCCCGGCTTCGATCAGCGCCAGCGCGCACGGTGGAGTGCGCCCGTAGTGCGCGCACGGTTCCAGGGTCACGTAAGCGGTGGCGCCGCGCGCGCGCGCGCCGGCCGCGCGCAGCGCGAACACCTCCGCATGCGGGCCGCCAGCGCGCTGGTGGAAGCCCTCACCTACCGCCTCGCCGTCGCGCACCAGCACGCAGCCGACCATCGGATTGGGGCGCGCGCTGTAGGCGCCGCGCTCGGCCAGGCGCAGCGCCTGCGCCATGTGCCGATGATCGTCGGCGGAGAAATCGCCCATGCGGTCAGCGCTCATGCCGTTCGCGCTCATGCGCTCTGCGCTGGTGCCGCCAGCGCGCCGGCGTCGATGCGCATCACCGTCACCTGCAGCGGCCCCAGCGGCAGCTGCACATGCGGCTCCCAGCCCAGGCCTTCGTAGTACGGCACCAGCCGCGGTTCGCAATACAGATACAGATACCCCACCTGCAGCCGGGCGGCGGCCTGCACACAATGCGCGACCAGGCGCGCGCCGACGCCGCCGCTGCGCGCCTGCGGGCGCACGTACAGCGTCGCCAGCCACGGCGAGAACTGGCGGATGCGCGCATCGTCGTTCTGCAGCAGGCTGACCGAACCGAGCCAGTCGTCGCCTTCCAGCGCGATCCAGCTGGTCGGGATGCGGCTGTCGCAGCGATGGCTGCGCAGGTCGGCCTCGGCCTCGACCACGTTCCACTTCGGCAGCAACGCGCCAAAGGCTTGCAGGTGTTCGTGCGCCAACGCCGTAATGTGCTGCGGCGCTTCGGCCAGGCAGACGATGCGCATGACGCCCGCCTTCAGCGCTTGCCGGACTTGTCGCCCGGCTTGTCGGCGCGGACCAGTTCCAGCAGCGGCAACTGCTCGCTGCCCACCGGTAGCTCGCGTTCGAGCTTCTCGATCTCCTCGCGGAAATCGGCTACGTCCTGGAAACTGCGGTACACCGAGGCGAAGCGCACGTAGCCGACATGGTCGAGCTTGCGCAGCTCGGCCATCACGTATTCGCCGACCCGGATCGACGGCAATTCGCGCTCGCCGGACATGCGCAGCTGGTGCACCACCGCACGCACCGCCGCCTCGATCTGCTCCTCGGCCACCGGCCGCTTCTGCAGCGCGCGATCGAAGCTGGTGCGCAGCTTGCGCGCATCGAACGCCTCGCGCCCGCCGTCGCTCTTGATCACCGTCGGCAGCTTCAGCTCGATCGTCTCCAGCGTGCTGAAGCGCTCGCCGCAGGCCTCGCACTCGCGGCGGCGACGGATCGTCGCGCCGTCCTCGGACACCCGCGAATCGATCACGCGGGTGTCGGTGTGCTGGCAGAAGGGGCAGTGCATCAGCGGGACCGGGGACCGGGGACCGGGGAGCCGATGCAACACCACAGCGCGGCGGCAAGGCGGCGATGCCGATGACCAGACATGGCGTGGCCGCGGCCGGACATACCGCCCGGTCCCCGGTCCCCGGTCCCCGGTCCCGATACCTCAGCCATACACCGGATACTTCCGGCACTGCGCAGTCACCGCCTCGCGTACGCGGGCGATCACCGCGGCGTCGGCCGGGGCGTCGAGCACGTCGGCGATCCAGTTGGCCAGGTCGATGCTGTCCTGCTCCAGGTAGCCGCGGGTGGTGATGGCCGGGGTGCCCAGGCGCAGGCCCGAGGTCACGAACGGCGAGCGCGGGTCGTTGGGCACCGCGTTCTTGTTGACGGTGATGTGGGCCTTGCCGAGCGCGGCTTCCGCGTCCTTGCCGGACACCTCCTTGCCGATCATGTCCACCAGCATCAGGTGGTTCTCGGTGCCGCCGGAGACGATCTTGTAGCCGCGCGCGATCAGCGTGTTGGCCATCGCCTGCGCGTTCTTCACCACCTGCTGCTGGTAGGTCTTGAACTCCGGCTCCAGCGCTTCCTTGAACGCCACCGCCTTGGCCGCGATCACGTGCATCAGCGGGCCGCCCTGGATGCCCGGGAACACGATCGACTGCAGCTTCTTGACCAGCTCCTCGCTCGCGCCCTTGGCCAGGATGATGCCGCCGCGCGGGCCGCGCAGGGTCTTGTGGGTGGTCGAGGTGACCACGTGCGCATGTTCCAGCGGACTCGGATACACGCCGGCGGCGACCAGCCCGGCCACGTGCGCCATGTCCACGAACAGCACCGCGCCGACCCGGTCGGCGATGGCGCGGAAGCGCGCCCAGTCGATCTTCTGCGAATACGCGGAGAAGCCGGCCACGACCATCTTCGGCGTGTGCTCCAGCGCCAGCCGCTCGACTTCGTCGTAATCGATCAGGCCCTGCGCGTCCACGCCGTACTGCACCGCGTTGAACAGCTTGCCGGACACGTTGACCTTGGCGCCGTGGGTCAGGTGGCCGCCGTGGGCCAGCGACATGCCCAGGATGGTGTCGCCGGGCTGCAGCAGCGCCAGGTACACCGCCTGGTTGGCCTGCGAACCGGAATGCGGCTGTACGTTGGCATAGTCCGCACCGAACAGCTGCTTGACCCGGTCGATCGCCAGCTGCTCGGCGATGTCGACGAATTCGCAACCGCCGTAGTAACGCTTGCCCGGGTAGCCCTCGGCGTACTTGTTGGTCAGCTGGCTGCCCTGGGCTTCCATCACCAGCGGGCTGCAGTAGTTCTCGCTGGCGATCAGTTCGACATGGTCTTCCTGGCGGCTGGCTTCGGCGGCGATGGCCTGGGCCAGTTCGGGATCGTAGGTTTCGATGCGGGCGGCACGCGGGAACATCGGGTCTCCGGGGGCATGGACACAAGGCGGGCGCATAGTTTAGAGCTTGTTGCACCCTTTGAGGCGAGATCCATTGGCCGGAGTCGGAAGGAGGGTCCACACCGGCAGGCCCGACAGGCCTGCCGCCAACGCAGGCGCAGCCGCAGGCCAGCGCCGCGGCTGCGCCGTGCGTTACAGCGCGAGCGATCCGCCCAGGGTCACCATGAGCGTGCGGTCCTGGAGCGGCTGCCAGGCCGCCGCCGCGGCCGTGGTGTCCAGCGCCGTGGTCGCCGCGTACATCAGCGCCTTGCGGTTGCTCAGGTTGAACACGTTGACCTTCAGGTACGGCTTCTTCAGGCCGCCGAAGTCCTGGAAGTTGTAGCCGCCGTTAAGGTTAACGGTGGCGAAGCCACCCGCGTCCGAGCCGCCTTCGTTGAGGAATGTGCCCCATATCCTGCTCTGCGCGTTGACGCTCAGGCTGGCCCACAGCGCACGGCCGGTGACGTTGAGCGCGACATAGCCGACGTTCTTCGGTGCATTGACCAGGGTCTTGCCATCGGTCGCGTAGAGCGTGCCGCCGAGCGCGACATCGCTCTTCATCTCGCTCTTGTTGTACGCGTAGGAGGCATACAGCGACCAGAGGTCGTCGACCTTGTAGCTCAACTCGGTGTTGACGCCACGCATCTGCACGCTGCCCAACTGGTAGTAGACCGGCGCGCGGGTTACCGGATCGGCGCCGCTGAATTGCTTGTGCGCGAAGTTGGTCGCATACAGATCCAGCACCGTGCTCAGCTTGTCGCCGTAGTAGCGCCAGCCCAGATCGGCGGTCAGCGACTGCTCGGGTTCGGCATCGCGGATCGACGGCCGCGTACCGATGGCATCGGCGTAGGCAGCGTTCCAGAAGTCGTACAGCGCCGAGGTGTTGATCGGTGCGCGGTAAGCCTTGCCGACGCCGAGGAAGAACTGGTTCTGCTCGTCGCGCTGGAACTTGAGGCCCACCGTCGGGGTAAACTTCTTGTAGGTACCGGCGCCGGAGGCGTACAGCGTGCTGTTGTCCGGCGTGGTCAGGTCGATGCCCCGGTCCGCGCCCGGCCAGGTCGCATACCAGCCCTTGCGGCGCACCCAGGTGTAGGCGCCGCCAACGGTCAGCGTCCACTGATCGTCGGGCGTCCAGGTATTGGTGGCGAAGACGCGGTAGGTGGGCGTGGTCGAGTAGAGGCGATAGGCGACCTGCGGGCTGCCGTTGGCGTTTTTGTAGTAGTAGCGGCTGTCATGGCCCCAGAGGTCGGCGGGGTTGCCCTGCGGGTCGGCCGGCAGGAAGACGTTGGCGCTCTGCTCGCGCGGGCGCTCGGCCAGCGCGCCGTACTCCAGACTGTCGTTCATGCCGAAGTCCTGCTTGAACTTGACATGGAGGCCCGGCCGGAAGGTGTCGAAGGTGTAGAACACATAGGTCTTGGCGTAGCCGTAGCCACCACCGCCGTAGCCGTAGACGAAGTACGGCACGACCGACAGGTGCAGGCTGTCGCTCAGGGTGAACTCGCCGTCCAGGCTGGCGGTCCAGCTACGGAACGGGTTGACCCGCGTGCCGACCCAGTCGCTGGGATCGGCCGATTTGTCGGCCGCGACATAGCCGAAGTCGTAGCCGTTGGCCGCGATCTGCGCCTTGGTCAGGTTGCGGTAGTTGTTCGTGACCTTGCGGTTGTACTGCACCGAACCGGTGATCGCATCGCCCTCGTCCAGCGTCCACTCCGACTTGGCGTCGATCTTGGTCACCGTGGACTGGCCGTCGCCGCGCCACTGGTCGGCCTGATTGTTCGAATAGGAGACCCACGAACGCACCGGGCCGGTGTCGCCGGTGTTGTAGCGCAGGAAGGTGCGCGTGTAGCGGTTGCTGCCGAAGCTCTGGCTCAGGTCCAGGCCGGCCTCTGCGGTCGGGTCGACGGTCACCCAGGCGATGTTGCCGCCGGCTGCGCCGATCACCGGCGAGGTCACGCCGGGATAGCCCTGCTCGACGGTGATGTCGCCCATGTTCTCGGTGTCGCCGTACTCGGTGGCGTAGATCGTGTAGTCGCCCGAGTCGTTGATCGGCACGCCGTTGACGGTCACCCCGACCTCGTCGGCGGGGAAGCCGCGCACGGTGAAGTTGCCGTCGTTCAGGCCGCTCACGTCGTTGGTGGCCGAGAGCGCGCCGGGGATGCTGGACAGCATCTGGATGAAGTTGGCGCCGGGCGCGGCCTTGAGGATGGCTTCGCGGCCGATGGTGGACACCGCTTTGGGCGCGTACTGCACCTGCATGTTGCCGCCGCCCAGCGACAGCGAGTTGCCCATCACGTTGACCGCGTCGAGCTGTCGCGCGCGCTCGGTGGCGTTGGAGTTGGTGGTGTTGGAGGTCGTGGCGACGCTGCTGCGCTGACCGGCGTCGGTGCCGCCGGCGTCCTGGGCGAAGCCGGCGCCGACGATCGCGTACAACGCGGTCGTCACGGCAAGGGAAAGGAAGGCTTTGTTCATGGGGGAGGTTACCTGTGTGGGGGGAGCTATCGAACCGATACATCGCCGCGCCAATCGCGCTCGGCCGGGGCGAGATGAGCAGGCGCACCCTCCGCACCTCGGAACGTGGCACATCGATGGTGCGCACCACGGTCTGACGCCGTTCGCACAGGCCGGGCGCGTTTGGCGGGCTGCAGAACAGGATGTCGCCATCGCCGGTGCCGCAGTCGAGACAGGTGTCCAACGTCATTTGCTCGACTCGGTGATCAACGAAGGGGCCGGCCGCGCCGCCACGGCGAGTCCGTCGCACGGCGGAAAGCCGGTCTGGCGAAACGCCATCGGTCGCGCGCCCGACTCGCCAAGTGGCCTGCCACGTAACCGCTGCAGAGCAGCAGCATAGATTTCTCGCGCGGAACTTACAGACTCGCAAGTCGTTGCAGGTCACGCTTCTGTCAGTTGGACGAATTTTCAGTACAGCGAGGCGCCGTTATGTGTCTCATGACAGACGCAGGATCCGTCACTGGAACAGCAGCACGAACGCCATGCCTTAGCGGTTGCCCGCTTCCAGCTCGCGCAACCACCAGGCCGGGGGAGCGGGCTCGTCCCCATCGGCGCAGATCAGATGGAACGACGCGATTCCCTTTCATATGGGTCTGAACATCTTGGCGCGCGACAGGCCGCTCCGCACCGTCTCAAAGGACACACCGCGTTCTGGGCCCGGCCCGGCGCAGGGTCGAGGGCGAACCAAAACGCAGACGGCCTCCCGGAGGAGGCCGTCTGGCGGTGCCGCGGCAGGGTTCAGCGGCCGCTGAGCACCAGGTCAGCGATGATGCCGCTGGCGATGGTCACCATCAACAGATTGCCGGCATCGTCGCGTACCCACCGGTAGCCGTAGGGCGGGCGCCGGACCTGATAGCGGTCGTAATCGTAGACCACGTCGTTCGGCCCGTGGTAGCGCTGGCCGCGCGCCCAGCGCGGCGGGCCCGGGCGGTAGTAAACGACATCCGGCCCGCTGCGGTAGCCGTCGCGATAGCCGCGATCGTAGGCGCGACGGGCGTCGCGGCGGTCGCGGTCGCGGTCGCGCCAGTACCGCTCGCGATCGGCGTCGCGGTAGCCGCGGTCGTACCAGTCGCGGTCCGCGCGCGGGCCGGGACCCGGCGGCGGCGGGGGCGGCCCCGGCGGGCCCCAGCCCGGCCCGGGGCCTGGAGGACCCCAGGCGAATGCGGGCGGCGCCATGAAACCCAGCGCCAACGCGGACGAGAGGGCAAGGGTGGCAAAACGTTTAGCGTTCATGGCAACTCCGTCACGTGATGTGGCGATTGCATTTAGGCCGCTAGCGTCTGAACCGCTTCCTGCTGGAATCGGTTACGTATTCAGCTTTCCGGATCGGGCTAAGAAGGCGTTCATCCACCGGCCGTTGCCTGCCTGCGCGTGCAGGTGCAACAGCGCCGCCCACGCCCGCAGCGGCGGCGGCCTGGCCGCGATGCACGCGGCGCTGGACAGCGAGTGGCTAGCGATGCTGTTGCTGGTGATCTGCGCGTCGCTCTGTCTGCGGCGGCAACGCCGCGCGGGGGCACAGGCGCAGGCGGCAACCCGGGACCTGCCGCCTGCCGCCGAGTAGCGCGCCACCGCGCGGGCGGCATCCGGCGCAGCGCCGGCGCGGCAGATTGCCGGCGGCCGTCCGGCTATAATCCGGCATCCCTTTCGACGCCTTCCGGCCGCCGGCCGGCGGGCGCCCTGCGCCTTTGGAGCCCCCATGTCGCAATACATCTACACCATGAACGGCGTCAGCAAGACGGTGCCGCCGAAGCGCCAGATCATCAAGGACATCTCGCTGTCGTTCTTCCCCGGCGCCAAGATCGGCCTGCTCGGCCTCAACGGCGCCGGCAAGTCCACGGTGCTGAAGATCATGGCCGGCGTGGACACCGATTTCAGCGGCGAAGCGCGCCCGCAGCCGGGCATCAAGGTCGGCTACCTGGCGCAGGAGCCGGAGCTGGACCCGGCCAAGACCGTGCGCGAAGCGGTCGAGGAAGGCGTCGGCGAAGTGCTGCAGGCGCAGGCCGCGCTGGACAGGATCTACGAGGCCTATGCCGAGGAAGGCGCCGACTTCGACAAGCTCGCCGCCGAGCAGCAGCGGCTGGAAGCGATCCTGGCCGCCGGCGATGCGCACCTGCTCGAACAGCAGCTGGAAGTGGCCGCCGACGCGCTGCGCCTGCCGCCGTGGGACGCGGTGATCGGCCCGCTGTCTGGCGGCGAGAAGCGCCGCGTGGCGCTGTGCCGGCTGCTGCTGCAGAAGCCGGACATGCTGCTGCTCGACGAACCGACCAACCACCTGGACGCCGAGTCCGTCGAATGGCTGGAGCAGTTCCTGGCGCGCTACACCGGCACCGTGGTGGCGGTGACCCATGACCGCTACTTCCTCGACAACGCCGCCGAGTGGATTCTGGAACTGGACCGCGGCCGCGGCATTCCGTGGAAGGGCAACTACACCGACTGGCTGATGCAGAAGGAAGAGCGCCTGAAGCAGGAAGACAACCAGGAGAAGTCGCGGCAGAAGGCGATCCAGAAGGAACTGGAGTGGTCGCGGCAGAACGCCAAGGGCGGCCGCACCAAGGGCAAGGCGCGTCTGGCGCGCCTGGAAGAACTGCAGTCGGTCGATTACCAGCGCCGCAACGAGACCAACGAGATCTTCATTCCGCCGGGCGAGCGCCTGGGCAACGCGGTACTTGAGTTCAAGCATGTCACCAAGAAGTTCGGCGACCGCCTGCTGATCGACGACCTCAGCTTCCTGGTGCCGTCCGGCGCCATCGTCGGCATCATCGGCCCCAACGGCGCCGGCAAGTCGACGCTGTTCAAGATGATCATCGGCAAGGAGAAGCCGGATTCGGGCGAGATCGTGCTCGGGCCGACGGTGAAGCTGGCCTACGTGGACCAGAGCCGCGACAAGCTGGAAGGCAACCACAACGTGTTCCAGGAAGTGTCCGGCGGCCTGGACATCCTCAACATCAACGGCGTGGAGATCCAGTCGCGCGCCTACCTGGGCCGCTTCAACTTCAAGGGCCAGGACCAGCAGAAGCTGGTCGGCAGTCTGTCTGGCGGCGAACGCGGCCGCCTGCACATGGCCAAGACCCTGCTGCAGGGCGGCAACGTGCTGCTGCTCGACGAACCGTCCAACGACCTGGACATCGAGACCCTGCGCGCGCTGGAAGACGCACTGCTGGAGTTCCCCGGCAACACCTTCGTGATTTCGCACGATCGCTGGTTCCTGGATCGCATCGCGACCCACATCCTGGCGTTCGAAGGCGACTCGCACGTGGAGTTCTTCCAGGGCAACTACCGCGAGTACGAGATCGACAAGCGCCGGCGCATGGGCGACGACGCCGGTCCGAAGCGGCTGCGTTTCAAGGCGCTGAAGTAAGCGAGCGCGGAACACGCGAATGTTCCTTGCCACGGCCCGCCTGACAGCGGGCCGTGTGCATTTCGGATAGTGCTTCGGCTCGGATCCCCTCACCTCAGCCGCCTAGACGCCTGTGGGAGCCTCGCTCCCACAAAGGGCATCGCCTGGCATTGGACCCGGCCTACAGCTCGTAGGACAGCACGTCCTCGAAGCCGAACTTGCCGAAGTCGCGGATCCGCGACGGGTACAGCCGGCCAATTAGATGATCGTGCTCGTGCTGCACCACGCGCGCATGGAAGCCTTCGGCCTCGCACACCACCGCGTTGCCGTCCGGGTCCAAGCCGCGGTATCGGATCTGCCGGTAGCGCGGAATCACCGCGCGCAGCCCGGGAATGGACAGGCAGCCTTCCCAGCCGTCCTCCAGTTCGTCCGACAGCGGCTCGATCTGCACGTTGGCCAGCGCAGTACGCGGCACCGGCGGCGCATCGGGATAGCGCGCATTGCTGTCGAAGCCGAACACCATCAGCTGCAGGTCCACCGCGATCTGCGGCGCGGCCAGGCCGACGCCGCGTGCGGCGTCCATGGTCTCGAACATGTCGGCGACCAGCGCGTGCAGCTCCGCGCTGCCGAAAGTATCGACCGGCTGTGCGATGCGCAGCAGGCGCTGGTCGCCCATGCGGATGATGTCGCGGATCATTCCCTGCTCCTGTGGCCGAATGCTGCGCCGATTATCCGCCGACTGGCGCGCGCTTGCAGCCTGGTCGCGTCAGCGCAACCTAGCGTGTTCCCGGCTGCCGATGGGGTTGCGGCCGAAGTCCCCCTACAGTGCACCCAGCCGGCCATTCGCAAGTCCTGTGCAGCAGCGGTTGCCGGTGGTGGTGTCGGCCGCCATGTGGCGGCACTTCCTGGCCGGTATGCTTGGCGCCTCATCGAGCGGGACTGAAGGCCGGCGCCGCGTACCACTGCGAAACCCATCTGCGGCGGCGCTTTTGCGGCGACCGGCGCCGCATCGCGCATGCGGCGCGACGCGATGTTTCGTGGCGATGCTGTAGAACAACGCCCTGGACTCCGCTGCGCGAAGGCAATGAACAACGATCGCCCTGGATCCTCTTTCTTCTCGCCCAGCCGGCGCGATCTGCTGCGCCTGGCCGTGCTGGCCCCCGCGGCGTTCGGACTGGGCATGCTGCCGGGCTGTTCCAAGCCGCCGCGTTTCGATGGCAGTTTCATCCAGCCGTGGCGCAGCCACCTGGACCTGGGCGCGCAGGACTGGCAACGGCATATGGCGCTCGCCCAGCGCATGGGCTGCCGGCAGATCGTGGTGCAGTGGGCCGGACTGTACGGCAGCGACAGCGATGCGGACTGGAATCTGCCGGACAGCACGCTGCAACTGATCTTCTCCACCGCGGCCGCCGCCGGCCTGCGGGTACGCATCGGCCTGCCCTACCACAGCGGTTGGTGGAAGGCGCTGCAGGCGCCGGAGCTGGCCACGCTGGATGCGTTCCTGGCGCTGACCCTGGACAACGCCCGCGTCTATCTGCAGACCGCGCCATGGAGCAGGCAGGCCAACTTCGACGGCTGGTACCTGCCGTACGAACTGGAACAGTTCCACTGGGCGCAGGACGAACGGCAGCAGCGCCTGTGCACATGGCTTGCCGCACTGTGCGCTGCGGCCAGCGCCGGCACGGAACAGGTCACCGCGATCTCCACCTATTTCAGCCGGCTGCAGACCAGCGGTTCGCTGCCGCAGCTGTGGCGCCGCATTCTCGATCAGGTGCCACTGCGGCCGATGGTGCAGGACGGCGTCGGCGTGGCCGGGCTGGACAACCTGGACGGAGTGAATCCGCTGCTGGCGTCGCTGCGCGCGCGCCAGGTCGCCTTCGACGTGGTGGTCGAACTGTTCGAGGAATTGGCCAGCCCGGCCGCCGACGGCAGCCACTTCCAGGCGCAGACCGCCGATGCCGCACGCATCCAGCAGCAGCTGGCGTGGGCGCAGCGCAGCGGCGCCGCCGGCATCTTCGCGTTCGCGCTGGATCCGTGGCTGTCGCAGGACTCGCCGCGCGCGCAGGCGTTGCGCCGGCAGTGGCACGCCGGGCGCCAATAGCCGCCCGGCGCGCGCCTGCTACAGGGCGCGGCCGATGATGTCGCGCAGGATCTCGCTGGTGCCGCCGAAGATGCGCAGCGCGCGCGTCGGCCCAGGCGCGGCCGATACCGTATTCGCTGCTGTAGCCGTACCCGCCGTGCAGTTGCAGCAGCGCCTCCAGCACCTGGCCCTGGATCTCGGTGGCGTTGAGCTTGGTCATCGCCGCGGTGGTCGCATGCAGCCGGTCCTGCATGTGCGCATCCAGGCACTGGTCGAGGACACTGCGCAGCATCGCCAGCCGCGATGCCGCATCGGCCAGCACGAAGCGGGTGTTCTGGTGGTCGATCACGTAGCGGCCGAACGCCTTGCGTTGACGCACGTAGGCCAGGGTTTCGTCCAGCATGCCTTCGGCCGAGGCCGCGGCGCGCAGCGCGATCGCCAGGCGTTCGGCGGCCAGTTGTTCGCCGAGGTAGTCGAAGCCGCGCTGTTCCTCGCCGAGCAGGCACCGCCACGTCCTGGAAGAACAGCTCGCTGGTGTCCTGTGCGTGCTGGCCGATCTTGGCCATCGGCGCGCCACGGGTGACGCCGGGCAGCGCGGTTTCGACGCAGAACAGGCTCAAGCCGCGCGCGCCCAGTTCCGGCGCCACGGTCGCCACCACCACCGCCACGTCGGCGTTGCTGCAGTTGCTGATCCAGGTCTTCTGGCCGCTGAGCAGGTAGTGCTCGCCGTGGCGCAGGGCGCGGGTGCGGATCGCCTTGAGGTCGCTGCCGGCGCCGGGCTCGGTCATCGCGATCGCGCCGATCGCCTCGCCGCGCGCCATCTTCGGCAACCAGGCGTCGCGCAGCGCATCGCTGCCGTACTGCATCATGTACGGCGCGACCATGTCCGAATGGATCGAGAAGCCGATACCGAGAAAATTGGCCCGCGCCAGTTCCTCGATCACGCAGGCGGCATGCCCGGCGTCGCCGCCCAGGCCGTAGGGTTCGTGCAGCTGGCAATTGAGCAGGCCGGCCGCGCCGGCCGCACGCCACAGCACGCGCGGGGTGATGCCGTCGCGCTCCACTGTGCGTAGTGCGGGGCGATCTGGCTGTCGATGAAACGCCGCACCTGGGCGCGGAACAGCGTGTGGTCTTCGCGGAACACGGGGCGCTCGCGCATGGCTCAGCGGCCGACCGGATCGGTGCCGCTGAGCTGGCCCTGCAGCACCGGCGCATTGCCGCTGCCGCTCAGGAACAGGCTGTAGTGGTCGCCGGGCTGCAGCGCCAGCGGCGCGCTGTCCTTGCTGCCGCACGCGGCGACCAGGCGCGCCTTGACCGGGTTGATCGCACGCGCGCTGCTGGCGCCCGCGGCGACGGCCGGGTCCAGCACCAGCGTGGTGAAGCTGCCGGCGGCGATCTGCGCCTGCGCGCGGGCCGTGCCGGCCACGCGCACGGCGAACGGCTTGCCGCCTTCGACGATGGCGTAGCGGGTGGCGCGGGTGGCCGGGCCGATGCACTGTGCGGCGCCGTTGCCGATGCCGACCTTGAGCGCGGCATTGCCCGGGTTGAGCACGCGCACGAACGCCGCGCCGGCCGGCGGGCGCGCGGCGTACAGCTGCGCGAGGCGGCCTTCCGCGGCGCTCTGTTGGGCGCTGGCGGCCAGTGGCGCGAGCGCGGTGGCGGCACGCATTGCGAGCATCAATTTCATCATGGCGTTTCCCGGCTGCGGAGCGTGCGCGCCATGGCATAGCGCTGCTCCAGTCGTTTGCGATCGACCTTGTCGCTGTGGCCGGTGGGCAACGCGTCCACGGCGATCAGTTCGGAGGGAATCATGTACGCCGGCACGCGGCGGCCGAGTTGTTGCTTCCAGTCCTGCAGCGCGTCCGGCAGCGGCTGTACCGCACCAGCGCCCGCTGCCGCCAGTTCGACGAAGCCGATCATCCGCACCAGGCTGCCATCGGGCCGGCGCAGCACCACCGCGGCACCGGCGATCACACCATCCAGGGTGGACAGCGCCGCATCCACTTGCGCCAGTTCGATGCGGTCGCCGTTGAGCTTGATCTGCTCGTCCCTGCGGTCGCGGAAACAGAGCCGGCCCTGCGCATCCATATCGCCCAGGTCGCCGCTGCGGTAGGCGCGTTTGCCGTGGTGCTCGAACAGCACGCTTTGATCTAGGCCGGGGCGGTCCAGATAGCCGCGCATCACGTGGTCGCCGGCCATGCAGATCTCGCCGGCGTCGAGGAACACCTCGGCATAGGGCTTGGCCACGCCGATCGGGAACGGGTTGGGTGCGGCCGCGCGCAGTGCGGCATCGATCTCCATCCAGATGGTGGAACAGGTCGCTTCGGTCGTGCCGTAGGAGTTCTCGACGCCGGCCGCGGCCAGTACCGGGCTTCGGCGATCAACGCGGTGTTGCGCTCGATCGCCGCGCCATCGACTTCGCTCAGGCTGCCCCAGGCAGGGAACAAGCAGCCGTCCTTGCCGACCAGCACGATCGAGGAATCCTGCGCGGCGGCGGCGCCTGGGCCAGCACCGGCGCGGCGGCAAAGGCGCACAGCAGGCCAAACCACAGCGCACGGGTATGCACGGGAACAATCGGGGCGACAGCATCGGTCATGGCAGTTGTTTCGGCAGGCATCAGTAGGAGAAGGTGGCGGTAGCGAACAGGCCCTTGGCGCGCTGGGTATCGCCACCGCCGAGCGCGAAGCGGTATTGCACGCTCAGATCCAGGTAGGACCGCGCCGCGTTGTAGCGGTCCTCACGGAACCAGTAGCGCACGCCGACGCCGGGACCGGCGCCGAGCGACCAGCTGCGGTCGGTGTCGGACAAGGCGAACGCCTGCTCGCCGATCAGCGGGTAGTCGATGCCGCTGACCCGCGAGCGCTGGTCGAGCCAGTCCGCGGCCACCACCAGATACGGATTGAGCACCCAGCGGGTCTGCTCGGCACCGAAGCGGTAGCTGCGCCCGGCATGCAGTTCCGCGGCGGCGAAGCCTTGCGTGCGGCGCAGGCGGCCATCGGCGTCGCGCAGGGTTTCCACCGCCGCGCCGTTACTGTCCAGCCGATCCACGCTGAAGCGCGCGCGGTTGTCGTCCCAGCTGTAGCCGGCCTGCGCGTAGCCGCTCAGCGTCCACCACTGGGTCACGTCGGTGCGCACGCCGGTGCCGTGATAGAAGCCGTAGGTCAGGTACGACAGCCAGCCGCCGGCATGGCCGTCCAGGCGATAGCGCGCCAGCGTGTTGAGTTGCTGTGGCTGGTTGGAGTCGCGCTGGATGCGGCACTGGATCGCGGCCGCGTCCGGATAGACGCCGCCGCTGCGGATGCCGCTGCCGAGGAACTGGCGGCGCTCGATGCCGGCACTCAGGCCGGTGCGGCCGAACGCGTAGCGCACGCCGAACGCGCCGACGGTGGAGGGCCAGCCGGCGCTGGAACGCGAGCGGCTCAGGCGCTCGGCACGGGCGCGCGCGTCCTCTGTCGCTTCGCCGGTGCACGGGTCCACGGCGCGCACGGATTCGAACGTGCCGCCCGCGTCGTACAGCGTGTTGGCCGCGCGCGCATACGCTTCCAGCGTGCCATGGCGGTTGTTGAGCGCGGCGGGCCGCCAGAACGCCTCCAGGGTGCTGAACACCGAATCGCCGGGGGTGCTGATCGCCGTGCCGCCCAGGTTGCTCGCGGCCTGGCGCGCGCCGCGGTAGCCGGCCGCGGCGGTGATGCCCCACTCGCGCCCGAGGTTGGCGATCGAACTGCGCGTGGTGTAGCGCTGCGCCTGATCCAGCGGCAACGCGCTCTGGTCGGCGCGGTCGATCGCGCTGCGCAGCAGCGCCACCGCCTGGGGGTTGTCGCCGTTGGCGGCGCTGGCATAGGCCTGGTCGAGCACCACGCTGGGCGGCGCCTTGCCGGTGGCCTCGGCCGCGCGGAAATCGTCGAGCGCCTGCGCCGGTTGCCCGGCGCGCTGCAGTAGGTAGCCGCGCTGCATGAGCAGCCCGGCATCGGCCGGGCGCTTACCCAAGGCACTGTCCAGGCGCTGCCGCGCCTGCGCGCGCTGCGCGCGGTCGCCGGCGGCCAGCGCGGTGGTGAGCAGGTTCTGTACGCTGCCGTTGTCCGGGTTCTCCTGCAGCGCGCGCTGCGCTTCGCGGATCGCCTCCTGGTCATCGCGCCGTCCGTAGGCCGCGTAGGCGCGCTGTGCGGCGCTGCCGCTGCCCTGCAGGTCGGCCGGGGTCAGTTCGCACTGGGTGCCGTAGGGCGTATCGCGGCATTGCTGGAACGGTGCCGGGTACGTCGCCAGGGTCAGCGACGGCGCCTGGCGCGCGCTGCGCAGCGCCTTCTCGCGCTGGGCGATGGCCTGGCCGAACTGCTCGCGCGCGGCCTCGTCCGCGCCGGCCAGCGGATCGGCCTGCAACGGCTGCAGCAGGCGCGCGCCACGCGCACGATCGCCTGCGGCGATCGCCGCATCCACCGCCAGCAGGCGCACGTTGCGTTGCTGCTGCGGATCCAGCCAGTCCTGGCGCAGGGCCGCGTCGAAATCGGCATTGGCCTGTTCGGTATGCAACTGGCGCTGGCGCAGATACGCGCGCATGACCAGCGCCACGGTGTCTTCGCTGTCGTTGTCCAGCGCCGCATCGGCGCTGGCCTCGGCGGCGGGCAGTCGTTCGTCCAGCAACTGCGCGGTCATCAGCAACAGGCGATGCGAGGCCACGTCCGGCGCATACGCCACCGCTTGCCGGGCGTAGCCGGCGGCCGTGGCGAAGTCCTGCTCGATCAACGCCTGGTAGCCCTGCTGCGCCGGCTTGACCGCCCGCTGGCGACCCAGCGCCACGCGCTTGGCCTGCAGGTCGGCGACATTCGGCGCGCCCAGCTGAATCGCCGCGGCGGCGGCGGCCTCGGCCTGTTCGAACTGCTGCCGGGCCTCCAGCGCAGCCACCCACAGCACCGCCCAGGCGCCCTGCTGCGGCCGCTGACGGAAGGCCTGTTCGGCCTTGTCCGCGGCCTCGGCCATGCGGTCGTTGTTGTAGGCGTCGTAGGCCTGGGTAGCGAGCGCGAAGGCGCGCCGGTAGGCCTGCTCGGCGGCGCTCGGATGCGCGCTGGCGCGTGGCGCGGGGGCGCCGGCGGCGCGCGTGGCCGATGCCGCGTTCGCGCCGGCGGCAAGCCGCGGCAATGCCGGATCCTGCAGGCCATCGGCGAGCGCACGTCGCGCCTGCGCGCGCGCGTCGTCGCCGCGGCCCAGCTTCTGCAGCGCGTAGATCTGCAACAGGCGCAGCCGCACCACGTCCGGGCGCAGCCGCGCCGCTTCGGCGGCCTGGCGGCTGGCCTGCGGGTAATCGCCGCGGGCGTAGGACGCGTAGGCGTCCTCGGCGATGCGGTAGGCGGCGCCGGCCAACGGCAGTTGCTGTGCGTGCGCGGTGGCGCTGCCCAAGCCGAGCAGGCTCAGGGCGATCATGCTGGAAAGCAAGCGGGTACTCATGTCGGCAACGCTCCGCCGATGCCGCCGTGGGGTTGATTGGCACGGCGATGCTGCTCGCGCACGGCGGCGCTGATCGCCGCCTGGGTGGCGACGCCTTTCTTCACTAAGTGATCGCCGATGCGGCCGTCGCGTTGCGGCCGGTATCCGTCCAGCACACGCTCGAACTGGTCGCGCGCGATCAGGCGCAGTTCCACCAGCAGATCGCCCAGCAGCGGCACCGCGTCGACGCGGTAGCTTTCGCCGCTGATCAGGCGCAGGCCAGCGTTGATTTCGCTTTCGCGCGCGATCGCCTGCCTGAGCACGCTCGCGTCCAGGTCGTGCAGCAGCCGCGCCTGCTCGTCTTCGGACAGCGCATTGGACACCGCGACCGCCACTTCGCCGGGCGTGTCCGACGGCAGCGGCAGCAGCCGCCATTGCACGCAGGCCTGCACCGACAACGGGAACTGTCCGGCCTGCAGATACGCCACGTCGATCGCCGCGCGCGGCAGGTCGCCCTGGAAGGCGATGGCTTCGGCCAGGGTTTCGTCGTCCAGCCAGCCCTGCGCCACCAGGATCCGGCCCAGCGGTTGCTGGCGTCCGCCCTCCTGCTGCCGCAGCGCCTGCGCCAGACGCTCGGGCTCGATCGCTTCCCAGGTGGTCAGCAGTTCGCCCAGGCGCCTGCGGGTATGCACCAGCTGCGCGGCGCTGGGGAAATCGTGCATGGTCTTGTCCCACACCATGCGCTTGCCGAACAACAGGTGCAGCAGGTACAGCCGCCAGGCGCGTGCGGTGGCCATGAAATTGATCATGTTGCCGACCACCATGCGCGGGATCGACATCAGCGCGTGTTCCCAGCCGTACAGACGGTTGACGAAGTAGAAGCGCTGCGCCACGCGCATGGCCAGCGCCGCGGTGGTCAGCAGCGCCACGTTCATCTGCCAGGTGCCGCTCTGGAAGATGGTCGGGAACTGGGTGGCCCACGTGCCGGCGACCTTGAGCAGCCAGAACAGCAGCAGCTGCAGGAAGATCAGATAGGCGAAGACGCTGACGAACGAGGTGACGATACCCTTGCGGTCGCGTGCGAGCAGGTACTTGGTCGCCAGCGAACCGCGCCAGCCCAGCGTTTCCCAACTCTGCAAGCCGATGCCCAGCACCCAGCGCGCCTTCTGACGGTACGAGGCGCGGAAGTTGTCGGGGAAGTATTCGCGCACGCACAGCGCCATGTGCAGGGTGCGCTCGCGCACCGGGCCCCAGCCGAACCACGACGGGCGGCGCACGCGGAACTGCACCGGGAAGCGCGCGAAGATCGAGTGCATGCCCATCGCCGCCAGGCGCGCGCCGACGTCGTAGTCCTCGGTCAGGCTGTCGGGGTTGAACGGCTGGTTGTCGCTGGCCTGGCTCAGCGCCAGCAGCGCCTTGCGCGAGAAGCAGGTGCCGACGCCGGCCGACGGCACCATGCCGGACACGCTTTCGCGCACCACCAGGTCCTTGGCGTGCCATTCGGCGAACTCGTCCATGTACACGCCGGCCACCAGCTCGTACCACTCGCGGTCCAGCGAGGTCACCGGCAACTGGATCATGTCCTTGCGCGGCAGCAGGTAATTGAAGAAGCGCAGCTCCATCGGGTGCAGCACGTCTTCGCTGTCGTGCAGGACCACGCCGGCGAAGGTGATGTCGTTCTGCTTCTCGTACTCGAAGATCGCCAGCACCAACCAGTTCAGGCAGTCGGCTTTGCTGGTCGGGCCGTCGTGCGGCACCTCGATGCGGCGCATGCGCTTGTAGCGGCGGCGCATGCGTTCCACTTCGGCGATGGTCTGCGCGTCGTTGGGATAGGTGCCGACGAAGACCATGTAGTCGTGGTAATCGAGCACGTCGATCATGTTCTCGACCATCTGCCCGATCACGTCGAACTCGGCCCAGGCCGGCACCATGATCGCCAGGGTCTGTTCCGGGCGCTGCTGCAGGTCCTGCTGGGTCAACGGCCGGTATTCGCTGCGCTGCTTGACGATCGCGCTGCGCCACAGTTCGCGCACCCAGTACCAGGCATCGATGAACAGGTCATCGAGGCTGGAGATCAGGATCACCACCGCGACCACCACGGCCGCCGTCTCCAGGAAGGCGTAGTAATTGGCCAGGTGGATGTTCCAGTACAGGCTGTCCACGAGCGATCAGTTCCCGTTCTGCGCGGCGCGGCGGCGTCGACGGATCTGCACCACGCGCGCGGCCAGCAGCATGAACGCGATCACCGCCACCAGCACCACCAGCCACACCATGTGCTGCTGCCACAGCGACTGCGGGTTGCTGTGCTCGGCCATGCGCGCGCCGGTGGGGTCCTGGCCGTCGAAGTCCTGCACCACGCCGCTGGCATCCAGCAGCGCCAGGTTGCCGCGGATCAGCCGGAACGGTTCGGCGATCTGCGGTCCCTGCGTGCCCAGCTCGCGGTAGATCACCCCGGTGCTGGCGCCGCTGCCGACCACTTCGACCAGGGCAGCGCGGTCGAGTCCGGCCAGGTCCAGCAGCACCTGCTTGCCCGGGCCGGACACCACCAGCTTGCCGTCGCGCACCGCCGCGCTCCGCGCCAGCCCCTGCGGCGCCAGCAAGAAGCTGAGGTAGGGACCGGTCGGCGCGATCGCGGTCTTGGCATCGCCGAGCTTGAGCGAGGCCTGCATCGGCGAGGCGCCGGTCGCGCCGGCGAGATGGATCACCTTGGTCAGCGACGTCGGCGCGTCCTGCAGCCAACTGCTGGGGACGAACACCTCGTGCGCGCCGGCCAGCTGCGAGGCGGCGCCGACGAAATCGGCCGCCAGGCTGCGATCGGCCAGGCGGATGTGGCTGCTGGGCAACACCGACACCGGGTAGCCGGTGGCCGGATCGTGACAGTACGGGCGCGCCGGCTGGCGCAGGAAACTGATCCGCACCTGGTTGCGCGCGGCCAGCGCGAAGCTCGGCACCGTGGCGACCAGCCGCTGCGGCTTGCCGTCGGCGTTTAGCACCTTGGCGCCCAGCAGGTAGTCGTTGAAGAAGATCGAGGCGACCGCGCCCTGCCCGGCCGGGTTCGGCGCCGCGCTGACGTCGACCACCACTTCGCTGGGCAGGCGCCCCTCGCTGGACAGCGCGCCCAGGTCGAAGTTCGCGGTGCGGTCGCCGCGCAAGACGATGTCCTGGGTCCCGGCCATGTCGCCGAGGCGGCCTAGCAGCACCACGTCCTTGTCGGCCTGCGGCAGCAGCGCCGTGCTCACCTGCAGCGCACGGCCAAGCGCATAGGCGCGCCATTGCTGGGTCAACAGACCGGCGACCTTGGCGCCGGCGCCGCTGGCGACCAGCAGGGTCGGATGCCCGCCGACCAGCGCCACCTGCACCGACGCAGTACCAGCCGGCTGCTCGAACCCTGCCATGTCGGCCTTGCGCCACGCGGCGAACGCGCTGGCCGCATCGGGCGCGGCGCTGGCGACCTGGGCGCCCAGCGCATCCAGCGCGGCGCGCACGCCGGCGCGCAACGGATCGCTCAGCACCGCCGCGTCGACCGCGAGCGGACCGCCATCGCGCAGCGACAGCAGCGCGCCGACTTCGGCCAGGCTGCCGATGCGGTGGCTGGCGCTACGATCGGACAAGGCCGCGTAGGCGGGGATGCCGGCCAGGCTGGCCGGAATCGCCAGCCCGCGCAGGTCCACGCTCGCGCCCACCGCCGGCAGCGCGACCACGTCCACGCGCTTGCCGCCGTTCTCCAGCGCCGTGCCCACGCGCCAGGCGGTGTCGTAGCTTTGCACGCTGCTGGTGCGGCCCTCCACCAGCAGCCGCACCGTGGCCGGCAACGCGCCCCAGGCCTTGGCCACGGTGTCGATCGCGCGGCCGTCGAAGCGGTAGCTGAAGCGCGACTCAGGGGACAGCCGCAGCACGTTGGCCGGCGCGCTCTGGTCGGCGCACCGGTATTCGGAGACCACCGACCACCAGCCCACGCCGAAGCGCACAAAGCCGTTGGGGCGGGCGAACCCATCGATGCCGATCAGCTGGCTGAGATCGCCCTGGGCATCGGTGATCGAACGCGCCGACACCGGGTCGCCGTCGATCGACAGCAGGCTGGAACTGCGCCCGGGATGCCCGCGCACGTAGCGCGCATCGACCTGCAACTGCGCATCGCCAGTAGGCACGCCGGCCGGCACCGGCAGGTAGATCTCGCGCTGGCTTTCCTGGCCGCTGAGTACCAGCGGCTGCTTGAAACCGAGTTCGCGCAGGGTCATCGAGCGGGTGACCGTGGTGGTCCCGGCCCATTTGCCGAACTGGCCGGCAACGGAGTCGGCGGCAGTGGCAGGCGGCAGCGCGGTCGCCAGGACCAGGGCCAACGGCAGGACCTGGGGCAAACGTGCGGTAGGACGGCGGGTCTGGGTCATGGCATCGCTTCTGATAAAAGGGGGAGGTGGGACACCGCCGCGGCACGGCCGGGCACAAAACGGTCGAAGGACTGGCCACGCAGCGCGGCCACGATCCGCGCCGCGGCGCGGCCATCGCCGTAGGGGCTGGCGTGGGGCAGGAACCGCGCGGGCCGCGCCGGCAGGTCGCAGGCTGCGGCGACCGCAGCCACGATCCGCGCCGGATCGGTGCCGACCAGGGTCACCACCCCGGCCTGGACCGCTTCGGGGCGCTCGGTGACATCGCGCATCACCAGCACCGGCCGGCCCAGCGCCGGCGCTTCCTCCTGCACGCCGCCGGAATCGGTCAGCACCACGTGCGCGCGCTGCATCAGCCGCACGAAGGCGAGGTAGTCCTGTGGCGCGATCAGGTGCACGTTGTCCAGCCCGCGCAACTGCGCGTGGACCGGGCCCTGCACGTTCGGATTCAGATGCACCGGATAGACGATCTGCAGATCCTGGCGCTGCGCCAGTTCGGCCAGCGCGCGGCAGATATTGGCGAAGCCGTCGCCGAAACTTTCGCGGCGATGCCCGGTGACCAGCAGCAACTTGCGCTGCGCATCCAGAAACGGGAACTTCGCATCCACCGTCGCGCGCAGCGCGGCATCGCGCTCGAGCCGATCGACGGTCAGTTGCAGCGCATCGATCACCGTGTTGCCGGTGACGCTGATGCGGCCGCACAGCTGTTCGCGCTGCAGGTTGTCGCGCGCGCTGGCGGTGGGCGCGAACAGATGGTCGGCGACCATGTCGATCACCCGCCGGTTCATTTCTTCCGGCCACGGCTGCTGCAGATTGCCGGTGCGCAGGCCCGCTTCGACGTGGCCGACCGGAATGCGCCGATGGAACGCGGCCAGCGCGGCGGTCATCGCGGTGCTGGTATCGCCGTGCACCAGCACCCGGTCCGGCTGCACCTGCGCGTACAGGGCATCGAGTTTGGCGAGCAGCCGCGAACACAGGCCGTTGAGGGTCTGCTCGGCTACCATTACATTGAGATCGTGATCCGGCCTGATCGCGAACAACGCCATCACCTGATCCAGCATCGCCCGATGCTGCCCAGTGATGCAGACTTGGGAGTCGATGCCAGGCGCAGCGTGCAGCGCGCGGACCAGCGGCCCCATCTTGATCGCTTCGGGGCGTGTACCAAAAACGCAAAGAACCTTCACCAACCGCTCCAGTGATCGCAAATTAATTGTGATAATCGTCACATAATATGTGAGAACTGGTGTATACAAATCGTGCAGGCGACAAGGCGATGCCCGGCGTCATGCCCCGCTTCGCCAACCGCACCTCGGCGTTTGGCCTAGGTCCGGCGCGGGTGAAAATTTGCATTTGTAGGGCAGATCGCCCGTCACGCGCGGGCGTCGCACAGCCGCCTGCGCCGCCAGACGCGCCGCTTTGCGTGGTCCTGCGGTTGCTCCGATCAGGTTGGATGGTGCAGTCGCCGAGATATCGGCGCTGCGTCTGGCGACGGCGGATGTCCGCCTGGCAGCATGCGGCCTTGCTTCGGGGGGGCCTAAGCGAGGCCGCTGCCTGGCGCTGGCGTCGGGGCCGCAGCCCCTGCTGCAGTGCCTGCGGGCGCTGGCCGCAAGTCCCCCCGCGGCAGGGGGGTCGGTCGCGACGCGGGAAGCGCCCTGCCCTACTCGCCCGCGTACGGCGACCGAGGCCGGCGCCGGGCCGGTCGAGCACGAAGCGCACGTAGAGGTTGGTGCTGAACTGGGTGTAATCGCGGACGTTGTTGAAGATCAGCTGCCCGCCCAGGAACAGCTGCGGGGCCAGCTGCCACACGGCCGCGCCGGCGATGTTGAGGCCGGCGGTCAACGCGTGGCTATCGGTTTCCAGCGCGTGCACATACACGCTCAGGTCCAGCTAGCGGTGGGTCGTTGTCGGCGACGTTGTGGCCGACCAGGCGAGGGGCGCTCAGGTTGGCGAGCCGCCAAGCACGCCGTTGTCGAGCGTGGCCGACAGGCGCACGCCGTTGCTGGTCACCCCCGTCCCAGCCGAGCCCGGCGCGGCCGTCGTCGACGCCGGCGAAGGACCGCAGGCGGTTGCTGACCGCGCGCCGGAACGCCCGGCCCGAAAGGGTGGACAAAAGCTACCCAGCAAACACAGTGCCAAGATGGGAAAAAACCGTCATTAATGCGATAACTTTCTCATTCTTACGGCATGTGGTCGCCGACTGTTGCGCGACAGCACAGCCCTTCGCGCCTACGCAGGACTGCCGCCATTTTCGTCGCAAGCGGCCAGGGCGTGGCAGCGCACGTCTCACTCTCGCGGATCGGCCGCCACCGCAAAGACGTGCCGCAGATAGGCAAGATAGGCCGGGTCGTCGCACAGATTCTTGCCCGGCGAGTCGCTGAGCTTGGCCACCGGCTGGCCGTTGCAGCGGACCATCTTGATGACGATCTGCAGCGGCGCCGGCCCCAGATCGTTGGTGAGGTTGGTGCCGACGCCGAAGGCGAGCATGCAGCGGCCGTGGAAGTGCGCGTACAGCCGCATCACCTTGTCGATGTCCAGGCCGTCGCTGAACACCAGGACCTTGCCGCGCGGGTCCACCCGCTGCCGCTGCAGGTGCGCCAGCACGCGCTCGCCCCATGCGAAGGGATCGCCGGAATCGTGGCGCATGCCGTCGAACAGCTTGCAGAAATACAGGTCGAAGTCGCGCAGGAACGCGTCCAGGCCGACCACGTCGGACAGGGCGATGCCGAGGTCACCGCGGTATTCGCGCGCCCATGACTCCAGTGCCGCGGCCTGCGAATCACGCAGCCGCGGGCCCAGCGCCTGGAACGCCTGCAGGTATTCGTGGGCCATCGTGCCGAGCGGGGTCAGCCCGTAGCGATGCGCGAAATACACGTTACTGGTGCCGACGAACTGGGCGCCCAGGGTCTGCTGCAGCACCGGCAACAGCTCCCCGTGCCAAGCCCGCGAATAGCGGCGGCGGGTGCCGTAGTCGGCGATCGCGCAGCCGCCATAGCCGCTACTGTCGCGCAGCAACGCGATCTTGGCCTGCAGCCGGCGCAGGCCTTCGGCATGGTCGTCGCCGCCGGTGGTGCGGAACCAGACCTCGTTGACGATCGCCAGCAGCGGCACTTCGAACAGGATGGTGTGCAGCCACGGCCCGCGGATGCTGAGCTCGATCTCGCCCGGCACCGTGGCCGAGGCCTGCAGCTGCAGGTACTTGCGGTCCAGATGGAACAGCCCGAGGAAGTCGACGAAGTCCGGCTTGATGAAGCGCAGGCCGCGCAGGTAGTCCAGTTCCTCGGCGCGGAAGCGCAGCGCACACAGCGCGTCGATCTCGTCGGAGATCTGCCCGATGAACTGCGCCAGGTCGATGCCGGGCGTGCGGCACTTGAAGCGGTATTCCACCTGCGCACCGGGATGCTGGTGCAGCACCGCCTGCATCATGGTGAACTTGTAGAGATCGGTGTCGAGCAGCGAATCGATGATCATCGCGCGATTATGCGCCCGCCGTATTGCCGGCTCCCGCCTTTACCCTGCAGGAGCGGCTTCAGCCGCGACAGACATCATCCGGCAAGACCAGGTCGCGGCTGAAGCCGCTCCTGCAGGAAGCGTCAGCGCGCCAGCACCGCCTGCGCGGGCTTGTGCTGCACGGTGAAATCGCTGTCGTGCGCGCCGCCGGCGTCCGGGTCGGTGTACCAGCACCAGAGCGCGATGCCGGCGATGCGCTGCTCGCCGAGTACCCGGCGCCAATCCTGCAGCACGTGTGCCTGCAAGGCGGTATCCACCGCGGCGCTGCGTTGCTCGGGACTCTCCCAGGGCGCGGCCAGGCTGCCGCGCGCCGAGCGCAGCCCCAGTTCCGCCACCCACACCGGACGCCCGCGGCGCGTGCCCAGCGCCTGCGCCCGCGCCGCCGCCGCGCGCATCTGCGTCAAGCGCTGTGCCGGCACCGCCGACAACGCCGGATACAGGCTGGTGCCGACGAAATCGAAGCGTTCCCAGTAATCGAACCGCTCGGCCTGCTCCAGGCCATCGGCCACATAGCCGAGCGGACCGCGGTAGACCTGGCGCACCGCCGCCACCAGCGCCGGCCACTGCGGCGCATCCTGCAGACCGCGCAATTCGGTGCCGACGATCAAGGCCTCGGCGCGCTCGTCGGCGGCGACCTGCGCCAGCTGCAGCAGCGCGCGCTGGTAGGCGCCGAACCAGGCCGCGCGATCGGCCGGCGCGGCGTCGCCAGCCCAATGTCCCGGAATCCACAAATGCACCTTCAGCACCGGCTGCAGGCCGGCCGCGCGCATCTGCCGCAGGCCGGCACGCACCTGCTGCACGCTGCTGTCGCTGCCCAGCACCGGATCGTCGGACTGCGGCGTGGCCTGCCAGACGAAGGCGACCAGCAGCGCGCGCGCGGCACCGGCATCGGCCAACTGCTGCAGCGAACGCTGCGCCGCGTCGCTGCCCCACGGCGCCTGCGCCGACACCTTGACGTTAGCGCCCATCCACGGCGCTGCCGCGGGCGTGGCCGCGCCGCAGCCGCACACGCTCATCGCGAACAGCATGCCCAGCAGCCACCTCAAGGCAATCGACGCCATACCCGGTAGGACCCTTGTCGGTAGACCAGACTGTAGCCCGGTAGACCGTGTCGCCACAGCTGCGGCAGGCGCCGGTTGACGCTGTCCAGCCCCCCGGCCTGGCTGGCCGGATCGGCCACCACCACCTGCGCCGGCATCTGCCGCGAGTCGTCCAGCGCGCGCTTGAAGCGCGGGTCGAACGGCAGGATCAGGCCCTGCGCATCGCCGCGCGCCACGATCACCGCGTAGCCGGCGCGATCGTCGAGCAGGGTCGGCAGCCGCGCCTCGGCCAGCCAGGCGCCCAGCCGCGCTTCGTCCGGATGCCGCGGCGCCACCGGCGCGTACAGCGCCGCAGCCCAATCGCGGGTGGTCGACGCGGCGGTCTGGGCGATGACCCAGCCGCTGGCGACGGCGCCGAGCAGCAGCAACGCCAACGCCGGCCAGCGCAGCGCACGGCGCAGGTCGCCCAGCAGCAACGCCGCCGGCACCACCATCAGCGCCAGGAAATCCAGCGGCTGCGCGCTGAAGCGCGCCCATGCCGCCAGCGTGCCGGCACCGATCACGGTGACCGTCGCCACCAGCACGCAGCGCCAGGTGCTGCTGAGCCGGGTGCGCCGCACCAGCAACAGCAGCGGCGTGGTGACCAGACCGGCCAACGCCAGGTACAGCGGCGGCCACCACGGCCGCGCCATCGCCTGCTGCAGCCACGGCTGCAGCGCGGCCTGCGCGTAGCTGCCGCGGAACGCCGAATGCTGGTCGCGCACGAACAGCAACGCATCGCCGAAGAACAGATAGTTCAGATACATCCAGGTCGCGACCGCGAACAGAAACGGCAGATAGCACACCAGGTAGAACGGCAGCGGCGCGCGCCGCAGCATGCCCTGCGGCGCGATCAGGCCCAACCACGGCGCCATCGCCATGGCCAGAAAGCAGGCGCGTTCGTCGACGAAGAACAGCAGGCACAGACACAGCGCCAGACGCAGGTAGGCGAAGGCTTCCGGATCGCCGCGGAGATGGCGCAGCGCGCGGCAGGTCAGATAGAACACCAGCAGGCCCAGACCCTGGTTATTGCCCGACAGCGTCGGCCACAGGAAGAACGGCTGCAGCACCAGCGCCGCGCACAGGCCCCAGGCCCAGGCACGGCCCAGGCCCGCGGCGAGGTCGCGCCACAGCAGGGTTAGCAGCGCCGCGCCGGCAAGCACATCCACCAGGTACGGCAGCAACGGCGTGGACAAGCCCGGCACGCCGCCGATCAGCAGGCCCAGGTACAGCGAGGCCTGCGCGTACAGGAAGCCCAGGTATTCGGTGCGGAACCCGGCCGCGTCGCGCAACAGCAGCAGCTTGGCGTACTGCGCCATCGCGTCGTCGCTCATGTAGCCGTGCGCGAGCAAGCGCTGGCACAGCAGCGCCAGCAGTGCCGCGGTGACCACGAACACCGCCACGCCGCGTGGGCGCCGCGGCGTCTCAGTCGTCGAGTGCGGCGCGGCGCTCTTCGGCCATGTGCTTGCTGATGCCATGGGTGGTCTTTTCCCAGTAGAACGGATTGTGGATGAGCTGCCACAGGCCCTTGTAGGCAGCGACCGATTGCAGCAGCCAGTACAGCGGCACGGTCAGCGCGTACGGCGCCAGCCGGAAGTAGTCGCGCTTGAACGCGGCCAGCAAGGTCATATAGATCAGGAAGCCGTTGCCCAGCAGCAGGTTGAGCATGCTCAGGTACAGCAGCGCGGGCGGGAAGAACGGATTGAACACATGGGTGTCGGTCAGCGCCCAGATGCCGTAGATCAGCCACATCGGCGGGGCGATCAGCGCGGTGAAGAAAGTCCCGCCGACGAAGAACTGGAAGCCCCAGAAGCCGCGGAAGCCGACCGAGCGGTACAGCTGCACCGGATCGCGCATGTGCACCAGCCAGGTCTGCATGTAGCCCTTGAGCCAGCGCGAACGCTGCCGGATCCAGTTGGGAATGCTGACGTTGGCTTCCTCGAACGTGGTCGAGTTGACCACGCTGACCCGGTAGCCCTGCTGGGTCAGGCGCACGCCCAGGTCGGCGTCCTCGGTGACGTTGTACGGGTCCCAGGCGCGCACCTTGCGCAGGATGTCCAGGCGGAAATGGTTGGAGGTGCCGCCCAGCGGGATCGGAATGCGCAGGGTTTCCAGCGCCGGCAGGTAGAAGTCGAACCACAGCGTGTATTCCAGCGTGAACATACGCGTGAGCCAGTTCTCGTCGGCGTTGTAGTAGTTCAACCGCGCCTGGATGCAGGCCACGTCGGCCGGCGACTTGCGGAACGCGGCGACCGCGCGCTTGAGTTGGTCCGGCTCCGGCTTGTCCTCGGCATCGTAGATGGTCAGCATCTGCCCGCGCGCGAACTGCAGCGCGTAGTTGCACGCCTTGGGCTTGGTCTTGGGCTGCGACGGCGGCACCCGGATGATCTCGAAGAACGCCTCCAGGCCCAGCGCCTTGGCCGCCTCGATGGTCTCGGTGTCGTCGGCCTCCAGCACCAGCTTCACGTCCAGCTTGGAGGTCGGGTAGTCGAGCCGGCGCAGCGCGTTGGCCAGGATCGGCAACACGTCCGGCTCCTTGTACATCGGCACCAGCACCGTATACACGGGCAGGTCCTCGTCGCTGAGCGCGGCCACTTCCGCGTCGGTGACCTTGATCTCGATGCGACGCCGCGCGCCCAGCCAGGCCAGCGCGAACTTCAGCGCGAACGTGGCCACGAAGGCGATGCCGACCACGCTGTTGATCGCGATCAGGACGGGCACCGGCCAGATCAGCAGGGCCAGCAGCAACAACAGCGCCACGGTGCACAGCGACACCACCTGCTTGCGGGTGACCACCTGCTTGGCCGAATGCTCCGGCGCGTGTTCGGCAAGCAGGTTCAGCGCATCGTGGGTGAGCTGCGCATCGGCCTGCTGCTGCAGGCCCCAGACGATGTCGAACTTGGAGGTGCCGACGAAGCGCACGTCGGCGCCATACGCGCTGCGCGCCCAGGCGAAGGTCTCCGGGCCGGGATCGGCCACCGCCAGCACCAGCCGGCCCTCTTCCATCCGCCATGGCAGCACCAGGCGCTGCGCGTAGTCGGCCAGCCGCTCCGGTTCGAACAGCGCCGGGTCGATCGGCTGCTGCAGCAGGTTGACGAAGTTCAGCCCGAAATGCGCCGACAGCACCGTGTAGAAGCGCAGCGCGGTGACACCGCGCTGCGCCAGCACCACGTCGCCCAGGCGCGAACGCCAGCGCGCCTGCAGCGCCAGTGCCTCCTGCAGCTGCGCCGCGTCGATGACGCCGGCTTCGACCAGCGCGGTGCCGATCGGGGTCTGCCAGCCGCGCGGCTCGGGCATGCTGCCGAGCGGACCGATCGCCTCGCCAGGCATGCCGAGCGCGGCGGGAGGATTCAGCGCCGCCACCGTCAGAACCGCCACCAGGCGGCGACGAACGGGCCGCCGGCGCCGCCGGTGTTGCGCCCGGCCACCGGCTGCTGATAGCCGAGCTGCAATTGGGTGCCGCCGGGCAGCGTATGCAGCAGCGAGGCCTGCAGCTTGGTCAGGTCGTAGTTGTTGCCGCGGATCGGGGTGCTGTCGCCGGGCGCGTAGACCGGGTTGGGGCCGTTGCCGTTGCCCAGGCTCTGGATCACGTTGAGTTCGCCGATCAGCATCCAGCGCGGCGCCAGCGCCAGGCCGCTGCTGATGTCCACGCGCGCCTCGTCGGCGGAATCGCCGCCGCGCAGGCGCACCGCCGCGCCGAGATCCACATAGCCGTCGAGGTTGCCGGCACGATAACCGCGGCCGAGGCTGTAGCGCAGTTCGGCGCCGTAGTCGCCCTGCCCCAGCGCCGGATGGTCGCGGTTGTCGGCATCCTGGCGGCTGTAGCCGGGAATCAGCGCCAGCACCTGCAGCGCGCCCTGCCACGGGCCGTCGCGGCCGTCCGGGTCCAGGCGGTAGCGCAGGCCGATTTCCTGGTCGGCCCAGCCGGTGGTGTGCTGATTGCCGTAGTGTCTGTCGTTGCGATAGCCGACCTTGCTGAAATAGACGTTGCCAACCAGGGTCAGGTCCGCGCTCAGCGCGTACTCGGCGTACAGGTTCAGTTGGTCCTGGCGGCTGCGCCCGGCATCGGGGAAATTCTGGTCCTGGCCGTGGCTGTTGTAGACCGCGCCACCGTCGCTATGGCTGGCCTTGAGGATCACCAGCGCGGCGCCTTCGTCCTGCACCCAGGCACCGGCGCAACAGGGTCCGGCGGCCAAGGCGGCCAGGCCCAGCGCCAATCGCGACAGCGTGCGTGCGCGACGGCCGGGGCGGTGCCGCGCGCCACCGCTGTTGGCTATGGAAGCGGGTGCCGCGCATACGTGCAACCACGAGCGCGCGCGCTCGGCGTAGGACTGGTTCATCGCAGTTGTTTCCTGGAGGGGGGCCCCTGAAACAGGGAGCAGGAAACGATTCCGTCGCGGAATCGCGACAGGAACGTAGCACTTTTTCAGGGTGATTCACATCACACGATAACTGAATGCCCATCACGCATGCAGCGTGTCGTAGCGCACGCACCAGCCTGGTGCACGGTTCAGCCAGGGCGGCGCCAGCACAAGCGGGCGAAGGTCACCCAGGCATGCAGCCAGATTACCGCCCACACCGCCGCACGTACCGGCGCAGGGCGTGCAGGCGCCTCGAACTTGCGGAAATAGCGCCACAGCCCGCGATGCTTGTGCCATTCCACGAACCAGGGCCGCTTGCGGCTGGAGACGCCGCGCACGTGCAGCACGCGCAGGCGGTTGCACACCGCCACCGTGGCCCCGGCCTGGCGCGCGCGGCGGCACAGGTCCAGGTCCTCGGCATGCAGGCGGTAGCCGGCGTCCCAGCCGCCGATGCGCTCGAACAGCGCCCGCGGCAGCAACATCAGCGCACCGGAGATCGCGTCCACGCGCTGCAGCGGCTGCGCCGGATCGGCCGCCAGCGCCAGCCGCGAACCGGCCAGCGGGTGCCGCAGCATCGCGGCGAAGTCCGGATCGCGGCGGCGCACCGCGGCGTCGGCGCGGCCGTGCTCGTCGATCTGCTCCACGCCGAGCAAGGCATCGCCGAGCGCGGCGACCTGCGCGCGCAGTAGCGCCAGCGTGTCGGCCTCCACCATCAGGTCCGGATTGACGAACGCCAGCCACGCCGCATCGCTGGCCGCCGCGCCCTGGTTGCAGGCGCTGGCGAAACCGGGATTGTCGGGGTTGGCGATGAAGCGCACGCGCCGGTCCTCCAGCGCGTGGCGCTGCACGATCGCCAGGGTGTTGTCGCGCGAGGCGTTGTCGACCACGCGGATCTGCGCGACCTCCGCCGCCGTGCGCAGCCGCTGCAGGCAGGCGTCGATGGTGCTGCCGCTCTCGTAGGTCACCACCACCACGGCCATCTGCTGTTCGCTCATGCGCCGATTATCCGGGCAAAGTGGCGCGTGCAGAAGGTGCGGCGCCTGGCTGGCGTCCGCGCACGGCGCGCCTGCGGCGTGGGCGCCGCGCCGACGCGGTAGAATCCGCGGTTCCATGCATTGCGCGGTGTAGATGACGGCTAACGCCCACTACGGCGCGCTGCCGCCAGGATCGCGACGCATCGGCCGCCCAGCTCGCTGGCGGCCGTGCCTGCCGATGGCCCGGCAGCGTCGCCGCGTTTCGACCGATGTCGCCATCGGCCGCAGCCGCGAGCTTCTGCGTTCCTGGTCTAGACCAAAACCCGAAAAGCGCGACGCAGCGGGCCATTGCGACGCCAGGCGCGCGTCCCCGCCTGCGCGAGCGGCCCGATGAGCGCACATCAGATGCATGGCATGAGCCTGGCCCCAGCCGCGGCGGACTGGCCGCCGCTGGGTGACGACGAGGTGGACGCCCTGCTGCGGCACATGGCCCTGCCCGACGCGGTCCGCGCCTTGCGCTGGCACAGCCCGCGTCCGTTCTCCGCCGCGGCCGAGGTCGACAGTGCGGCCGGCACCCTGTTCGTCAAGCGCCATCACCGCAGGCTGCGCGATGCGCGCACGCTGGGCGAGGAACATCGCTTCATCGAGCATCTGCGCGCACGCGGCGTGCCGGTCCCGGAACTGCTGCGCACGCCCGACGGCGCCAGCGCGGTGGAACTCGGCGACTGGACCTACGAAGTGCAGCGCGCCGCCACCGGAGAAGACCTGTACCGCGACACGGCCTCGTGGCTGCCGTTCGCCGGCACCGGGCACGCGCAGGCCGCCGGGCGCTCGCTCGCCCTGCTGCACCGCGCCGCCGCCGGCTATTCGGCGCCGCCACGCAGCACCGCACTGCTGGTCGCCAACCTGCACCTGTTCGGCCACGCCGATCCGCTGCAGGCCGTGCAGCAAGACCTGCACGGCCGGCCAGCACTGGCCGCGTGGCTGCAGCGGCGCGACTGGCGCGGCGACCTGCGCCGGCATCTGCTGCCGTGGCACGCGCGCGCCTGGCCGCTGCTGCGCTCGCCAGCGCCGCCGCTGTGGACGCATGGCGACTGGCACGCCTCCAACCTGCTGTGGCGCGGCCACGGCGCGGCGAGCGAGGTCAGCGCGGTGTTCGATTTCGGCCTGGCCGACCGCACCTTCGCTTTATTCGATCTGGCCACCGCGATCGAACGCAACCTGGTGCCGTGGCTGCAACTGGACGTCGGCGGCTGCGCGCCCGCCGAACTCGATCAACTCGACGCGCTGCTGCACGGCTACGCGCAGGTACTGCCGTTGGACGCGGCGCAGCTGCGCCTGCTGGCCGCCCTGCTGCCGATCGCGCATGCCGACTTCGCGCTCAGCGAGATCGATTATTTCGCCGGCATCACCGGCTCCGAGGCCAATGCCGATATCGCCTATCACCGCTACCTGCTCGGCCATGCCGACTGGTTCGGCGGCGACGAGGGCCAGCGCCTGCTGCGGCAGCTGCAGCGGCACACGGACGCAGCGCAATGAGCGCAGCCCGTTCGTCGCCGCGCGCGCCCATTGCGCGTGCATGCCGCGCCGCGCTGCCGGCAGCGCGTCTGCCCTCGCATCCGCATCGGCCTTTCCCATTCCGACTCCCGCTTGGAGGTTCCCCCATGTCCCATGCCTTCCCCGCACTCGCGCCGCTCACCCTGGCGTTGGCACTGGCCGCCACCGCCGCACCGGCACGCGCTAGCGATGCGGACACGCAGACGCCGGTCGAGCTGGACGCGGTCAACGTGCAGGGCGAGCAGCCACGCCACCGCTCCACGCTGGGCGGCTACGGCGACGCCGCGCTGCTGGACACCCCCGCCTCGATCGGAGTGATCGACCGCGCGCAGCTGGACGACCGCCAGGTGCGCGTGCTCAGCGAAGTGCTGCGCGCCGACGCCGCGGTCGGCGACAGCTACGCGCCGATCGGCTACTACGAGAACTTCGTGGTGCGCGGCTATTCGCTCAACGCCGCCAACAGCTACCGGATCAACGGCCTGACCGTCACCGGCGAGCAGAACGTGGCGCTGGAAAACAAGCAGCAGGTGCAGCTGCTCAAGGGCCTGTCCGGGCTGCAGTCCGGGCTCACCGAGCCGGCCGGCGTGATCGACTACATCACCAAGCGCCCGCAGCAGGTGCGCACGCTGGTCCTGGGCACCGACGACGACGGCGGCCGCTACGCCGCGGTGGACCTGGGCAACTGGTTCGGCCGCGACCGCCAGTTCGGCCTGCGCGTCAACGCCGCGCACGAGGACATCCGCAGCTACGTCGCGCATGCCGACGGCCACCGCAACTTCCTGTCGCTGGCCGCGGACTGGAACATCGATGCGCAATCGACGCTGCAGCTCGACGTGGAAGACCAGGACCGGCAGCAACGTTCGGTGCCCGGCTATCAACTGCTCGGCGGCGAGCGCGTGCCCGGCGACGTATCGGTGCACCGGCTGCTGGCCTACCAGCCCTGGTCCAAGCCGGTCGGCATCGACTCGCTCAACGCGCAACTGCGCTATCAATACCGCTTCAACGACGCCTGGCGCGCGCAATTGGCGGCCGCGCACAGTCGCGCGGTGATCGACGACTATTCCAGCTTCGCCTGGGGCTGCTACGGCGCGGCCAGCTGCGCCAACGATGCGATCCCCAACCACTTCAGCCGCGAAGGCGACTACGACCTCTACGACTACCGCAGCCCGGACGACACGCGCCGCAACGACCAGGTGCAGGCGACCGTGTCCGGCAGCTTCGCCACCGGCGCGCTGCAGCACCAGCTCAACATCGGCGTGGACTACCTGCAGCGCACCATCGATCGGCACGGCGCGATCAACGCATTGATCGGCAGCGGCAACATCGCCGCCGATCCGCCGCTGCTGGCCCAGGCCGACGCCGAACTCGACCCCAAGCGCCGGCGCCTGGACAGCACCCAGCAATCGCTGCTGGTCAGCGACCGCATCGGCATCGGCGAGGCCTGGCAGCTGCTGCTGGGCGCGCGCCAGGTGCGCTACGACGAGCGCGCCTGGGACCGCGACGGCGCGCTGACCCGCCACACCCGCCGCTCGCAACTGCTGCCGCAGGCGGCGCTGCTGTTCAAGCCGCAGGACACGCTGTCGCTGTACGCCAGTTTCGCCAAGGGCCTGGCGCCGGGCGGCACCGCGTCGTGGTTCGCCAGCAACGCCGATGCGATCCTCGCCCCGACCAGCGCCTACCAGACGGAAGCCGGCCTGAAATACGAGCGCGACGGCCTGGCGCTTGGCGCGGCCGTGTTCGACATGCGCCAGGCCTATCAGTACGCGCAGCCGCAGGCCGACGGCAGCTTCCTGTACCTGCAGCAGGGCCGCCTGCACAACCGCGGCATCGAACTGTCGGCCGACGGCACGGTCGGCGCGCGGCTGCACGTACAGGCCAGCGTCGCCGGCCTCCGCGCGCGCGCCGAGGACACCGGCACGCCGGCCTACGAAGGCCACCAGGCACTGAACGTGCCCAGGCTGCGCGCCAGCGCCCAGGCCAGCTGGGACGTGCCGGGCGCGAGTGGCCTGGCGCTGCTGGGCGGCGCGCAGTACAGCGGTGCCAAGTACGCCGACCGCAGCGGCCGCGTCGCCGTCGGTGGCTACACCGTCTACAACGTGGGCGCGCGCTACGCGACGCGGCTGGGTACGCTGCCGACCACGCTGCGGCTGAGCGTGGACAACCTGACCGACAAACGCTACTGGCGCGACGTCGGCGAGTACCTGGGCGACGACTATCTGTTCCCGGGCGCGCCGCGCACCGCGCGGCTGGCGCTGCAGTTCGATTTCTGACCCGGGACGCTGTCGCGGGGCAAATTTCTGTCAAGCGATTTGAAAAAAGTGCTGATTTTTTTTGAAAAAGTGGCTTTTTTTTGCGGCTTCAGCCCAACCGCTTTTCTGTGGGAGGGGCTTGAGCCCCTCCCACAGAAAAGCGCAGAAACTGCGGACTTGCGAAAGTCCCGAGTCCCGAGTCCCCGGTCCCGACTCCACACCATCCAACCACCGAGCCCCACCCCCATGTCCCCCCTCGAACTCCTCGCCGTGCTGGTCAATGTGCTCGGCGTCTGGCTGACCGCGCGCCGGGTGCGTTGGTGCTGGCCGGTCAACGTGGTCGCGGTGCTGCTGTACGCGTGGCTGTTTTACCAATGGAAGCTGTACTCGGACATGCTGCTGCAAGGCGTCTACGTGTTTCTGCAGGGCTACGGCTGGTGGCGCTGGAGCCAGGGCCGGCTCGACCACGGCAAGGTGCAGGTCGGTCCGCTGCCGCGGCGCGAGGGCGTGCTATCGCTGCTGGCCGGCGCCGTCGTCGCGCTGTCGCTGGGCTGGCTGATGCACCGCCACACCGATGCCGCGCTGCCGTGGCTGGACGCGGCGCTGTCCGCCTTCAGCCTGGTCGCCAGCGTCTGGGCGGCGCGCAAACGCATCGCCAACTGGGGCCTGTGGATCGTGCTGGACTGCATTTATGTCGGCGTCTTCGTCTACAAGGGGCTGTATCCCACCGCGGCGCTGTACGCCGGCTTCGTGGTGCTGGCGATCTACGGCCTGCGCCTGTGGCAAGCGCAGCAGCGCGGCACAGCCGCGGCGCCATGAACCTACAGCGACGTGCGCCACGGATAAGGCGGCGTGCGTCATTGCGGCGACAGCCCAGCGCAGCCGCTGCCGGCACCGCAGCGCGTGCACGTCCGGCACGGGCACGCTAGCCTCTGCCGCACTGCGACGGAGACCCCATGCCCACACCAATCAATCCCGCCGCCGGCTTCGGCCAGCGCATCGTCGATGCACTGCTGACGCGCATCGCCGGCGGCGAGTGGGCGGCGGACCAGCGCCTGCCGGTGGAGCGCGAACTGGCTGCGCTGTTCGGCTGCACTCGTATCACCTTGCGCGAGGCGCTGCAACAACTGGAATCGGAAGGCTACATCTACCGCGAGAACCGGCGCGGCTGGTTCGTCAGCGCAGCGCGCGTTCGCCACGATCCCTCCAGCATCGCCGGCTTCATGCAGTACGTCGCCGCGCAAGGCGGTACGCCGCGTACCGAACTGCTCGGTGCGCGTCGCCAGCCGGCCGGCACGACGCTGGCGCGGCACCTGGAACTGGACGATGCCGAGGCCGAGGTGTTCGTGCTGCAGCGCCGGCGCTGGATCGGCCGCCGCGCGGTGCTGCTGGAGACCAATGCGATTCTCGCCGCGTGGGCGCCGACCCTGCTCGATCACGACCTGGCCGGCTCGCTCAGCACCGTGCTGGAACAACAGCTCGGGCTACGCCAGGCGCGCAGCCGGCTGTCGATGTATCCGGCCACGCTGGTCGCCGAGCAGGCCGCGCTGCTGCAGTCCACCGCCGGCACGCCGTGCTTCCGGCTGCAGCGGGTCAGCTACGCGGCCGACGGCCGCGCGGTGGAATTGGATATCGAGTCCTGGCGCCACGACGTGCTGGAAGTGACGGTGGAGGTGCAAGCGCCGCCGGAGTAAGGCCGGCGCGCGTCCGGCGGTGGCGGGCGGCTCCGGCCACGTCCGCCCGGCCCGGCCCGGCAATGGCATCGCGAATGGGCCGACCAAGGCCGCGCACGGCGGATGTGCCAAAGCCAACGACCATTACCGACTTCTTGAAACTTGTGGGAGCGATTTCAGTGGCGACAGGCTTTACCGGTAGAGCCCGTCGCCACTGAAGTCGCTCCCACAACATTCCGCCGATCGACAACACTCCGCCGATTGGCCGATTGCAAATGCCCGCGTCGAAAGCGCGTTAGGCGTCGAACAGCGCGCGCTGCGGGTCCGGCGGCGGCAGCTCGGCGTACAGGCGTTGCAGCTGCTCGCGGCGCGCGCGCAGCGGATCGTGCATCAGGAAGCCGGCCAGCCGCGCATGCCAGGCCGGCCAGCGCGTGGCCAGCGCGTCCATGTCGCCGTCGGCGGCGCAGCCCTCGCCGCTGCACCCCACATAGGCGGTTTCGCACAGCACGTTGCGCCAGCCGAGTCCGGCCATGCGCAGCGATAGGTCGATCAGGGCCGCGTACCAGGAACCGTAACTGCTCGCGTCCAGGCCGCCGGCGCGCTGCCGCGCCGCGCCGCGCAGGGCCACCGCATGGCACACCGCCGACGGCAGTTCCGGATGCTCCGGCGGCAGCGCCGCGCAGGCGCGTGCCAGGCGCTCGCCATCGTCGGGCAGCGGATTGATCTCGCCCAGCCGCGGCCAGGCGCAGGCTTCGCCCGCATTGCTCCACGGCGTGGCGCTGGCGATGGCTGCATCGCGCGCCAGGCATGCGCTCAGTTGCTGCAGCCAGCCGGGCAGCGGCTGCGCGTCCGCGGCCAGCACCACCACATCGGCGGCGGCGCAGGCGCGCAGCATTTCATCCAGGTGCGCGACCTCGCCGAGCATGCGCGGGCGCCGGGTGTAGTCGGCCTGCAGGCGGGTATGCGCAAGCCACGCCTCGATCACCCGGATGCCGCGCGGTCCCGCCTGCGCGTCGTCGGCCAGCCACACGCGGGTGCCGGCCGGGGTATGTGCCTCCAGCGCGCCCAGGCATGCGTCCAGCGCGACGTCGTCGACGCCGACCGGCAGCAGCACGATGGGCAGGGTCACCTGCGCTTACTTCTTGCCCGCTGCCGGCAGCGGCTGCATCGCCTTGAACTTCTGCCCGTACTCGTCGGTGAGATTGCGCGCTTCCTGCGGGTTGCGCACGATCGACGGGGTGATCAACACGATCACTTCCTGGCGTGCCTGGTCCTTGCTCTTCTGGCCGAACAGCGCGCCCACCACTGGCAGCTTGCTCAGGAACGGCACGCCGTCGCTGCCATCGGTGGTGCTGTCGTTGATCAGGCCCGCCAACATGATGGTATCGCCACTCTGCACGGCGGCCTCGGTCTTGACCCGGCGCGTATTGATCGGAACGTTGCAGGCGGCGCTGGTGGCATTACTTGCACCGCAATTTGCGGAGGCGGCAGCCGGGGAACTGACTTCCTGCACGATGTCCAGAAACACCATGCCGTCCTTGGTCACCCGCGGACGCACCTTCAGGATCACGCCGGTATCCAGGTACTGCACCTGGGAATAGCTCGTGTCCACACCGATGCCGGTGTTGATGGAAGTCGAGTTGATCGGGATACGCGTGCCCACGTTGAGGGTGGCCTCGGCGTTGTTGCGCACGAACACCGAGGGCGTCTGCAGCAGCTTGACGTTGGTGATCTGGTCCAGCGCGTTGATCACCGCCGCGGCGTTCTTGCCGAGGAAAGTCCAGCCGAGACCCCCATTGGTGACCTTGCCAGCGATGTCACCCCAGATGCTGCGTCCCGCGGCGCTGGGCAGACCGGCGCCGGCGCCGAGTCCGGTGCTGTTGGCCACGTTTCCGTCGGCGGAGGCATTGACCGAATTCTCGAAGAACCAGTTCACGCCGTACTGCAATTTGCCGGTCAGGCTGACCTCGGCCACCTGCGCCTCGATGTGCACCTGCATCGGCATCACGTCGAGCTTCTCGACCACGTCGCGGATCGAGCGCCACGACTGCGGCGTGGAGCGCACCAGCAAGGTGTTGGTTTCTTCCACCGCCGACACGCCGACCTTGTCGCCCTGCACGTCCAGGGTCACGCTGCCGTTGCCGGAGGTGTGCGGCGACAGCTGCAGGTTGCCGCTGCCCAACCCGCCGCCACTGCCGGACGAGGAACCGCCGCTGCTAGAGGACAGGCTGTCGCTGCTGCCATTGAGGCCGCCACTGCCACCCAGGCCGCCATCGCTGCTGCCGTTGAGGCCACCGTTGAAGCCGCCGTTGAGGCCAACGCCGCCCATCTGGCTGAGTTGCGTGCCCGGCATCAGCGAGGCGTTGGAGTCGCCGTGATTGCCGCCGGCGCCGAACACTTCGGCCAGGCGGTCGGCCAGGTCCTTGGCCTTGATGTATTTCAGCTCGTAGGAGAACAGCCGGCTGCCGCCGCCGGCGCTGTCGATGCGGTCCAGCCAATCGTGGATCTGGTCCAGATAGCGCGCCTGCGGGGTGATCACCAGCACCGCGTTGGCGTTCTCCAGCGGCATGAAGCGGAACATGCCGGCGCTGGGCGTCTTGCTGTTGTCGCCGAACACCTTCTCCAGGTCGGCGGCGACCTGCTCGGCCTTGCCCGACTGGATCGGGAACACGCCCACCGACATACCCGACAGCCAGTCCACGTCGAAGATCTGCACGGTGCGCAGGTAGTTCTCCAGTTCCGCACGGGTGCCGCCGAGGGTGATGACGTTGCGCGCGCCGTCGATGCCGACGATCGCGTTCGGCCGCGCGTACGGCTCCAGCACCTTCTTCATCTCGCTGGCGGAGATGAATTTCAGCGGCACCACCCGCACCTCGAAGCCGCGCGCACTGGCCGGCGAGGCGGTGCTCGGCGCCACGGTGCCGGCCAGGGCCTGGTCGGCGGGCACGATGTTGTAGCGGCCGCCGCTGTAGACCATGCGCGCGTTGTTCCAGCCCAGCACCATCTCCAGCAGGTTCAGCGCCTGCGCCGGCGACACCGGCTTGGGCGTGGCCAGGGTCACCGTGCCCTGCACGCCCGGCGCGATCACGTAGTTCTGCCCGAGCATGTCGCCGAGGATCGCCTTGACCACCGCGTGCACCGACTCGCCTTCGAAGTTGAAGGTGGCGCTGCCGCTGCTGGCGTTGGCCAGCGACGGCGCTGGCGCGGCGGCGGCACTGGAATTGATCATGGTGCCGCTGCCGCGGCGGATCACCGGGGCCACGCGGTCCGGAATGTCGTTGGGATCGGCTGCGCCGGCCGGCCCGCCGGCGGTGCCGCTGGTGCTGCCGGCGGCGCCGACCTTGGGATCGATCGCGGCGCCGCGGCGGACGTCCGGCGAAGGCGTGGTGGCGCAGCCGGCCACCAGGCCGATCGCGAGGAACAGGGAAAACAAGCGCGGCGTCATGCGATCACTCTTCAAGGGTTCTGGCCGGGGTTGGTGCCGTTCTGGCGCTGCTGCTGCAACTGCCGGCGGCGGGCTTCGATACGTTCACGGATGGCTTGCAACTGTTGCGTCGACGGCGCCGGCGCGGCCGCCGGTGCGCTCGGCGCCGGGGTCGGCGGCGTCCCGTTGGCGCCCGCCTGCGGCGTGGCGGCGACGGGAGTGGCCGGGGCGTTGAGCGCAGGCGCAGCAGGTGACGATTGCGCCGCCGGCAACGGCGGCATGCCCGGCGGGCGGGCGCCCTGGCCGAGCGCGGTCGGCGGTTGCCCGCCCTTGCCGTCGAACACCTGCAGCTCCAGGGTCTGGGTACCGCTGCCGCCGCTGACCACCGCACGCCGCGGCTGCAGCGACAGCAAGCGCCAGCCCTTGACCGGGTCGTGGCCTTCCTGCAGGCGCAGCGATTCGCCCTGCTCGGTGGTCAGCGTGGCCATCTTGAAGCTGTCGGTGAGCAGCACCCCGGTCAGGCGCACGCTGGGCGCGCCGGCCTGGCCGTTGTCGGCGCTGAGAAAGAACGGATGCGGCAGGCGGTCCTCGGCGAACACCGGACGCGCGGCGATCTCGGCATAGCGCGAATAATCGCCGAGGCGCTCGGCGGACGCGGCCGGCAAGCTCGGCAGGCGCTGGGTCATGCCCGGATCGTCGGGCAGCGGCACGATGCGCTGGCCGAGCCCGGCCAGGCCCAGCGCCCAGATCAGCAGCCCCCAAAGCGCCAGCGTCGCCAGCCATACGGTGCGCAGCCCGATCGCTTCAATTCGCATGCGCGCCCTCCACTTGCTGCGGCGGCTGCGCGGCGGCATCGGGCATGGCCGGTGGGGCCTGGGTGGCGGCGGGGTCGCTCGGGCCGGACCCGGCAGGCGTGCCGGCGTCCATCGCCGGCGCGCCCCCCGGCGCCGGCATGCCTGGGGCCATGCCGGCGGCCGCAGGCGACGCCGGCATCGCGTTCGGGCGCAGATAACCGGCCAGTTCAAAGGCCACGTCCAGGCCGTTGCCGCTCTCGCCCGGCGACAGTTGGTAGCGCTGCGCCATCACGTTGAGGTTGTCCACGAACAGCGCCGGGCTGCCGCTTTCCAGCGCGTGCAGCACCGCGGCCAGTTCCGGTGTGCCGCAGCGCAGCCGCACCTGCACCGCGACGCGGGTGAAGCGGTCGCGACGGTTGTCGGCGGCCAGCGGCGAGCGGTTGCTGATCGCGCAGCTGCGGTTGCCGGGGCTGGCGGTGGCCACCGCGCTTTCCAGGCGCTGCACCAGCCCGGCCGAGGCCAGCTCGGCCGAGGTCTCGCGCAGGAAGCCCGGGCGCGTGGCCAGCTCGCGTTGCGCCTGCTGCAGCCGTTGCGCCACCTGCGGCGCCTGCTGCAACTGCATGCGCACGCGCAGTTCGCGCTGGCGCAATTCCTGGATCTGCGCCTCGACCTCGCGCATCGGCACGGTCCACCACGGATGCACCAGCAGCAGATAGGCCAACGCCAGCGCCGCCAGCAGCAGGCCCAGCGCCAGCCAGCGGTCGCGCTTATCGACCTGCACCGGCATTGGCGGCCTCCTTGCGCTTGGTCCCGGCCAGTTCGGCGGTCAGGGTGAAACGGTCGCGGTGGCTGCCCGGATCGGCCTGCAGCACGCCGGTCAGCGACGGCGTGTGCCACAGCGGCGAGCCCTCCAGCCGCCCGACCAGCGAGGACGCCTCGCTGCTGAGGCCGATCAACTGCAACTGGTCGCCTTCGACCGAGAATTTTTCCAGGTAGGTACCCTCGGGCAGGCGCTTGCTCAGTTCGTTCCAGATTTCCAGCGCGGTCGGGCGCTCGGCGCGCAGTTGGTCGAAAAACGCCGCGCCTTCGACCAGATCGACCAGTTGCTGGCGCTGCGCGGCCACGCCGCGTGCGCGCTGAGCGCCGCTGTCCACTTGCGTGCGCAACTGCTCGAGCGCGTCGCGGCGGTTGTCCAGCAGCTGCCAGCCGGCGGCAAACAGCGCCAGCAGCGCGGTGGCAGCGAGGATCGCGTTCCAGCGCCGCATCGGATCGACGCGGCGATGGCGCTGCTCCGGCGGCAGCAGATTCACGCCCAACGGCGTGCCGTCGGCCGCGGCGACATCGACCCCGGCCAGGGTCGGGCGCAGCGGACCGGCGCTGGCGTGCAGTTCGTCCAGCACGCGGCGCGGCGCGACCACCAGTTCGGCGTCCAGTTGCGCATCGTCGCGGCGCGCGCCGGGGCGCACGTCGTAGACCACCTGGTCGGCCTGGAACGGCGTTTGCCGGTCGATCTCGAACCTGACCACGTCGCGCAAATGCTCGGCGGCCGCGGCAGGCAGGCGCAGCGTGCGCTGCAGCGCGGCGGGCGCCGGCAGCAGCCACACGCGCGGCAAGGCGGCCAGGCGCGGGCCGAGCACGGCCTCCAGGTCGCTCGGCAGCAACGGCCACGGCAACGCCAGCGGCGTGCCCAGTTCGGCATCGACCTGGCGCGCGACCACTAGCTGTTCGCCCTCGCGCCACAGCAGCAGCCGCGCCTGCGACCAGCCCAGCTGCAGTTGCCAGCGCGGCGGCAGCCACGCCATCAGCGAACGCTGCCACCAGGCCAGCAAGCCGCCGGCACCGGGCGCCATGCGCACGCCGAGCTTGTTCATCGTGTCACGCCACGCAGTCATCGAACGGCCGATCCTTCTTCCCATCGCAGCACAGTGTAGGCGCTGCCCGGTAGTGCCGACGAGCCTGGGCGCACCACGGCGCGCAGCACCGCCTCGCGTCCGGCCGCCAGTCGCGCGCGGCTTTCGATGCTGTAGGTGCCGCCACCGCCGCCCATCCCCGCGGTCTGCACCGGGTCGTTGCGCTCGCGTAGCGCCAACACCTGCTGCGCATCCAGGCCGAGTGCGGTCAGCACCGGCGCCGGCGCGAACTCCGGCGACGGGCGCGAGATACCGCTGTACAAGGTCAGGTTCGGCAGCAGCTTGACGTACAGATCCGCATCCATGCCCAGCACCAGTTGCAGTTCGGCCAAGCTCTCGAATGGCGCGTCCTTGGCGCCGTAGGGCAGCCCGGCGGCGGCGTAGTCCGGGTCCTCGGCGCCGCCGTTGGGCTGGCTGAGGTTGTCAGGGTCGCGCCAGTCCACGATCGCCGCGGCGATGCGGTCGGCGTGCTGCGGATCGCCACCGACCGCGCGCACCAGCGCCGCCAGCAACGGCGGGTCGGCCAGGTTCAGATCGAGCTTGCCGCTCTCGTCGGTGACCCGCAGGTCGATGGTGGCGTCTTCGTACTGCCAGCGGTAGCGGCGCCCGTCGGCGCGCCAGCCCGGCTGCGTCGGCGTGCCGGCGAGCCGGGTCAGCGCGTACTCCAGCCCGGCGCGGGCGCGCTCCTGCGCCGCCGCGCCGTCGCCCAGCACCTTACCCTGCAGGCCCTCGGTGCGAGCGGTCAGCGCGAACGCCCCGATCAACGCGGTCAGCAGTGCGATCAGCCACAGCACCAGCACCAGCGCCGCGCCGCGCGCCTGCCCGGGTGCCGCGCTCATTGCCGCGCCTCCGCGCTGCCGGCCTGGCGCAACGCCACCACCAGCGGCGGCCACACCATGCCGTCGTCGCTGCTCAGCTCGATCGACACCAGCAGCGGCAACTGGTCGGTGTGCTCCCAGCGTTCCTGCCAGGGGCCGATGCTGCCGCGCTCAGGATCGATACCGCGATAGCGGAAGCGCACCTGGCGCAGGCCCTCGGCCAGCGGCTCGGGCGGGCGCGGCTTGGCGTCGGCGATCTGCTTGCCGGCCTGCACCTGCACCAGCGCGATCGCCAGGCGCTGCCGGCCAGCGTCGCCGCTGACGCTGAGGTCGTGCACATAGGGACCGCCGCGGCCCAGGTAGTCGGGAAGATCGGCGACGAACTGCATGCGTTGCGGCTCGCCGACGAAGCGCACCGGCTGCAGGGTGCGGCTGTCGATGTCCAGCGCCAGCGCTTGCGCGCCGCTCAGGCGCCGGCGCAGGAAGCCCTCGACCGCGCGCATGCGCTCGCTGCGCCCAGCGATGGTCTCGCCGCGGCCGCTGATCGCGGTGGCCGAGCGCAGCGTGGCGAAGGCCAGGGTCAGCCCGCCGACCAGCAGCACCGTGGCCAGCAGCACTTCGATCAGGGTGAAGCCGTGTGCGGCGGCACGGCCCGGCGCGCGGCTCACTGCGGCATCCCGTTGGCCGGCGCGCTGACCAGCCGCAGCGTCTTCCACTGCAGCGCCTGTGTCGGTGCATCGCCCCAGCGCACCTGCAGGTTCAGCTGCAGCAGCGTCGGCGCGCCTGGCGTCATGGTCGTCTCCGGTGGCCGCCGCGCATCGACGTACGGCGCCACGTCCAGGGTCCAGCGGTAATGGCCCTGCTCGAAGCTGCCCTGTGCGCGGCCGGGCTGCAGCGGCTGCTCCACGCCCTGCGCGGCCAGCAACGATTGCGCGTACAGCGTGGCGCGGCTGAGCTGGTCGGCGCGCTGGACCTGGCGCGCAGCGCCGGACAGCGAGCCGAGCAGCAAGGTCAGCGCCAGCGCCAGCAGCGCGAACGCCACGATCACCTCGATCAGCGTGTAGCCGCGCTGCGCCTTCATGGCATGCCCTGCTGCAGCGGCCGCCCGACCTTGACCTCGCCGGTCAGCCAGGCCACGTCGATGCGCCAGCTGGCCTTGCGCGTCAGCAACTCGATGCGCCCGCCTGTAGCCGCGCCGTCCTCGAAGAACTGGATCGCGCCTTCGTCCTGGCGCCGCTGCGCCTCGCGCGCGCCGCTGAAGCGGATCGCCAGCGACGCCGGGATTTCGCCATGGCGACCGTTGGGCGCCTGCCAGCGGTGCGCCTGCGGATCGATCAGGAAGCGTTGCGGCTGGCCGCTGGCGATCGCCTGCGCGCGCGTGTAGCGCAGCTGCGCGGCGATCTCCTTGGCCGACGAGCGCAGGCGCATGCCGTCGATGCCGCCGGTCAGCACCGACGCCGCCAGTACTGCGGCGATCGCAATCAGCCCCACCACCAGCAACATCTCCAGCAGCGACACCCCGCGCATTCGCGCAGGCGCCGGCGGTACGCACGCGTGCGCACCGCGCTGGAGAACGCCGGCAGAAGTGTGACTCACGATGCCGCGATCACTCGTACTTGATGTCGGCGTCGTAACTGGTGCCGCCGGGCTGGCCGTCCTTGCCTAGGCTGATCAGATCGAACGGCTTGCCGTCGCCGGGCACCTTGTACTCGATCGGATGGCCCCACGGATCGTTCAGTTCGGTGGCCTTGGCATACGGACCGAGCCAGCCGCTGACGCCACCTGGCGCGGCGACCAGATCGTCGAGCTTGGACGGCAGCTTGCCGGTGTCCAGCTGGTAGTTGTCGATCTTGCCGGCCATGGTCTGGATCTGCGACTTGGCCAGGTTGGCCTTGCCGCGATCGGCGCCGCCGAGCACGCGGCTGCCGACCAGGGTCAGCACTGCGCCGATCAGCACGATGACGATGATGATTTCCAGCAGGCTCATGCCCGACTGGCGTGCGGCGGAGGGGGAACGGGTCAGGGAGCGGATATTGCGCATTGCATCGGATCCTTGCGGTGGAAAGCCTATGTAGCCGAACGCGGTGACAAGCGACGCCGCCGCGTGCGGGTCGTGCAGCTACGCTTCATGCGCGGCGACGGCGGCGGCACTGCCGCGATCGACGCATCTCGCACTTCGCGCATGACGCGGCGCACACATGCTGCGGGCATGGGTTGCACCCAGTGCTTCGACCATTCGCGGCGCCACAGGTTCACGCCGCCATCCCTGGCGCGGCATCGCGGGCGCCAGAATCGCCGGCCCGGCCATCCGTGGCCGGGCGTTCGGCGCCACATGCGCCATGGCGCAGCGCGCGGATGCTGCAGGCATACCCGCTGCCGTCCATGGCGCGACATGGCCGAGCCCTGACAGACCTGCCCGGCCATCCATGGCCGGGCGTTCGGCCATGCGCGAACCAGTGGTTCGCAAACGCATGGCCTCACCCAATCGCATTGGTGAGGTCGTACAGGGGGACGAGAACGGAGATGATCACCAGCCCGACCACCGAGGCCAGGACCAGGGTGATCAGCGGCACCAGCGCGGCGAGCAGGCGGTCGATCGCCTGCGCGGTTTCCTGCTCGAAGGTGTCGGCGGTCTTCAGCAGCATCGTGTCCAGTGCGCCGGATTCCTCGCCGACCTGGATCATCTGCAACGCCAGCCGCGGAAAGCGCTTGCCCTTGGACAGCGACGCCGACAGGCCATGGCCGTTCTTGACGTCGTCGGCGGCGGCGCCGACGTCGGCGGTCAGCGCCAGGTTCGACAGCACGTTGCGCGAGATGCCGAGCGCGGACAGCAGCGGCACGCCGTTGCGCAGCAAGGTGCCCAGGGTGCGGGTCAGGCGCGCGGTTTCCAGCCGCGCGATCAGCACGCCGATGAAGCGCCGCTTGAGCAGCCAGGCGTCGAAGCTGGCGCGAAACGCAGGATCGCGGCGCTTGCGGTCGATCGCCAGCAGCGCCAGCCCGGGCACCACCAGCAGCGCGATCCACCAATCGCGCACGAACAGGCCCACGCCCAGCACCGCCTGGGTGAACCACGGCAACTGCACGTCCAGGCTCTCGTACATCAGCGCGAATTGCGGCACCACATAGCCGAGCAGGAACAGCAGCGCGCAGCCGACCACGCTGACCAGGATCGCCGGATAGATCAGCGCGTTGATCACCCGTCCCTTCAGTTCGCGGCTGCGCTCCAGGTATTCGGCCAGGCGTTGCAGCGTATCGTGCAGGCTGCCGCCGGCCTCGCCGGCGCGGACCATGTTGATGTACAGGCGCGAGAACAGGCCGTGCTGGCGCTCCAGTGCAGCGGACAGCGGCGCGCCGCCGCGCACCGCGTCGCGGATGTCGCCGACGGTGCGCTTGGAACGCTCGTCCTCGGGCAGTTCGAGCAGGATGGTCAGCGCGCGGTCCAGCGGCTGGCCGGCACCGAGCAGGGTCGCCAGTTGCTGGGTGAACTGCACAAGCGCTGCGCCGTCGAACGGCTTGGGCCGGAACAGGCCGCGCAGCGAGGTGCCGCCGCCCTGCGCCGCGAGCTTGGCCTCCATCGGCATATGCCCCTGCTCCTGCAGGCGCAGCGCCACCTCGGCGTCGCTGGCAGCCTCCATCTGGCCTTCCAGGATCTCGCCGTGCGGGTTGAGCGCTTTGTAGCGGTACAGGGGCATTAGACGCGGGACGCGGGACGCGGGACGCGGGACGCGCAAAGCAGGCCGCGCGCACTGCACGCGCGCCGGCGTGCCGCGGCGCTGACGCGCACAGACGCGCTGCGTAGCGTGCGCATCAGGTTTCCTCCGTCACGCGCAGCACTTCCTCGATCGTGGTCTGGCCACTGAGCGCCTTGCCGATGCCGTCTTCGTACATCGTGCGCATGCCGGCCTCGCGCGCCAGTTGTTCGATCTCACCCATGCCGGCGTGGCGCATCACCGCGCGGCGCAGCGCGTCGTTCATCACCAAAAATTCCATGATCGTGGTGCGGCCCAGGTAGCCGGTCGGCGCGATCGCCGAGGGCCGCGGGCGGAACAGGCAGATCTCGCCCTCGGGCTGCAGCCGGCGCAGTTCGAACTTCTCGATCTCCTCCGGCGAGGCCGGATAGCGCTCGGCGTGGGTCGGCTCCAGCCGCCGCACCAGGCGCTGCGCCAGGATGCCGTTGATGGTGGAGGTCAGCAGATAATCCTCCACGCCCATGTCGAGCAGGCGGGTGATGCCGCCGGCGGCATTGTTGGTGTGCAGCGTGGACAGCACCAGGTGGCCGGTCAGCGCCGACTGGATCGCGATGCGCGCGGTTTCCAGGTCGCGCATTTCGCCGATCATGATGATGTCCGGGTCCTGGCGCACGATGCTGCGCAGCGCGTGCGAGAAATCCAGCCCGATCTGCGGCTTGGCCTGGATCTGGTTGATGCCCTCGATCTGGTATTCGACCGGATCCTCGACGGTGATGATCTTGACGTCGGCGGTGTTGAGCTGGCTCAGCGCGGTGTACAGCGTGGTGGTCTTGCCCGAGCCGGTGGGGCCGGTGACCAGCAGGATGCCGTGCGGCTGCTCCAGCACCTTGCGGAACTGCGGCAGGAACGCGTCGGTGAAACCGAGCCGGTGGAAGTCGAACACCACCGTCTCGCGGTCGAGCAGGCGCATCACCACGCTCTCGCCGTGCGCGGTGGGCACGGTGCTCACGCGCAGGTCCAGTTCCTTGCCCTGCACGCGCAGCATGATGCGCCCGTCCTGCGGCAGGCGGCGCTCGGCGATGTTGAGCTTGGCCATGATCTTGACCCGGCTGATCACCGCCGCGGTGAGGTTGACCGGCGGGCTTTCGCCGTCGATCAGCACCCCATCGACGCGGTAGCGCACCTTCAGCCGGTTCTCAAACGGCTCGATGTGGATGTCCGAGGCGCGCAGTTCCACTGCGCGCTGGATCACCAGGTTCACCAGCCGGATCACCGGCGCTTCCGAGGCCAGGTCGCGCAGGTGCTCGATGTCGTCGGCGGCGGCGCTGTCGCCATCGGCAGTTTCCACGATCGCGCCCATCGCGCTGCGGCCCTGGCCGAACCAGCGCTCGATCAGGTCGTCGATCTCCGCGCGCAGGCCGACCCGCAGCAGCACCCGCAAACCGGTAGCCAGACGCACCGCGTCGGCGGCATAGGCCTCGTGCGGATCGGACATCCACAGTTCCAGCGCGCCATCGCGCTCGCCCAGCGGACACACGTGGAATTGCTTGAGGAAACGCAGCGACAGCGGCTGCGCCTCGGGCAGATGCTCCGGCGCGGTGGCCGGCAATTGCTTGGCGTCGAGCAGCGGCAGGCCCAGCACTTCGGCGCTGACCTCGGCATGGTCGCGCTCGGAGACCAGCCCCAGGCGCGCCAGCAGCGACAGCAGGCCGCCGCCGGATTCGCGCTGCAACTGGCGCGCGCGCAGCAGGTCGCCCTCCTTGAGCCGTCCCTTGGCCAGCAACGCATCGACGATGCGCGCCTCGGGCGTATCGACAGCGGCAGCAATGTCTTTCACAAGCGCGTTCACACAATCCCTCCCAAGCGTGCGGCGACTTTACCAGTTCGGCACCACCTGCCGCCTGCCCGCGCCGCAGCAGGCGGCGCGACTGTCTACGGCGGCCCTGGCGGCGCTGGGCGCGTCATCGGCATGACACACGCCGCGCGCAGCATCGCGCGTTGCGGCGCCGTGTGCATGGCGAGCTGCGCTGCAAGAGCGTAACCGACAGCGGCGCATGCCGGCCGCCGTGCCGACAGCGGTACCGCCCGGTGTGCGCGCGGCTTTTCCATTGCCACAACGCAGGAAACCCGGCCGAAGCCGGGTTTCCTGGGTTCCTAAGGCGCCGTATCCCGCACCGTCATCGCAGGCTTACTGGCGCGCGACCAGGCTGACCCCGCTGTAGCTCGACGTGGCGACCAGCTTGACGTAGTAGGTGCCGGCCTTCGGCGCGGTGAAGCGCACCGTCTCGTTGTTGCCCGGGCGGGCCGACTTGGCGTCGTAGTTGGTGGTACTGGGCTCCTTGTCGAAGCTCACGTACAGCGACACGTTGCCGCTGCCGCCGTAGGTGAGGAAGCTCAGCACCGCGCCAGCCTCGGCCTCGAAGCTGTACAGCACCTCGTTGCCCGTCGCGCCGGTCAGGCCGGCCACCGCCACCTTATTGGTCAGCGCGGTCGCCGGCGGCGTGCACTGTTCGGTCTGCGGGTCGCACGGCACTTCCAGCGCCTTGGCCAGCGCGGCCTTGGCATCGACGATGCCGGTGCCGATCGGGGTGCTGGTCGGGATCGACACCGGGAACGGACGCGCGGTCTGCTTGAGCAGGGTTTCCAGCGCGGCCGGGGTCAGCGGCGCGTTGCCGGCGGCGATCACCGCGCTCTGCACCAGGGCCGCCACCGCCGCCACGTGCGGCGAGGCCATCGAGGTGCCGCCCAGGCCCGTGTATTTGTAGGTACCCGAGGTCGGCGTGGTCGCGCCGCTATAGCCGTTCTGCCAGACGTAGCCGCCCGGGTTGCCGTCCACGCTGCCGCCGCCGCCCGGGCCGGACAGGTCCACCGCCGCGCCATAGTTGGAGTAGTAGGCGATGCCGCCGGTGATGCGCGTCGCGCCGACCGCGATCACGTTGGCGCAGCTGGCCGGATTGAAGTTGGCGGCATTGCTGGCGCTGTTACCGGCCGCCACCACCACGGTGGTGCCGCGCGCGACCGCACCGTCGATCGCATCCTGGAACAGCATGTTGCAGGTACCGCCGCCGCCCAGGCTCATGTTGATGACCTCGGCCGGATTGGCGTTGGCCGGCACGTCGGCGACGGTGCCGCCGGAGGCCCAGGTGATCGCGTCGGCGATGTCGGAGGTGTAGCCGCCGCACTTGCCGAGCACGCGCACCGGCAGCAGCGTGGCGTTAGGCGCAACGCCGGCCATGCCGATGCCGTTGCTGGTGGCCTCGGCGATGGTGCCGGCGACATGGCTGCCGTGCCAGGAACTGGCGTCGGCCAGCGATCCCGCGTAGCATTCGTCGTCGTTCTCGACCCAGTCGCCGTAGTCCAGCGCGCCGGGCACGCGCGCATCGGTCGGACGCCGCGATTTCTTCGCATCGGAGATGAAGTCGTAGCCCTGCAGCAGGTTCACCGCCACGTCCGGATGGTTCGGCAGGATGCCGGTATCCAGCACCGCGACGACCACGCCGTCACCCTTGGAAATATCCCACGCGGCCGGCGCATTGATGCCGCCGGTGGCGCTGTTCAAGTGCCACTGGTACTGCGCGTACAGCGGGTCGTTGGGCACCAGGCTCGGCTGCTCCAGCCCTGCCTTGGGCAGTTCGGTGCGCTGCAGCGTGACGTCCACCAGCGCGTACTTGACCGCCGGGTCGGCGGCGATTTCCGCCACCACCTTGTCCACGTCGGCCTTGCTCAGCTTGCCCGACAGGCGCATCAGGTCGGCGCCCACGCCCAGGGTGCGCACGTATTCGGCGCGCACGCTGGCGGCCGCGGCGCGCGAGATGCCGCTGTTGCCGCCGCCCAGACTGGACCGGGTCAGCGCCGACTGCACCGCCGACAGCTTGGCGCTGCGGTCGCTGGCCGCGGCGGTACCGGCCTTGTAGCGCACCACGATGCGGCTGGAAGTTTGCGCGTCGACCGGTGCGGCCTTGGCCGGCGGCTTGACCGGCAGCGACGCGGCACCGGCCGCGAATGCGTTCGAGGCCCCCAGCGACATCATCAACATGGCGGCGGCGATGGCATTGATACGAAGATTTTGCTTGTCGATCACGTTGACGTCCTCTTCAAAGTTCGTGGATCAGGCGACAGTTGCGGCCGTAAAAACTCCTTTTTCCCGAATCCGTTGGCCGGCCCAGCCAAGGTCCTTCGGTCTGCCCCCTCAGGCCATTGCGTGGGCGGACGGCGGCACGCGCCGCCATCCGCGATGGCTCACCAGCCGAAGCCGGCACCGATGCCGACCGAGCTGTCGTCGCCACTGAACGCGCCGCCGATGGTCAGCGTGGCGCGCTCGCTGAAGGCGCGCTGGTAGCCCACCGACAGCGCCGACTCGCCGTTCTGGAAACCGACGCCGGCACCGACGCGGTTCTGGGTGCGGATACCCGCGGCGCTGGTGGCCATGTTGAGCATCGCCGCGCTCATCGCCGCCTGCCGGTCGATGCGGCGGTCCTGGTCGCGCAAGCGCGCGGCGACGTCGCCGCGCAGCACGTCGAAGCTGTCGGCCATGGTGTTGAAGCGCGAATCGGCATACGACTTGGCGGTGGCCACGCCGCTGTCGAGTTGGCCCTTGTTGACCGCGTCGGTGGCCTGGGTGCCGGCGGCGACGTTGGCGACCTGGCGTTCGTTGCCGGCGCTGCCCACCGACACCGTGTTGGCGCGGTCGGCGAGCGACCCCTGGCCCAGCGCGACCGCCCCCTGCGCCGTAGCGCTGGCGCCCTGACCGAGCGCGGTGCCCGAGGCGGCGGTGACGCTGGCACCCTCGCCCATCGCCACCGCATTGGTCGCCACCGCGGCGATGTGGCTGTTGGCGCCCACCGCGGTGCTGCCATCGGCGTCGACCTTGGCGTTGCTGCCGATCGCGGTGTCGTTGGGGCCGTGCGCATAGGCGCTGCCGCCGATCGCGGTACCGGTGACGTCGTTGGCGCGCGCCGCCGTGCCGACCGCGGTGGCGCCGCCGGCATCGGCCACGGCCGTCTGGCCGACCTGCGCGGTGGAGGCGGCGCCGGACCCGGTCGCCGATTCGGACACCGCCTGCGCGCTGGCCACGGTCGACTCCGGCTCGGCCACCGACGCCACGCTGGCGACACGCGCACTGCGCGCCACGCTGGCGCTGCCGCCGCTGCGCGCATCCAGTGCGCTGACCTTGCCGTCCAGCGCCGCCAGCGCATCGCCGACGTTGCTGTAGCTGGCGCCCTGGATCACGTAGGTCGGGGCCACGAACAGGCCTTGCGCGCCGAGGCCGGCACCGCCGCCCAGGAACGTGGCCATGTTGCTCAGCGACTGGTACAGCTGGCTACCGTTGATCGCCTCGGTGCTGCCGGCGGCGACGCTGCCCGCGCTCAAGTTGACGATGCGCCGGGTGGCCGGGCCGTCGCGGCCGTTGCCGCTGCCGCTGCCCAGCGATACCGTGTCGGCCTCGTAGACGCGCGAGCCGGCGCCGAGCGCGACCGCATTGTCGGCCGAGACGCCGGCATTGGCGCCGATCGCCACGCCGTTGCTGCCGCTGTTGCGCACGAAGCTCTTGTAGCCAAGCGCCACGCCGTTCTCGCCGATCGCATCGGTCTGCAGGCCGATCGCGGTGCTGCGCGCGCCGCTGGCATAACTGCTGGCACCGGACGCGGTCGCGCCGGCGCCGCTGGCCACGCTGGCCACGCCCAGCGCGGTGCTGCGCAGGCCACTGGCGGCGGTCCCGGCCCCGGCCGCGGTGCTGTCCACGCCGCTGGCGCTGGCCACGCCGCTGCCCGAGCTCTGGAAGCCGGCGCTGGTTTCGCCGGCCGCCGCCGCCACCGCGTCGAGCTGCGCCTTGTTTACCGCATCGGTAGCGCCCAGCGCCGCGCCGAGGTTGGTGATGCGGCGCGTGCCTGGAGCGCTGACGCCGTTGCCGCCCCCCACCGACACCACGTTGGCTTCGCTGGCGCGCGAACCGGCGCCGAGCGCGACGCTGTTGCTGCCGCTGGCCCAGGCGTTGCTGCCGAGTGCGGTGGCGTTGATGCCGCTGTAGGCGTAGGCATCCTGGCCGATCGCGGTGCCGCCCTGCGCGGTGGCCCAGGCAGAAGCGCCGAGCGCGGTCGCATCCTCGCCGCTGGCGCGGGCGCTGTAGCCCAGCGCCGACGCGTACGCGCCGGAGGCGGTACTGCCCCAGCCCAACGCCGAGGCGTTGTCGCCCGCCGCCGCCGCGCCGTAGCCGAACGCGCTGGCGCGGCCGCCGCTGGCGCTGCTGAACGCACCGACCGCGGTGCTGTAGTCGGTGGTGGCCTCGGCCTTGTAGCCGTTGGCGGTGGACTGCAGGCCGGCGGCCGTGGCGCCGGCGCCGCTGGCGCTGCTGAACGCCGCGGCGGCCTGCGCGCCCGCGCCGAGCGCGGTGGCGCCGACGTCGCTGGCGGTGGTAGTGCCGTCGAGCAGCACGTTGCCATCGGCATCGGTGTAGTACAGCGCGCCGCCGATCGCGGTGCTGGACGCGCCGGTGGCAGTGGCGTTGTAGCCGGACGCGGTGGCGTACTGCGCGCCGGCCAGCGCGCCGCTGCCGAACGCCGAGGCGCCGCTGCCGAAGGCGTTGGACGCCTCGCCGGCGGCGGTGGCGTAGTTGCCCTGGACATAGCTGCCGACGTCGTCGGCAGGCGCTGCGCCGCCGCCGGCCTTGAACTGCTTGCCGGTGGCATCTGCGGACTGCTTGACCGCGTCCAGCTGGGCGACGTTGACCGCATCGGTGGCCTGGCTGCCGGCGGCGACGTTGGCGATCTGCCGTTCGCTGCCGACATCGCCGACCGACACCGTGTTGGCGCGACGCGCGACCGAGTTGGAACCCAGTGCCACGCTGTCGGCGGCGAGCGCGCTGCTGTAGTCACCGATCGCGCTGCTGTTGGCGCCGCTGGCCCAGGACTCGGCGCCGAGCGCCGTGGCGAAGGCGCCGGGCGCATAGGCGAAATAGCCCAGCGCGGTGCTTTCCAGGCCGGAGGCCTCGCTGAGGCTGCCGCTGGCGAGGCTGAAGTCGCCCGAAGCGATCGCACCGGCGCCGAATGCCGCCGCGCTCTCGCCGCTGGCCTGGGTCTGCACGAACAGGCCCAGGCCCGGGATCAGGTCGGCCGGACCGCCAACGGCAACGCTGCCGGCGCCGGTCGCCACGCTCTGCGTACCGACCGCGGTGGCGTAGTCACCGCTGGCATTGGATACCGCGCCGAAGGCGGAGGCCTGTGCGCCGCTGGCATGAGCGCCCACGCCCACCGCCGAAGCGGCGAAGCCGGCGGCATCGGCGCTGGCACCCAGCGCGGTGCCGCCGACACCGGCGCTGGTCGCACCGGTCTCCAGCGCTACTCCGCCGGTGGTGATCAGCGGGTCGCCGTTCTCGTCCACCGCCACCCCGCCCACCGCCACGGCCGCCGGGCCGGTGGCCTGCGCATTGCTGCCGAACGCGGCGCTGTTCTGCCCTGCCGCGACCGCGCCGCTGCCCACCGCGGTGGCGCCGCTGCGCAACGCAGCGGCACCGCCGCCGAGCGCGGTGCTGCCGTTGCCGATGGCATTGGCCGCCTCGCCCGCGGCCAGCGCGTCGTCGCCTTCCACATAGGCGCCGGCATCGCTGCTGCCGGCGCTGGCCTGCAGGTACTTGCCCGCCGCCTGCAGCTGCGCGACGTTGACCGCATCGGTGGCCTCGGTGCCGGCGGCGACGCTGGTGATCTGCCGGGTCAGGCCGTTGGCCACATCGCCGACCGCAATGCTGTTGTCGCGGTCTGCGTAGGAATACGCGCCAAGCGCGACCGCGCTGGACGCGGAACGGTCCTGCGCATCCGCGAGCCAACTGCTGACCCGCGCGCCGTAGCCGATCGCGGTCGCGTCGATGCCGTTGGCCGCGCTGTTGGCACCGATCGCGGTGCCGCTTTCATGGAACATCGAGGTCACCGAGCCGGCGCCGAGTGCCACGCTGTTGGCTGTCCACGCGGTGGACGCCTGGCCGATCGCCATCGCGCCCTCGCCCGCGGACAGCGCATAGGCGCCGAGCGAGACGGTGTGCGGCGCGAACGAACCGGCGCTGTGGCCGATCGCCACCGAGTCGACGGCGTTGCTCTCCATGTTCGGGAACACGTTGGCGTTGTAGCCCAGCGCGATCGCGTAGTTGCCCTGGCTCTGCGCGCCGGCGCCCAGGGCGACGCCGCCGACGCCGGTCGCAGCGGCGATGCCGACGCTGTTGCCGGCGCTTTCGGCGGCCGTGCTGACGCCACCGATGGCGACGCTGTCGATGCCGCTGGCCAGGGCATTCATGCCCATCGCCACGGTGCTGGTCGCGGTCGCGTGTGCGCCGATGCCGGTGGCGGTGGCGTAATCGCCCGCGGCGCGCGAGCCGTAGCCCACCGCCGTGCCCAGCGCGCCGGACGCTTCCGACAGGCCGCCGACCGCGGTGGCGCCGTCCTGGGAGGTCTGCGCGTGGTAGCCCAGCGCAGTGCTCTGCACGCCGCTCGCGGAGCTGCCGCTGCCGACTGCGGTGCTCAGCGCGCCCAGCGCCTGCGCGCCCCCGCCGACCGCCGTGGCCGCGGTGCCCAGCGCCTGGGTGGTCTGCTCGCGGCTGCCGATGATGAAGCCGTCCTCGTCGTACTCGTAGACCGTGGCGACGCCGCCGAGCGCGGTCGCCGAGGCGCCGTCGGCGGTGGCGTTGGCGCCGAACGCGCTGGCGTTCTGGCCGTTGGCCAGCGCGCCGCTGCCGATCGCCGACGCCGCGGTGCCGCCGGCGAAGCTGCTCGAGCCGAGCGCGGTGGCGTAGTCGCCGTCGGCTAGCGCAGTGGAACCGGCGGCGGTGGCCTCTTCGCCCTGCGCCAGCGCACTGCCCGCGCCGTTGGCGGAGAACAGGCGCGCGGTGGTGTCGGCGACGTTGGCGACCGCATCGAGCTGGGCCAGGTTGACCGCATCGGTGGCTTCGCTGGCCGAAGCGACGTTGGTGATCTGGCGCTCGGCGCCGGCCTTGCCGACCGACACGCTGTTGTCGCGATCGGCGAGCGCATCGGCGCCCAGCGCAACGCTGTTCTCGCCCTGCGCCACGGCGGCATTGCCGAGCGCGGTGCTGTTGTAGCCGGTCGCCATGGCGAAGCCGCCGACGGCGGTCGCGAAGTCGGCATCGGCCGTGGCACCCAGGCCGAGCGCCGCGGTGGCGGTGCCGTTGGCGATGCTCTCGGCACCGAGCGCGGTCGCGCCGATGCCGCTGGCAGTGCTGTAGTAGCCGAAGGCGGTGGATTCCAGGCCGTTCGCCTCGCTGAGCGCGCCGCTGGCCACGCTGCCGTCACCGCTGGCGTTGCTGGCCGCGCCGGTAGCGGTGCTCAGTTCGCCGCTGGCGTTGCTTTCGGCACCGACCGCGGTGGCGTAGTCGCCGCTGGCGCTGGCGCCGTCGCCGATCTGCAGCGCCTGCGCTTGCGCGCTGGAGGGCAGCATGGATCCGCCGGCACCCAGCGTCATGGCGATCGCAGCCGACAAGGCCAGGCCCTGCACGCGCCCGGCCCTGCCTTCGCGAACCAGCTGACCGCGGGAATCGCCGCTGGCCAGTTCCGAGGCCACGGTCCACATTGCCAACGCTTTGTTCCAGACCTTGCGATAAATCCGATTCATCGACTACTGCTCCTCAAATTAGGCTGGTTTTTGGTCGAAAAGCCACCCTCGCCCGGCATTCCAGCCGGCCGACCCCCTGTCGGTATTTGCGCCGCATCCCTGACCCGGAGCGCGAGAGGCGGGTGCCTGTCGCTGCGCGCCTGCCTTGATGAACCAAAGCAAAATGCGGAACTGTCTGGAGTGTTAACCCCGCATCTTGATTACGTCAAGTTTTTGACTAAAACAGCACGAAGAGTGATAAAAGTCTCGAATTTATATAAAGATTGTTAATGTTTAGATAAATTTCAATAAAAACAAGACATTCCGCCAAATTCTCGGCACGGCACTTGCGATGCGTTGACATCCGGTGGAGGCGATATTCGCTGCTGCGCCAAGGGTTTGACATGTACCGACGCGACAGCGGCGAAGCGGCAAATGCACGCTCATCGCTCATCCGCATGCGGCCGTGTACAAGACCGACTGCGCAAACCCGAGCTGGTTGGGCGCAAAAAGAGCACATGGAGACGAACGATCGGCCTGCTGTCGGCGACGGCAGATGTGCCCACCCGGTAGCCCCGGAGCCTTGAAGCGGCGGTGACCTCGGCCATCCTCCGTGGAGCGCCGGGCGCCTGAGCCGATACACGGCCTGATTCAACCAAGGCCTGGCGGCGCTGGCGTGGCGACCTGGAGCTCATCGACCGTGATCCCCTCACCCGGATCGGGCTTGTTGCAACGGTGGCGCGCCTAGAGACACCGGTGAACCTGCACGCTCAAGCGTGAGATGGCAACACGAGCGGGCGCCTTGAGTTACGCCGACGCGTGGCGCCTCGACGGCGCGGGCCGGGCAAGCGCGAGGATGCCGCCGATGCCGAATCCCCGGTGGGTCGAACCCCTGAGCCGCAGCGCTCGGGGCGAAGAAGATCGCCGTTTTGGCAACCCCCGATTTCCGGCACATCGATGGTGTGCTGCGTCGCCGTCATTGCATCGGGGCTGCGCATGCGGCCCTCCGCATACCCGCGGCAGGCAGGGGCGACGTAGTTTGCCGCAGCCTGCGCCAGGCCCCTCCGCGCAAGCAATGGGGACTCCGAATCAGGTTCCAGGCGCAACGCCACACGTATCAGGTGGCAGGCAATAACGCCGAGGATGCAGGTCGAAGCCGCCGGGCGGGTCACCGCCTTCGTCGAGATCGACACGCCGTACCGACTAAAAGTAGAACCCCACGTTCAGATTGAAACGCGAATGCCACCTGGACCGGTCACCGTCGTCGATGGCAATGCCGTCGCCACCTGCGAACCACATGTTCTTGCCGGCGATCCAGTCCAGATAGGTCAGCATCGCGCCTCTTTTCACGCTGCAGCCAGTTACGTTCTGCATTGATTCGCGCACGCCAAGACGATCGTGGGACGGCACCGTCATGCTGAAATTGTTGTAGCAGGTCACGTCGTCCAGCCAGCGCCCCTTGCCGAACGAATACGCGATGTTGGCGGTGGGCACGTCGGCTTCGGCAGCGATCTCGAAGGGCGCCAGAAACGCCGACATGGCAATGCGATCGCCAGGCACATCGTAGCGATAGCGCGCCCATTGCAACTGGCCGGTCCAGCTGCCGCCGCTCCACTGCGCATGCACGGCCGCGCCGCGATGCCCGTGGAGGCTGCGGTCCTGGACATTCAATACGTGTCCGGAAAAGGTTGAAGCGCCCAGCAGGAGGGTGCCACGGCGAATGTCGTAGCGATGTTCGTAGCGGGCATTCCAACGATGGTATTCGCGATAGGGAGACAGCGCGGTGTCGGCGACATCGAACGAGTAGCGGTCCGTGCGCGCTCCATCGCCGTATTCGTCGCCCGAGAACCAGCCGACATGCACGGTATCCTTGCCGATGCTGCGCGCGAATACGACGCCCGGATCGTAATCGTCTTCGATCCCGAGGTAGTAGCCGGAGCCGAACCAGAAACTGTTCGACGCGGTCGGCAACAATCCGAACGGCACCTGCTGGATGCCGGCTTTCACCACGGTGTGGTCGTCGACGTTCCAGCCAAGGAAAGCGTGATGCACCGCGTCGAATCCGTCGTACCAACGATACTGCGCGGAAACGAAGAGCGGGCCTGTTCCCGCATTCACATCGACGCGCAGCAACTCCAGATCGAGCCGCTGCGTGGGACCGTAATCGCGCCAGCCGTAATTGAATCGGACCGCTCCGCCAAGCTTCGCGTACGAGTCGGTATCCCGAGCATCCTGCGCATACGCCTGGCCGCTGCACGCAATGGCCAGCAGCAGCAAAATACCTGAATGAAATGACATGGATGTGGCCGCCTTCGCGTTGGTGTCGCCAGACATCTATCGGCCGCAATCGAGCCAGCATGAGGCGCACGGCGGGATTTAAGTTTCGTTTCCGCTCGTCGATACCTCAGCGTAGCGAAGTGTCCAGCAGGACACCTGAAAATCCATCCCCGGAGCACCAATGAACAGGCCCCTAGTTCGCCGCAACAGCGTCGCCAGCCGTTTGATGATCGGCACCGGCATCCTGGCCCTGCTGTGTTTCGGCATGACCGCTGCCATCAGCTATTGGCGCAGTAGCCAGGCGTTGCTCGGGACGTCGCAAGGCATGCTGCGCGAAGTGGCGCGTCACCAAGCAAGCGAGATCTCGTCCGACATCGGGTCGGCGTTCAACACCGGGGCAACGCTGGCCAATACGTTCAGAATCCAGCGCGGCATTGCCGGCGCGAGCCGCGATTCGGCGGCATTGGTGCTTCATGAGCAGCTGCGCCTGCAGAAGAACTGGCTTGGTATCAGTACGCTTTGGGAACCCAACGCATTCGACGGACACGACGCCAGCAACGTCGACGCCCCCTTCCATGATGCGACCGGCCGTTTCATGGTGTATTGGTCGTATCAAAAAGGCGAACTGGTGCGTGAAGCGCTGCACAGCTACGACAAGCCCGGCGAGGGCGACTGGTATCTCGCTGCGCGCAGGAGCCACGCGCCCGTGGTCATCGAGCCTTACTACTATCCGGTTGCCGGCATCGACACGCTGATGACGACGTTGAGCACGCCCGTCATGGAAGGCGATCATTTCCTCGGCACGGTCAATATCACCATTTCGCTCGACGCGCTGCAAAAGCGCGTGGCGACGCTGCGGCCGCTGGGCGTTGGGCAGGCGCTGCTGCTGTCGCCCACCGGCGCCGTGATGGCCAGCGCCGATGCCAAGCAGGTGGGCAAGAAGCTGACCGACGCCGGCACGCAGGCCATGCTGGCGAAAGTGCGCGCGGGGCAAGTGAGCAGCGACGAGGCCGCGATCGGTGGCGAAGATTGGCTGCGCGTGTTCGTCCCGATGCGGCTGGGCAAGGCACCGGAAATGTTCGCGCTCGGCATCATGGTGCCCAAACACCATGTCATGGCGCAGGCACGCACGTTGCTATGGGTCATCATCGCGGTGGGGCTGCTCTCGGCCGCTCTGCTGAGCGTGTGTCTGTACCTGTTGCTGCGGCGCCAGGTACTGGCGCCCCTCGCCGAGGCCGTCAAGGTATCTGCGGCGGTGTCCTCCGGCCAGTTGAACAGTCGCATCGAGCCGCGCCGCATGGACGAACTGGGCCAGCTGCTGCTCTCGATGGGCACCATGCAGGCGCAGCTGCGCGCGGTCATCGAAGCGCAAGACCATATGGCCAGCCGGCACGACGCCGGCGAAATGAGTTACCGCATGGATGCAGCGCGTTTTCCAGGGGAGTACGGCCGCATGGTGGCCGGCACCAACAACCTGGTCGATGCGCATGTGCGGGTCCAGCGCGAGCTGGTGTCCGTCATGTCGCGCTACGCGGTAGGCGACATGCAGGCCGACATGCCGGCATTGCCGGGCGAGAAGGCGGCCCTCAGCGATGCGATGGCGGCAACCAAACACAATCTGCAGGCGATCAATCGGCAGATTCTCGCCTTGGCGCAGGCAGCGGAGGCCGGCGACTTCTCGACCCGCGGGGATGCGAACGCGTTCGACCACGATTTCCGCAGCATGGTCGAAGGCTTGAACAACCTGATGCAGACGACCGACACCAACCTGGCCGAGCTGTCGCGGTTGTTGCGCGCCATCGCCGCCGGCGATCTCACAGTGCGCATGAGCGGCGAGTTCCGCGGCGTGTTCTCGCAGATGCGCGACGACGCCAATGCCACCGCCAGCCAGTTGGCGCAGATCGTCGGCAGCATCCAGACCTCGGCCGCATCGATCAAGGGCGCCGCAAGCGAGATCGCCGCCGGCAACCAGGACCTGTCGCAGCGCACCGAGCAACAGGCCGCCAATCTGGAGGAAACCGCCGCCTCGATGGAGGAGCTCACCTCCACCGTCAAGCAGAACGCCGATGGCGCGCGCCAGGCCAACCAGCTTGCCATCGGTGCGGCCAGCGTGGCCGCGCAGGGCGGCCAGGTCGTGGACAAGGTCGTCGAGACCATGAGCGGCATCGAAGCCTCGTCCAAGAAGATTGCCGACATCATCTCGGTCATCGACGGCATCGCGTTCCAGACCAACATCCTGGCATTGAACGCGGCCGTGGAAGCGGCGCGTGCCGGCGAACAGGGCCGCGGCTTTGCGGTAGTGGCCTCGGAAGTACGCATGTTGGCACAGCGTTCCTCCGGCGCGGCCAAGGAGATCAAGGATCTCATCCAAGACTCGGTACAGCGCGTGGCCGAAGGTTCCACGCTGGTGCACAGCGCCGGCGAGACCATGAGCGAGGTAGTGGCCAGCGTGCAGCGGGTCACCGACATCATGGGCGAGATCTCCGCCGCGTCGCAGGAACAATCGGCCGGCATCGAGCAGGTCAACCAGACCATCACCCAGATGGACGAGGCCACCCAGCAGAACGCGGCACTGGTGGAAGAAGCCACCGCCGCCGCTCGCTCGCTCGAGGACCAGGCGGTGCAGCTCACCGAAGCGGTCGCGGTGTTCAAGATCGGCGCCAGCCATGCGGTTGAGGCAAAGCGGGCCGCGCCAGGACCGGCGGCGGCGCCGGTGGTCAAGGTGGCGACGGCCGGCCGCGCTGCCACGTCCAGGCCGCGTGCTTTGGTTGCCGCTCCCAGCAACGAAAGCAGCTGGACGGAATTCTGACCAAGGCCGGCGCGGGGCGCCCAGGTCGGCGCGCTGGCTGCGTTGGGTCTAGCTGCAGTCCTTGATGTTCAAGCAGCGCCGGCGCCGCGAGCGCGCGAAGGCCCGCGCCCGCGCCGGCTTGCGTTCGCGCCGCCACGTCCTCCTTGGCGGACGCGGCAGCAGCGGATGCTCAACCCACCCACACCCGTGCGTTGCGGAACATGCGCAGCCACGGCGAAGCGTCCGCCCAGCCCTCGGGGTGCCAGCTGAGGTTGAGCGCGCGCGGGGTGCGCTCGGGATGCGGCATCAGGATCGTCACCCGGCCGTCGTCGCTGGTCAGGCCGGTGATGCCGTCGGGCGAGCCGTTCGGATTCAGCGGATAGCGCTGCGCGACCTCGCCGTTACCGTCCACGAAACGTAGCGCCACGCGCGCGGCGGCCTGATCCACGGCATTGTCGAACTCGGCGCGGCCTTCGCCGTGCGCCACCGCCACCGGGATCCGCGAACCAGCCATGCCGCGCAGGAAGATCGAGGGCGATTCCACCACTTCCAGCAGGCTGGTACGCGCCTCGAACTGCTCGCTGCGGTTGCGCAGGAAACGCGGCCAGTGCTCGGCGCCGGGAATGATGTCCTTGAGCTGGCTGAGCATCTGGCAGCCATTGCACACGCCCAGCGCGAAGCTGTCGGGGCGCGCGAAGAACGCTGCGAACGCATCGCGCAACGCCGGCCGCTCCAGGATCGAGGTGGCCCAGCCGCGGCCAGCGCCGAGCACGTCGCCATAGCTGAAGCCGCCGCAGGCCGCCAGCCCGACGAACTCGGCCAGGTCCACGCGGCCGGCGATCAGGTCGCTCATGTGCACGTCGAAGGCGCGGAAACCCGCTTGCTCGAACGCGTTGGCCATCTCGATCTGGCCGTTGACGCCCTGCTCGCGCAGGATCGCCACCTTGGGCCGCTGCCCGCTGGCGACGAACGGCGCTCCCACATCCTCGGCCGGGTCGAACACCAGCTTCGGCTTCAGCCCCGGCGCGGCGAAATCGCGCGCCACCGCGCGTTCCTCGTCGGCGCTGTCGGGATTGTCGCGCAACTTCTGCATCGCGTGGCTCACCGACCACCACGCGTCGAACAGTTCCTCCCAGCGCCATTCGACCAGGGTCTTGCCGGCCAGGCCCACGCGCACCACCGCGGCAGTGCTTGGGCGGGCGATGCGCTGCGCGCACTCGGTCAGCGCATGCCGCTCGATCAGATCGGCGAACGCGGCACGGTCCTCGTTGGCGACCTGCACCACCGCGCCCAGTTCCTCGTTGAACAGGCTGCGGAACGGATCGTCGCCCCAGGCATCGAGGTTGATCTCCAGGCCCTGGCGCGCGGCGAACGCCATCTCGCACAGGGTGGCGAAGGCGCCGCCGTCGCTGCGATCGTGGTAGGCCAGCAGCAGCCCGGCCTCGCGCGCATCGCGGATCAGTTCGAAGAACGCGCGCAGGCGCTGCGCATCGTCCAGGTCCGGCACCGCGCCGCCGAACGCCGGCAAGCCGCCCTCGGCATGCACCTGCGCCAGCACCGACCCGCCGAGGCGCTGCTTGCCGCCGCCCAGCCCGATCAGCCACAGCTCGCTCTCCGCCTCGCGCGCCAGCAACGGCGTCAGCTGCGCGCGCGCGTCAGCCACCGGGGCGAACGCGGTGACGATGAGGGAGACGGGCGAAACGCTTTTATGCGTAGAGCCGGTACCGGGGACCAGGGACCGGGGACCCGGAACAGCGGCGCTATCGGCAGCGGCAGGATCGCGAGAATCGCGCTTCTGCTCTTGCTCTTCCCCGGTCCCCGGTCCCCGGTCCCTGGTCCCGGCCACACTCCACTGCGCCTGCATCGACAACGAATCCTTGCCGACCGGAATGCTCAGGTCCAGCTGCGGGCACAGTTCCATGCCCACCGCCTTGACCGCGGCGTACAGCCGCGCGTCCTCGCCGGCGTGGTTGGCCGCGGCCATCCAGTTCGCCGACAGCTTGACCTGGGCCAGCGCCTCGACCGGCGCCGCACACAGGTTGGTGATCGCCTCGCCGACCGCCATGCGTGCGGCGGCGGCGGCATCGAGCAGCGCCAGCGGGGTGCGCTCGCCGATCGCCATCGCTTCGCCGGCATGGGTGTCGAACCCGGCCAGGGTGATCGCGCAGTCGGCCAGCGGCAGCTGCCACGGACCGATCATCTGCTCGCGCGCGGTCAGCCCGCCGACGCTGCGGTCGCCGATGGTGACCAGGAAGCTCTTCGCCGCCACCGCCGGATGCGCCAGCACGCGCAACCCGGCTTCGCGCAGGTCCAGCGTGTCGGTGTCCAGCTCCGGCCAGCGCGGCGCCGGCGGCTGCCGCGCATCGCGGTGCATCTTCGGCGGCTTGCCGAAGAGGACGTCCATGGGGAGGTCGATGGGGTGCCGGGATTGGGGATTGGGGATTGGGGATTCGTGAGAAGCGGGTGCGGCTGGCTGTTCACCATTCCCCATTCCCGATTCCCCGCTCCCGCCGCCGAAGACGCCATAGCCCACCACCAGCCGCTCTTCGGCGGTGGCCACGCCGACTGCGGCGAACGGGCAGCGTTCGCGTTCGCAGATCGCGGCGAATTCGGCCAGGCGCGCCTGCGGCACGCCGAGCACATAGCGCTCCTGCGATTCGTTGCACCACAGCTGCATCGGCGACAGCGACGGATCGTCGCTGGGCACGCGGTCCAGGTCGATCAGGCCGCCCACGCCGGAGTCGTGCAGCAGTTCGGGAATGGCGTTGGACAGGCCGCCGGCGCCGACATCGTGGAACCAGCGGATCGGGTTATCGGCGCCCAGCGCCACGCAGCGGTCGATGACCTCCTGCACGCGCCGCTCCATCTCCGGGTTGTCGCGCTGCACGCTGGCGAAATCCAGGTCCTCGGCGCTGTCGCCGGAGGCCACCGAACTGGCCGCGCCGCCGCCCAGGCCGATCAGCATCGCCGGGCCGCCGAGCACGATCACCGCATCGCCCGGCTGCAGGCGGATCTTCTCGACCTGGATGCGGTCGATCGCGCCGAGGCCGCCGGCGAGCATGATCGGCTTGTCGTAGGCGCGGGTCAGCTCCTGCGTCTCCGGCAGTTCGAAGCTGCGGAAATAGCCGAGCAGGTTGGGCCGGCCGAATTCGTTGTTGAACGCGGCGCCGCCGAGCGGGGCCTCGAGCATGATCTCCAGCGCCGGGGCCATGCGCGGGTTCAACGGGCGCTCGGCCTCCCATGGCTGCGGCAGGGTCGGGATGCGCAGGTGCGAGACGCTGAAGCCGGTCAGGCCGGCCTTGGGCTTGCCGCCGCGGCCGGTGGCGCCCTCGTCGCGGATCTCGCCGCCGGCGCCGGTGGAGGCGCCCGGGAACGGTGCGATCGCGGTCGGGTGGTTGTGGGTCTCGACCTTGATGCAGAACGCCGACGGCGTCACCGGCTCGCTGCGGTATTCGCCGCTGGCCGGATCCGGGCGGTAGCGCGCGGCCGGATGCCCTTCTACCACCGCCGCGTTGTCGCTGTACGCGCTGAGCGTGTGCTGCGGGGTCTGCTGGTGGGTGTGCTTGATCATCCGGAACAGCGAGCGTTCCTGCGCCTTGCCGTCGATGCTCCAGCTGGCGTTGAAGATCTTGTGCCGGCAGTGCTCGGAATTGGCCTGCGCGAACATCATCAGCTCGACGTCGGCCGGATCGCGGCCAAGGTCGCCGAAGCGCTGGCGCAGGTAGTCGATCTCGTCCTGGGCCAGGGCCAGGCCCAGCCGCGCGTTGGCCGCTTCCAGCTGGTCAAGCGCGATGCGCTCGACCGCGCCGCGCGCCGGCGCCTGGAACAGCGCCTGCGCCTGGGCTGCGTCATCCAGCAGCGACTGGGTCATCGGGTCGTGCAGCAGCTTGGCCAGCGCCGCCTGCTGGAGGGCGTCTTGCGGCCAGCCGGCCAGGTCCAGGCGGGTGCCGCGCTCCACCCGGCGGATCGCCAGGCCGGCGCCGCGCAGCAGTTCGGTGGCCTTGCTCGACCACGGCGAGCGCGTGCCAAGCCGCGGCACCACGTAGCGCGAGCAGGTGCCCGCCTCGGCCACGGCCGGCACGTCCTGCGCCTGCAGGATGCGCTGCGCGGCGGCGCTATCCACCGCGGCGTCGGCATCGCTGTCGATGAAGTAGACGTACCAGGCGCCAGCGATGCGCAGACCGGGAACGACGGAGTGCAGGCGGGTTTCGAGCCGAGCGCGACGGAACGGCGAAAGGGCGGAAGCGCCCTCGAGGACGATCATGTCCGGGGAACCGTGTGAGGTAAACGGGCTGCGTAGTGTAGCCGGGACCGCGGGGACCGGGGACCGGGACCGGGACCGGGAAAGCATGAACCCGCAGCGGCAGGGTTCACGCAAAACGCAAACCAGGAGCGACAGTCGGCTTCACTGCATTGCACAGCAGACTCTCAGCCGTGGCGCACCTACTTTTCCGGGTCCGCGGTCCCCGGCCCCCGGTCCCGGCAACCTCAGCGGCTCCCCCCCGCCCGACCCGCCTCGGCCGCACGCTTGTCCAGCGCCTCGCGCAGCTGCGCCGGCGGCAGGTAGCCGCCGAGCTGGGTGCCGTCCGGGGCGAAGATCGCCGGGGTGCCGTTGACGCCCAGGCGCTGGCCCAGGTTGTACTGCATGGTCACCGGATTCTTGCAGCTGGTCGCGCTCGGCACCTTGCCGTTGGCCTTGGCCTCGGTCAGCGCCGTCTTCTTGTCGGCCGCGCACCACACCGCGACCATGTCCTTGTAGTCCTGGCTGCCCAGGCCCATGCGCGGAAACGCCAGGTACTCCACCGCGATGCCTTGCTTGTTGAGCTCGGCGATCTCGCTGTGCAGCTTGCGGCAGTAGCCGCATTCGATGTCGGTGAACACGCTGATGGTGTATTTCGGATTGGCCGGGGCGAACACGATGCGCTCGCTGCGCGGCGCCGATTCCAGCAGCCTGCGGCGGTAGCTCAGCAGGCCTTCGCTGGAGGCGACCTGCCTTTCGTGAATGTCGAACGGCTGCGCCTGGAACAGGTAGCGGCCGTCGTCGGACACGTACAGCACCTGCCCGCCGACCACCACTTCGCGGAAGCCCGGGAACGGTGCGGCGCCGATGAAATCGGGCTTGAAGTTCGGATCCAGCTGCAGTAGCGCCGCACGCACGCGCTGGTCGCCTGGGGCGCCGACAGCGGCGGCGGCCGGCTTGGTCTGGGCGGCGGCAGCGCCGGTGGGCGAAGCCGGCTGCGCACAGGCGGAAAGAGTCGTGGCGCCCAGCAGCGCAAAAAGAGCAAAACGAAGCATTAGCTATCCATGAGGCGGCGAATCTGCCGGATTGTCGCATACCGATTGGTCCGCTCCATGTAGCCAGCCTGAGTGGCCGCGGCACCGCCCGCGCAAACGGACACGGGCGCCGCCCGGACGCCTCAGCCGCGCGGATGGTGCTTGCTGTGCAGCTTCTGCAGGTGTTCGCGCGCGACCAGGGTGTAGATCTGGGTGGTGGACAACGAACTGTGGCCGAGCAGCATCTGCAGCGCGCGCAGGTCGGCGCCGCGGTTGAGCAGGTGGGTGGCGAAGCTGTGGCGCAGCCCATGCGGGCTGACCGAAGTCGGGTCGATGCCGGCCAGCGCCGCATAGCGCTTGACCAGGCCCCAGAACTGCTGCCGGCTCAGCGGATGCCGCGCCGTATCGATGAACATCGGCACGGTGCCGTCGCTGGCCGGCACCGTCTGCCCCGCCGCCAGCGCCGGCCGCGCCGTGTCCAGGTAGCGCTGCAGCCAGTGCTGCGATTCCTCGCCCAGCGGCACCAGGCGTTCCTTGCTGCCCTTGCCGGTGACGCGCAGCACGCCCTGGCGCAGGTTCACCGCGTTCGCCGGCAGGTTGACCAGCTCGCTGACCCGCAGCCCGGCCGCGTACATCAGCTCGAGCATGGCGCGGTCGCGCAGGCCGGCCGGATCGGTGTCGTCCGGCGCTGCCAGTAGCGCGTCGATCTGGCTTTCGGCCAGCGCCTTGGGCAGGGAGCGCGGCAGCTTGGGCGGGTCGATCAGCGCGGTCGGATCGTCGCTGCGCTCGCCGCGGCGCAGGCGCAAGGCGAAGAACGCGCGCAGCGAAGACAGCCAGCGCGCGTTGCTGCGCTGCGAATAGCCCAGCCGGGTGCGCCAGGCCAGGTAGTCGAACAAGGCCTGGCGATCGGCCCCGGGAAGGCCGCCGCCGGCGCCGTCGCGCCAGCGCGCGAAGCCTTCCAGGTCGCGCCGATAGCTGTCCAGACTCTGCCGCGCCAGCCCCTGCTCGGCCCAGGCCGTATCCAGGAACTGCTGGATCGCGATGGCATCGGCATCGCGCAGCGGGGCGAGCCGTTGCGCCTGTTGGCGGCGTTCGGCGGGGGTGCGGAGTTCGGGCATCGGGGGAGCTTACGGGACTCGGGGACCGGGGACCGGGGACCGGGGACCGGGGACCGGGGACCGGGGACCGGGGACCGGGGAAAGCTTAACGCCGACGTTGCACGACGCAAGGCGGTGACGGCCGGTGACGCGCCGCTGGCGCTGCCGCTAAGCTGTGGCGATGACCGCCGCGTCCACCGCCACCGCTTCCCGTCCGCGCGCGCTGCTGTCGTGGCGGCTGCTGGCGCTGTTCTACGATGCCTGGCCGGTGCTGGCACTGTGGTTCGCGATCTCCGCGCTGTTCACCCTGGGCTACACGCTCGAAGGCCACGCGCCGCGCGAGAACATCGCTCCATTCAGCGCCCTGCAGTGGCTGTTGTGGCTGTGCTGCTGGCTGGCCGCCGGGCTGTACGCGACGCTGAGCTGGCGCCGCGGCGGCCAGACCCTGGGCATGCGCCCGTGGCGGCTGCGCCTGCATGGCGCCGATGGCGGCACGCCGACCTGGGGCGCGCTATGGCGGCGCTACCTGGTCGGCACGCTGTCTCTGCTGCTGGGCGGGCTGGGGTTCTGGTGGGCGCTGCTGGATCGCGAACGCTTGACCTGGCACGACCGTACCAGCAGGACGCGGTTGGTTCGACTTCCGAAACACAAGCCCTGACCGCACGCAGGCGCACGCGGCGAACCCGATGCCGTGTCAATGCCACTGCGACGCAAGGCGCTGCGTTCAGTCCGGACGCGCCAGGCGCACCGCGGCGCGGCGCGGCGCAACACCTGCCCCAGTACATGGCCCGCCCAATACAGCAATAGCAACAGCGGCGGCACCAGCAGCAGGTAACCGGCAACCCAGGACATGCCGCGCAACCAGGCATCGGCCCAGAGCGCATCCGGCAACAGCAACTGCGGGGTCAACGGAAGTTGCAGCAACACGAAGTGCCCTTTGTCGTCGGCACCTTGGGCACCCCCCACACACAACGCAGCCGGTACTGCATACAGCAGGCACAAGCCCACGCCGAGCAGGCTCAACCGGCGCATCGACTCAACTGCTGCGTTTGCGGAACAACAACCACGACACGGTCAGCATCACCAGCGGCGGCAACGCGTAGGCGATGCGGTAGTCGAACTTGAGCGCGCCGGCCATGCGCCCGAAGAACAGCTGCAGCAGCCAGAACACCAGCGCGAACAGGATGCCCAGGAACAGGCGCTTGCCCATACCGCCACTGCGCAGCGCGCCGAACGCGAACGGAATGGCGGCAAAGCACAGCGCCAGCACGTTGACCGGATAAAACCAGCGGCTCCAGTACTGGTCCTCGTAGTCGCGCGCGTCCAGGCCATTGCGGCGCCGGTACTCGATGCTGGTGTGCAGATCGTGCGCGGACAGGTTGCGCGGCTTGGCCAGGCCCGAGGCCAGCGCGGCGGCGTCCAGCCGCGAGGCCCACGGCAGGCTGTCGAACTTCTCGCGCTGCACCGCGCGCTCGGCGAAGGTATCGCGGTACACCTGCTTCAGGGTCCAGCCGCTGCTGCGGTGCTCGGCGGTGGTGGCGTGGGTCAGCGAGGCCAGGCGCCCGGCCTGGTCCAGCGTGTACAGGCGCACGTCGCGCAGTTCCAGCCAGGTGCCGCCGGCCTCCTCCAGATGCTCTTCGCCGCTCTGCGCGTTGAGGAAGGTGTCGCCTTCGCGCGCCCACAACCCGGAGTAACGGGCCATGCTCATGTTGCCGTTGTACTTGGCGTTGGCCTTGATCGCATCGGCCTGGTTCTGCGCCCACGGCGCCAGGGTCTCGCCGCTGAACACCATCGCCACGGTCAGCACCAACATCGTCGCCGCCGCGGCCATGCTCAGCCGCCGCCGCGACAGGCCCAGCGCGCGCAACGCGGTCAGCTCGGAGGTGGCCGCCAGCTGCCCCAGGCCCATCAGCACGCCGATCACCGCCCCGGTCGGGAACAGGGTGTAGGCGCGCCGCGGCACCGTGTAGGCGACGAACGCCACGGCGTGGCCGAGGCTGTAGCTGCCCTTGCCGATGTCCTTGAATTCGTTGGACAAGGCCATGATCACGTCGAGTCCGAGCAGGACCGCCCAGGTCAGCAGGACGGTACCGAGCACGGCGCGGCCGACGTAGACGTCGTGCAGGTTCGGACGCAGCCTCATGCCGCCCGCCTCCGCGGCCGCGACAGCTGGCCGTCGCGCAGGTAGGTCCACACCGCCAGCACCAGCAGCGGCACGGTCAGCCACCACAGGCCCAATGCGCGCGGCAGCTTGTCGGTGCTCAGCCACTGGGTGCCGATGAACATCAGGTTGGTGCCGACCAGGTAGGCCAGGAACGCCAGCATGATCCGGCCGTAGCGCTGCTGCCGCGGCGAGCTGCGCGACAGCGGCAGGGTCAGCAGGGCGAAGGCCAGCGCCAGCAGCGGCGGGGCGATGCGCGCGTGCAGCTGCGCATTGGCCTGCGGCCGCGGGTCGCCGATCAGCTTGGCGGTGGGCAGCAGTTCCGGATCGTCGTCCTTGCGCGCCTCATCGCGGTCCGGCAGGGCCACGTCGTTGCTGACGTAGCGCATCAGCCGGTAGTCCATGCCGTCGCCGGCCAGCGGCCCTTCCACGCGGTAGCCGTCTTCCAGGCGCAGGTAGCGGTCGGCCCTGCCCTCGAAGAACATCGCGCCGCGCTGCGCGGTGACTACGTCCAGGCGGCCGTCCTTCTGCCGCTGCATGAACACCTTGCCCAGCTTGGTGCCGTCGCCGGACAGGGTGCTGATGTAGACGATGCCGCCGTCGGACAGCGTGGTGAAGCGCCCGGCCTCCAGCCCGGCCATCAGCAGGCTGCGGTTGGCCTCGTCGATCAGCCGGTCCGAGGTGCGGTCGGCCCAGGGACCCAGCCACAACGAGCACAGCCCGACCAGGGCCACCACCGGCACCACCAGCATCAGGATCGGACGCAGCAGGCGCCGCGGACCGACGCCGATGGCGGTGATCACCGCCATTTCCGAGTCGCGGTACAGCCGCGCCAGCGCCAGCAGCAAGCCCAGCATCAGCGCCAGCGGCAGGATCAGCGGCAGATACACCACGAATTGCAGGCCCAACTGGGAAAACAGCAACTTGGCCGGGATGCGGCCATCGGCGATGTTGCCCAGGATGTCGACCAGCACACCGCCGACGCTGACCACCAGCAGCACGATGAGGGTGGCCAGGAAGCTCTGGATGAAATCGCGCAGCAGGTATCGATCGAGCTTCGGCATGGGGGTGGGTTGATTTAAACTCTGTAATTCGTTCGCGGCGGAGCCAGCCTAACCCGGCTGGACCTAAACAGCCCGCGATTGTACGGATTTGCCAACGGAATCTGATCAATGGCCCTGGAATTCATCCTGAACCACGACGCCCCGGCTGCCGCGGCGTTCGATTGCATCGTCGTCGGCATATTCGCCGACAAGCGCCTGTCGCCCGCCGCCCAGGCCCTGGATGCCGCCAGCGGCGGACGCCTGACCGCCCTGGCCGGCCGCGGCGACCTCAGCGGCAAGACCGGCGCCAGCGCGCTGCTGCACGACCTGCCCGGGGTGACCGCGCCGCGCGTGCTGGTGGTCGGCCTGGGCGAGGCCGCCAAGTTTGGCGTGCCGCAATACCTGAAGGCGGTGGGCGATGCGGCGCGCGCGCTGAAGAGCGGGCCGGCGGCCAGGGCGCTGTTCACCCTGTCCGAACTGGAGGTCAAGGGCCGCGACCAGTCCTGGGCGATCCGCCAGGCGGTGATCGCCAGCGACCACGCCTGCTACCGCTACACCGCCACGCTGGGCAAGAAGAAGCCCGACGACGGCGGTCTGGCCAGCCTGGCCGTACTCGGCCAGGACGCCACCGCGCTGGCCCAGGGCCAGGCCATCGCCGCCGGCGTGGCATTCGCCCGCGAGCTCGGCAACCTGCCGCCGAACCTGTGCACCCCGGCCTACCTGGCCGAGACCGCGGCCGCGTTCGCCCATGGCATCGACGGCGCCGAGGCGCAGATCCTCGACGAGACGCAACTGCAGGAACTGGGCATGGGTTCGCTGTTGGCGGTGGCGCGCGGCTCGGCCAACCGCCCGCGGCTGCTGGTGCTGAAGTGGAATGGCGGCGGCGGCGCCAAGCCCTACGTGCTGGTCGGCAAGGGCATCACCTTCGACACCGGCGGCGTCAACCTGAAGACCCAGGGCGGCATCGAGGAGATGAAGTACGACATGTGCGGCGGCGCCAACGTCATCGGCACCTTCGTCGCCACCGCCAGCGCACGCCTGCCGCTGAACCTGGTGGTAGTGGTGCCGGCGGTGGAGAACGCGATCGACGGCGACGCCTACCGCCCCTCCGACGTGATCACCAGCATGTCCGGCAAGACCATCGAAGTCGGCAACACCGACGCCGAAGGCCGGCTGATCCTGTGCGACGCGCTGACCTACGCCGAACGCTTCAACCCCGAGGCGCTGATCGACGTGGCCACCCTGACCGGCGCCTGCATGGTCGCCCTAGGCCACCAGACCGCCGGCCTGATGAGCAAGCACGACGACCTGGCCAACGAACTGCTGGCCGCCGGAGAGCACGTGTTCGACCGTGCCTGGCGCCTGCCGCTGTGGGACGAATACCAGGGCCTGCTCGATTCCAGCTTTGCCGACGTCTACAACATCGGCGGCCGCTGGGCCGGCGCCATCACCGCCGGCTGCTTCCTGTCGCGCTTCACCGAAGGCCAGCGCTGGGCGCACCTGGACATCGCCGGCGTGGCCAGCGACGAAGGCAAGCGCGGCATGGCGACCGGGCGGCCGGTGGGGTTGTTGAGTCAGTGGTTGCTGGATCGGGCAGCGGCCGGGACCAGGGACCGGGGACCGGGGACCCGGTAGGACGTCTGCATGTCCATGCACCCAGCCCACCAGTTCGCCTCAGCCCCCGGCCCGTGCATCGGCCGCGCCCGTGCGCGCCCCGGTTCCAGGCCGCTCTTTCCGGGTCCCCGGTCCCCGGTCCCCGGTCCCGGCCTCTGATGCGCGCCGACTTCTACCTGATCGCCAAGCCGCGCTTCCTCACCGAGCCGCTGCGGCTGGTCTGCGAGCTGGCGCGCAAGGCCAACGACGCCAACCTGTGGACGCTGGTGCTGGCGCGCGACCAGGCGCAGGCCGAGGAGCTGGACGAACTGCTGTGGGCGTTCGACGACGACGCCTACATCCCGCACCAGATCGCCGGCGCCGATGTCGACGAGGAAGAGGCGCAGGTGCTGATCGTCCCGCCCGGCGTGGAAGCGCCGTCGCGCGCGCTGGTGATCAACCTGCGCGACGACGCCTACCTCGGCGCCTGCGAGCGCGTGCTGGAAGTGGTGCCGGCCGACCCCGCCGCGCGCGAACCGCTGCGCGAACGCTGGAAACAGTACAAGGCGCTGGGCTTCGAACTCAGCAAGTACGACATGTGATGAAGCCGGGATTGGGGATGGGAGATTTGCGATGGATCTCCGGGTCCCCGCTGTCCTTGCATCGGCACCATCCCGCGCGAATTCCCAATCCCGAATAACGAATCCCGGCTTCCCCATGACTACCCTCGCCCCCAGCTACGACCCCACCTCCTTCGAATCGCGCCTGTACGCCCAGTGGGAAGCGGCCGGCTACTTCAAGCCGTCCGGGCAGGGCGAGGCGTACACGGTGCTGCTGCCGCCGCCGAACGTGACCGGCACCCTGCACATGGGCCACGCCTTCCAGCAGACGCTGATGGATGCGCTGGTGCGCTACCACCGCATGCGCGGCTTCGACACGTTGTGGCAGGTCGGCAGCGACCACGCCGGCATCGCCACCGAGATGGTGGTGTCGCGCAACCTGGCGCTGGCAGGCCAGGGCGAGACCCGCGACGCGCTGGGGCGCGAAGGCTTCATCGCCAAGGTGTGGGAATGGAAGGCACAGTCGGGCGACACCATCGAGCGGCAGATGCGCCGCCTGGGCACCTCCAGCGACTGGTCGCGCAGCACCTTCACCATGGACCCGCAGCCGTCGGCGGCGGTGGTCGAGGCGTTCGTGCGCTGGCACGAACAAGGCCTGATCTACCGCGGCCAGCGCCTGGTCAACTGGGACCCGGTGCTGAAGACCGCAATCTCCGACCTGGAAGTGGAGAACGTGGAGGAAGACGGCTTCCTGTGGTCGATCGCCTACGCGCTCGAGGATGGCGCAAGCTACGAACACGTCGAGCACGACACCGACGGCAACGAAACTCTGCGCGAAACCCGCGACTATCTGGTGGTGGCCACCACGCGCCCGGAAACCCTGCTCGGCGACACCGCGGTGATGGTGCATCCGCAGGACGCGCGCTACGCGCACCTGATCGGCAAGACGGTGACGCTGCCGCTCACCGGCCGTCAGGTGCCGGTGATCGGCGACGACTACGTGGACCGCGCGTTCGGCACCGGCGTGGTCAAGGTAACGCCGGCGCACGATTTCAACGATTATCAGGTTGGCGTGCGGCATGGGTTGCCGATGATCAACCTGTTCACCCCGACCGCGGCGATCAACGACAACGCGCCGGAGAAGTATCGTGGCCTGGACCGCTACGACGCGCGCAAGGCGGTGTTGGCCGACCTGGAAGACCTCGGCATCCTGGTCGAGACCAAGCCGCACAAGCTGCAGGTGCCGCGCGGCGACCGCACCGGCCAGGTGATCGAGCCCTACCTCACCGACCAGTGGTTCGTGAAGATGGACGCGCTGGCCAAACGCGGCCTGGAACTGGTCGAGTCGGGCCAGGTCACGTTCGTGCCGCCGAACTGGATCAACACCTATCGCCACTGGATGGAGAACATCCAGGACTGGTGCATCAGCCGCCAGCTATGGTGGGGCCATCGCATTCCGGCGTGGTTCGACGACGCCGGCACTTGCTACGTCGGCCGCGACGAGGCCGAAGCGCGCGCGAAGAACGGCCTCGGCGCCGACATCACCCTGCACCAGGACAGCGATGTACTGGAGACCTGGTTCTCCTCGCAGCTGTGGCCGTTCTCGACGATGGGCTGGCCCGATCCGCAGGCGATGGCCGAGCGCGGCTTCGAGCGCTATGTGCCGTCGAGCGTGCTGGTCACCGGCTTCGACATCATCTTCTTCTGGGTGGCGCGGATGATCATGGCCACCGACAGCTTCACCGGCCAGGTGCCGTTCCGCGACGTGTACATCACCGGCCTGATCCGCGACAAGGACGGGCAGAAGATGTCCAAGTCCAAGGGCAACGTGCTCGATCCGCTGGACATCATCGACGGCATCAGCATCGAGGACCTGGTCGCCAAGCGCACCGCCGGGCTGATGCAACCGCGCATGGCCGAAAAGATCGAGAAGGCCACGCGCAAGGAATTCCCCGAGGGCATCATCGCCCACGGCGCCGACGCGCTGCGCTTCACCATCGCCGCGCTGGCCGGCCACGGCCGCGACATCAAGTTCGACCTGGGCCGCGCCGAGGGCTACAAGAACTTCTGCAACAAGTTGTGGAATGGCAGCCGGTTCGTGCTCATGAACACGGAAGGGCGGGACGCGGGAGGCGGGACGCGGGACGCGGCACAGGCGCCGGTCACCGATGCCGAGAAGTGGATTCTGGTGCGGCTGGACAAGGTCAGTGCCGAGGCGCAGGCGCATTACGCCGCCTACCGTTTCGATCTGCTGGCGCAGTGCCTGTACGAGTTCGCCTGGAACGAGTTCTGCGACTGGTTCCTGGAGCTGACCAAGCCGGCCTTGAACGGCGACGACGCCGCGGCCGCCGACAGCACCCGCCATACCCTGCTGCAGGTGCTGGAGACGCTGTTGCGCCTGCTGCATCCGCTGACCCCGTTCGTCACCGAGGAACTATGGCAACAGGTGGCGCCGCGCCTGGGCATCGCCGCGCCGACCATCTCGCTGCAGCCGTATCCGCGCACCGGCGACCTGGACGTGAGCGCCTACGCCGGCGCCGAAGCCGACATCGAGTGGCTCAAGGCGATGGTCTCGGCGCTGCGCCGGGTGCGCAGCGAACTCAACGTGCCACCGTCCAGGCTGGTGCCACTGCTGCTGCAGGGCGGCCACGCCGAGGACCGCGCGCGGGTGGAACGCTTCGCCTCGCAGCTGAAGTTCCTGCTGCGGCTGGAGACGATCCAGGGGCTGGACGCGGCGCAGGACGCACCGCCGGCCGCCGCGGCGATCGTCGGCGAGCTGCGGCTGCTGGTGCCGCTGGAAGGACTGGTCGACCTGGATGCCGAGCGCACTCGCCTGGACAAGGAGATCAAGCGCGTGGATGCGGAAATCGGCAAGTGCAACGGCAAGCTCGGCAACGCCACCTTCGTGCAGAACGCACCGGCGGCGGTGGTCGAGCAGGAGCGCGCGCGCCTGGCCGACTGGACCACGCAACTGGCCGGCCTGCGCGAGCAGCGCGCCAAGCTGTAAGTCGCGGACAGGCGCAAGCGCATGCAGCTGCGCGTGCCGCCGCCGCTGATCGTGGTCGCCGGCGCGCTGTGCGCATGGGGCGCCGCACATGCCTGGCCGGCGGCGACCCTGCTCCTGTCCGGCCAACGCCCGCTGGGCGTGGCCTTGATCGTCGTCGGGTTGATCGCCAACGTGGCGCCCAAGCTGCATTTCCGCCGTGCCGGGACCACGGTCAATCCGCTACATCCGCAGCGCGCCAGCGCCTTGGTGCAATCCGGCCTGCATCGCTATTCGCGCAATCCCATGTACCTGGGGCATGTGCTGATCCTGCTGGGCTGGATGCTGTGCCTCGGCCATCCGGCCGCAGGTCTCGCCCTGGCGATCTATCTGCTGTACATCGATCGTGTACAGATTCCGCGCGAAGAAGCGGCATTACGCGAACGCCTCGGCACCGGCTACACGGATTACTGCAGCCGCGTGCGCCGCTGGCTGTAGCGGGAATTCCCCGACGACGACAATCGACCGCCGCCCGGCATTACGGGCGGCGGCCTGCGCACTCACAGCTTGCCGGCGCCCGCCTTGGCCTTGACGTCGTTCGCCACCTGGCTCGCCGGCAGCAGCGAGTAGGCGCACGGCGGCGTCCAGACGATGCTGTTGTTTCACTAGCAGGTCAGCGCCTTGCCGCTGCGCAGCGAGCCGACATCCGGTACACGCTGCCGCCGTCATTGGCGGCGATCTTGTCGCAGCTGCTGACGCCGGCGCTGTACGCGTTGTTCTCGGAGAATATCTTCAATTCCTTGCCGACGCCGTGCGCATGCGAGAACGGATACACCGCATTGCTGGTGCTGCCCGCATGGCCATCGTTGTACAGGTGCACCTGCCGCAAGGAAAGCCGCGCGCCACGAAAACCGCAGGGTGCGCTGCCGGCGCGGGTTACGACACGCCGTCGAAGAACAGTTCGATCGCCATCACCAGCGCGTCCTCGCGGCCGTTCGCCGCCGGGTAGTAGCGCGGGCGGCGGCCGATCTCGTTGAAGCCTTCGCTGTGGTACAGCGCGATCGCGCCGGGATTGGACGGGCGCACTTCCAGGAACACGCGACGCGCGCCCAGGTCGGCGCCGTACTTGATCAGCGCGCGCAGCAGCAGGCGGCCATAGCCGCGCGACTGCCGCTCGGGCGCGACGCAGACATTGAGAATGTGCGCCTCGCCGGCGGCGACGCTGATCACGCCGTAGCCGACGATCTGGCCCTGTTCCTGCAGCACCCAGCCCGGATAGCCGGCCTGTAGGCAGTCGCGGAAGATGCCGCGCGTCCACGGGAACGGATAGGCGCGGCGCTCGATTTCCATCACCGTATCCAGGTCGGTTTCGCGCAAGCTGCGCAGCGTCGTCGTCGCCGGCGAGGACGCCGAACCCAGCGCGCTCACCGCGGCGCCTGCTTGCGCAGCGCGCGCAGCTGCGGCCACAGCGCGCGCTTGGCAGCGGCGTTGCCGCGCAGCTCGGCCAGCGGCCAGGTCGCCATCAAGGCCTGCGTGGCCGGATCGTTCGGATTGCACCCGGAAGCGCGCAGCAGCGCGATCTGCAGCCGGTCGGGCAAGCGCAGGCCGGCACGCCGCACGCCCGAAGCCGGCGCCGCGCGTCGCGGCTCGGGATAAGCCGCGGGTGCGGCCGGCGCGCGGCCGCGCGGCGACGGCTCCGCGGGCGTGGGCGGCGCAGGCGCCGGTGCCGCGTGCCCGGACAGCAGCGCCGGCCCAGCCGCATCGGCGGCAGGCGGATCGCGCAGCTGCGCCTGCGCCGGCTGCGCGACCACCGCGCCGACCTCGGCATCGGCGCCCACATACACGGTATGCCCCAGCGCCTGCAGCCAGCCGTGCTGCTCGGCCGTCCACAGCGGCGCAGCGTTGTCCATCGCCTCGCTCACGTCGCGTCCGGCAGCTTGCGCCAGCGCCGCCAAAGCCAGTGGCAGGGACCGGACAAGGCGTACAGCACGCCGATCGCCAGCAGCGCGCGCGACAGATCGATGACCAGCACCGCGATCACCACCGACGCCAGCACCAGCATCAGGAACGGCACCCGGTCGGCGCGCGGACCTTTGGCAGCGCCGCCCTTGAAGCTCCAGAACCGGATCCGGCTGACCATCAGCAGCGCCGCGACCACGGTCAGGCCCAGCGCCACATAGCGCAACTGCTCGCCGTCCCAGCCGAGGTTGCCGTCGGCGAACGCCCACACGAAGGCCATCATCAGCCCCGCCGCGGCAGGGCTGGCCAGGCCGACGAACCAGCGCTTGTCGACGGTGCCGACCTGGGTGTTGAACCGCGCCAGGCGCAGCGCGGCGCAGGCCGCGTACAGGAACGCCACCGACCAGCCGACCCGGCCCATCACGCTGCCGTCGAACTTCAGCGCCGACAGCGACCAGTGGTACATCACCAGCGCCGGGGCCATGCCGAAGCTGACCAGATCGGCCAGCGAGTCGTACTGCACGCCGAATTCGCTGCTGGTGCCGGTCAGCCGCGCCACCCGCCCGTCCAGCCCGTCCATCACCGCGGCGACGAACACCGCCACGCTGGCGTGCACGAACTGGCCGTTGGCGGCGGCGATGATGGCGTAAAAGCCGGAGAACAGGCCGGCGGTGGTGAACAGGTTCGGCAGCAGATAGATGGTGCGCGAACGGGGAGGCGGTCGGGATGGGTCCATGGCCGGCAGTTTAATCGACTTGCCAGGCCCGACGGCGGGTGCTGCAATCGGCGCTCGCCCCGTGCCCCTGGAGACCGTGATGCGCGCCCTGACCCGGCTTTGCTGCCTGTGCCTGCTCACCGCCAGCGGCGTGGCCGGCGCCGCCACCCTGTACCAATGGAAGGATGCGCAGGGCGTCACTCACTATTCGCAGAGTCCGCCGGCGGACGGCAAGTACCAGGCGCGATGGGTCGACAGCCACGGCGGCACCCAGGCCGAGAGCAGCGAGGTCGCCGCCCCGGCCGAAAACGCCAACTGCCTGAGCGCGCGCAAGAACCTGGACATCCTGGGCAAGCCGGGCAAGGTGCTGACCGACCGCGACGGCGACGGCAAGCCCGACGGAGAACTGGACGAAGCCCAGCGCGACGCGCAGAAGAGCCTGGCCGAAGCCGCGATCAAAGCCTATTGCGCACCGCCCGCCGCCGCGCAGTGAGCACGCCAAGGCAGTGCGGACGCGGCGCAGGCGGCCCCGCATTCCCGCAGCGCCGGCAATGACTGGCAAAATGGGCGCCCGCCGTTCGCGAAGCCCCTCGATGCGCCTTTCTCAGTTCCACCTGCACACCACCAAGGAAACCCCGGCCGACGCCGAGTTGGTCAGCCACCGGCTGATGCTGCGCGCCGGCATGATCCGCAAGCTCGCCTCCGGCCTGTACACCTGGTCGCCGCTGGGCCTGCGCGTGCTGCGCAAGGTGGAAGCGGTGGTGCGCGAGGAAATGAACCGCGCCGGCGCGGTGGAAGTGCTGTTCCCGACCATCCAGCCGCGCGAGCTGTGGGAAGCCACCGGGCGCTGGAAGAAGTTCGGCGGCCTGATGCTGCGGATGAAGGACCGCAAGGAGCAGGAATACTGCTACAGCCCCACCGCCGAAGAGGCCGCCGCCGACTTCGCGCGCCAGGAGCTGAGCAGCTATAAGCAGTTGCCGGTCAATTTCTACCAGATCCAGACCAAATTCCGCGACGAGATCCGCCCGCGCTTCGGCGTGATGCGCGCGCGCGAGTTCCTGATGAAGGACGCCTACTCGTTCCATGTCAGCGACGAGGACCTGGCGCGCGAGTACGAGAACATGAAGGCCGCCTACAGCCGCATCTTCACCCGCCTGGGCTTGCAGTTCCGTGCGGTGCAGGCCGATTCGGGCGACATCGGTGGCGACGCCTCGCAGGAATTCCACGTGCTGGCCGAGTCCGGCGAGGATTCGCTGGCGTTCTCCACCGGTTCGGACTACGCAGCCAACGTCGAAACCGCGGTCGCTGCCGCTCCTGCGCCGCGCCCGGCAGCGCAGGAGGAACTGCGCAAGGTCGCCACCCCCACCCAGAAGACCTGCGAGGCCGTGGCCGAACTGCTCGGCATCGCGCTGCAGCGCACGGTCAAGTCGGTCGCGGTGATGGCCGGCGACGCGTTCGTACTGGCGCTGGTGCGCGGCGATCACGCGGTGAACGAGATCAAGCTGGGCAAGGTCGCCGGCCTGGCCGGGTACCGCATGGCCAACGAGGCCGAGATCCGCGTCCACCTCGGCAGCGAGCCGGGCTTCCTCGGCCCGCTGAATCCCAGCCAGCCGATCCGCGTGGTCGCCGACCGCGACGTGGCGGCGATGGCCGATTTCGTGGTCGGCGCCAACGCGGCCGGCTTCCATCTGGCCGGGGTGAACTGGGGCCGCGACCTGCCCGAGCCGGACACCGTGGCCGACCTGCGCAACGTGGTCGAGGGCGAGCGCGCTCACGACGGCGGCGAGATCCGCCTGGCGCGCGGCATCGAAGTCGGCCACGTGTTCCAGCTCGGGCGCCAGTATGCGCAGGCGCTGGACGCCACCGTGCTGGACGAGAACGGCAAGACCGTGGCGATGGCGATGGGCTGCTACGGCATCGGCATTTCGCGCATCGTCGCCGCGGCGATCGAGCAGAACCACGACGAGGCCGGCATCCGCTGGCCGCAGCCGATGGCGCCGTGGTCGGTGGCGGTATGCGTGATCAATCCCAAGCGCGACCCGGCGATCGACGCGGCCGGCGAGGCGCTGCTGGCCGAGCTGCAGCAGGCCGGCCTGGATCCGGTGCTCGACGACCGCGGCCTGCGCGCCGGCACGATGTTCGCCGATATCGAACTGATCGGCATCCCGCAGCGGGTGGTGGTCTCCGAACGCGGGCTGGCCGCCGGTACCTTCGAGTACCGCGCGCGCAGCGGCGGCGAGGCGGAAAACCTGGACCGCGCCGCCTTGCTGGCGCGCCTGCAGGGTTAATCGGAAAGGCCGGGAATATATCCCGGCCTTTTTTCTTGTGCCGCCGCCTTCATGACACAGCCTCTACATTTGCCGGGGCAATATGCCAATCGAATCAGCGGCGTGGCCCCGGGTTGATTTGACAAGCAGAATTCGGCGCGTATAAGTGTCAGCCACGCCGATCCAATGACGGCCTGCCTATCGAAATACCCGGAATATTTGTCAATCCGATAAAGCGATATTATGATTCCGCTCTAGCCAGGGCACTGTCGCCAGGGAATGGCTGCATGCCCACCGTCCATTTTCCGGAGTAAAGATGACCATCGATCTCAGTGGCCTGTCGGCCAAGCAGTTGGGCGCTCTTATCAAGACGGCCAAGAAGCAACAGACCATCGTCGCCAAGCGCACGCCCATCGCCAAGGTCCGCACCCTGCTGGCACGCCTGGCCAAGTCCCACGGTTACAGCATCGACGAAGTCGTCGATGGCGCCGCTCCAGCCAAGCGTGGCCGCAAGCCGGCTACCGGCAAGCCGGGTCCGAAGCCGGGCCGCAAGCTGGGCAAGGTGCCGCCGAAATACCGCAATCCGGCCAATGTCATGGAGACCTGGACCGGCCGCGGCAAGCAGCCGCGCTGGCTGGCCGAGCAGGTGTCCAAGGGCAAGAAGGTCGAGGACTTCCTGATCGCCGCGCCGGCCAAGTCCGCCGCGCCAGCCAAGAAGACGGCGAAGAAGGCCACCAAGAAAGTCGCCAAGGTCGCCAGGAAAGCCGGCAAGTCCGCGGCCCCGAAAAACTGATCGGGAACCCGATCCGGCAACGGCTCGGGGGCTTGCCCGTCGATTCAAGCAACGCCGGCGCAAGCCGGCGTTTTTCATGCCTGCCGCAAGCGCAATGGCGCTAGAGATTCTTCCGCGCCGGCACCAGCAGATTGCCGAACAGCAGGCCGGCGACCAGCGCCATCACGATATTGGTCACCGCCAGCAACGCCGATTGCCCGCCGGACACGTCGTGCTGCTGCACCATGGTCAGCAGCCCGCGCAGGCTGGCGCTGCCCGGCACCAGCATGATGATGCCGGGCAGGCGGATCAGCGCGCCCGGCCGGTGCACCAGCCGGCCGAATAGATTGCCGGCCGCGGTCAGCGACATCGCCGACAGGAAGATCCCGACCGGGCTGCCCCAGGCCTCGCCGGCGAAGCGCGCGATCGCGTAGCCGGCCACCGAGGCCGCCATCACCCACGGATAATCGCGGCCGTTGGCCTTGAACAGCAGCGCGAACGCATACGCGGCCACCAGCAGCGAGGACCATTCCACCCACACCGCCTGCGGCCGCGATGCGTGCACCAGCGGCTGCAGGCCCAGCAACTGCGCCAAGGTCACCGCGATCACCGCGCCCACGGTGAGCTTGAGGATGGTGGTGACCGCGCCGGCGAAGCGCGCCACGCCGGACACCCAGTGCTGGCTGGTCAGTTCGTTGACTGCATTGGTCAGCGCCATTCCCGGCAGCAGCACTACCAGCGAGGCGATGATCACCGAATTGAGGTTCAGCGGTGCCACGAAGGTGGCCACCAGCGCGGCGACGATGCCGGCCAGCAGCGCCGCCAGCGCCTCGCTAGCCTCCTTGGCCGCCGGGCGCGTGTCGGTCAGCTGGGTCAACGCGCCGATCAGCAGACCGATCGCGGTGGCGGTGGCGATGTCCAGCCACGGCAGCCGCCACAGCCCGGCCACACCCAGCGCCGCCAGGCCGAAGCCGAGCACCTGCATCGCCTTCCAGCGCCGCCCGGGCGGGCGGTCCAGCTGGCGCAGCGCCGTATGGCCCTGGGCCACGCTCATGCGCCCGCTGGCGACGTCGTCGGCGATGCTGTCGGCAACGCTGAGCTTGTGCAGGTCGTTGTCGCCAGGCGCAAGCCGCACCACCCGGGTGATGTCGCTGGAGCCGATCGCCTTGGTCGGATCGCTGAAGCTGAGGATAACGCCGGTCGGGTTGGACCAGGGTTCGCAGTCCAGGTCCAGCTGCTGCGACAGCGCCACCACCGCCGCCTCCAGGCGCTGCGCGGTGGTGCCGTAGGTGTGCAGGCGGCCGGCGATCTCGGAGACGAAGGCGATCCGTTGCGCATAGGTGGCGGTGGAAGCGTGGGCGATGGGTGCGGCTTGCATGTCGGCTAGTATGGCGCCAACCCCGCGCACAGCCACCCTGTGGCGCACGACGACATTGCGCTGCAGGCGAAACAGGTATGCTCGCGCCCCGGACGCCCCATGATCGAACCGCAACCGCCACTACTCAGCCAGGACGACCGAGACCCCACGCGGGTGCGGCTGTCCGGCAGTTGGACGCTGGCCACCGCGCTGGCGTCGTCGGACGTGCTGCGCACGCTGCCGGCCGGCACCACCGGCATCGACGCCAGCGGCATCGCCCAGCTGGATTCGGCCGGCGTGCTGCAGCTGATCCGCTACGCCACCCGCAACGGCATCGCCCAGGAGGCGCTGAACTTCCGCCACGACCACCAGGCGCTGGTCAGCACCATCGAAGACGTCGCCGACGACCGCCCCAAGCGCAAGCGCGACTACGGCTTCGCCGCGGCGCTGGAGCGGCTGGGCTATGCGGTACACCGCAACGGCAAGGAGATCGTCGCGCTGGTCGGCTTCCTCGGCGAGACCCTGGTCAAGATGCTGCGTCTGGTGCACGAACCCCGGCGCTTCCGCACGACCGCCACCGTGCACCAGATGGAACAGGTCGGGCTGGACGCGGTGCCGCTGGTCGCGCTGCTGTCCTACCTGGTCGGCGCGGTGATCGCGTTCCTGGGCTCGACCATCCTGCGCGACTTCGGCGCCGAGATCTACGTGGTGGAACTGGTCAGCGTCGCCTTCCTGCGCGAATTCGCGGTGCTGCTGACCGCGATCGTGCTGGCCGGGCGCACCGCCAGCGCGTTCACCGCGCAGATCGGCGCGATGAAGGCGCGCGAAGAGATCGACGCGATCCAGACCCTGGGCCTGGACCCGATGGACCTGCTGGTGATCCCGCGGCTGGTGGCGCTGCTGGTGATGCTGCCGCTGCTGACGTTCGTGGCGATGATCGCCGGCCTGGCCGGCGGCGTCACCGTCGGCGCCTTCGACCTGGGCATCCCGCCGCAGATGTACCTGGCGCGCATGCACGACACCATCCAGCTGCGGCACATGCTGGTCGGCCTGTCCAAGGCCCCGATCTTCGCGGTCCTGATCGCCCTGATCGGCTGCCTGGAAGGCCTGCGCGTGGAAGGCACCGCGCAGTCGGTCGGCGAGCGCACCACCTCCAGCGTGGTGAAGTCGATCTCGCTGGTGATCATCATCGACGCGATCGCCGCGCTGTGGTTCATGAACGTGGGGTGGTGATGTGAGGCCGGGAATCGCACATCGGGAATTGGGAATGGGCAAAGCCGACTGCATCTATGCATCCGGCCGGGAGTGCATGCGTTGACCAATCCCCCATCCCCCATCCCCAATCCCGAAGAAGAACTGGCGATCTCGGTGCGCGGCCTGCTCAACCGCTTCGGCACCCAGACCGTGCACGAAGACCTGGAGCTGGATGTGCGCCGCGGCGAGATCCTGGGCGTGGTCGGCGGCTCGGGCACCGGCAAGTCGGTGCTGATGCGCAGCATCCTCGGCCTGCGCGAGCCCGATGCCGGCCAGATCCGCGTGCTCGGCGTGGACGCCGACTCGCGGCGCCGCGAAGACCGCCTGCACGTGGAGCGCAATACCGGGGTATTGTTCCAGGACGGCGCACTGTTCTCCTCGCTGAGCGTGGGCGAGAACGTGCAGGTGCCGCTGAAGGAGCACTTCGGCGAACTGCCGGACAGTTGGCATTACGAACTGGCGCTACTGAAGGTGAAGCTGGCCGGGCTGCCGGCCGATGCGCTCAACAAGCTGCCGTCGCAGCTGTCCGGCGGCATGCGCAAGCGCGCCGGGCTGGCGCGCGCGCTGGCGCTGGACCCGCCGCTGCTGTTCCTGGACGAACCCACCGCCGGGCTGGACCCGATCGGCGCGGCCGCCTTCGACCACCTGATCCGCACCCTGCAGGAAGCGCTGGGGCTGACCGTGTTCCTCATCACCCACGACCTGGACACCTTGTACGCTATTTGCGACCGCGTGGCGGTGCTGGCCGACCGCAAGGTCATCGCCACCGCGCCGCTGGCCGAGATCGAGCAGGTCGACCACCCGTGGATCCAGGACTATTTCCACGGCCCGCGCGCGCGCGCGGCGCGCGACGCCAAAACCGCCTGGAGCGAGACTCACTAAGCCATGGAAACCAAAGCCAACTACGTCCTGATCGGCGCCTTCACCATCGTCGCCGGGCTGGCACTGCTGCTGTTCGGGCTGTGGGCCGCCAAGTATTCCTCCGACCGCACCTGGCAGGAATACCGGGTAGTGTTCCGCGAGGCGGTCACAGGCCTGTCGGTGGGCAGCCCGGTGCAGTACAACGGCATCGCGGTCGGCTCGATCACCGAGCTGACCCTGGCGCCGAACGATCCGCGCCAGGTGGTGGCGCGGGTGCGGGTGAACTCGACCACGCCGATCAAGAGCGACACCCGTGCCAAGCTGGGCATCACCAGCCTGACCGGGCCGTCGATCATCCAGCTCTCCGGCGGCACCCCGGAGGCGCCGGCGCTGACCACGATCGACACCAGCGACGCGCCGATCATCCAGACCACGCCGTCGGCGCTGCAGAACATCACCGACACCGCCAACCGCATCGTCGAGCGCCTGGACGAAGTGCTCAGCGACCGCAACGTCGCCAGCATCACCGCCACCCTGCACAACCTGGAAACCATCAGCGGCGCGCTGGCCGACCGCGACCAGGGCATGCAGTCGCTGATCCTCAGCGCGCGCGATGCCTCGCGCAATCTCGACGTGACCCTGAAGACCACCAACGGCACCATCCAGCGCCTGGACACCAACCTGGTGCAGCAGCTGCCGCCGATCCTGGACAAACTGGAAAGCACGCTGAGCAAGCTCGATTCGGCGTCCGGCAACGCCGACAAGATCCTGGGCGAGAACCGCGCGGCGATCAACAGCTTCGCCAACGACGGCCTGGGCCAGCTCGGCCCGACCCTGACCGAACTGCGCGGGCTGATCCGCGACCTGCGCCGGGTCAGCGACCGCCTGGACAACAACCCCGCGCGCTACCTGCTCGGCCGCGACGCCCCGAAGGAGTTCAAACCCAAATGAAGCCGACGCGCTCCCTCCTGCTGCTCGCCGTCCCGGCCCTGCTGCTTGCCGCCGGCTGCTCCGCGCTGACCGGCGGCAGCAAGGAGCCGGTGACGATCTACGCGCCCGACGTCCACGTCGCGCCGAACCCGGCCTGGCCGCAGGTGACCTGGCAACTGGCGATCGCCAAGCCCAGCGCATCGCGCGTGGTCGACAGCCCGCGCATCGCGGTACGCGCAACCCCGGACGAACTGCAGGTGTACAGCGGCGTCAGCTGGGCGCAGCCGGCCACCGACATGCTCGAGGACACCGTGGTGCGCGCATTCGAGGATTCCGGGCGCATACCGGGTGTGGCCCGGCTCGGCACCGGCATCCGCGCCGACTACAAACTGATCCTGGACCTGCGCCGCTTCGAATCCGACTACGCCGGCCGCGCTGTGCCCTCGGCCACGATCGAGCTCAACGCCAAGTTGCTGTACACGCCCGACCAGCGCGTGGTCGCCTCGCGCACCTTCCTCGCTGCGCAACCGGCGGCCAGCACCGCGCAGGCGCAGGTCGCCGACGCCTTCAGCCAGGCGCTGTCGCAGGTGGCCGGCGACGTGGTCGGCTGGACCCTGCAGCAGGGCCAGGCCGATGCGGCTTCGGCCCTGGCCCCAGTGCCGAAGCTCGCCCCGGCACCACACCGCTGACGGTAAAGCCCCCCTCCCCCGGGAGAGGGGTTGGGGTGAGGGTCCGGCGCGCAGCGACCCGCGGAGTTTGGATGCACGAGGCTGCGCCCGTACCCTCATCCGGCCCTACGGGCCACCTTCTCCCGCGGAGATAGGGAACAGCAGTACTCCCGACGGGAGAAGGAAATTCTTGGCCGCTAACGCACGGCGACTTTCCGAAACGTCAGATTGATCCGCTCGCCGACCGGCTTCGCGGTCCGCGGCAAGGCGTGCCGGTACAGGCGCTGGGTCTCCCCGCCCATCAACAGCAGGCCACCGGCGCTCAGTTCCAGCGCCTGGCGCAGCGCCGGCTGCTGGCGGTGGCGCAGCACGAAGCGGCGCGTGGCGCCCAGGCTCAGCGAGGCGATCAGCGGACGCGGCCCCAGTTCCGTCTCGTCGTCGCTGTGCCAGCCCATCGCGTCGCGGCCGTCGCGGTAGCGGTTGGCCAGCACGCTGTTGAACGCCACTCCGGTTTCCGCCGCCAGCCGTTCGCGCAACGGCTGCAACGCCGGCGGCCACGGATGCGGCGCGAAGCGGGTGCCGGAATAGCGGTAGCTCGCCTGCGCATCGCCGATCCAGCAACTCAGCCGCGGCGAATCGACCAGCTTTCCGAACAGACGGATGCGGTGCACTTCCCAATTCACCGCGGCCAGCAAGTGCGCGAACAGCGCCGCCGCCTCGACCGGGGCGAGCCAGCCGGGCAGCCAGCGGAGGTCGGCGCCGGGCAGATCGAGTCGCATCGCGCCACGCTAGCATGCGCGCAGGCACCATACGCCAGGGTTCGGAATTTGCCCGATCACGCACAAAGCCTGAAAATGCAGCCAGCCAGAACGAGCCAACCGGAGCGGAGCAGATGACGGGATCGGAGGGCGGCGCCAACGCGCCGCAGCCAGTGGAGCGCGACGTCATGGAATACGACGTGGTCACCGTCGGCGCAGGCCCGGCCGGGCTGGCGTTCGCGATCCGGCTCAAGCAGCTCAACCCGGACATTTCGGTCTGCGTGATCGAGAAGGCCAGCGCGGTCGGCGCGCAGATCCTGTCCGGCGCGGTGATCGAACCGGCGCCGCTCGACGCGCTGCTGCCCGGCTGGCGCGACGCCCCGCCGCCGATCTGCGTCCCCGCCGGCGAAGACGAGTTCTGGCACCTGAGCAAGGACGGCGGGCGCAAGTTCCCGATCGTGCCGCCGGGCATGCGCAACCACGGCAACTTCATCGTCAGCCTCGGCGCGCTGTGCGCGTGGCTGGCGCAGCAGGCCGAAGCGCTGGGCGTGGAGATCTATCCCGGCTTCGCCGCCGCCGAAACCCTGCATGCCGACGACGGCAGCGTGCTCGGCGTGCGCATCGGCGACATGGGCGTGGCCAAGGACGGCTCGCACAAGCCCGGCTACACCCCCGGCATCGATATCCGCGCCAAGGTCACGGTGCTGGCCGAAGGCGCGCGCGGTCATCTGACCAAGCGCCTGGTCAAGCGCTTCGCGCTGGACGCCGACAGCGACCCGCAGGCCTATTCGATCGGCATCAAGGAACTGTGGCAGCTGCCGGAAGGGCGCGTGGTACCCGGCAAGATCGTGCACACCCTGGGCTGGCCGGCCGACAACGCCACCTACGCCGGCAGCTTCCTGTACCACCTGGAGCACAACCAGGTGGCGCTGGGCTACGTCAGCGGCCTGGACTACCACGACCCAGAGTACCGGCCGTGGGAGGCGTTCCAGCAGTGGAAGAACCACCCGCTGCTGAAGCCGCTGCTGGAAGGCGGCACCATCCTGTCGGCCGGCGCCCGCGCCATCGCCAGCGGCGGCTGGCAGTCGTTGCCGAAAATGGAGATGCCCGGTGCCCTGCTGATCGGCGACAGCGCGGGCCTGCTCAACGTGCCGAAGATCAAGGGCACCCACCAGGCGATCCGCAGCGGCATGCTCGCCGCCGAACACCTGGCCGCCGGCGCCGCGCTGGACCCGGCCGGCTTCGACGCCAGACTGCGCGGTTCGGCGGTCATGGCCGAACTGCGCCAGGTGCGCAACATCAAGCCCGGCTTCAAGAAAGGGCTGTGGTTCGGCATGCTCAACGCCGCCTGGGAAACCCTGGTCAAGGGCGCCTCGCCGTGGACGCTGAAGGTGACCGCCGACTGGTCGTCGCTGGACCGGCTGGGCGAACACGAACAGCCCAGACGCGACTACGTGCAGCGCGAGCTGGCGCCGCGCGACCGCCTGCAGGGCGTGTACTTCGCCGCCACCGAACACGACGAGGACCAGCCCGTGCACCTGCAGGTGCTGGACCCGCAGATCTGCGTGACCCGCTGCACCGAGGAATACGGCAACCCCTGCACCCGCTTCTGCCCGGCCGCGGTCTACGAGATCGTCGACGACGCAGCCGGCAAGCGCCTGCAGATCAACGCCGCCAACTGCGTGCACTGCAAGACCTGCGACATCAAGGACCCCTACGAAATCATCAACTGGGTCACCCCGGAAGGCGGCTCCGGGCCGAACTACCAGAACCTGTGAGCCGCTTGCGCGCTTCCGGGACGATATGCCGGCTGCGCCGTAACAGGGTGCGGCGCAGCATGACCTTGCGATGAGCACCGCCTGGCGTAAGGCCACCCTGGCCGCGCGCGCGGCGGTCGAGCGCCATGGCGGCGGCTGGCGCGGCCTGCGCGCAGTCGCCGAACGCGGCTGGAAAGTGCTGCGCGCGCTGGGCCTGTCCGGTTTTCTGCAGCGCCTGCGCCATGCCGGACAGGCGCAGGTGTCGGCAGCGCCGCCATCGGATGCGGTGTTCCCGGCGCCGACGCCGATCGAACGCGTGCAACTGCGCGTGGGGGTGATGGCGCACGTGTTCTATCCAGACCTGCTGGATGAATTGGCGCAAGCGCTGGCGGCCATGGCGGTGCCTTACGTGCTGATGGTGTCGGTGATCGACGACGACGCGCAGCGCATGGTCCGACAGCAATTGTCGGCGCTGCCTAACCTGCAGACGCTGCATGTGCGCCAGGTCGCCAACCGCGGCCGCGACCTGGCGCCGTTGATCGTGACGTTCCGCGAGGAAGTCCTGGCGCTCGATGTCGTGGCGCACTGGCACACCAAGAAATCGCTGTATACCGGTAGCGAACGCCGCGACTGGCGCAGCTACCTGACCGGCTCCCTATTCGGTTCGACGCAACGCGTTGCCTGGATCCTGGGCATGTTCGCCGCCGAACCGAAGCTGGGCATCGTTTACCCGGAGAGCTTCGGCAGCGTGCCGCTGTGGGCGCACACCTGGCTGAGCAACCTGCATGTGTGTCGCGAACTCGGCCAGCGCCTCGGCATCGGCATCGATGCGACGGCCTACATCGATTTCCCGGCCGGCTCGATGTTCTGGGCGCGCGTGGAAGCATTGCGGCCGATCTACGCACTGGGATTGAACCTGCACGACTTCCCGGAAGAGCGCGGCCAGATCGACGGCACCCTGCAGCATGGCCTGGAACGGATGTTCGTCGCGGTTGTCCGCCAGCAAGGCCTGTTGGCGGGCATCCTGCCAGCGGATGGAACGCTCGCGCTGAGCACGGAAGGAAGCCGCAACTGGATGCAGGCCTTCCAGATGCCCCTGGCCACACGCCTGGCGCTGTCGGCGATCGATGCACACGTGGTGTCGCTGGATGTGTTCGACACCCTGGTGACACGCCCCTTCCTGACCCCTGCCGGCGCACGCGCCTATCTCGCACATCTGGCCGCCGAAACGCTGGGCGTCGCCGAATTCGCCATGTTGCGCGAGCGTGCCGAAGCGCGCGCGCGCGCAGCGGCCGGGCGCGATGTCGACCTGGACGCCATCTATGCGGCGATGGCGCACCTGGCGGAGGCGAAAGACCTGCCCCTGCACGCCCTGCAGAAACTCGAACTGGAAACCGAAGCACGCCTGTTGCAGCCGCGTCAGGCGCTGGTCGCCGCTGCCGCCGCGCTCACCGCCAACGGCCGGCGCCTGGTCGCCGTGTCGGACATGTACCTGGACAGCGCCGACCTGCAAAGGGTGTTGCCATCGGCCGTGCGCGAACTGCCGCACGCCTGGTATGTGTCTTGCGAAACCGGCTGGCGCAAGGACGACGGCCAGGCCTGGGAACAGTTGCCGGCGCGCGAAGGCGTGGCCGCGCGGCACTGGCTGCACGTCGGCGACAACGAACAGGCGGATATCCAGCGTCCGCAGATGCACGGCTATCTCCCCCCCGTGCATGTGCTGCGGCCATCGGCCCTGCTCGACGTGGTCCCGGCGTTGCGCCCGTTGCGGCCTGCCGCGGGCGCCGCCAGCCCCTGGCAGGATCAATTGTGGCTGGGCCTGCTCAGTCGCCACCTGGCGGATCTGGCCGATGCGCGGCCGCAGCAGTTCGGCGACCGGCTGCGCCTGGAGTCGCCGGCATCGCTCGGCTACCTGGTGCTCGGCCCGCTGATCGCCGATTACCTGCTGTGGCTGGCGCGGCTGGCGCTGTCGCGCGGCATTGGCCAGATCCTGTTCCTGAGCCGCGAAGGCGATCTGTTGCAAAAGGCGTTCGCGCAGCTCCAGGCCGCGTGCCCATCCTTGGCCGCGCTACGCGGCCGCTATCTGCTGGCCTCGCGCCGCGGCACCGGGGTGCCGACGCTGCGCGCGGCAAAGGACCTGGAAGCCTTGCTTGGCAATACCTACACCGGCAGCCTGCAGGAGCTGTTGCAAGCGCGGCTTGGCGCACCGGCGACCACCGCGATCGCAGCGCAGCTCGGCGCGGCAGCCATGCGCAGCACCGTGCTATTGCCGGAGATGCGTGCCGCACTGCTGCAGAAGCTGGCGCCCGCGATGCCGGCGCTGCTGGCCGTGGCCGAAGCAGAACGCGAAGGCTATTTGCGTTACTGGCGCGATACCGTCGGCGAGGCGCCGGCCATGGTCGCGGACCTGGGCTACGCGGGCACGATCCAGGCGCAGTTGGCCCGGTTGAGCGGAACCGCGCTGGGTGGCGGCTATTTCGCGGTGAACCGTGGCATCGCCCAGGTCGAGGCCAGTGGCTGGGCCGAAGCCTGCTATTTCGATGGCCGCAGCACGCAGACGCACCCCTCGCCGATCCTGCAACACGACTTGCTGCTGGAAACCTTTCTGACCGCAGCGCACGGCCAGTTCTCGCACTTCGCCGTGCGCGACGACGGCAGCACCGAAGCGGTCTTCGCCGACAGTGAATTGGACGCCACGCAGTTCGCCACGGTGGCGGCGGTCCAACAAGGCGCGCTCGACTTCGTCGCCGACCTGTGCGCGGTCGGCGGCAGCGAAACCTGGCAGTTCAGTTTCGACCATACGCTGATCCAGGCGCCATTGCGTTGCCTGGGCGAGGGCCGCTGGCAGGCCGGCGACTGGGCGCGCGGCCTGGCGGTCAGCGACGCGTTCACTGGCCGCGGCCGGGTCGCCGTGACCATCTGAGCGGCGCCTGCGCGGTAGCGTCAGGCGCTGCGGAACGCGACCCCGGTGTTGGCAACCAATTCCGCCACCTCGACGCCATCGGCTGCCTCGACCAGCACCAGGCCGTCGGCGCTCACATCGAACACCGCCAGGTCGGTAATGATCCGGTCGACCACCCCCACCCCGGTCAGCGGCAGATCGCAGGCGGGCAGCAACTTGTGGCTGCCGTCCTTGGCCACGTGCTCCATCAGCACCACCACGCGCTTGACCCCGGCGACCAGGTCCATCGCCCCGCCCATGCCCTTGACCATCTTGCCGGGCACCATCCAGTTGGCCAGGTCGCCGCGCGCGCTGACCTGCATCGCGCCCAGGATCGCCAGGTCGATATGCCCGCCGCGGATCATCGCGAAGGAATCGTGGCTGCCGAAATAGCTGGCGCCGGCGCGCGCGGTGACGGTCTGCTTGCCAGCGTTGATCAGGTCGGCATCGACCTCGTCCTCGCTCGGGAACGGGCCGATGCCGAGCAGGCCGTTCTCCGACTGCAGCCACACGTCCACGCCCTCGGGGATGTGGTTGGCGACCAGGGTCGGCAAGCCGATGCCCAGGTTCACGTAGGCGCCGTCGGTGAGTTCGCGGGCGGCGCGCTGCGCCATTTCGTCGCGGGTCCAGGCCATGTCAGGCGTCCTTCTGGCGCAGCGTGCGCTGTTCGATGCGTTTTTCCGGATGCGGGTTGTGCACGATGCGGTCCACGTAGATGCCAGGCAGGTGCACCTGGTCCGGGTCGATGCTGCCGGTGTCGACCAGTTGCTCGACCTCGGCGATGCAGACCTTGCCGGCCATCGCGCAGGCCGGGTTGAAGTTGCGTGCGGTCTTGCGGAACACCAGGTTGCCGGCCGCGTCGGCCTTCCACGCCTTGACCAGGGCCACGTCGGCCTGCAGCGCGGTTTCCAGCACGTAGTGCTTGCCGTCGAATTCGCGCGTCTCCTTGCCCTGCGCGACGACCGTGCCGTAGCCGGTGGCGGTGAAGAACGCGGGAATGCCGGCGCCACCGGCGCGCAGGCGTTCGGCCAGGGTACCCTGCGGATTGAATTCCAGCTCCAGCTCGCCGGCCAGGTACTGGCGCTCGAATTCCTTGTTCTCGCCGACATAGGACGAGATCATCTTGCGGATCTGCCGGGTCGCCAGCAGCTGGCCCAGGCCGAAGCCATCGACACCGGCGTTGTTGGAGATCACGGTCAGGCCGGTCACCGCACTGTCGCGCAGCGCGGCGATCAATGCCTCGGGGATGCCGCACAGGCCGAAGCCGCCGACCGCCAGGGTCTGGCCGTCGCCGACCACGTCGGCCAGTGCCGTGGCCGCGTCGGGGAACAGCTTGCCGCGCCGTCCGGTCGCCCGGGTAGAGGTGTCGCCCATTCGCCAGCTCCGCATCGGAAGTAGACAAGTAGTCTAGCCGCTCGCCGCGCGCGGCTACTGCGCACTGCCGCAATGACCGATTAAGGGCCGGGCCGTTACACTCCAGGTTCCCCCATGCAAGGTTTCTGCCCTATGTCGCTTCCCGCATTCAAGGCCTACGACATCCGCGGTCGCGTTCCCGACGAACTGAACGAGGACCTGGCGCGCCGCATCGGCGTGGCATTGGCGGGGCAATTGGAGAGCGGGCCGGTAGTGGTGGGCCACGATGTGCGCCTGGCCAGCCAGGGACTGCAGGACGCGCTGTCGGCCGGCCTGCGCGCCAGCGGCCGCGAGGTTATCGACATCGGCCTGTGCGGCACCGAGGAAGTGTATTTCCAGACCGATCACCTGCAGGCCGCCGGCGGGGTGATGGTCACCGCCAGCCACAACCCGATGGACTACAACGGCATGAAGCTGGTGCGCGAGAACGCGCGCCCGATCAGCTCCGATACCGGCCTGTTCGCGATCCGCGACACCGTGGCCGCCGACACCGCGCCGGCCGGCACGCCGACCGCGGCGCAGCACAGCCGCCCGGACAAGTCCGCCTATATCGCGCACCTGCTGAGCTACATCGACATCGGCTCGCTCAAGCCGCTGAAGCTGGTGGTCAACGCCGGCAACGGCGGCGCCGGCGCCATCGTCGATCTGCTGGCGCCGCATCTGCCGTTCGAGTTCGTGCGCGTGTTCCACGAGCCGGACGGCCACTTCCCCAACGGGATTCCGAACCCGCTGCTGCCGGAAAATCGCGAAGCCACCGCCAAGGCGGTCAAGCAACACGGCGCCGACTTCGGTATCGCCTGGGACGGCGATTTCGACCGCTGCTTCTTCTTCGACGAGAACGGCCGCTTCATCGAGGGCTATTACCTGGTCGGCCTGCTGGCGCAGGCGATCCTGGCCAAGCAGCCGGGCGGCAAGGTGGTGCACGATCCGCGCCTGACCTGGAACACGATCGAGATGGTCGAGGACGCCGGCGGCGTGCCGGTGCTGTGCAAGAGCGGGCATGCCTTCATCAAGGAGAAGATGCGCAGCGAGAACGCCGTGTACGGCGGCGAGATGAGCGCGCACCATTATTTCCGCGAGTTCGCCTACGCCGACTCGGGCATGATCCCGTGGCTGCTGATCGCCGAGCTGGTGTCGCAGTCGGGCCGTTCGCTGGCCGATCTGGTCGAGGCGCGCATGCAGAAATTCCCGTGCAGCGGCGAGATCAACTTCAAGGTCGCCGATGCCAAGGCTGCGGTGGCGCGGGTGATGCAGCACTACGCCGCGCAGTCGCCGGCGCTGGACGACACCGACGGCGTCAGCGCCGAGTTCGCGCAGTGGCGCTTCAACCTGCGCAGCTCCAATACCGAACCGCTGTTGCGCCTGAACGTGGAAACGCGTGGCGATGCGGCATTGCTGGAACAGCGCACCCAGGAAATTTCCGACCTGTTGCGCGGTTGATCACCCCTCTCCCCTCCCCCCCCTAGACGCACGATGGAGTTCCCCCGCCCATGAGCGACGTCCTACCCATCATCCTGTCCGGCGGCTCCGGTACGCGGCTCTGGCCGCTGTCGCGCGAGTCCTATCCGAAACAGTTCCTGCCGCTGGTCGGCGAGCACAGCATGCTGCAGGCCACCTGGCTGCGTGCGGCGCCGGTCGCCGGGCATGCGCCGATCGTGGTCGCCAACGAAGAGCACCGCTTCGTCGCCGCCGAGCAATTGCAGCAGATCGGCGTCAAGCCACAGTCGATCCTGCTCGAGCCCAAGGGCCGCAATACCGCTCCGGCCATCGCCGTGGCGGCGCTGGAGGCCACCCGCAACGGCGCCGATCCGCTGTTGCTGGTCCTGCCCTCCGATCACGTGATCGGCGACGAAGCGGCATTCCAGGCCGCCGTGCGCGCGGCCGCGGCGGCCGCCGAGCAAGGCAAGCTGGTCACCTTCGGGATCCGGCCGACTGCGCCGGAAACCGGCTACGGCTACATCAAGGCCGGCGCCGGCAGCGGCGTCAGTGCGGTCGAGCGCTTCGTCGAGAAGCCGGACCTGGCCACCGCGCAGGGCTATCTTGCTTCGGGCGAGTACTACTGGAACAGCGGCATGTTCCTGTTCCGCGCCTCGCGCTACCTGGAAGAACTGCGCCGCTTCCAGCCGGCGATCGCCGACGCCTGCAGCAAGGCCTGGGAAGCGTCCAAGCGCGACGCCGACTTCACCCGGCTGGACAAGGACGCCTTCGCTGCCAGCCCGTCGGATTCGATCGACTACGCGGTGATGGAGAAAACCGCCGATGCGGTGGTGGTGCCGCTCGACGCCGGCTGGAACGACGTCGGTTCCTGGTCGGCCTTGCTCGAAGTCTCGCCGCAGGACGCGCAGGGCAATGCGCACCATGGCGACGTGATAGAGATCGATTGCCGCAACACCTACGCCTACGGTTCGCGGCTGATCGCGATGGTCGGGCTGCAGGACGTGGTGGTGGTGGAGACCGACGACGCGGTGCTGGTCGGTCACCGCGAGCGCATCCAGGAGGTCAAGGAGATCGTGGCCAGGATCAAGGCCAGCGGCCGCTCCGAGGCCACCTGGCACCGCAAGGTGTACCGCCCGTGGGGTGCCTACGATTCGATCGACAACGGCCAGCGTTTCCAGGTCAAGCGCATCACGGTCAAGCCCGGCGCCACGCTGAGCCTGCAGATGCATCATCACCGCGCCGAGCACTGGATCGTGGTCAGCGGTACCGCCGAGGTCACCCGTGGCGAGGAAGTGCTGCTGCTCACCGAGAACCAGAGCACCTACATCCCGCTGGGCGTGACCCATCGCCTGAAGAACCCGGGCAAGTTGCCGCTGGAACTGATCGAGGTGCAGTCCGGCAGCTATCTGGGCGAGGACGACATCGTGCGCTTCGAGGACACCTACGGACGCACTTGAGTCCTGCTGCAGCGAAAAAGAAAAAAGCCGGGCGATGCCCGGCTTTTTTTGTTTCTGCTTCAACCCGCGCGCGGTGCCTTACACAAGCTTCGCTTGCGCAGCCAGTTCGCCGATCACCCGGCGCAGGCCATCGCGCCATTCCGGCAGCACCAGCGAAAAATCGCGTTGCAGCCTGGACACGTCCAGCCGCGAATACGCCGGGCGCTTGGCCGGGGTCGGATATTCGGCCGTGGCGATCGGCAGCACGCGCGGCGCGCGCGCCAGCAGGCCCGCAGCGAGCGCTTCTTCGAAGATCGCCTCGGCGAAGCCGTGCCAGGTGGTCTCGCCGGCGGCGGTCAGGTGCCAGGTCCCCGATTGCGCGGCAGTGCGCTGCGCGAGGACTTGCGCGGTGACATCGGCGATCAACCCTGCCGGCGTCGGCGTGCCCAGCTGATCGGCGACTACGCGCAGTTCGTCGCGCTCGGCGCCGACGCGCAGCATGGTGCGCAGGAAGTTGCTGCCATGCGCGGCGTAGACCCAGGCGGTACGCAAGATCAGGTGCTGCGCGCCGGAAGCGCGGATCGCGGCTTCGCCGGCGAGCTTGGTCGCGCCATATGCGCCGAGCGGCGCGGTCCGCGCGTCCTCCGGATATGGGCGGCTGCCCTGGCCATCGAACACGTAGTCAGTGGAGTAATGCACCATCGGCACGCCATGCGCCGCACACCAGCCGGCGATCGCCGCGGGCGCCTCGGCGTTGGCGCGCAAGGCCGCGTCGCGCTCCTGTTCGGCGCGATCCACCGCGGTATAGGCCGCCGCATTGACCACGGCGCTCGGCTGCAGCCGATCCAGCAAGGCGCCCAGCGTGTGCGGCTGGTCGAAGTCGGCGGTCTCGCAGGCGCTGCCGTCGGGCAGGCGTCCACTGCGCGTGGTCGCCAGCAACGGCCCGCATGCGCCCAGCGCGCGCAGCAGCTCCTGGCCGACCTGGCCGTTGGCACCAAACACCAGTGTGGTCACGGCGCGTACACCGGCAAACGCTCGGCCGCGATGTCGGCCAGGAACGGGGCCACCGCATCCTTGGCCGACAGCAGCGGCTGGCTGATCGGCCAGTCCACGCCGATCGCCGCGTCGTCCCAGCGCACGCCGGCGTCGGCTTCCTTCACGTATACGTCGGTGCATAGATAGCTGAACACCGCACGCTCGGACAGCACCGCGAAGCCATGGGCGAAACCTTCCGGGATCCAGAACTGTTTCTTGTTCTCCGCGCTGAGCACCACCGCCGCCCATCGGCCGAACTGCGGCGAGCCGAGGCGGATGTCCACGGCGACGTCGTAGACCTCGCCTTCCAGCACGCTGACCAGCTTGCCCTGCGGGCGCGGCCATTGGTAATGCAGCCCGCGCAGCACGCCCTTGGCCGAGGTCGAGACGTTGCTCTGCACGAAGTTGGTCGGCAGCCCGTGCTGGCCGAAACGCTCGGCGTTCCAGGTCTCGAAGAAATAGCCGCGTTCGTCGCCGAACACCGCCGGCTCGATCACCACGCAGCCAGGCAGATTGGTTTCAATCACTTTCACGGAACGGTTCCTCGGACAGCCAGTTCATGCAGATATTTGCCGTAGTCGTTCTTCAACAGCGGCGCGGCGAGTTTCTCCAGCTGCGCGGCATCGATCCAGCCCTGGCCGAATGCGATCTCCTCGGGGCAGCACACCTGCAGCCCCTGTCGCGACTGGATGGTCTCGATGAAGTTGGAAGCCTCGTGCAGCGACTGGTGGGTGCCGGTATCCAGCCAGGCGTAGCCGCGGCCCAGCGGTTCCAGGTGCAGTTCGCCCGCGTCCAGGTAACGGCGGTTGAGATCGGTGATTTCCAGCTCCCCGCGTGGCGAGGGGGTCAACGCAGCCGCGTGCTCGCTGGCCTGGCCGTCGTAGAAGTACAGGCCGGTGACCGCGTAGTTGGAGCGCGGCTGCGCCGGCTTTTCGGCGATGTCGATGACCTTGCCGGCCTGGTCGAACTCGGCCACGCCATAGCGCTCCGGGTCGTTGACCCAGTAGCCGAACACGGTGGCGCCGTGCTGCCGCGCGTCGGCGCGGCGCAGGGTCTCGGTCAGGCCGTGACCGTGGAAGATGTTGTCGCCGAGCACCAGACAGCTCGGCTTGCCGTCGATGAAATCGCGGCCGATCAGGTAGGCCTGCGCCAGTCCGTCCGGGCTCGGCTGCACCGCGTATTCGAGCTGCATGCCCCACTGCGAGCCGTCGCCCAGCAGCGCGCGGAACAAGGCCTGCTCGTGCGGGGTGTTGATGATCAGCACCTCGCGGATGCCGGCCAGCATCAGCACGCTGAGCGGGTAATAGATCATCGGCTTGTCGTACACCGGCAGCAACTGCTTGCTGACGCCCTTGGTGATCGGATACAGCCGGGTGCCGGAGCCGCCGGCCAGGATGATGCCTTTGCGTTGCGTCATGAAGTGCTTCCTAGGAAGTCCGCACATCGATGTGCGGGCTCTTGCGAGGGACTCGCGTTATGCCGCCGTGCCGATGCGTTCCAGCCGGTAGCTGCCGTCGAGCACGCCCTGCACCCAGGCCTGGTTGGCCAGGTACCAGTCCACGGTGATGGCAATGCCCTGCTCGAAGCTGTATTTCGGCTCCCAGCCCAGTTCGTGCTTCAGCTTGGATGCATCGATCGCATAGCGCCGGTCGTGGCCGGGGCGGTCGGCGACATGGGTGATCTGGCTGGCGCGGGGCTGGCCGTCGGCGCGCGGGCGGCGCGCATCGAGCAGCGCGCAGATCGCCTGCACTACCTCGATGTTCTGCTTTTCGGAATTGCCGCCGACGTTGTAGGTTTCGCCGACCCGGCCCTTGGCCAGCACAGCACGGATCGCCTCGCAATGGTCGCCGACGAACAGCCAGTCGCGCACCTGCTTGCCGTCGCCGTAGACCGGCAGCGGTTCGCCGGCCAGCGCCTTGGCGATCACCAGCGGCACCAGCTTTTCGGGGAAGTGGTACGGGCCGTAGTTGTTGGAGCAATTGGTGGTCAGCACCGGCAGGCCGTAGGTGTGGTGGAACGCGCGCACCAGGTGGTCGGAGGCGGCCTTGGAGGCCGAGTACGGTGAATTGGGCGCGTACGGCGTGGTTTCGGAGAACTTGCCGGTCTCGCCGAGCGTGCCGTAGACCTCGTCGGTGGAAACGTGCAGGAACCGGAACGCGGCGCGCGGCCCTTCCGGCAGCGCCTTCCAATGGTCGCGCACCGCTTCCAGCAGGCCCAGGGTGCCAACCACGTTGGTCTGGATGAAGGCGCCGGGGCCGTCGATCGAGCGGTCCACATGGCTCTCGGCGGCGAAGTTCAGCACGGCGTCGGGCTGGTGCTCGCGCAGCAGCTGCGCGACCAGCGCGCGGTCGCCGATATCGCCCTGCACGAAGACGTGATCGGGATTGCCCTCCAGCGACGCCAACGTGTTCAGATTGCCGGCATAGGTCAAGGCGTCCAGATTGATCACGCGCACGCCGCGCGACACCGCCTCCAGCACGAAATTGCCGCCGATGAACCCGGCGCCGCCGGTTACAAGCCAAGTAGCCACTATGACGTCTCCTGATCGGGCGCTGCGACGCGCTCCGCTGTCCAAACCGAAAAGCATATACGCTTTGCCCGGGATGGTCGCCTGCGCCTGCTGTGCCGGGTTCAGACTGAGGCAACCACCGCCGACGATCACCATACGCCATCGCATGGCCAGCCGCCGCCGGTTAGAATCCACCGACTGCCCCGTGCCAGCCGCCGCGCCGGGCTTCCCCCCGCACTGCTCAAGGATCTCGTACAAGATGAAAATCCTCGTCGCCTACAAGCGCGTGGTGGACTACAACGTCCGCATCCAGGTCAAGCCGGACGGCTCCGGCGTCGTGACCGAGGGCGTCAAGCTTTCCCCCAACCCGTTCGACGAAATCGCCCTGGAAGAGGCGCTGCGCCTGCGCGATGCCGGCATCGCCAGCGAGGTGGTGGTGGTCACCCTGGCCCCGGCCGATGCCGCCGCGCACCTGCGCAACGGCCTGGCGATGGGCGCCAACCGCGCCATCCACGTCGTCACCGATGCCGCGATCCAGCCGCTGACCGCGGCCCGCGCGCTGCTCAAGCTGGTCGAGCAGGAGCAGCCGGACCTGGTACTCCTGGGCAAGCAGGCGATCGACGACGACGCCAACCAGACCGGGCAGATGCTGGCCACGCTGTGGGGCCGCCCGCAGGCGACCTTCGCCGGCAAGCTGGTGGTCGCCGACGGCAAGGCCACGGTGACCCGCGAGGTCGACGCCGGCCTGGAAACGCTGGAAGTGGACCTGCCGGCGGTGGTCACCACCGACCTGCGCCTGAACGAGCCGCGCTTCATCAAGCTGCCGGACATCATGAAAGCCAAGAGCAAGCCGCTGCAGACCCTGGCCTTCGCCGACCTGGGTGTGGAGTCCAACGACAGCCTCATCACCACCCACTACGCCCCGCCGCCCAAGCGCAGCCGCGGCGTGATGGTCAAGGACGCCGCCGAACTGGTGGCCGCACTCAAGCAGAAGGGGTTGTTGTAATGGCCAAGATCCTCGTCGTCGCCGAACACCTGAACAGCCAGCTCAACGCGGCCACCGCCAAGACCGTCAGCGCCGCGCAGGCGCTGTCGCCGGAAGCCATCGACATCGTGGTGCTGGCCGCCGACCCGGCCGCGGTCGCCGCGCAGGCCGCGCAGATCGCCGGCGTGCGCCGCGTGCTCACCGTGGCCGACACGGCCAACGCATACGCCATCGCGCAGGTGCTGGGGCCGCAGATCGCGCAGCTGGCGCAGGGCTACAGCCACGTGTTCGGCCCCTCCACCACCTTCGGCAAGGACCTGATGCCGGTGGTCGCCGCGCTGCTCGGGGTCAACCAGATCTCCGACCTGATGGCGGTCGATGGCGACTACGCATTCAAGCGACCGATCTACGCCGGCAACGCGATCATCAGCGTGCAGGCGCCCGCCGACCAGACCGTGGTCGCCACCGTGCGCAGCGCCTCGTGGCCGGAAGCGGCGCAAGGCGGCAGCGCGGCGATCGAAGCGGCCAGCGTGAGCGCCACGCTGCCCACTCACACCCGCTTCGTCGGCCTGGCCGCCGGCAGCTCCGACCGCCCCGACCTGCAGAGCGCCAAGCGTGTGGTCTCCGGCGGCCGCGGCGTGGGTTCGGCGGAGAATTTCCAGATCATCTACGCGCTGGCCGACAAGCTCGGCGCCGCGGTCGGCGCCTCGCGCGCGGCAGTGGATGCCGGCTACGTGCCCAACGAACTGCAGGTCGGCCAGACCGGCAAGATCATCGCCCCGGACCTGTACGTGGCGGTCGGCATCTCCGGCGCGATCCAGCACCTGACCGGGATCAAGGACGCCGGCACCATCGTGGCGATCAACAAGGACCCGGAATCGCCGATCTTCGAGATCGCCGACATCGGGCTGGTGGGTGACTTGTTCACCTTGCTCCCGGAACTGGAAACGGCACTGGGTTGACGCCGATGCGGCTCCAATGACCTCGCTGCCGCCCTCCGGCGCCGACGGCATGCCGATGCCGCGGCGGCGGCGCATGGACCATCTGGCCAGGTTCGTGCTGCTGTTGTGCGCGGGCTATGTGGCCACGCTGTTCTGGGTGGACCGCGGCAACGGGACGTTCTCGCGCTTGAGCGAGGTCGGCCAGCTGATGGCGCTGGCCACGCTGCCGGTCAGCGCCAGCTACCTGTTCCGCTACTGGCGCTGGCGCTGGCTGCTGCAGCGCTACGGCCATCCAGTCCCGTTCGGCACCGGACTGGCCGGCTACCTGGCCGGCTTCGCGTTGACCGCAACGCCGGGCAAAGCCGGCGAATTGCTGCGTATCCGCTATTTCGTCCGCATGGGCGTACCGGCGCGGCGCACCATCGCCGTGTTCGTGTTCGAGCGCGCCTCCGACCTGCTGGTGATCCTGGCGCTGTCGCTGCTGGCCGCTCCGGTCTTTCCCACGCTGGGCGTGCTTGCGGCAGTGGTCCTGGCCTTCGTTGGCCTGTTGTTCGGCGCGGCCGCCTGGCCGCCGTTGCTGGATCGGCTGACCGCGCTGGCGCGGTGGATTCCCGGCCGCTGGCTGCAGCGCCCGGCGCAGTTCGCGCTGGCCGCGGCGCTGGAACTGCGCGGCTGCCTCGGTGTGCGCCAGTTCGGACAAAGTATGTTCGCCGGGGTGCTGGCCTGGGGCCTGACCTCCCTGGTGTTCGTGGTTCTGTGCCTGGGGATGGGCCTGCAGCTGGATCCCATCGTGGCGTTCGGCATCTACCCGCTGGCGATGCTGGTCGGCGCGCTGTCCTTCGTGCCCGGCGGCGTCGGCACCACCGAACTGGCGATCGTGATGATGCTCGACCGCCTCGGCGTCGCCACCGCCGACGCGATCGCCGTGGCGGTGGCGGCGCGCTTGGTCACGCTGTGGTACGCCATTGTGGTCGGCGCGCTGGCGATGATCCGGGCCGAGTTGCTGCCTCACGACAAGGCCGTCTGATTCATATAGGTATAATCGCGGCCCCGCAATGGACCGCCAGGCCAGAGAATGCCCGTCCCCTCCAGTCCAACGCCCCACCGTCCGGCAGTTCCGGGGCGCGCCCTGTGCGTGGATCTGGATGGCACCCTGCTGAACTCGGACATTCTCTACGAGTCGGTGCTGGCGCTGCTGGCACGCAATCCGCTGTACCTGTTCCTGCTGCCGCTGTGGTTGCTGCGCGGCAAAGCGGCGCTGAAGCGCGAACTGGCTTCGCGCGTCACCTTGCCGGCCGAGACCTTGCCCTACAACGAGCAAGTGCTGGAACTGCTGCGTACCACCACGCAGCGTCCGCGCGTGCTGTGCACCGCCTCCGATGCCTTGCTGGTGACGCCGATCGCGGAGTATCTGGGCCTGTTCGAGCAGGTGATCGCCAGCGACGGCAAACGCAATCTCTCCGGGCGCAACAAGGCCGATGTCCTGGTCGAAGCGTTCGGTGCCGGCAATTTCGACTACGCCGGCAACGGCAGCGTGGATCTGCACGTGTGGGAGAAAGCCGGCGGCGCCTGGGTCGTCAACAATGGCAGCGCGCTCAGCAAGGCCGCCGCACAGCGCACCACGGTGCACGCGCATTGGCCCGCGCCGCCGCGCGCCCGCGCCTGGCTGAAGGCGTTGCGGCTGCACCAGTGGCTGAAGAACCTGCTGGTGTTCGTCCCGCTGCTGACCGCGCATCGCTTCCTGGATCCGGAGTCGGTGCTGCAGGCGGCGATCGCGCTGATCGCGTTCGGCTTGTGCGCCTCCGGCGTGTACGTGCTGAACGATTTACTCGATCTCACCCCGGACCGGCAGCACCCGCGCAAGCGCAAGCGTCCGTTCGCCGCCGGCAGTCTTCCCCTGCTGCACGGCCTGTTCGCCGCGCCGGCGCTGACCGTGGCCGGGCTCGCGCTGTCGCTGGCCTGCAACCTGGAATTCACCCTGGTGCTGCTGGCCTATTACGTGATGACGCTGGCGTACTCGCTGCGCCTGAAACGGATCGTGATGATCGATGTGGTGTTGCTGGCGGCGCTGTACACGGTGCGCATCATCGGCGGCGCGATGGCGATCGGCATCGAGTTGTCGTTCTGGCTGCTGGCGTTCTCGATGTTCATCTTCCTGTCGCTGGCGCTGCTCAAGCGCTACACCGAGTTGCACGCGATGCTCAGCAGCGGCAAGACCAGGGCCAGCGGGCGCGCCTACTCGGTGGAGGACCTGTCGCTGCTGCAATCGATGGGCGCGGCGGCCGGCTACATCGCGGTGCTGGTGATGGCGCTGTACATCAACAGCCCGGAGAGCGTGGAACTGTACCGCCACCCGAAAGTGCTGTGGCTGGTGTGCCCGGTCCTGCTGTACTGGGTGAGCCGGGTCTGGGTGATCGCGCACCGCGGCGACATGCACGACGACCCGATCGTGTTCGCCGCCACCGACCGGGTCAGCCAGGTGGTGGTGGTGCTGTGCGGGCTGTTCGCGCTGAGCGCGATCTGATGGCGGACGCGGGGCAATCCTGGGGGCGCTATCCGAAGGCGACGCAAGCCTTGCTGCCTGTCACCGACCGCGCGGCGAACCTGCCGGCATTCGACGGCCATGCGCTGCCGCGCGGCAACGGCCGCAGCTATGGCGACAGCTGCCTGGACCCGGACGGCAGCTTGCTGTGCACGCGCAGCCTGGACCGGTTCATCGCATTCGATCCGGCGACCGGCCTGCTGCGCTGCGAAGCCGGGGTCACCCTGGCCGAGATCATCGACCTGGCCTTGCCGCAGGGCTGGTTCCTGCCGGTGACCCCGGGCACCCGCTACGTGACCGTGGCCGGCGCCATCGCCAACGACGTGCACGGCAAGAATCACCACCGCACCGGCAGCTTTGGCCACCATGTGCGCGCCTTCGAGCTGCTGCGCAGCGACGGCACGCGCCACGTGTGCAGCCCCGACGACGACGCCGAAGGCTGGTTCGCGGCCACCGTCGGCGGCCTCGGATTGACCGGCCTGATCACCTGGGCGCAGCTCCAGTTGCGCCGGGTCGCGAGCGCCGCGCTGGAAACGGAGAACATCCGTTTCGGCTCACTCGACGAGTTCTTCGCCTTGTCGGCCGCCTCCGCCGACAGCCACGAATACAGCGTCGCCTGGATCGACTGCCTGGCCAGCGGCCGCGCGCGCGGCCGCGGCCACTTCACCCGCGCCGACCATTGCCCCGGCCTGCCGGAAGAACGGCCCAAACCCCCGGGCGCAGGCCTGCCGATGCCGCTGACGCCCCCATTCTCGCTGGTCAACCAGCTGTCGCTGCGGCCGTTCAACGCGCTGTACTTCTGGCGCCAGCCTGCACCGCGAAAGCGCGCGGTCAGCCACTTGCTGCCGTTCTTCTATCCGCTGGACGGCATCCGCAACTGGAATCGGATGTACGGCCCGGCCGGTTTCCTGCAGTACCAGTGCGTACTGCCGCCGGCCGCCTCGCGCGACGGCATCGACGCGTTGCTGGCGGAGATCGCGCGCAGCGGCAGCGGCTCGTTCCTGGCGGTGCTGAAGGAATTCGGCGCCGCGCGCTCGCTGGGCATGCTGTCGTTTCCGCGCCCGGGCACCACCCTGGCGCTGGATTTCCCCAATAGCGGGCCGGACGTCTTCCGGCTGCTGGAGCGGCTGGACCGCATCGTCGACGCGGCCGGCGGCGCTCTGTACCCTGCCAAGGATGCGCGCATGGCCGCGACCTCGTTCCAGCGCGCCTACGGCCGCTGGCAGGAATTCGCCGATTATCTCGACCCACGTTTTTCTTCCGGCTTCTGGCGCCGGGTCACGGAGTAACCATGCAACGCGTCCTCATCATCGGTGCCACCTCGGCCATCGCCGAAGCCACTGCCCGGCGCTACGCCGCACGCGGCGCGGCGATCCATCTGCTCGGCCGCCAGGCCGCACGCCTGGAGGCGATCGCGGCAGACCTGTCCGTGCGCGGCGCCAAGAGCAGCGTCGGCGTGCTCGACGTCAACGACGGCGCGCAGCACGGCGCCGTGTTAGACGCGGCATGGTCGGCGCTCGGCGGCGTGGACGTGGTCCTGATCGCGCATGGCACCCTGCCGGACCAGGCCGCGTGCGACGCCTCGGTCGCGCTGTCGCTGCGCGAGTTCGCCACCAACGGCACCTCCACGATCGCGCTGTGCGCGGCGCTGGCGCCGCGCCTGGCGGCCGGTGCGACGCTGGCGGTGATCTCCTCGGTCGCCGGCGACCGCGGCCGCGCCAGCAACTACCTGTACGGCAGCGCCAAGGCCGCGGTCAGCGCCTATCTCAGCGGCCTCGGCCAGCGCCTGCGCCCGGCCGGGATCAACGTGCTCACGATCAAGCCCGGCTTCGTCGACACACCGATGACCGCCGCCTTCAAGAAGGGCGCACTGTGGGCCAAGCCAGACCAGATCGCCCAGGGCATCGTGCGCGCCGTCGATCGGCGGCGTGCCGTCGCCTACCTGCCGGGGTTCTGGTGGGCGATCATGTTCATCATCACGTTCATCCCCGAGTTCGTTTTCCGCAGGATCAAGCTCTGACATGACCGACAAACACGCCAAGATCGTCATCACCGGAGCCGCCGGGCTGGTCGGACAGAACCTGATCGTCGAACTCGAGGAGCAGGGTTACACCCAGCTGGTGGCGATCGACAAGCACGCGCACAACCTGCAGATCCTGCGCGAGCTGCACCCGGCGGTGCGCGTGGTGCACGCGGATCTGGCCGAACCCGGCGACTGGGCGCGCGAGTTCGAAGGCGCCGCCTGCGTCGCCCAACTGCACGCGCAGATCACCGGCAAGACCGCCGCGTTGTTCACCCGCAACAATCTGGTGGCCACCTCGCACGTGCTCGACGCCTGCCGCGCGGCCAAGGTGCCGTACTTGGTCCACATCAGTTCCTCGGTGGTGAACTCGCTGGCCAAGGACGACTACACCAACACCAAACGCGCGCAGGAACAGATGGTAGTGGCCAGCGGCCTGCGCCACTGCGTGCTGCGCCCGACCCTGATGTTCGGCTGGTTCGATCCCAAGCACCTGGGCTGGCTGTCGCGCTTCATGGCCAAGACCCCCGTGTTCCCGATTCCCGGCGACGGCAGGTTCATGCGCCAACCGCTGTACGAACGCGACTTCTGCCGCTGCATCGCCAAATGCATCGAACGCGAGCCCGACCGCGAGGTCTACGACATCGTCGGCGACACACGCGTGGATTACGTGGACATCATCAAGACCATCAAGCGGGTCAAGAAGCTGCGTACGCTCATCGTGCATATCCCAATCGGGTTCTTTGCCTTCCTGCTGCGCGTGTATTCGCTGTTCAGCGCAAAGCCGCCGTTCACCGCCGACCAGCTCAAAGCGCTCAGCGCCGGCGACGACTTCAAGGGTATCGATACCGAAGCGGTATTCGGCGTACGCCAGACGCCGTTCGAGGACGCGATCCGTGAGAGTTACACCGATCCGCGGTATAGCCGTATCGTGCTGCAGCGCTGAACAGACCCGACGTCGATGAACCCACGCAGCGACGACCGGATCGACTTGAGGAGATACGATCTCGGCCTGTTCTTGCTTGCTTTCGCGCTGGTCTGCCTGAAATCCAATGATGCCCTGGCGCATCCGCAGTTGTGGGCGGAAGACGCCGTTCTTTTCTTGAAAGACCAACTGGAACAGCGGGGACTGCTGCTGTTCAGCCCATACGCAGGCTATCTGCACGCCGCGCCGCGGCTGGTGACATGGTTCGCCTCACTCGTCAGCGCGGCATACACGCCGCTGATCTATAACGCCAGCGCGATCGCGGTCGCCGCCGGGTCGATCTTCATTTGCGCGAAGAACCTGCGCCCGCTGATTCCGCCGTATCTGGTCCTGGCTGCGTTCTTGTTCACTCCCACGAATGGGGAGGTGTTCGGCACGATCACCAACATTCAATGGTTCCTGCAGTTTCCACTGATCACCTACTGTTTCATCGCCCCGAAAGCCAGCAATCCGATCAGCAGACACCTGCTCAGGAGCGTGCTTGCCCTCGCCGCGTTGACCGGCCCCTTCTCGATCATCTGCATTGCGCTGATGGCGCTGAGCTTCTTTGGCTTTCTCGCCCTGCGCGTCACCAGGCGCTCGAACCCGCTCGCCATTGCCACCGCATACTTCGAACAGCGCGACTTCACTGCATGGGCGGTCGTGGCGGCGTGTGCAGTGATCCAACTGTCATTCCTGTACACATCCGCGCCCAGCCATCCCCCGATCACGTCCCTCGCCCACCTCATCGTAGGCTCGCTCGGGCAAGCCGCTCCATTGCATATCCTGGGCTATAACCCGCTTCGCCCGGTGTTCTGGCCGATCGGTTACACAGCAGTCGGGTCATATATCCTGTTTTTCAGCAAGCTCGTCCCAGCAGCCCGTATTGGCATGTTTCTCGTTCTTGCTTTCGCAATCCTGGAAGTCTTCGCCGCAGCCCACAAGTTCACCGTCGAGCCGATGCTGTCGCTGCTTCACGGCGACCGTTATTTCTTCGCGTTGAAGATCGTCTTCTGGTGGACCGTCTTCATCTGCTTGAAAGACCTGCTTGGCAGCGAACGGCAAGGCGCCAACTGCACGCTGCTATTGCTGCTGTTTATCTGCCTTTTGAACAAGGACCACATGCTGCGGCCACGCTTTATCGACTACGGATCCGCCGCAGAACTGCGCAAACTCGACCAGCCGGGCTCACATACCATCAAGCTCAACCCGGCGGGCTGGGAAACCACCATCACCCCGAAGCAATGACGCCCGCCCTGGTGGGAGGGAGAAGGCGCACATGCGCCATTTTCATGATGGGCAAGGCGCGAGGATGGGTATCCGATGGGTAGAAAGCGACAAGGATTTGAGCGGCGCTGGCAGGGGGCAGGGGGCAGGCGCCAATACCGGTGTGTGCGGCGTACGGCGCGGCGTACCAAATCACTTGCATTGACGGTATATTCCATTTTCGGGTGCATGCACGCCGGCTGCTCCGCTCTCGCCACGAATGCCACCGGGAAAACCAATGCTCCACCCGCTGCGCGGCGGCATCCGCGCGCCCCTTGCCAGAGCGCCTACTCGCTCACTTTTCGAAGAAACGTCCATGTTCCGCCTATTTCGTAAATGGCATGCGATTGTCATCCTGAGCATGTCGCTGCTCGCATGCCAGCAGTCGCCGCATCCGGACTTCGTGCAGGACGGTGGCTGCCCGCCGCAGCACTCGCCCTATCTCAAGCAGGCGCCGAGCGTCGACGGACGCATCACCTATTGCGACCAGGGCGACGCTTCCACCGGCCAGATCAGCACAACCGCATACCCCGCCGGGACGCGCCGCGTCACCGTGATGATGGCCGGGTATCCCGCGACCGAGGGCGTGCGCGTGCTGGCGGTCGCCACCGATGGCAGTTTCACTTCGGCCTTGAAGACGGACAACATCGGCGACAGCTGGAAGCCGGTCACCCTGCAATTGCCCGAGGCGGCCCAGACGCGCGCGTTCTACCTTCGGCTGGTCGACGACGCCACCGGCACGTTCGGCTGGGCAGGCCTGGGCTTGGAGCATGCCGGGCTGGCCACGACGCTGCCGACCCATGCGCTGCCGATGGCGTTGGCGATCCTGACCGCGCATCTGTGGCTGATCCTCGCCGGCTGGCTGCTGCCACGAACATGGACGGTGCCGGCGCGGGCGCTGTGCGCGCTCCTGGCGCTCGGCGCGGCATCCGGGTGCGTCATTGCGGGCTACATTGCATCTCCCACTCTCGGCGGAATCATCGCCTACGGCGCTGCCGCCCTGCCGCTGCTTGCGTTGCCGCTGCGGCTGCGCCGGGGACCGGCGCCGATTGCCGACGCCGCCGCGCTGCACCGGTTGTTTTTCCCCTCGTTCCTGCTGGCATTGCTGATTCTGTGGATCGGCCTCTATCCGTTTTCATGGGACGGGCAGGACTGGCAGATCGCCGCCAATCGTTGGCGCAACCTGCCGATGGACTCGTGGCTGCCGCTCACCTTCGCCGACATGGTTTCGGCCGGGCGCCTGGACGTGCCGATGATCGGCGACTGGCTGAGCAGCGATCGGCCGCCGCTGCAATCGGGCCTGTACCTGTTGTTCTTCCATTCCTGGCTGCCGCACGGCGGCCTGATCTATCAGGCCCTGTCGACGTGGGCGCAAGCGCTGGTACTCGTGCCGCTGCTGGTCCTGGCCGGCACGCTGCCGCGGCGTTCGCAACGGGCCGCGATCGTCTTCGCGCTCGCGCTTTCCCCGCTGGTGCTGCTCAACGGCCTGTTCGTTTGGCCCAAGCTCTTCGCGGCGACGTTTTGCGCCATCTTCCACATCGCCCTGTTCGGGCCGTCCAACATCGCCAGGCCGGCGCGCTGGTCGATGGCCGGGCTTGCGGCAGCCTTGGCCATGCTGTCGCATGGCGGCGCGCTGTTTGCCCTGGTGGGATCCACGGCCGCCTTCGTGTTGCTGAAACGCAGCCAGGCGTTGCCGGTGCTGCTCAAGACCGGCGCCCTCGCGGTGGCGGCCTACCTGCCTTGGGTCGGCTACCAGCGCCTCATCGACCCACCAGGCGACCGACTGCTGAAATGGCATTTCGCCGGGCACATTCCGGTCACCCAGGACTCGTTCTTGCACGTGCTGCGTGCGGCCTATGCCGATCTCGGTTTGTGGCCATGGCTCGCCGGGCGCGCCTCCAACCTGAATACCCTGATGCATGGCAGCTTCAGCTTTTTCGGCGACGTAGCGGCACTGTTCTGGAATCGCAGCCCGGCCGCGATCACCACCGTCGTGGAGAACAGCTTTTTCTACGGCGCGTATTCGATGTGGTTCGCATCGCCGCTGTGGTTGCTGCCCTGCGTTGCCTACGCGTTGGTCAAGCGCCGTAGCATGCGCCCGCTACGGTTTCCATCCGACCTGGCGCTCGCGGCGGCACTGTCCTTCCTGTTCTGGATCCTGGTGATCTACGAGCCTGGGCAGACGGTCATTCATCAAGGCGCCTACTTCAGCTTCTTGGCGAGCATGCTGGTGATCCTGCTCATGCTGGCTCGATGCTTCCCGCCGGCGCTATACGCCGTTGTCGCGCTCAATCTCGCGGTGGCTGCGCTCGCCTACGCCTTCGACAAGCCTTTCGACGGTGCATCCTCCGCGATCCATCTCGGCACCACGCTGGCACTGACCGGCGGCCTGCTCGCCGCCTGCAGGCTGGCTTCAGCGGAAGCGATGGACGACGAGCGGCGTCGGTGTTGATGCGGTCATTGGGTGCCGCGCGTCGCCCTTGAGTCGATGTCGATCGCCTGTTCCGGTGTCTTGCCGAATCCGGGATTGCGTCCGGTTGCCGTGGCGTGGGGCGATTGGCGCCTGTTTGGACTGCGCGCAGCGGCACCGCCGATCCTGGCCCTCCACGCCTGGCGCTCTGCATATGACGCCCCGCGCCCCGCGGACCTGACGCACCCCGCCACCGCATCACCCATGGCGATGACACGCTAAACTTGCCTCCTGCCTGCCGCGCCGCCCCTGACTGCTGGCGCTGGCGACCCTCTACTGAAGCCAATGACATGACCTCAAAGAAGCACTACGCGATCGTCGGCGCCGGCCCCATGGGCCTGATGGCGGCCGTTCGGCTCCTCGACGCCGGCCACAGCGTGGACATCTACGAACGCGACGACCGCATCGGCGGCATGTCCGCCACCTTCGATTTCGATGGCCTTCCGATCGAGCGCTACTATCACTTCATCTGCAAGACCGACGATCCGCTGTTCGCTTTGCTGAGCCGTTACGGCCTGTCCGACAAGCTGCATTGGACAGACACCAAGATGGGCTATTTCTACAATGGCAAGCTCTACAAGTGGGGCACGCCGTTCGCATTGCTGGGCTTCCCGCATCTTGGGCCGATCAGCAAATTGCGCTACGCGCTGCACGTCATGTACACCAAGGGTATCAAGGACTGGACGGCGCTGGACAAGGTCAATGCGACCACGTGGATCCGCAAGTGGATCGGCGACAAGGCGTACGACGTGATGTGGAGGGACGCATTCCGGCTGAAGTTCTTCGAGTACCGGGACAATCTTTCCGCGAGCTGGATCGGCACGCGCATCAAGCGCATCGCGTTGTCGCGGCGCAGCCTCATGCACGAAAGCCTGGGCTACCTGGATGGCGGCTCGATGACCCTGCTCGACAAGATGGCCGCAGACATCACCGCCCGCGGCGGTCGCATTGTGTTGTCGCAGGGCATCGACGAAGTCGTCAGCGAAAACGGCAGCGTCAGCGGCGTACGCGCCGGCGGCCAGTTCGTTGCCTACGATGGCGTGGTCTCCACGGCCCCCATCCAATACGTACCGGCGATGGTACCGGGCCTGCCACCCGATTTCAGCGCCCAGATCCGCGCCATCGAAAATATTCCGGTCGCCTGCGTCATCCTCAAACTGAAGCAGCCGGTCAGCGAAAACTTCTGGATGAACATCAGCGACCCGAGCATCGCGATCCCGGGCGTGATCGAGTACAGCAACCTCAACCCCACCACACCACCAGGGCAGAAGATCTTGTACGCCCCGTTCTACATGCCCAAGACCCACCCGAAATGGAGCATGCGCAACGAAGCGCTGATCGAAGAAGTGCTTGGCTATCTGCCGAAGCTGAATCCGTCCTTCCAGCGCGACTGGGTGCTGGCAACCCACTGCCACCGCTATGAATTCGCGCAGACCATCTGCCCGCCAGGCTTCCAGGATCGCCTGCCGGCGATGCGGACCCCGCTGAACGGGTTTTTCATGGCCGACACCGCCTATTACTACCCTGAGGACCGTTCGATCTCCGAGAGCCTGCAAGCGGCGGACCGCCTGGCAGAAGCCGTGCTTCAGGCATGACATCGCGCAAGTTCATCAAGTTCCTGCTGGCGGGAGGGACCGCTGCCGCTGCCAATTTCGGCTCGCGCATCCTGCTCGGCCAGGTCATGCCGTACACATGGTCGATCGTGGTGGCCTATCTCATCGGCATGCTCACCGCGTTCTTGCTCAACCGCATGTTCGTGTTCGAAGCGGCCAGCACCGGCCTGAGGCACCAGGCCATCTGGTTCACCCTGATCAATATCGCCGCCGTGCTGCAGACGCTCGCTTGCAGCCTGATCCTCGCACGCTGGATTTTTCCGGCGATGGGCATGCGCTTCCATCCTGAAACGCTGGCGCACGCGATCGGCGTGGCGGTGCCTGTGTTCACCAGCTACTTCGGCCACAAGGCACTCACCTTCAAAGAGCGGCCAGCATGAACGGAACTGACATGCAACATACACGTGCCAGCCTGCGTCAGTTCCGGCCTGGTTCCGCATGGTGGATCGCTGTGGCCGTGGGCCTGGTCGCACTTGCCGCGCGCCTGCTTTACATCGAACACTTTGCCGTCAGCATGCCGTTCTGGGATCAATGGGATGCGGAGGGCGACCATCTGCTGAAACCACTGCTGTCGGGCTCGCTAGGCTTGGCCGATCTGTTGCATGCGCACAACGAACATCGGATTGTGCCTACCAAGTTGGTGACGCTGGTGAGCTACCTCGCAACCGGACAATGGAACAACATCTACGAAGCCAGGATCAGCGCGGCGATCTACGCAATGATTCCCGCCATTCTGGTCTGGCACGGCATGCGCATCGGCGCCTCGCTGCGCTCGCGTTTCTTGTTGATTGCCGTGGCGATCTGCGCGGCGGTGCTGCCCTACTCCTGGGAGAACTTCCTGGTCGGCTTCCAGAGCCAGTTCTACTTCCTGATCCTGTCTGCCGTCTTGGCGGTCTCGCTCGCCGCGGCAATGCATGAAAATCTCATCGCCATCGGCGGCGTTGTCTTGCTCTGCGTGATCAGCGTGCTCACGATGGCATCGGGCCTGCTGACGCCGGTCGCAGCGGCGGCCACCTATGCGCTGGCCGCCTGGCTGCTGCCCGGGCGCAGGTGGCCATCCGTCCTGGCCATTTGCCTGTTGCTGGCGATCGCCGTGCTGGCGTACAAAAGCATGCCGGTCATCCCCGAGCATGCCGTCATGCGCGCGCAATCCGGGCTCGAGCTGTTTGGCGGCCTGACCCGCGTATTGAGCTGGCCGGTGCGCGGCATGCACGTGCCTGCGCTGCTGCTTTGGCTGCCCGGCGTGCTCGGCGTGGCATTGACCCTGTATGCCCGGCCAGCCGGCAAGACCGACATCACGATGGCCGGTCTGTTGGCCTGGGGCGGCCTGCAGGCCGCCGCCATTGCCTATGGGCGAGGCCACGACCTGGTGGAACTTTCTCCGCGCTATACCGAGATTCTCATTCCCGGGTTGTTCGCAAATGCCTGGTTCGCCATCCGCCTGCTGCAACTGCGTCACAACGTTCCTGCGCTGGTCCAACGCGGCACTTACGCGGTGGCAGCGCTGTTTACGCTCACCTTATTCGGTGGCTGGGCCGAACGATTCCACGTCGATATGGAGGCGCTGCGCGCCCGCCACGAGGCCACCCAGGCGCAGGCGCAAGGCGTGCTGTACTACATCGCCTCCAAAGACGACGTCACGTTCGAAAGCGGGCAGCTACCGCTGCCTTATCCGAATTCGCAACGGCTACATCAGCTCCTGCAAGATCCGTATCTGCTGCAGGCGCTTTCCGGCAGCGACCGGCCCAGGCCGCTGCACAGCTTCACCTCGCCGAACGACGTGCGCCAGCGGCGGCTATAGCGAACGCCAGTAGCTGTGGCGCTAGAAGCAGCGCTCAAGGCGCGCCAGCGGCGAGCGTTCCCATTGCGCATGCCGACGCGGCCTTGTCGCGTCCGTAGACCAGGAAGACCCGATAGCGTCCGGGCTGGATGGCCGGCAACCACGCCCGCTGGTTGTAACCCGATCGCAGCAACGCCGGCTTGCCGAACGCCTGGACGACATCCGGCCGTTCACCGCCAGCGACGATGGGAACCGCGTACGACGCCGCAGCGGAGTTCAGCACGAGGATCGCCGCATCGGGCACCGCATCCGCCGCATCCGCCATCCAGCCGCCGAACGTGACCCAGCTGGGCGGCCTGACGCGGGCCTGCTGTGCCGGCTTGCCGTCGACCGCATCCAGGCTGCAACGTCCGCCCGCAGGCAAGTCGGAGACCGGCCCAGCATAGGGCGCGAACGCCGGCTCGGTCGCCGCGGCGATGCCTTCGTCGGAAATCGGCGGCTGCCTGTGGCACCCGGCGAGCATCGTGCCGAGCGCCAGCGCAAGCCAAGGCAGGCGCTTCCCGATCCCGACGCTTGCGGCGCAATGGCGCGCGCTCATGCAAGCGCTCGACCCGACGATTGCGGTTCCCAAGGGCGCGGCGGATAGGCCAGCGTGAACGGCGTGGATTCCACCGTGAGATTGACCTTGTAGTACGGATCCTGCTGCAACGCCTTGCCCCAGCGCGCCTTCATGAAGCTCTCCTCACGCTTGAAGCGCGCGATCTTTTCCGGAGTGGTCTCGTCGCCGCGCGTCGCCGGTTCGTGTCGATACCGCTCGGCGAACGGGGTCCACAGGTTGCGCGATAGACAGTCAGGTGGCAAACGCAGTTCTGCGAAAGGAACAGGTCAGGATTCAAGTCCAACTTGAAGTAGGGATCCGAACGCTTCCCTTCCACATCAATCTTGTCTTCGTCGGTGAACAGGCACCAGCCGCCAGCCAGCGCTTCGCCCTGCCAACGCAGTTCCACCTGGGGATCGCTACCGGAGGCCCGCAATGCCGCATCGTGCGACGCCGTGACGGGAAAGGTGGAAGCCAGCGGCGCAATCTGCTGCAGTGGAGTGACGTTAAGTGCAATCGTTTCGGACATCTCGGACATCTAACTCTCGGGAAAAGTCCCCCGGGTCACCGGGGCGCGTACTCCAAAGGATAAACGGGATATGAACCCCGTGCCAGCACCAGTGCATGGCGGTCGGGATCGAGCGAGAACGCGGGCGCTTCGAGCGACAGGCGTGGTCGCCAGCAAAATCGTGGGCGCATCAGTGAAGGGATGGGCAGCGACGCCGCCAATGCCCAGCCCGACACCTGCATGTTGCATGCGAGCCGTCCGGATAAAACAGTACGGAATTGGTAGACAGATGGAGCGCGTTTGCACTGCAACAGCGCAATGCGCTGCAGTATCTACGTACCGGCAACACAGAAGCATTGAACGCACCCCATTTCGAGATACCTTAGCCCAAGCTGGATCTTCTGCGCCAGATGCTCGACGCCCAACGTTGCGAAAAATCTTGCCCACCAAAAAAGATTGAGGCACGCTCGCAAGCACAAGTCGCGATTAGATTCTGCACCAAGCAAAATACCGTTCGGCCTGTTTTTGCACTATTGCAATTGGTCATTGGAGTAGTTGATGGATCGTACTGCATGGTTGCGCCAAGGCATCACAGAAAATTACCTGGGACTGGAGATTGGTCCGCTTAATCACCCCATCGTGGGTAAGCCGGGAGCGCAGATTCGCTATGCCGACCACCTGGGACGTGAAGCCCTCATTCAAAAGTACGCGGACCATTCGGGGGTGGATCCAGCAGGCATTCCAGAGATCGATTACATCATCGGCCCGGGCGGACTACTCGCGGCGGTGGGTGACGACCGGTTTCGCTATCTCATCGCATCGCATGTCATTGAGCATGTCCCGAACCCGATCAAATGGCTGACCGACATTCACACGCTGCTAGAGGATGGAGGATGGCTGGCACTGGCGATACCGGATCGAGGACGCTGCTTCGATGCTTTGCGGCGGGAAACCACCGCTGGAGAATGGGTGGAAGCAGCGCTGCTGGAACATTCGCGCCCTTCGCCTGGTCGCATCTTCGATGCGCTCGCCAATGAAGTGAAGCTAGATGATCAAATCAGCTGGAACCATCAGCCAGCACTCGAGGAACTCAAACTCAGCCGCAAGCCAGACCGTGCGTTGTCGATTGCCCGACATGTGCTGGCGAGCGGCGAGTATTTCGACGTTCACTGCTGGGCATTCACACCGGAATCCTTCTGCAATTTAATGCGCACTGTCGTTGCCGCCGGCATGGTGGAACTTCATCTTCTCGAATTGCGCGGCACCGCGGAAAACGAATTCCTGGTCAGGCTCGGCCGTGCTGATCACATGGACCGGACATCGCGGATGGCCAGCTATCCCGCAGCAGGCGAGCGTTACCGCTCGCTGCCGGAAGGATTCGACGCCAACCTCTACTATCACCTCAATCCTGATGTACGCGCGGCCGGGGTGGATCCCAACGATCACTACGTCGAGTACGGACGTAGCGAGCAACGGCGCTGGCGCTGATTGCGATCAGTCGGTGATGGTCAGATCGATGTTCAGATTGCACTCGGTCGCAGCATCTCCACCATTGACGATGGAAAGAGCGTACTTGCCAGGCGCCACCCCTCCAAGCGAAAGCGTGACGTTATAGCCGGACTTGGCCAGACCCGGAGCGCCCAGTACCGCCACCACATCCTGGCGCTCGCCCCCCGCACGAAGCGGATACTGATAGGACTGCCCTTGTCCTTTGAAGATCAGCTCGGCTTTCTCGGGAACCTGCTTTTGCGCGTCGCCCATCCAACCTGCGAACAATGCGCCAGTCCCGGTCTTGAGCGACGCATTCGCCGCCGGCGCGCCGTTCACTGAATCCAATGCACAGTCGCCACCGGCTGCAAGTGGTTGCACGGGGATTTGGTATACCGCCGATTTGACTGCATCGGTGCTCGAATCTCCCGGGATCGGAGCTTCATTCTGCTTACACGCGACCAGCGAGGTCAGCATCAGGGGAACAATCAAGGTAATCGGTCGCACGGCAGGACTCCAGAGTAAGTGACATGATGCAAGAAGAGGCTATTTAGTTCACAACGCGTGGTGGATAAGCTAACGTGAATGGCGTCGATTCGGTTGTCAAATTGACGTTGTAGTACGGATCCTGCTGCAACGCCTTGCCCCAGCGCGCCTTCATGAAGCTCTCCTCACGCTTGAAGCGAGCGATCTTCTCCGGGGTGGTCTCGTAGCCGCGCGACGCCGATTCGTGGTGATACAGCTCGGCGAACGGGGTCCACAGGTTGCGATAGCCGGCCTCGCGCACGCGCAGGCAGAAGTCGACATCGTTGAAGGCCACTTCCAGTTGCTCATCCAGGCCACCGACCTGCTCGAACACCGAACGGCGCACGATCGCGCAGGCCGCGGTCACCGCGCTCAGACTCTGCGCCAGGCCGCCGCGGTGTTTGTCGCCCGGCCAGCCGCGCGCCATGCCCACATAGCAGTGCCCGGCCACGCCACCGATGCCGAGGATCACGCCGGCGTGCTGGATCGTGTTGTTCGGGTAATACAGCATCGCGCCCACCACGCCGATCTCCGGGCGCAATGCGTGGCCGACCATCTCGTCCAGCCAATCGCGACTGATGACTTCGATATCGTTGTTGAGCAGCCCCAGCACCGTGCCGCGTGCCACGCGTGCGCCGGCGTTGTTGATCGCCGAGTAGTTGAACGGATGCGGATACGACAACACGCGCACGCGCGGATCCTGCTGGACCTGCGCGAAATACTCCCTGGACGCCTGCTCCTGGGAATCGTTGTCGATGACCACGATCTCGTAGTTCGGGTAGTCGGTGCGCTCCAGAATCGAATCGATGCACTGCTTGAGCAGATCGATGCGATCGCGGGTGGGAATCAGCAGACTGACCAGCGGCGCCGGTTCCGGCAGCGGATACGAAATGCGGAAATAGCCGCTATAGGTCGGCATCTCCAGCACCTTCCCACCGTTGCCGGTTCGGTCCAGATGCGCCTGGACGGCGCGCAGCGCGGCAAGATGCGCATACGACTTTTCACCCGGCGCCATCGCGGTGGAGCCGCTGATCATGCGCCAGTGATACAGCACCAGCGGAAGATGGCCGACCGCATCGTGCGGCAGCCTCTCGGTGATCCGCAAGGTCAGATCCCAATCCTGCGCGCCCTCGAATCCCTCCAGGAAACCGCCGACCGCATGCACCGCTTCGGCACGATAGACGGTCAAGTGACAGACGCAGTTCTGCGAAAGGAACAGATCTGGATTCCAGTCGGACTTGAAGTAGGGATCCGAACGCTTCCCCTCCACGTCGATCTTGTCTTCGTCGGTGAACAGCATCTGCCACTGCGGATTTTTCTCGAACGCGTGGACGCTCTTGAGCAGGGCCAAGGGATGTAGTTCGTCGTCGTGGTCGAGCAATGCCACGAACTCGCCCCTGGCCATTTGCAGGGCTGTGTTCGACGCCGCGGAAATATGCCCGTTCTGCTCGCGCCGCTGGAACCGCACGCGATCGTCGCGTTCGGCATACTCGGCAAGCACCTGCAGCACTGCAGGATCGGAGGAAGCATCGTCGGCGATGCACAACTCCCAATTCGGGTATACCTGCTCGCGCACGCTTTCGATGCAGCGCCGCAACCAGCGCTCGGGGGTGTTGTACGTCGGCACGATCACCGAAACCAGCGGCCTGCGCGTTAGCGAGGCGAGTTCTGCATCTGCAGCCTCTTGCCACGCGGCATCGCGGCAGTCGTAGAACTCCTGCCACACCTCGTAGTCGGAGAAAGAGCCCGAACGCATGCGGGTCGCGTATTCGTGATAGAGCCGATCGGCCATCCTGCGGACGCCCTTGGTCAGCAGATCGATCGTCGTTCGCGCCAATAGCCGCAGCTTGCTCACACCGCCTTCGCGGCGATCGAACGATGCGCCGAACAGACGCCACATGGCGCCGCCGCGCTCGATGCGCTGCAGGTGCAGGACGGAATGACTGAAATCCACCGGCGCGACAGAGGGATCGAAGCGGATGCCGGTGGTGGACTCCACCAAACGGACCACGATCTCGAACCGCCGCGTTTCGCCGCTGGGGATATTGAGAGGAAGATCGATACGCTCGGCCTCGCCGCTGTGCCTGACCCGATACGTCGGATACAGCACCGGCGCGAACATGCGCCCGCGATAGACCGTCAGCTCGCCGGTGAGCAGATACCAGCCGCCCGCCAGGGCCTCGCCCTGCCAACGCAGTTCCATCTGAGGGTCGCTGCCGGAGGCGCGCCACATCGCGTCGTGCGCTGCCGCAGCCGGGAATGTCGGAGGTAGCGGCGCAATCTGCTGCAGGGGCGTGACGCTAAGTGCAATCGTTTCGGACATCTAACTCTCGGGGAAAAGTCCCTCGGGTCACCGGGGGCGCGTAGTGCGTAGGATAAACGGGATGTAAATCTCGTGCCAGCGCCACCGCGTGACGGTCGGGATCCAGCGAGAACGCTGGCGTCTCGAGCGACAGGCATGGGCTATAGGCCGGGTCGTCACCGAGCACCTGCTGCCAACGCGCCTGCATCGTGGCGACCTCGCCGGCAAACCGCGCCTGCTTGACTGGATCATCCTCGATGCCCCGGCTGGCCGATTCATGATGGTAGGCCTGGGCGTGCGGCGTCCACGCATTGTCGTAACCGTGCGCACACAGCCGCAGACAGAAGTCGACATCGTTGAACGCCACCGCGATCGATTCATCCAGGCCGCCCACTGCGACATAGGCCGCGCGTGTCACTGCCAGGCACGCCGCAGTGACCGCCGAATAGCGCTGCGTCAGCAACGCGCGGCCGTATTCGCCGGCGAAATCGTGCGGCGCGTGGGCGAACGCGTGCGCCGCCACGCCGCCGATGCCCAGCACCACACCGGCATGTTGCAGCGACCCGTCCGGATAGAACAGCTTCGCGCCGATCGCCCCCGCCCCCGGGCGTGACGCCAGCCGCACCAGTTCCTGCAGCCACCCCGCATCGGTGATTTCGATATCGTTGTTGAGCAGGACCACAATCTGCGCCGTGCAATGCGCCACGGCGTAGTTGTTGATCGCGGAATAATTGAACGGATGGTCGTAGCGCAGTATCCGCACCCGCGGATCTTGGCCGATCGCCTCGAAATAGGCATGCGAGCGCGCTTCGACGGAGCCGTTGTCCACCACCGTGATGCGATAGCGCGAATACGCTGTTTTGGCGAGCAGTGTGGAAATGCACTGTTCGAGCAGATCGATGCGATCGCGTGTCGGGATGACGATCTCGACGTCCGGCTCGGCGTCCAGCGCATAGTGCACACGCAAGCGCTGCTGGTCTACCACATCGATCCGCGCGCCTTGGGGCTGCAACGCCGCGCCGAGCACGCGCGCACGCGCCGTCGCGTCCGCTTCGCTACGCGCAAACGGCGCGCAAATCGGGCCGACGTCGCCATTCACGTGACGCAACATATGCGGCAGGTGCAGCGGGATCGCGGCACGCTTGTGGATCAGCGCGCACAGCAGCGAGAACCACGGCGCATCCGGGTCGAGGCCATCGAGCAGGCCATCCACAAGCGCCTGCTTGCGCACGCAGGCGCTGCGCCCGAGATAATCCTGTTCGTACCAGCGCAGGCGGTCCCAAGCCGGCTTGAACAGCGGCGCGAAACGCCGCCCGTCGTCGTCCAACCTGTCCTCGTCGCTGTACACCAAGGTCGCGGCATCAAGCCAGACCAGCTGAGAGAGGACCTTGGCGATCATCGGATGGAGGCGATCGTCCGCCGCCAGCACCGCCACGTAGGCGCCTTGCGCCACGCGCAGACGCGCGCCCAGCAACGCCGAAGCATCCACCCTGCGCAGCGATGGCAGCGCCCTCTGCACGGGCCACTCGCCCAGCTGCCGGGCATCGGCCACGATTTCGACCGCTTGCCCCGCCAGAGAACCGAGCGCATCGAGGCATGCCGAGAAATCCACTCCCGCTCGATCGTGCAATACCAGCGAGAGAACCGGAGCCTGGACACAGATCTCGCTGCCCGGCATCGACACCAGCTCGGCCAGCCGCCGATCCTCGCGCAGTACCCATGTCGCATAGCCGGCATCGCGCGCCGTCGTGTCCGCACGCTCGGTGCGCAGCAGGGCCTGCAAGGACGCGTTCGCGCCCTGCTCGCGCCACTGCGACTGCGCCTCATCGACCAGTTCCAGCGCTTCCTGTGGCGCATCGCGCAGCCGCTCACCGATACCGCTGCGCAGCAGCAACCAGAAGGCTTCGCGCTCGCTCAACCGGTAACACTCCAGCGGCCCCAGCTCGAACCTCGCATAGGCGTTGGTCGGGTCGAACCTCAGCGACTGCAGCGGCGCGGGAAACTGCACCACGACATCCAAGCGGCCACGGCCAGCGGCAAGCGCGAGATCGATTCGGGTGTCTTCGGCGATCCCGCTCCCATAGTCGGGATAGAGGCAGGGGCTGGCCAGGCGTCCATCCAGTTCGCGCAAGACACCACGCAGCCGGTACCAGCCGGCGGCAAGCGGCAGTGCAGACTGGCCCAGCGCGAACTGCGGATCGGACCCGACCGATTCCCAGGTCGCGATCTCGCCAGCGGCGATGCAGGCAAGATCGGCCAACGGCGTCGCATCCCAACGCATTCGCGTTGGCGGTGGTTGGCTCGAATCCGCCGCAGTCACCGCCGCAACTTCCACCATCTGCTTCCTTGCAGCTGTGCAAGCATGTCCATCTGCTGGCCCTGGACGGCAGCGAGCGCATCCATCTTGGCCTCGAGCGCAGCGTATCGCTCCATCCGGTCCAGCGCACCGCTGAGCCGGCCGGTCAATTCGGCCTGCTGCGTGCTCCAGCGCCGGATCGAATCGACCAGACGATCGTCAGTGGCGACGATTCGGTCATGCAAGGCACCCTGGCCCTCGGCCAACTGCTGGACGACGGCCTCAATCCGCTGCAACGCCGGCAGCGTCTGCGCCAGACCATCTCCAAGGGAGGTGTGCAGCGCCTCGATGGAGGCATGCATGTTCACGCTGTGCTGACCAGCCAGGTTGAACGCGTGCTGAAGCGACGCGAAGCAGTCTGCGATCTCTACGTGCTGGCGCCCGGCCGCCGCCCCCCCCGCTGCGGCACGCGGCACGGGCGCATCGAGCATATTGTCGATCGCTTCGCGCTGATCCTTGCCCGTGACTTGGCGCTGAAACGCCAATTCGCGCTCAAGCCAGAGATCGAAACCACTATTTGCCGAGCGAGCCAACACCCCAGCCACGACATCCAGCAGCAGGGTCCGCAACATGATCGGCTCGCCTCCGGCCATCGGCGCCACGACGCTGCCGCCATAGGTGAACAACAGCGAACGCAACAGCAGCCAGCCAAGCGTCGGCCGCTCGACGACCCACTCGCGATCGAAGTAGACGATCCGGCCATCGGCGGTGCACAACAAATTCGATGGTGTGGCGTCGAGATAGTCGTCGGGCAAAACGCTGTCGACACTGTCCAACGCGATGGCATGTCCCTCGTCATGCAGCACCTGCGCCAATGCGTGCAAATAGCGTCTGACTTCCGCGATCAGATCGGCTTGGGTCCAGCCAGGCTGACTCAGTACCGAACGAATTCCGTCGACCAGCAGAGGACCCTGAAAATACTCCATATCGCGTTCCACCTGCAGACGCACCCCACCGTCTGCCGCTGGCGCGTCGGACAACCTGCGTGCATGCACCCGCACCGATTGACCCTGCTCCGCCACGAAAACCGTTTCACGCGCATAGGCGCCCAGCCGCTGCGTGCTGTAGTGATACGCCAGCGCCGTTTGTTCGGCCATCGCCGCGTCGTCGGCCACCGCTTCCACCAGGAAGGAATTGGCCAGATCCAGCGCCAAGCCATTGGCCGCGACGACCGGCCAGGCGCGCTGAAGATTGAATGTCGTCGGCGTGAGCTGGGGATCGAGGAAAACCGCCTGCGATGCCAGCGCGCCGGCATTGAACAGAACGGGGTCGGCCGAGATGCCGCGTTCGGTCAGGATCGTTGCCGGCATCTTGTAATCGGGCAAGGGCGCCGAGAAACGGCTGCGTGCGTAGCCGGCGCGCTGGAGCAGCGCGTCGAGTTCGTTGCGCCCGTAGGTGCGTGCGCCGCGCGGTTGATAGCGGTCCTCCAACCCGACCATCGCATGCCCCAGATGATCTTCCGGCACGCCAGCCAGATACTTCAGACCCAACTGATTCTCGATGGCAAGAATCAGGCGCCCACCCGGCGCCAACAGCCGCTTCGCAGCCTGCAGCATGTGCAACGCGGGACTCTGCGCGTCGGAAAACAGGCTGGCGTACTCCAGCACACCGATCAGGGTCACCACGTCGAAGCGCTGGGCGACGGAAAAATCCTGAAACCGCTCGGCCACCACCGCGACATTGCCTAGCTCGCGGGTGCGCTCGCGGGCGATGCTTGCACGCCGCAGCGAGCCTTCCAGCGCCAGCACGTCGGCCCCGCTCTCGCCGAGATAGCGCGTGACCGCCCCGCATCCGGCACCGATTTCGAGAACGCTGGCACCGGGCTGGAGATACTGCGCGAACGGCCGCAGCAGGTTCGCGCGCTCCGTGGACAGGTGATAACGGCTCGGCCAATCGACGCAAGCGGCCGCCAGATCGGAAGAAAACACGCTGACATCGGCAGCGGCGCGCAACGTCGCCAACAACCCATCTTCGGAACTGTCACCATCGCTGTAGTCGATGCTGTCATAGCCCTCACGGCGCCATACGGCAACGTCCGCAGGCAGGACATAGCCAGCTGCTGCCAATAAATCAATCATGCAATGCTTCCTCTTGAATCATCGTCGGCGTGATTGATCAGACAGCCTGGCGAGAACCTGCGATTTCCAGCTGCATGTCCAGCCCGCCCATACCGAAAAAATCGGCGTTGATCACCTTGAAATGGATGCTGTCGTAGCGCCTGTCATGGGGCACCACGTCCTCTTCGCCACGGCTGGCCACGCCCACGGACAGAAAATAGTCGCCATCGGCCAGGTCGCAGCGGAAGGTGGCCACGACATCGACCGTACTACCGGCAGCACCGCCCGCGGTGAACGCTGGCAATGGTTTGTACTCGGTATTGGTCCCGTAAACGACAACGCCTTCGGCCGTCTTCAAGGTGAAGCCGACGATCGGCCTGACCACCTCCCGATCGAACGCCAATCTGACCACCAGGCGCACTTCCTGGCCGGACTCCAGAATCGGCGGATAGAGCGCTTGCGCCGAGCGCAACTCGAAGTCGGTGATGCGCACGGCCGCATCGCCCCAGCGGAATTCGTGCGGATTGTAGTTGGGACGCGACTCGTAGCCACTGCCCTCGCCGGCGAACGGCGCCGTCTGTGGGAATGGCGCATCCGCGGCCCGCTCGCCCGCGTCGGGCGCCGGAGCCTCGCTGTCGCCGCTGCCGAACAACAAATTGTAGTAGGCGTTGACCACGTCCTTGGGCTTGCCTTGACGCAGCACGCGGCCGCCATCGAGCAACTGCGCGAACTCGCAATGCTGCACGATCTGATCGGCCGAGTGGCTGACCAGCAGAATCGAAGCGCCATCGTCCTTGAGCTGTTTCAGCCGCGCGAAGCACTTGGCCTGGAACTTGGCGTCGCCGACCGACAAGGCTTCGTCGACGATCAGCAGCTGCGGATGCACCTGCGCCTGCACCGCGAACGCCAGGCGCACCACCATGCCGCTGGAATAGCTGCGGATCGGCTGGTCGATGAACGCACCGATGTCGGCGAAGGCGAGGATGCGATCGAGGCTGGCATCCACCTCGTCCTTGCTCAAGCCCAGGATCGCGGCATTCAGATAGACGTTCTCGCGCCCGGTGAATTCGGGATTGAAGCCGCTTCCCAGCTCCAGCAATGCCGCCACTCGCCCCTTCACCTGGATGCTGCCCTCGGTCGGGGTCAGCGTGCCGGCGATCATCTGCAGGAACGTCGATTTTCCCGAACCGTTGCGACCGATGAGGCCGACCGTCTCGCCGCGGCGCACCTGCAGATCGGCGCCGCGCAAAGCCCAGAATTCGCGATAGTAGCGGCGCGAACCGCCCACCAAGCCCTGCAGCAGACGATGCGAAGGCCGGTCGTAGATGTGGTAGCACTTGCCGACGCCACGTGCATCGACCACCAGATCGGCGTCGCTGGACACCGGACTACCCGATTGCACGGCCAGGGGCTTAGAGGACATCGGCGAACCCCCGGCGCGTCTTCTGGAACACGAAGTAACCGAAATAGGCGAACGCCAGCGCACCGAGCGTGTACATCCCCAGGCCCGCCCAATCCGGCGCGCGCCCCCAGAACGCCACGTCGCGCGCCTCGTCGATGATGAAGGTCAAGGGATTGAGGTGGAAGACGAACTGGTACTTCGGCGGCAGCGTGCTCACCGGAACGATGGCCGAGGACAAAAACAAGGTTGCCGTGGCAATCACGCCGGTCATCTGCCCGATGTCGCGCAGGAAGACGCTCAGCGAGGACAGCAGCCATCCCAGGCCGAGCAATCCGACCGCCAGCGGCAGGAACACGATCGGCAGGAAGACCAGCGTCGGGTGCATTTCATGCCGCACGATCAGGTTCAGCACCACGAACACCAGGGAATTGGTACAGGCGTGGAACAGGGCCGACAGCACCATCGTCCAAGGCAGGACATCGAGCGGAAACACGATGCGCTTGACCAGGTTCGCATTGCCGATGACCAGAGTGGGCGCGCGCGTCAGGCATTCGGCGAACAGGCCGTGCACGATCAGACCGAGAAACAGCAGCATCGCGAAGTCGGCGATGTTGCCGCTGGTCCCCGGCCAGCGCGATTTCAGCACGTAACCGAACGCCAAGGTGTAAATGATCAGCATCATAAAGGGACTGATCAGCGACCAAAGCAGGCCGAAGCTGGCCCCACGATAGCGACCGAGCACGTCGCGTCGGGTCATCTCCATCGTCAGGCTGGGATAGTGCAGCCAGGCATGGAACGGTCCGGTCGGCGAAATGCGATTCGCCCGTTGCAGCACGTCGTGCATGTCAGCTCCGCAGCGCGCGATCGAGGTCGGCTTGCAAATCCCCCACATCCTCGACCCCCACGCTCAAACGCACCAGCGCATCGCTGATGCCGAGCTGGGCGCGCCGCTCCAAGGGCACCGAGGCGTGGGTCATGACCGCGGGATGGTTGACCAGGCTTTCCACGCCACCCAGCGATTCGGCCAGGGTGAACAGGTCGGTGCGTTCGCAGAAGCGCTTGGCCGCGTCCAAACCGCCCTTGAGCACGATCGAGACGATGCCGCCGAAGCCGGACATCTGCCGTTGCGCCAGGGCGTGCTGCGGATGCGAGGCCAGGCCGGGATAGATCACCTTGTCGAGCGCCGGATGGGTCTGCAGCCACTGCGCCAGCTGCAGCGCGTTGTCGCAATGCGCGCGCATGCGCAGCGGCAGGGTCTTGAGCCCGCGCAGCGCCAGGAAGCTGTCGAACGGGCCCTGCACGCCACCCACCGAGTTCTGCAGGAACGCCAGTTGTTCGGCCAGTTCGGCGTTGGCGCCGACCACGGCGATGCCGCCGACCATGTCGGAGTGGCCGTTGAGATACTTGGTGGCCGAATGCACCACGATGTCCGCACCCAGCTCCAGCGGGCGCTGCAGCATCGGCGAGGCGAAGGTGTTGTCCACCACCACCAGCAGGCCGTGCTTGTGCGCGATCGCGGCGATCGCGGCGATGTCGACGATCTTCAGCATCGGGTTGGTGGGCGTCTCGATCCACACCATCCTGGTCTTGGGTCCGATCGCCGCGGCGAACGCGGCCGGATCGGTCAGGTCGACGAAGCTGAACTCCAATGCGGCGGTGCGCTTGCGTACGCGCTCGAACAGACGATAGCTGCCGCCGTACAGGTCGTCCATCGCCACCACGTGGCTACCGCTGTCCAGCAGCTCCATCACCGTGGAGGTGGCGGCCATGCCCGAGGCGAAGGCGAAACCGCGGGTGCCGCCTTCCAGCACGGCGACGCAGCGCTCGTAAGCGAAGCGGGTCGGATTGTGGGTGCGCGAGTACTCGAAGCCCTGGTGTTCGCCAGGGCTGGACTGGGCGTAAGTAGAGGTCGCATAGATCGGCGGCATCACCGCGCCCGTGGACGGGTCCGGATGCTGGCCGCCATGGATCGCCAGGGTCGCCAGCGACAGCGCGGGGCCGTCGCCATTGGGGTTGGACGTGTGGTCCGTCATGAGGGGGTTCCCAGAGGAGGGGCGTGATTCTAGCAGCGCGGTCTGAACGGCCCCATGTACTGGGGCCGTCACGAGGCGACCGTCACTGCACGCGGCGGCGCAGGTAGTTGAGCAGGTCGATGCGGGTGATCAGGCCGAGGAAGGCGCCGTCGTTCATGACGATGGCGACCTGACCGCGGTCGAACACCGGCAGCAGCGCTTCGATCGGCGATTTCACGTCGAGCCGGTCGAGCTTGCTGACCATGGCCGTGGACACCGGGTCGCGAAACCGCGCCTCGTCGCCATAAACGTGCAACAAGACATCGCTTTCGTCGACGATGCCGACCAGTTGGTCGCCGTCCATCACCGGCAGCTGCGACACGTCGTACAGCTTCATGCGCTGATAGGCGGTGGTCAGCAGGTCGTTGGGGCCAACAACCACGGTATCGCGCTGGCTGTATGGGCGCAGGATCAGGTCGCGCAGGTCGCCGTACTGCGGGCGCTCCAGGAAGCCGTTATCCAGCATCCAGTAGTCGTTGTACATCTTCGACAGATACTTGTTGCCGGTGTCGCAGACGAACACCAGCACCCGCTTGGGTTCGGTCTGCACGCGGCAGTACTTGAGCGCCGCGGCCAGCAGGGTGCCGGTCGAGGAGCCGCCGAGGATGCCCTCCTTGGCCAGCAGTTCGCGCGCGGTGTGGAAGCTTTCCGCGTCGCTGATCGAATAGGCTTTCTTGACCCGCGTGAAATCGGAGATGTCGGGCAGGAAGTCCTCGCCGATGCCCTCCACCAGCCAGCTGCCGGACTTCTCGCTGACCGTGCCGTGCTCGATGTACTCGGTCAGGATCGAGCCGACCGGGTCGGCCAGCACCAGTTCGGTATGCGGCGAGGCGGCGGCGAATGCGCGCGACAGCCCGGTCATGGTGCCGGAGCTGCCGCAGCCGAACACGATCGCGTCCAGCTTGCCGTCCATCTGCCGCAGGATCTCCGGGCCGGTGCCGAACTCGTGCGCGGCCGGGTTGTCGGGGTTGCCGAACTGGTTGACGAAGTAGGCCCCAGGCATTTCGGCGGCAAGGCGCGCGGCCAGATCCTGGTAGTACTCGGGATGGCCCTTGGCCACGTCCGAGCGGGTCAGCACCACGTCAGCGCCCATCGCCTTGAGGTTGAAGATCTTCTCCCGGCTCATCTTGTCCGGCACCACCAGGATCAGCTTGTAGCCCTTCTGCTGGGCGACCAGGGCCAGGCCGATGCCGGTGTTGCCGGCGGTGCCCTCGACCAGCACCGCGCCGGGCTTCAACTCGCCGCGGCGCTCGGCCGCCTCGATCATCGACAGGCCGATGCGGTCCTTGATCGAGCCGCCGGGATTGGCGCTTTCCAGCTTCAGGTACAGCTCGCACACGCCGGTGTCGAGCTTGCTGGCCTTGACGATGGGGGTGTCGCCGATCAGGTCGAGTACGGAAGAGTGAATGGCCATCGCGTCCGGATGCATCGCGCCGTCATAGCGGCTGGACCGGTGATTATCCGCGGTATGCGCCGGAATGTCAGACAAAGCGCGGAATCGGCAAAAAAAAGCCGCGATCGCGGATTCGGAGGAGATGACGCGGGCGGTGGCAAGCCGACGAGGAGGCCGGCCACCGCCCGCGACAATGGAACGCTTGTCGTGGGAGAGAGGAATCAGTGAGGCTTTTGCTGCTCGTCGTAGAGCCGCAACAGCTTTTCCTTGGCCGCGAGCTTTTCCCGCTTCATCTGCGACAGAGTGAGATCGTCGATCGGCAGCACGCCGAGCTCGGCGTCCATGCACTTCTTGTCCAGGGTCTTGTGGCGTTGGTAGAGCTGCTTGAACTCCGGATCGGACTTGATCAACGCGTCGATTTCGGTCTGCGGTTGCCCTTCGAACATAGGAATAGCCTCCTTCAGCTGGAAACAAGAACGCCCCGGCCGGAACGGCGCGGGGCGTTGCCTGGGAGCGGAATCGCGCGGGCCGCCAGCCACTCCACCGCAACGCCCGGGCCTGCTGCCCTCGGAACGTCTCGCTGCGGTGCGTGCCATTGCTTCATCGGCCCGGTGTCTCCGTGGAACCAGGCGACGATGTGTCGCCTGGGAGTTCGACCCTACGCCTCCCCACCGGATCCGGCAAGAGACGACAGCCGGCTTTTTCGCATTCAGTTGCTTGCCGCTCAGGCCCAGGGAAAAACCGGGCTAAACGCGGCCATAGGGCCGCAACGGCCGGCGCTCGCTCAGGGGCTGATCACCACCTCGGCGGCACGCGCCTTGGTCGCCGGCGCCTTCTTGCCGACCGCCTGCAACCGGCTGGCCGCGACCCCGCCAGCGACCAGCGCATCGCGCAACGCGTCGGCACGTTTCTGCGCCACGCCGGCATCGGCGTCGCAGGCCTCGATCCGCACCCGGCTCTTGGCGCCGATCTGCAGGTACTGCGCCAGCGCCTTGGCCTGGCCGGCGGCATCGGCCGACAGCGCCGCCTTGCCTGCCGCGAAAGCGCCGCCAGCGACGGTGAAGACCTCCCCGCGCGGCTCGAAACGCGACGCCGGCAGTTTGGCCCCGGCGACCAGTTCGGCCTCCTCGCGGGCCAGCTTGGCCGACTTCTGCTGCGCGGCGCTGAGCTTGGCGGTCTGCTGCCCGGCCACGTTGGTCAGCGCCTGCTCGGCATCCTGCCGGGCCACCTGCTCGGCCTCGGCGGCCTGGCGCAGGCTCGCGGCCTCTTCGGCCTGGATCTGCGCCTGCACCCGCAGCCGTTCGGCTTCCTGGCGCGCGCGTGTGGCCTCGCGGCGGCTGGCCTCGACCAGCAAGTCGCTGCGGGTCTTCTCCAACTGCTCGACCTGGCGCCGCGCCAGTGCCGCGCGTGCGGCCGTCTCGGCGATCTCGACGCGGCGCTCGGCGAGATAGCGCGCGTCGTCCTGCTCCTTGCGCTTGGCCGCGGCGAACGCGGCGACCGCCTGCTGCGCTTGCAACCGCTCGTAGGCGGCCACGTCGGCACTCAAAGGATCGGCCTGCAGCGCGACCAGGCGCTGGTTCAGGACCGCCAGTTCCGGATCGTCGGCCGCGAACACGGCCAGCGGTGCGACCAGCAACAGCAGCGCGGCCAGGCGGCCGGCCATCCCCAGGCGGCGGCTCATGGACGGCCCTCCCCGGTGTTCAAGCTGCGTTCCAGCTCGGCCACCTCGGCCTTGCGCTGTTTCAGCTGCCCATTGGCCACCGCCTCCTCGCTGCGCACCCGTGCCAGGTCGGCGTCGGCGGCCACGCGCAGCGCCAGCTGCGGTGCGGTCTTGCGTTGGCGGCGGTCCAGCGCCGCCTGTTGCGCCTGCTCCAGGCCCTGGCGGGCAGTGGCGATCAGGTCCGGGGCGTATTGGTCGGCGTCGGCCTGGATCGCGCGCTGCACCGCCTGCTGCGCGCTCTGCAGTTCCGGCGAGGCGACCTGGGCAAAGGCAGCGGACGTGGCGAACAGCGCCAACGCGCCCGCCATCACATACTGCGGGCAACGGATTTGTGCGAAGCTAGTTTTCATCAAGGGGGCCGTAGGCGGAGACGTCGAGCACGGCCATTGTCGGAAGCCTGTGGCGCGCTTGCAACGGGCTGTCGCGGATTGTTGGGGAACCATTGCGCATGGATATCGGCTACTTCCTGAAGCTGATGACCGAAAAGAACGCCTCGGACATGTTCCTGACCACGGGAGCACCGGTCTATATCAAGATCGAAGGCAAGCTGTACCCGCTCGGCGCCACCGGCCTGCCGCCGGGCATGGTCAAGAAAATCGCCTATTCGCTGATGGACGAGGGCCAGGTGCCGCAGTTCGAGCGCGAGCTGGAACTGAACATGGCCATCGCGCTGCAGGACGCCGGCCGCTTCCGGGTCAACATGTTCAAGCAGCGCGGCGAGGTCGGCCTGGTGATCCGCGCGATCCGCAGCAAGATCCCCAGCATTGAGGAACTGCACCTGCCGCAGGTGCTGAAGGACGTGATCATGACCCCGCGCGGGCTGGTGCTGGTGGTCGGCTCGACCGGCTCGGGCAAGTCCACCTCGCTGGCGTCGATGATCGACCACCGCAACAGCACCACCACCGGGCACATCCTCACCATCGAGGATCCGATCGAATACCTGCACAAGCACAAGATGTCGATCGTCAACCAGCGCGAGGTCGGCCTGGACACCCACACTTTCAACAACGCGCTGAAGAACGCGATGCGCGAGGCGCCGGACGTGATCCTGATCGGCGAGATCCTGGATGCGACGACGATGGAGGCGGCGATCGCCTTCGCCGAGACCGGGCACCTGTGCCTGGCAACGCTGCATTCCAACAACGCCGACCAGACCATCGAGCGCATCCTCAACTTCTTCCCGGAAAGCGCGCACAAGAACGTGCTGATGAACCTGGCGCTGAACCTGCGCGCGGTGGTTTCGCAGCGGCTGGTCAAGGACAAGAACGAGCGCCGCCGCCCGGCCACCGAGGTGCTGCTGAACACGCCAATGATCCGCGACCTGCTGCGCCGCGGCCAGGTCCACGAGATCAAGCAGGCGATGGAGGACTCGCTGGAGGAAGGCATGGAGACCTTCGACCAGTGCCTGTACCGGATGGTCAAGCAGGGCCAGATCGAGCAGGAGGAAGCACTGCGCGCGGCCGACTCGCGCGACGGCCTGGCGCTGAAGTTCCGCCTGTCCGAAGGCGCCAGCGGCGAACACGACCCTTACGCCGACTACGACGCCGGCGGCGGCGCCAGCTCGCCGCGCATCACCCACGGCTTCGGTTGAGACCGCCCCCCCCACCCTGTGCAGCGGCTTCAGCCGCAACAGACAGCATCCGGCAAGACCCGGTCGCGGCTGAAGCCGCTCCTGCAAGGTCCAGACGCCAGGCCTCAGCCCTGCGCGTCCGGCTGCTGCTCCGGGCGCGCCGCGGCGAACCCCGGCAGCGCCAGGCAGGCCTGCTCGATCCGCGCGATGGTCGGATACGCCTGCATGTCCACGCCGAAACGGCGCGCATTGAACACCTGCGGCACCAGGCAGCAATCGGCCAGGCCCGGCTGCTCGCCGTGGCAGTAGCGGCCGGTATCGACCGATTCGGCGAGCAACTGCTCCAGCGCATCGAACCCCAGTACGAGCCAGTGCCGCATCCACTCCTCGCGCTCGGACTGCGGCACGCTCCACACGTGCTCGAAGAACTGGCCCACGCGCAGGTTGTTGAGCGGATGCATGTCGCAGGCGATCAGCTGCGCGATCCCGCGCACGCGGGCGCGGTCGATCGCCGCATCCGGCAGCAACGGCGGCTCCGGCCAGCGTTCGTCCAGGTATTCCAGGATCGCCAGCGACTGGCGGATCGGCTGGCCGTCGTCGCACAGGGTCGGCACCAGTTCCTGCGGATTGAGCCGCGCGTACTCCGGCGAATGCTGCTGGCCGCCATCGCGCAGCAGGTGCACCGGCAGCGCCTGGTAGGCCAGCCCCTTCAGATTGAGACCGATGCGCACGCGATAGGCGGCGCTGGAACGCCAGTAGGTGTACAGCTGCAACGCCTCTTGCACGCGCTCTCTCCCCGTTAGGACGCTCAAGATACCGGCGGACACCGTCAGCGCCGCGCCGCCGGTCGCCCGCGCGCCGCCGCTGGCCGGCTCAGGGCCGCGCGGCCGGCTCGATGCGCTGCTCGATCGCGCCGAAGATGCTCACTCCGTCACGGTCCAGCATCTCGATCCGCACTACGTCGCCGAACTTCATGAACGGCGTGCTCGGCTGGCCGTCGCGCAGCGTTTCGACCACCCGCAGTTCGGCGAAGCAGGACGCCCCGCGCGTAGTGTCCTGATTGGCGATGGTGCCCGAGCCGATCACCGCGCCGGCCGCCAGCGGCCGCGTCCTGGCCGCGTGCGCGAGCAGCTGCGCGAAATCGAACTGCATGTCCTCGCCGGCCTCCGGCGCGCCGAACCAGGCGCCGTTGATGTGGGTCAGCAGCGGCAGGTGCAGCTTGTTGTCGCGCCACGCCTCGCCCAGCTCGTCGGGGGTGACGAATACCGGCGACAGCGCCGAACGCGGCTTGGACTGCACGAAGCCGAAGCCCTTGGCCAGTTCGGCCGGGATCAGGTTGCGCAGCGACACGTCGTTGACCAGGCCGACCAATTGGATGTGTGCGGCGGCCTGCTGCGCATCGACCGCCATCGGCACATCGTCGGTGACCACCACGATCTCCGCCTCCAGGTCGATGCCGTGGTCCTCGCTGACCACCTTGACCGCATCGCGCGGGCCGTAGAAGCCGGCGCTGACCGCCTGGTACATCAGCGGATCGGTATAGAAGCTCTCCGGCACCTCGGCGCCGCGCGCGCGCCGCACCCGCTCCACGTGCGGCAAATAAGCGCTACCGTCGAGGAATTCGTAGGCGCGCGGCAACGGCGCGGACAGCGCGGCGATGTCCAGGTCGAACTGGCCGTCGGCGCTGCCGTCGTTGAGCGATTCGGACAGCGCGTTCAGGCGCGGCGCCAGATTGCTCCAGTCCTCCAGCGCGCGCTGCAGGGTCGCGGCGATGCCGGTGGCGCGCACCGCGCGGGTCAGGTCGCGGGAAACGACGATCAGGGTGCCGTCGCGACCGCCCTCCTTCAGGGAACCTAGCTTCATGTCCGTCCAGTGCTGGGGAGCCGATCGGAGGATTGTACGGCCAGACCGGATATTGGTTGCAACTGAAACAGAAATGCCGGCTATCGGACGACCGGCACCGCCTTTTGTGCAACGCGCCAATTCAGCGTAGACTGGCTAGGTCTGCATGCGGCCGTCCGTTTCCCTTAGGGATCGCCGGCGAGGTCAGGATCGTTGCGATCCGCTCGCCCGCCCCGCCCGACGCCTTTCGTGGTGCCGACAAACCCGAGCGCTGTCTGCTCCGGGTTGATCCACCCTCTCGCAGCGCGGTTCACGGGAACGCTCCGAGCCTCACCCAACTTGCGTCTTCACGCCGGGCACGTCCTGGCGACGGCGCGTTATCCGGAGCTTTCCTCGATGTCGTTCGAATCCCTGGGCCTGGCGCCCTTCCTGCTGCGCGCGTTGGCCGAGCAGGGCTATGAAACCCCCACCCCGATCCAGTTGCAGGCGATTCCGCTGGCGCTGGCAGGCCACGACCTGATGGCCGGCGCGCAGACCGGCACCGGCAAGACCGCCGCGTTCGGCCTGCCGCTGCTGCAGCACCTGGGCACCTCGCCGCAGCCGGTCGGCAATGGCGCACGCAAGCCGCGCGCGCTGATCCTGACCCCGACCCGCGAGCTGGCCACCCAGGTGCACGACAGCCTGCGCGGCTACAGCAAGTACCTGCGCATCCCCAGCACCACCATCTACGGCGGCGTCGGCATGGGCAACCAGCTCGACGCGCTGCGCCGCGGCGTGGACCTGCTGATCGCCTGCCCGGGCCGCCTGCTCGATCACCTCGAGCGCCGCAGCGTGGACCTGTCGGGCATCGAGATCCTGGTGCTGGACGAAGCCGACCGCATGCTCGACATGGGCTTCCTGCCTTCGATCAAGCGCATCCTGGCCAAGCTGCCCAAACAGAACCGGCAGACCCTGCTGTTCTCGGCAACGTTCGAGGAAGGCATCAAGCAGTTGGCCCGCGAGTTCATGCACAACCCGCAGGAAATCCAGGCCACGCCGAGCAACACTGTCGCCGACACCATCACCCACCGCGTGCACCCGGTCGATGGCACGCGCAAGCGCGAACTGCTGCTGCACCTGCTGGCCGCCGACTCGCGCATGCAGACCCTGGTGTTTGCGCGCACCAAGCACGGCGCCGACAAGCTGACCATGTTCCTGGACAAGTCAGGGCTGAAGACCGCCGCGATCCACGGCAACAAGAGCCAGGGCCAGCGCCTGCGCGCGCTGAGCGACTTCAAGGCCGGCCGCATCACGGTGCTGGTGGCGACCGACATCGCCGCGCGCGGCATCGACATCGACCAGCTGCCGAAGGTCATCAACTACGACCTGCCGATGGTCGCCGAGGACTACGTGCACCGCATCGGCCGCACCGGCCGCAACGGCGCGCAGGGCGAGGCGGTGTCGCTGGTGGCGCAGGACGAGGCCAAGCTGCTGCGCGCGATCTCACGCATGCTCAAGCGTGAGATGGACATCCGCGACGTGCCGGGCTTCGAGCCGTCCACGCCGATCCGCTGGGGCAACAACAATCCGGCCGACGAGCGTCCGGGCGGCCAGCGTCCGCCGCGCAAGAGCACCCATGTGCGGCGTCCGCACGGCGACGCGCCGCGCGCGCACGCGCATGCCGGGGCCAAGCCGGCCGGCGGCACCCAGCCTGGCGGCGCACGCCGCCAGGGCGAGCGCCGTCGCAGCGGCGGCGGCCAGCCCAGCGCCGCGCGCTAAGCGCAGCCGAGCGCAGCAGCACGAACGCCGCCTCCGGGCGGCGTTCGTGTTTTCGCCACGCGCCACTATCGCCAAACCGCCGCAGTGCCGGCGCTCCGCCAGCCGGTTCTCCCCGCCAACTACAATGACGCCATGGATATCTTCAAGCGTTTTACCCTCGAAGCAGCGCACCGCCTCCCCAACGTCCCGCCCGGCCACAAGTGCGCGCGGCTGCACGGGCATTCGTTCCAGATCGAGCTGCACGTCAGCGGCGAACCCGGCGCCGACACCGGCTGGGTCATGGACTTCGGCGACATCAAGGCCGCGTTCGGCCCGATCTACGACCAGCTCGACCACCACTACCTCAACGACATCGAGGGGCTGGAGAACCCGACCAGCGAGCGCCTGGCGGTGTGGATCTGGGAACGGCTCAAGCCGGCATTGCCGCTGCTGAGCGAGATCGTGGTACACGAGACCTGCACTTCTGGCTGCCGCTATCGCGGGCCGCAGGCCTGAGAGCGGGGAGTCGCAAGTGCGGCAGGGCGGCGCCGGATGGAGTGCCGGTGGCCCGTTTCCGCCCAAGGCGCGGCAGCGGCGCAAATGATGCCGGTCTGGCGCATCCGCAGGCTCTGGCAGAGCTCGGCAGACCTAGCCAACCCATTGATCTGAAATCCATTTTTAACGTTTACTGAGCGACCTTGGAAAATGATGTTGCATTGCAGCAGAATGTGCGTATGTTGCACTGCAACAGCAATCGGCATTCCCCTGGAGTCGCATGATGTCCGCTCAGTTCAACGATCAATTCAGCAGCTACACCCAGCAGTTCGCCGCCGCCGCGTCGCGTGCTAGCCGCCTGGCGCTGGAAAGCGCCGAAAACGTGTTCGGCGTGCAGCTGAAGACCTTCGAGAAGAACGTGGCCGCGACCACCGGCTTCTTCGGCGAGCTCACCGAAGCGCGCGACATCGGCAGCGTGCAGTCGCTGTGGCCGAAGGGCCTGCAGATTGCCCGCGACAACTTCGAGCGGCTGGCCACGGCCAACCAGGAAGTGTTCGGCCTGGGCCTGAAGGCCTCCGAAGCCATCGGCCAGCTCGCCAGGAGCCAGTTCGAGACGGCCAACGACCAGGCCGCACCGAAGGCCAAGACCAAATAAGCAAGACCAGACAAGTCCACTGCGGCGCAGCCGCACGACTGACCTGTGGTACGCGCGGGTCCCTCCCCCCGCGCAGCCAAGACCCGGTAGATCCCTCCCTCTACCGGGTCTTTTTTATGGCCGGGATTCGGGATTCGGGATTCGGGATGACCAGCCTGCGGCTGTCGAAGCGCGCGCGGGATTCGGGATTTGCGCAACTGCCAGACATTCCTGCGCTTCTTGTCAGAGCCCCAGCCTGAAGTTTTCCGGCCCTGCCTCGGGTCTGAACGCTGTTTATCCACAGCAAGCCTTCGTTCCTGCGCTATGCGCGCTTCCGGACAGGCGCCGCATCAGCCCTGCGCAGTCTGCATGCCCCGCCATGGGCTCAGCGAGGCCGCCAGCGCCGCCGGGTCCGGCTGTGGCCGATACGGCAGCCGCCCCCAGCACGGCATCGGCAAGCGCTGCTGCAGCATCTGCATATTGGCGTCGATGCGTTCCATCGCCGGATCGATCTCGTTGCCGATCCAGCCGATGCAGCGCAAGCCGTCGGCGACGATCGCCGCAGCGCTGAGCCGGGCATGGTTGAGGCAACCCAGGCGCAGGCCAACCACCAGCACTACCGGCAGCGCCAGCGCGCGCGCCAGATCGGCCTGCTCCAGGGTCGCCGACAGCGGCGCCGCCCAGCCGCCGACGCCCTCCACCACCACCACGTCGGCCTGCGCACGCAGCCGCGCGAAGGCGGCGACGATCGGCTCCAGTTCCACGCATACGCCGGCGTCGGCGGCCGCCAGTTCCGGCGCCAGCGGCAGCGGCAAGGCGTAGGGATTGAGGTTGGCGTAGTCCGGGCGCGGCAGGCTCGCCGCCTGCAGCGCCAGCGCGTCCTCGTTGCGCCAGCCGTCCGCGCTGCGCTCGCAGCCGCTGGCGACCGGCTTCATACCAACTGCCGTCTGCCCGTGCGCGCGCAGCGCATGCAACAGCGCGGTGCTGGCGACAGTCTTGCCGATGCCGGTATCGGTGCCGGTGACATAGAAGGCGGGGACGCTCATCGTTGCAGGATCCTCGAGGTCGGCGCATGCGGCGCGGGCGCGCAGGATAGCCGGGCCAGACGCCGGCGCACAGGCCGCCAGCGGCCGCTGCTAGACTCGCCTGATGTTCGCTTCCTCTTCGCTCACCGGCAGCAAGCCGGAACAGTACGCTCAACTGCTCGCGCAGGCCCGTTCCCTGGTCAGCGGCGAGCCCGACCGCATCGCCAATGCCGCCAACCTGGCGGCATTGGTGTACCACGCGCTGCCGCGGCTGAACTGGGTCGGCTTCTACCTGTACGACGGCAAGGAACTGGTGGTCGGGCCGTTCCAGGGCCTGCCCGCGTGCGTGCGTATCCCGCTGCACAAAGGCGTGTGCGGCGCCGCCGCCAGCACCGGCCAGACCCAGCGCATCGACGACGTCGCGGCCTTTCCCGGGCATATCGCTTGCGATGCGGCCTCGCGCTCGGAGCTGGTGGTGCCGCTGCTGCGCGACAGCGCGCTGGTCGGCGTGTTCGACCTGGACAGCCCGGACCTGGCGCGCTTCGACGCCGACGACCAGCACGGCCTGGAGGCGATCGCCCAGGTCTTCGTCGACGCGCTGCGATGAGCCGGCGATGAGCACCGAGAAGCTGCGCAACATCGGTCCCAAGAGCGCGGCCTGGCTGCGCCAGGTCGGCCTGCGCACGCAACAGGATCTGAACGCCGCCGGTGCGGTGGGCGCATTCCTCAAGGTCAAGCGTGCCGGCTTCAAGCCCAGCCTCAACCTGCTGTACTCGCTGGAAGGTGCGCTGACCGGCTGCCATTGGCAGGAACTGCCCGAGGCGCGGCGCGCGCAACTGCTCGGCGAACTGGAAACCGCGGCGGCGCAACTGCCGGCGCAACGCCGCCTGCCGGTGGCCGGACCGGTGGCGACCACCCATTTCGACCGCGACGGCGACCGCAGCGACACGCCTTATGCGGAGGACGCGCACGACGCCTCCGGCGGCCATGCGTACGACGCCGATCAAGAACCCGACGGGGATGGCCACACAGGCGAGCGCGACGCCAACTGATCCGTGCGCCGCAGCGGCGATCGCGTACAATCGCGCCGCGTCAAGGTGACCCGCCGGCTCCGGCCTGCAGGTTGAAACGGGAAGCCGGTGCGTCTTGCGACAAGGCCGGCGCTGCCCCCGCAACGGTAAGCGATCCGCGCTGACGACTTACGCCACTGTGCCTGGCATGGGAAGGCGTCGCAGCCGGGAGTCCGACTCCCAGATCGCCAGCCCGGAGACCGGCCTTGCAGTCCACTGGTTGCGATGCGGAGGGCGTTGCGGCGTGCCGCGCCGCGTCTGGCGCCGTCCGCTTGCACCTTCCGTCGCGACTTCTTTGCCGTCACAGCGCGCCCGCGCGCCGGAGTTGCCCCATGTCGTCCCGCCTGCTTTCGGTCGCGATCGCGTCCGCCCTGTCCCTGCCCTCGCTGGCGCTCGCCGCCGATGCCGCCACCGACCTGGACCAGGTCGTGGTCACCGCCACCCGGACGCAGATCTCGGTCGAGGACAGCGTGGTCCCGGCGCAGGTGATCGACCGCGCCGAGATCGAGCGCAGCCAGGCCACGTCGCTGGCGCAGCTGCTGCAGGGCCGCGCCGGCATCGGCGTGTCCAACCAGGGCGGGCTCGGCAAGCTGACCACGCTGAGCCTGCGCGGCAGCGAATCGGACCACGTGCTGGTGCTGGTGGACGGCGTGCGCATCGGCTCGGCCAGCGCGGGCCTGGCCGCGTTCCAGGACCTGCCGCTGAGCCAGATCGAGCGCATCGAGATCGTGCGCGGCCCGCGTTCGAGCCTGTACGGCTCAGATGCGATCGGCGGCGTGATCCAGATCTTCACCCGCCGCGGCGGCCAGGGCCTGCAGCAGAACCTGAGCCTGGGCGCCGGCAGCAACGGCCTGCGTGAGGCCAGCGCCGGCTTCAGCAACCGCGGCGAGCGCGGCTGGCTGTCGGTGCAGGGCGGCTACCAGAACACCGACGGCATCAACGCCTGCAACGGCTCGGCTACTCTGTTCGCCGGTTGCTTCGTCGACCAGCCGGACCGCGACGGCTACCGCAACAACTCGCTCAGCGCGCGCGGCGGCTATGCGTTGAGCGACACGCTGCGCATCGAAGGCCAGGCGCTGAACATCGACAGCCGCAACGAGTACGACGGCGATGCGCTGTTCGCCGGCAACGAGGCCGACAACACCCAGCAGGTGGTCGGCGGCAAGCTCGACTGGACCCCGTCCGAGCGCGTGCACCTGGCCGCGCAGCTCGGCCGCAACAGCGACCAGGCCGACAGCTACTACCATGCCGCCGGCAGCGACACGCGCAGCTTCGTCAGCACCTTCGACAGCCGCCGCGACAGCGCATCGCTGCAGGGCGATTTCGGCCTGGCCGAGGGCCACCTGCTCAGCGCCGGCGCCGACTGGCAGCGCGAGCAAGTCACCGGCACCACCGCCTACGACGTGGACCAGCGCGACAACACCGGCGTGTTCGCCGAGTACCAGGGCCGCTTCGGCGCGCAGCAGGTGCAGGCCAGCGTGCGCAGCGACGACAACGCGCAGTTCGGCCAGCACACCACCGGCAGCCTCGGCTGGGGCCTGGCGCTGGGCGGCGGCTTCAAGCTCACCGCCAGCCTCGGTACCGGCTTCAAGGCGCCGACCTTCAACGACCTGTACTACCCGTTCTCCGGCAATCCGGAACTGAAGCCGGAGAAGTCCAAGAGCGGCAACCTGGGCGTGGCGCAGTACGCCGACAGCTGGAACTGGACGTTCAACGTCTACGAGACCCGCGTCGACGACCTGATCTCCTACGACGCCGCCAGCTTCCTGCCGGTCAACGTGGACAAGGCGCGGATCCGCGGCGCCGAGTTGACCGGCTATGCCACGCTGGCCGGCTGGGAACTGTCGGCGCAGCTCAGCCATGCCGATCCGCGCAACCGCAGCGACGGCGCCAACCGCGACAACTGGCTGGCGCGGCGCGCGCAGGACACCGCACGGCTGGACGTGGATCGCGGCTTCGGCCCTGTCAAGGTCGGCGTCACCGCGTCCGGCAGCGGCCACCGCTACGACGACGCGGCCAACAGCGTGCGCCTGGCCGGCTACGGCACGCTGGACCTGCGCGTGGAATACGCGTTCGCGCCGGACTGGACGCTGCAGGCCAAGGCCAGCAACGTGTTCGATCGCGACTACCAGACCATCAGCTGGTACAACCAGCCGGGCCGCGAGTACGCGCTGACCCTGCGCTACGCGCCGGCGGCGCGCTGAGTGGCGAAGGGCTGCGCCGGACCGCGCAGCCCTTGGTGCGGTCGTCGGGTCGATTGCAGCGGCATGCGCGCGATAGCCAGCCTTAACCCAACGCCAGCAACTCGCGCATGTCGTCCATCAGCAGCACCACGTCCGCCGCGGCCAGGTCCAGGTCGCGCGGATAGCCGTAGCGCACCAGCGCGGCCGGCATGCCGGCCGCGTGCGCGGCCTGCAGGTCGGTGCCGGAATCGCCGACCATCAGGCAACGCGCCGGCGGCTGCGCGAACTGCTGGGCCAGGTGCAGCAGCGGCAGCGGGCTGGGCTTGCGCTCGGCCAGGCTGTCGCCGCCGAGCGCCGCGGCGAACGCATCGGCCACGCCAAGATGGCGCAGCAACGGCAACACCAACGCCGACGGCTTGTTGGTGCACAGCGCCAGGGTCACGCCGCGCGCGCGCAACTGTGCCAGCGCCTCGGCCACGCCCGGGTACAGGCCCGGGCTGCGCAGCAGGCAGGCTTCGTAGTGGCGCATGAAGGTCGGCATCACCGCATCGATCGGGGTGGCGTCGTGTGCATGCCGCCACGCGGCTTCGACCAGCTTGCGCACGCCCTCGCCGATCCAGCCGAGCACGGTGGCCTCGGGCACGCGCGTCAGGCCGAATTCGGCCAGCGTGCGATTGAGCGCTTCGGCGATATCGGCGCCGCTGTCCACCAGGGTGCCGTCCAGATCGAACACCACCAGCGCATACGGAAATGTCATGTCGTTCCTGGGTGCGAAAAGCGGCGCCCATTGTAGGCGCCACGCTCAGTCGCGATCCCAGTACGGCACTTCGCCGAAACGCGCGACCAGGAAATCCAGGAACACGCGCACGATCGTCGGCTGCTGCCGGCGCGACGCATACACGCCGAAGATGTCCATCGTGTCCAGTGCATGGTCGGGCAGCACGCGCTGCAATTCGCCGCTGCGCAGCAGCGCCGCGGCCTGGTAGGTCGGCAGCATCGCGATGCCGGCGCCGGCGCGCACCGCCTCCAGCAGCACGGTGGCTTCGTTGGCGGTGAAGTTGCCGCTCACCGCCACTGACACCCGTTCGCCGCGGTAGCGCAGCGGCCATTCGTGCTTGCCCACGTAGTGATGGCCCAGACAGTTGTGCGCGGCCAGGTCGGCGGCGCTATGCGGCGCGCCGCGCCGCTGCAGATAGGCCGGCGCCGCGCACAACACCGAGCGGCAGACGCTCAAGCGCCGCGCGATCAGCCCGGGATCGACGCGATGGGAAATGCGCACCGCCAGGTCGATGCGCTCCTCGACCAGATTGACCGTGCGGTCGGCCAGCAGCATGTCCACCCGCGCCTGCGGGTAGCGGGCGACGAACTCGGCCGCCGCCGCGGCCAAGTGCGCCTGCCCGAACGAAGCCGAGGTGGTGACGCGCAGTTGTCCGTGCGGCTCCGGGTCGTCGCTGGCCAGTTCGTCGCGCAGCGAGGCGCCGATCGCCAGCATCGGCCGGAACCGCGCCAGTGCGGTCTCGCCGGCGCCGGTCAGGGTCACTCGCCGCGTGGTCCGATGCAGCAGGCGCGCGCCCAGCCAGCGCTCCAGTTCGGCCAGATGGCGCGAGACCATCGCCCGTGACAGATCCAGCGCCTCGGCGGCCGCGGTAAGGCTGCCGCGCTCGGCGACTTCGACGAATACCGCGATCGCGGTCAGACGGTCCATTTGATCGTTCCATGCAACAAATATGCGACTTATACGCTGTTTATCGCGCCAATTATCAGGACTAAGCTGTGCGCATCCCGTCCACCCTCCCCCGGAGAACCTCGATGCACCTCGCCCTGTTCGGCGCCACCGGCAATATCGGCCGCCATATCGCCCAGGAAGCTCTGCGCCGCGGCCACGCGGTCACCGCGCTGGTCCGCCGCACGCAACCGCTGCCGCCGGAACTGGACGGCGCCAGCATCGTGCTCGCGTCGCTGGACGACCGCGCCGCCCTCGCCGCCGCGGTACGCGGCCACGACGTGCTGGCCAGCGCCTACGGCCCGAGCGCCGCGGCCGCCGACACCATTCCGGCGGTCGCCCAGGCGCTGATCGAGGTCGCCCGTAGCGCCGACGTGCAACGCCTGCTGGTGGTCGGCGGCGCCGGTAGCCTGGAAGTGGCGCCGGGCGTGCAACTGGTGGACACGCCGGACTTCCCGGACGCCTACAAGCCCTATGCGCTGGCGCACCGTGCCGCCCTGCAGCACTTCCAGGCCGCCACCGATCTGGAGTGGACCTTCTACGCCCCGGCCGCGGAAATCGGCCCGGGCGCCAAGCGCGGCGGCGTGCGCACCCAGGCCACCGCGCTGCTCAGCGATGCGCAGGGCCATAGCGCGATCAGCTACGCCGACTACGCCAGCGCCTTCGTCGACGAGATCGAGCGCCCGCATTACCTGCGCCAGATCGCCACTGCCGCGTACTGAGCGCAGCGCCGGGCAGGCGACTGCGGGCGCGCCGATGGCGGCGCGCGCAGTCGCCCTCCCTGCGCCGCTGCCGCAGCACGGTCGCGGCCCTACTCCCGCACGCCATACCGATGCATGGCGTCGCCTTCTCCGATGGAGTTCCGCATGTCTTCCCTTTCGTTGTCGCGCCCGAGCGCTGCCCTGATCCTTGCCCTCGGTATCACTGGCGCCGCCGCGGCGCACGCCGCCACCGCCGCCCATCCCGCGGCGGCCAGCACCACCGCGGCGCAACCAACCGCAGCGCCGCTGCAGGTGCAGGTCTATCATCCGGACGCGAACGCGATCTTCGGCGTGGCCTCGGTGCTGGTCAGCGGCGCCAAGGATGCGGTGCTGATCGATGCGCAGTTCTCCGCGGCCGATGCGCGCGCCTTGGTCGCGCAGATCCGCGCCTCCGGCAAGCGCCTGACCACGATCTACGTCAGCCATAGCGATCCGGACTACTACTTCGGCCTGGACGTGCTGACCCAGGCGTTCCCGCAGGCCAAGGTGCTGGCCAGCCCGGCGACCGTCGCGCATATCCGCCAGACCCAGGCGCAGAAGCTGCAGGTGTGGGCGCCGAAGCTGGGTGCCGACGCGCCGCAGCGCATCGTGCTGCCGCAGCCGCTGCACGGCGACCGCCTGCTGCTGGAAGGCCGCGAACTGCGGATCGTCGGCCTGAACGGCGCGACCCCGGACCGCACCTTCGTGTGGATTCCTTCCATCAAGACCGCGCTCGGCGGGATCCCGGTGGTGGCCGGCGAACACGTGTGGATGGCCGATACGCAGACCCCGGCCTCGCATGCGCAGTGGCTAGCCACGCTGCAACGGATCCAGGCGCTGCAGCCGCAGCGGGTGATTCCCGGCCACTTCGCACCGGGCGCGGCGCAGGACTTGGCCGCGGTGCGCTTCACCGCCGACTACATCCGCGCCTTCGACGAGGAAACCGCCAAGGCCAAGGATGCGGCCGCACTGGTCGCGGCGATGCGGCAGCGCTATCCACAGCTGGGCGGCGTGGACTCGCTGCAACTCAGTGCGAAGGTCGCCAAGGGCGAAATGCGCTGGCCCTGAGACGGCGCAATGGGCTGGCCATGAGCGAACGGCCGACGCGCAGCGGCGCACACCACCGCTCGCGCCGTCACGCGGTTCAGCGGAACAGCCGCCCCTGGGCCTGCATCGGCTCGGGTTCGTGGAAGCCGGCCAGGCCCACGCCGACCAGGCGGTAGCGCGTGGACGCGGGCAAGTCGACGCGCTGGCGCAGGGCCAGCGCGATGTCGGTCAGCGCCTGCAGCGAATCCGGCGGCTGCTCGGGCGTGAAGCTGCGGGTCAGGATGCGGAACTGCGCGGTCTTCAGCTTCAGCACCACGGTGCGCGCGATGCGCTCGGTGCGGCGGGTCGCGGTCCAGGTCTTTTCCGCCAGCAGCCGGATCGCCGGCTCCAGCGCGTCCAGCGCCAGGTCTTCGGCGAAGGTGTCTTCCGAAGAAATCGACTGCACCTGCTGGTCCGCTTGCACCGGCCGCTGGTCGATGCCACGCGCGCGCTGGTACAGGCGCGAGCCGAAACTGCCGAAGCGCGCTTCCAGTTCCGCCTCGCCGTGCGTGCGCAGGTCGCCGACGGTGACGATGCCCAGCGCCGCCAGCTTGGCCTGCATCACCTTGCCCACGCCGTGCACCTTGCTGACCGGCAGCGGGGTCAGGAACGCGTCCACCTGGTGCGGGCGGATCACGAACTGCCCATCGGGTTTGCGCCAATCCGACGCGATCTTGGCAAGGAACTTGTTCGGCGCGATGCCGGCCGAGGCGGTCAGCGCGGTTTCCTCGCGGATCTGCGCGCGGATGGTCTGCGCGATCTCGGTGGCGGTGGCCAGCTCGCCCTTCGGCACGGTGACGTCGAGATAGGCTTCGTCCAGCGACAGCGGCTCGATCAGATCGGTGTGGCGCTGGAAGATCTCGCGCACCTGCCGCGATACCGCCTTGTAGCGCGCGAAATCCGGCGGCACGAAGATCGCGTCCGGGCACAAGCGCTCGGCGCGCAACGCCGGCATCGCCGAGCGGATGCCGAACACGCGCGCCTCGTACGACGCGGCGCACACCACCGAACGCATGCCGCGCCAGGCCACCACCACCGGCTTGCCGCGCAATGCGGGATCGTCACGCTGCTCCACGGACGCGTAGAACGCATCCATGTCGACGTGAATGATCTTGCGCATCGGCCCTGCACCCTACGCCAGCGAACGGTAGCGGCATGATAAGCCAGGCCTACGCATGCGCCGGGAACGCACGCCTTGATCTTGCTCACGGCCAACCACGGCAGCACCGCCTACGCTACGCGTGCGTACGGATAAAACGTTTGATTGAAAGCGCAGGCCTCGTGCACGCTTGCGCGCCTCGACTGTCTGCCCTGGGAAATCGCTCATGAGCCGCCTCACTTCGTATTCACGCGAACACCTTCTCGCCAGCGCGCGCGGCGAGCTGTTCGGCGCCGAGGCCGCACGCCTGCCCAACGATCCGATGCTGATGTTCGACCGCATCAGCCACATCGACGACAACGGCGGCACGCACGGCAAGGGCGTGGTCCGCGCCGAACTCGACGTGCGCCCGGACCTGTGGTTCTTCGGCTGCCATTTCATCGACGATCCGGTGATGCCCGGTTGCCTGGGCCTGGATGCGCTGTGGCAATTGACCGGTTTCTTCCTGACCTGGATCGGCGCGCCCGGCCGCGGCCGCGCGCTGGGCGTGGGCGAAGTGAAGTTCAGCGGACAGGTGCTGCCGACCGCCAAGCAGGTGGTCTACGAGCTGGACATCAGCCGGGTCATCAACCGCAAGCTGGTGATGGCAGTGGCCGACGGGCGCATGTCGGTGGACGGCCGCGAGATCTACACCGCCAAGGACCTGCGCGTGGGCCTGTTCACCTCGACGGAGGCGTTCTGATGCGCCGCGTCGCGATCACCGGCATGGGCATCACCTCATGCCTGGGCAACGACCTGGACACGGTGTCGCGCGCGCTGCGCGAGAGCCGCGCCGGCATCCGCGCCAACCTCGAGGCGGCCGAACACGGCCTGCGCAGCCAGGTCGCCGGCGACGTGCAGCTGGACCTGGAAGCGCTGGTCGATCGCAAGCTCAAGCGCTTCATGGGCGACGCGTCGGCGTACGCCTACCTGGCGCTGCGCGATGCGATCGCCGACGCCGGCCTGGACGAGGCCGTGGTCAGCGACGTGCGCACCGGCCTGATCGCCGGCTCCGGCGGCGGCTCCAGCCACTGGCAGGTGGAAGCGGCGGATTTGCTGCGCAACCGCGGCGTGCGCAAGGTCGGCCCGTATATGGTGCCGCGCACGATGTGCTCGGCGGTCTCGGCCAACCTGGCCACCGCGTTCAAGATCAAGGGCGTCAGCTATTCGCTGTCGGCGGCGTGCGCGACCTCGGCGCACTGCATCGGCGCGGCAGCGGACCTGATCCGCCACGGCCAGCAGGACGTGATGTTCGCCGGCGGCGGCGAAGAGCTGGACTGGACCATGAGCCTGATGTTCGATGCGATGGGGGCGCTGTCCAGCGGCTTCAACGAGCGCCCGGCGGTGGCCTCGCGCCCGTACGACGCCGAGCGCGACGGCTTCGTCATCGCCGGCGGCGGCGGCATGCTGGTGCTGGAAGACTACGACCGCGCGGTGGCGCGCGGCGCACGCATCCATGCCGAACTGCTCGGCTACGGCGTGACCTCCGACGGCGCCGACATGGTCGCCCCGTCCGGCGAAGGCGCGGTGCGTTGCATGCAGATGGCGATGCAGGGCGTGGCTGCGCCGATCGACTACCTCAACACGCACGGCACCTCGACACCGCTGGGCGACGTCACCGAACTGGGCGCGGTGCGAGAAGTGTTCGGCGATGCGGTGCCGCCGCTGTCCTCGACCAAGGCGCTGTCCGGGCATTCGCTGGGCGCGGCCAGCGTGCACGAAGCGATCTACTGCCTGTTGATGATGCGCGACGGCTTCATCGCCGGCTCGGCCAACATCGACGCGCTGGACCCGCGCGCCGAAGGTTTCCCGATCGTGCGCGAGAGCCGCGAGGCGACCTTGCGCACGGTGATGTCCAACAGCTTCGGCTTCGGCGGCACCAACGCCGCGCTGGTGTTCGGGCGCGTTTGAAGCGCAACGCGACGGCGGCACGCCGCACCCCGGTTGCGGTGCGGCCGTTGCCCTGATCGACGCGACGGCGCGGATGCGCCCGTCGCTTGCCGATGCCGCATCAGGGCGCCACAGCGGGCGCATGCGGTGACGGCGGCGCATCTTCTGCGGCGGCGTCGCCAGCAGGCGCGGCAGTGTACGCCGACCCAAGCGCGGCGATCGCGCCCACGCCCCATGCCAGCGACGATGCGGCGCCCAGATTGGCCGCCTTGACGGGTTCGTCCTGTTGCGCAGCGCTCGCCGCGGCGGCGGCCATGGCGGCGGCGGCGACATTGGCGGCGCCACTGACACCTTGCAGCACACGGCTGGGAAGGTGGCGGCCGGCATCGCTGCCGGCGCGCACCATGTTGGCGGCGCCGTTCACAGCCCACGCCGCCGCAGACGAGTAAGCCAGCGTGCTGGCGCTGTTTGCGCCGATCCACGGTTGCACTGCGCTGAGCACGCCGGCGACGCCGCCCAGGGCGTTGGCGCCGGTGACGAGCAGCGGCGGTGAAGCGCTGCCGACCTGCGTGAGGCCAGCGCCTCCGGCCCACAGGGCACCGCTGAGCGTCCCGGTCAGCTTCGCCGCATCCGGCGCCGCAGACAGCCGCGAGGCCGCCAAGGACAAGCCGGACGCAAGCGCGTCCAGCGCCGGCCCGCCATAGCTGCCAACCTGCCGCAGCGCGCTCGGCGGCGCCGATTGCGCCGAGGCATCCGTGGCCTGCGCGCGCCTTGACGCAGGGCGCGCCGGAGCGGACGTCAATCCCGACAGCGCGGCGCTGGCGGACGGCAGAAGCGAAGGCGCGACGATCGTGGCCGCGCCGCTGGCGCCGGCTTCCAGATCGATGCGCGGGTGGGACGTGGAAGACACTGCACGGATAGGCATCTGCGATCTCGTTGCTGGGTTACCGCACACGCTACGCAAACACCGCACAAATCCTCCATAAAGCCCGCATCTGCGCGCATAAATTATGCGTTGCGACACCGGCATCGGCGCATGCGGTTGCCATGGCGTTCAGCGAACGCGCGGCGGCCAACACTCGCGCTATGCCGGCCTGTCCGCTCCTCGCCGCGCCGCGGACCAAGCGACGCGGCGCGCGCCGATCAACCCGCCATGCCGCTATGCCGCAGCAAGGCGTCCAGCTCCGGCGCGCGGCCGCGGAAGGCGGTGAAGTTCTGCAGCGCCGGACGGCTGCCGCCGCGCGCCAGGATCTCCTGCAGGAACCGCGCACCGGTGGCGGCCAGTTGGTCCGGCGCTTCCTCGAACGCGGCATAGGCGTCGGCGCTGAGCACTTCGGCCCATTTGTAGCTGTAGTAGCCGGCGCCGTAGCCGCCGGCGAAAATGTGACTGAACTGGTGCGGGAAGCGGTTCCAGGCCGGCGGGCGGTTCACCGCGACCTCGTCGCGCACGCGTTCGAGCAGTTGCAGCATGCTGTCGCCGGCGACATCGAAGGCGTGATGCAACTGCATGTCGAAGAGCGCGAATTCCAGCTGGCGCACGGTGAACATGCCGCTCTGGTAGTTCTTCGCCGCCAGCATCTTGTCGAACAGCGCGCGCGGCAGCGGCTCGCCGCTGTCCACATGCGCGGTCATCGCCTGCAGCCGCGGCCACTCCCAGCAGAAATTCTCCATGAACTGGCTGGGCAGCTCCACCGCGTCCCATTCCACACCGTTGATGCCGGCCACGCCGAGTTCTCCGACCTGGGTCAGCAACTGGTGCAGGCCGTGGCCCATCTCGTGGAACACGGTGGTGACTTCGTTGTGGGTGAAGGTGGCCGGCTTGCCGTCGCCGCCGCGGCCGAAGTTGCACACCAGGTAGACCAGCGGCGTCTGCACGCCGTCGGCGCGGTCGCGGCGGTTGCGGCAGTCGTCCATCCAGGCGCCGCCGCGCTTGCCCTCGCGCGCGTACAGGTCGAGGTAGAACTGTCCGACCAGGCGGCCTTGCGCATCGCTGACGCGGAAGAAGCGCACGTCCGGATGCCAGACCGGCGCAGTGTCCGCTTGCACCTGCAGGCCGTACAGGTCGTTGATGACGCCGAACAGGCCATCCAGCACCTTCGGTTCGGTGAAATACTGCTTCACTTCCTGCTCGGAGAAGCTGTAGCGCGCCTGCTTGAGCTTTTCGCTGGCGTAGGCCAGGTCCCAGGCCTGCAGCTCGTCCAGGCCCAGGTGTTCGCGCGCATAGGCTTCCAGTTCGGCGCGGTCGCGCTGCGCGTAAGGCTTGGCGCGCGCGGCCAGGTCGCGCAGGAAACCCAGCACCTCGTCGGGGCTGCGCGCCATCTTGGTCGCCAGCGAATATTCGGCGTAACTGGCGAAGCCGAGCAGGCCGGCCAGTTCGCCGCGCAGCGCCAGGATGCGTTCGATCGCTGCGCTGTTGTCCAGCGCCGGGTCGCCGAACTCCGAGGCGCGGATCGCGTTGGCGCGGTACAGGGTCTCGCGCAGCGCGCGGTCCTCGGCGTACATCTGCACCGGTAGGTAGCACGGCATCTGCAGGGTCAGTTTCCAGCCGGCCTGGCCGTCCTTGTCCGCCGCCGCGCGCGCCGCGGCGACCACGTCGTCAGGCAGGCCGGCCAAACGCGACGGCTCGTCGATCAGCAGCGACCACGCATCGGTGGCGTCGAGCACGTTCTGCGAAAACTTCGCCGACAGCGCCGACAGTTCTTCCTGGATCGCGGCGAAACGCTGCTTGTCGGCATCGCCCAGTTCGGCGCCGCCCAGGCGGAAATCGCGCAGCGCGTTGTCCAGCACCTTGCGCCGCGCGGCGTCGTCGCCGGCGGCCTCGGGTGTGGCGGCCAGCGCGCGGTATTGCGCGAACAGCGCCAGGTTCTGCCCCAGCGCGCTGGAGAAGCGCGTCAGCCTGGGCAGGTTGGCGTTGTAGGCCTCGCGCAGCGCCGGCGTGTTGACCACGCCCTGCAGGTGGTTGACCTGGCCCCAGGCGCGCCACAGGCGCTCGGTGGCATCGTCCAGCGGCACCACGAAGCTGTCCCAGCTCACCGGCGCGACCTGCTCGGCGTGCGCGACCGCGGCCTCGGCGGCCGCCAGCAGCGTGTCGATCGCCGGGCCGATGTGCTCGGGCTGGATCGCATCGAAGCGCGGCAGGCCGGAAAAATCGAGCAGGGGATTGGTCATCGCAGGAATCTCGGTAGCGGGGGAAGGGCCGGCGCTGCCGGCCTCGAGGGGGATATGGCGGTCACGTCAACGCGGCACAAGCCAGCGGCGGCAAGCCGGCGCCGGCCACCGCCGCGGCCAGCTGCGCATCGGCCTGCGCCACGTCGATGCCGTGCTCGCGGTACCAGTCCGGCCGGTAGTAGCTGTGCCCGTAGCGCTCGCCGCTGTCGCACAGGATGGTGACGATGGAACCGCTGCGGCCGTGCTCGCGCATCCGCGTCGCCGCTTGCAGCACGCCGACGAAGTTGGTGCCGGTGGAGCCGCCGACGCGCCGGCCCAGGCGCGCAGTGACGTAGCGCATCGCCGCCAGGCTCAGCGCATCCGGCACCTTGACCATCGCATCGACGCAGCTGGGGATGAAGCTCGATTCCACCCGCGGCCGGCCGATGCCCTCGATGCGCGACCCGCCGGTGCTGGCCAGGCCGGCGTAGTCACGCCCAGCCAGCGCTTCGCAATAGCCTTCGAAGAACACCGATACTTCCGGATCCGCGCACAGGATGCGGGTGGCATGGCGGCGGTAGCGCACGTAGCGGCCCAACGTGGCGGCGGTGCCGCCGGTGCCGGGGCTGCACACGATCCATGCCGGCACCGGATGCGGTTCTTCCTGCATCTGCCGGAAGATCGATTCGGCGATGTTGTTGTTGGCGCGCCAGTCGGTGGCGCGTTCGGCGTACAGGAACTGGTCCATGAAGTGGCCGCCGCTCTCGCGCGCCAGCTGCACCGAATCGGCGTGCAGGTCGCAGGCGCGTTCGACCAGGTGGCAGCGCCCGCCCTGGAACTCGATCGCGGCGATCTTTTCCGGCGAGGTGGTCGCCGGCATCACCGCGATGAACGGCAACCCCAGCAGGCGCGCGAAATAGGCTTCGGACACCGCGGTGGAGCCGCTGGAGGCCTCGATCACCGGCCGCCCCTCGCGCAGCCAGCCGTTGGCCAGCGCGTACAGGAACAGCGAGCGCGCCAGGCGGTGCTTGAGGCTACCGGTGGGATGGCTGGACTCGTCCTTGAAATACAGATCGATGCCGGGGAAACCGGGCAGCTCCAGCGGAATCAGGTGGGTGTCGGCCGAGCGGTTGAAATCGGCTTCGATCTTCTGGATGGCGTTGGCCACCCAATCGCGATAGGTCATGACGGTGCGCAGGACGGAAAAATCGCGTCCACGATACACGCCCGCCCCAGCCCTGGGGCTGCGCCGGAGCGGCGCTGGGCCGCGACGTTCACCTGCCGGCGGTGCTGGCGGCGGCTGCCGCTCAGCGCGGCACCACCCCGAAACCGGCATCGGCGATGGCGCGCTCGATCGCCGCCGCATCGATGCGCGCGTCGTCGTACTCCACCTCCACGCGCCCGCCCTCCAGCACCACCCGCACCGCAGCGACCCCGGCGCTGGCCTGCAGCACGCGCTGCAACCGCGCCGAGCAGCCGCCGCAGGTCATGCCCTGTACCGTGAGTTCGATGTGCTGCATTGCGGTGTCCTCGTTGGAATGTGGTGGCCGCCGCACCGCGCTCAGCGCGGTCGCCAGCGGTTCAGCAGCAGGGAATTGACCAACACCGAGACCGAACTCAGCGCCATCGCCGCGCCGGCGAGCACCGGGTTGAGCAGGCCGAACGCGGCCAGCGGGATCCCGAGCACGTTGTAGACGAAGGCGAAGAACAGGTTCTGGCGGATCTTGCGCAAGGTCGCCGCGGACAGGTCGATGGCGGTGGCCACGCCGTCCAGGTCGCCATGCACCAGCACCACGTCGGCCGCCTCCACCGCGATGTCCGAGCCGGCGCCGATGGCGAAGCTGACGTCGGCCGCGGCCAGCGCCGGCGCATCGTTGATGCCGTCGCCGACCATGCCGACGTGCGCGCCAGGTTCGGCCTGCAGGCGCCGCACTTCCTCTGCCTTGTGTTGCGGCAACACCTCGGCCAGCACGCGCTGAATACCGACCTGCGCGGCCACCGCCTGCGCGACATGGCGGTTGTCGCCGCTGAGCATGATCACCTCGATGCCGCGCGCCTTGAGCCGCGCCACCGCGTCCAGGGCACCGTCGCGCAGCGGATCGGCGATGGCGATGTAGCCGGTGAGGCGGCCGTCCAGCGCGATGCCGACCACGCTCTGGCCCTGCGCCTGGGCCGCCTCGGCCCGCTGCAGCAGTTCGGCATCCAGCGGCGGCGCGCACAACGCGCGCAGCCACGCCAGCGACCCCAGCGCCACCGCCTGGCCAGCGACACGGCCGCGCACGCCCTGCCCGGGCAGCGTTTCCACCGCCTGCGGCGTTGCCACCGGCAGCGCCGCGCGCACGCCGTCGTCGGCGGCACGGCGCACGATCGCAACCGCCAGCGGATGCGCGGAACCGGCCTCCAACGCCGCCGCCAGGCGCAGCAGCGCGGTGGCATCGGCGCCCTGCGCCACGCCGATCGCGGTCACCTGCGCGCGGCCCTCGGTCAGGGTGCCGGTCTTGTCCAGCACCAGCGTGGTCAGCGCACGGGCGCGCTCCAGCACCTCGGCGTTGCGGATCAGGATGCCGGCGCGGGCGCCCACGCCGGTGCCGACCATGATCGCGGTCGGCGTGGCCAGGCCCAGCGCGCACGGGCAAGCGATCACCAGCACCGCCACCGCGTGCACCAGCGCGGTGGCGAAACTGCCGCCGAGCCACCAGGTGACGGCCAGGGTGAGCGCGGCGATGGCGATCACCGCCGGCACGAACACCGCGGCGATGCGATCGACCAGATGCTGGATCGGCGCCTTGGAGCCCTGCGCCGCATCGACCATGCGGATGATCTGCGCCAGCAGCGTGTCGGCGCCGACCCCGGTGGCGCGCGCGCGCAACATGCCGAACTGGTTCACGGTGGCGGCGAACAGGCGGCTGCCCGGCGCCTTGGCTACCGGCATCGCCTCGCCCGACAGCATCGCCTCGTCCACGCTGGAACGGCCGTCGAGCACCTCGCCGTCCACCGGCACGCGCGCGCCGGCGGCGACCACGAACACATCGCCGACCACCAGCTCGGCCACCTCGACCTCCACCAGCACGCCGTCGCGCTCCACCCTGGCGGTCTTGGGCTTGAGATCGAGCAGCGCGCGGATCGCCGAGGAGGTCCTGCGCCTGGCGCGCGCTTCCAGCAAACGCCCGAGCAGGATCAGGGTGATGATCGAGGCGCTGGCCTCAAAATACACATGCTGCCCGGCCAGGCCGAACACGGTGACCGCGGCGCTGTACAGGTAGGCCATGCTGGTGCCGAGCGCGACCAGCACGTCCATGTTGGCGCGGCCGTTGCGCAAGGCAATGAACCCGGCGCGGTAGAAGCGCGCGCCGAGCCAGAACTGCACCGGCGTGGCCAGCAGCAACTGCAGCCAGCGTGGCAACGGCTCGGCGTGCTGGCTGCCGAGCGCATGCGCGATGGCGGAGATGTCCAGCATGCCGAACATCTGCACGAACAACGGCAGGGTCAGCAGCATCGCCGCGGCGAACCTGCCCAGCTCGTGGTGCCAGGCGCGGCGCTCGGCCTGTTCGCGCGCTTGCAGCTGGGTGCGGTCCAGCTCGCGCACGACGCTGGCGCCGAAGCCGGCGCTGCCGATTCGCGCAATGATGTCGGCCGTTGCGACCAGTTCCGCCACGTACTCCACACGCGCCCTGGCCGAGGCCAGGTTGACGCTGGCGGCGAACACCCCGGGCGTGTTCGCCAGCACGGTTTCGATCGAAGCCGCGCAGGACGCGCAGCTCATGCCGCTGAGGTCCAGCGTCAGCATCTGCGTCGGCACCGTGTAACCGGCCTGGCCGATGCGCTGCAGCAGCGTCTGCGCATCCACCTGCCGCGGGTCGTAGTCCAGGTGGACGCGCGCGGCGGCGTAATTGGCTTGCGCGACGACTCCGGGCAAGCGGTTGAGCGCCTGTTCCAGGCCGACGGCGCAGGACGCGCAGCTCATGCCCTGCACCGGCAGGCTCAGCGTGACAGTGGTGGCGGCCGTCGCGTTCACGGCTGCGGCTTGCCCGGCGCGGCGCCACCGCGGATGTCGCCGCGGATGTCGCCGAGGATCGGGCAGCACGCAGGTTCGCCGCGGCCCGGGCATTCCGCGACCAGTGCGGCCAGCGCGTCGCGCATCTCGGTCAGTTGCGCGATGCGCCGATCCAGTTCGTGCACGCGCTCGCTCGCGCGCTGCTTGATGCCTTCCACGCCATGCAGGCGATCGTCCTGCAGCGCGAGCAGGTCGCCGATCTCCTCCAGCGAGAAGCCCAGGTCCTTGGCGCGGCGGATGCAACGCACCCGCTCCACCGCGGCCGCATCGTAGTCGCGGTAGCCGGACGCGCGCCGCGGCGGCGCCGGCAGCAGGCCCTGGCGCTCGTAGTAGCGGACCGTGTCGATGGCGACGTCGGCCTGGCGCGCGAGCGCGCCGATGGTGAAGCGGGATGGAGTGGCGACCGGATTCATGCGTGCAAGCTACTCCCTGGACGCCGGTCCAGGGTCAAGCCATTGTCGCCGTTGCGCGCGCATTGTTCATTGGCGGCTCACCCTGGCGCCAAACCCCTGCCGCGCAGGCCTTCGCCGGGCGTGGACGTACGCCCTGGACCCGGCTCCAGGGTGCGCCGATGGCGCGCCGCCGCGCCGTCCCGGCGCTTGCCCGCGGCCAACACTGCAGTATTCTCCGCGTATCCCCTCGCGTGCCTTGCGTGTTCCGTGCCGATCTTCGCCTTGCTGACCCGCCTGCTGCTGTGCCTGAGCCTGCTGCTCAATGGCGCCGTCACGGCTGTGGCGATGCCGGGCATGGCCGCGGCCCCGCAGCGCACCGACGCTGGCATCTCCCGGCACCACGCCGCCGAACACGCGCCTGCCACGCGTATCGCCGCCGCAGCGATGCCGTGTCACCACCATGAGGCCGCACCGCACGCCGCGGAGCATGGCGAGGGGCATTGCCCCAGGCAGGCCGGCAAGCACGGTTGCTGCGGCACCGCGACCGGCTGCCAGTGCGCGCATGCGCAGCCGCTGCCGGCGCTGATCGCGCTGCCGCTGGCGTTGCCGGTCGCGGCGCAACCGCTGTTCCCGCGCGGCCGCCAGGATGGCCGCGGCGCACCCGGCCTGCCGCGGCTGGAGCGACCTCCCAGCGCCTGATCGCGACCCCGCCGCCCGCTCGGGCGGCACCACGGCGACCGCGCATCCGCGCGCCGTCGCTTCTGCGCACGCACCGCCCACGCGGTCGCGCATCGCATCGCATCGAGGCTCGCTCATGAAACCACCTTCCTCCGGCCTGCCGGCCCTGCCGTCGCGGCGCCGCTTCGTCACCGGACTGGCGCTGGGCGCCGCCGCCGGCATCGGCGGCCTGTCGCTGCGGCAAGCGCAAGCCGCAACGCTAGCGCGCAACGGCGCCGTGCCTTATCAACTGCACGGCACCGACTTCGACCTCAGCATCGGCAGCGCACGGGTCAATTTCACCGGGCGCGAGCGTCCGGCCATCACCGTCAACGGCAGCGTGCCGGCGCCGATCCTGCGCTGGCGCGAAGGCGACAGCGTCGAGGTGCGCGTCGCCAACCGCCTGCCGGGACACACGCAAACCTCCGTGCACTGGCACGGCATCCTGCTGCCGGCGAACATGGACGGCGTGCCCGGCATGAGCTTCGACGGCATCCCTCCCGGCGAAAGCTACCGCTACCGCTTCGCCCTGCGCCAGTCGGGCACCTACTGGTACCACAGCCACTCGCTGCACCAGGAACAGGCCGGCCTGTACGGCGCGATCGTGATCGACCCGCTGCAGCCGCCGCCCTACCACTACGACCGCGAACACGTGCTGCTGCTGTCGGACTGGACCGATCTGGACCCGGCGGCGCTGTTCCGGCGGCTGAAAAAAATGCCGTCCTACGACAACACCTACCAGCGCAGCATCGGCGACTTCCTGCGCGACGCGCGCGAAGACGGCTTGCGCGCCACCCTCGCCGACCGCGGCAGGTGGGGACGCATGCGGATGACCCCCAGCGACCTGTCCGACGTCAACGCCAACACCTACACCTACCTGCTCAACGGCGTCGCTCCCGGCGGCAACTGGACCGGCGTATTCCGTCCCGGCGAGACGCTGCTGCTGCGCCTGATCAACGCCTCCAGCATGACCTACTTCGACCTGCGCATCCCCGGGCTGAAGATGACCGTGGTCGCCGCAGACGGCCAGTACGTGCACCCGGTGAGCGTGGACGAACTGCGCATCGCCGCAGCCGAGACCTACGACGTGCTGGTGGAACCCGGCGGCCAGGACGCCTACACCGTGTTCGCCCAGGACATGGGCCGCACCGGCTACGCACGCGGCACCCTGGCCGTGCGCCAGGGCCTGCAGGCGCCGGTGCCGGCGAACGATCCGCGCCCGCTGCTGCGCATGCAGGACATGGGCCACACCATGGCGGGGCATTCCGGCATGGACCACGGCGGCGCGACCACGATGCAAGGCATGGAAGGCGGCTGCGGCGCGAGCATGGGCATGGCCGGCATGGCCGGCATGGACCATGCCGCGATGCAGCATGCGGCGATGGACCACGGCACGATGGATCACGGCACGCATGCGCCCGGCGACGCCGGCGCAGCGCCCACGCATCCGCGCAGCGAACGCGGCAATCCGCTGGTGGACATGCGGTCCTCCGCGACCGCGCCGAAGCTGGACGATCCGGGCATCGGCCTGCGCGGCAACGGCCGCCGGGTGCTGACGTACGCCGACCTGCACAGCCTGTTCGACGACCCCGACGGCCGCGACCCCGGGCGCGAGATCGAACTGCACCTCACCGGCAACATGGAGAAGTTCGCCTGGTCCTTCGACGGCATCCCGTTCGCCAGCGCCGCGCCGCTGCGGCTCAACTACGGCGAGCGCCTGCGCATCGTGCTGGTCAACGACACGATGATGCAGCACCCGATCCACCTGCACGGCATGTGGAGCGACGTGGAGAATGCCGCCGGCCAGTTCCAGGTGCGCAAGCACACCGTGGACATGCCGCCGGGCACGCGCCGCAGCTACCGCGTGCGCGCCGATGCGCTGGGCCGCTGGGCCTACCACTGCCACCTGCTGTACCACATGGACGGCGGCATGATGCGCGAAGTGCGGGTGGACGCATGAACGCCACGCCGCGCGCCGCGCTGGCGCAGGCGCAGGCGCTCGGCCTGGCGCTGCTGTTCGCGCACGGTGCTGCGCGTGCGCAGATGGAGATGCAGGAGCACGGCACCCCAAGCGCAGCGCAGGCCGATCACGCCATGCAGGACCACGCCGGGATGCAGCCGGGGGCTGTGGAGCCGGGACCAGGGACCGGGGACCGGGGACCCGGAAAAGCACAAGCGCGGCCTGCTCACTTCAGCTCAGCGGCGACGTGCAGCTGCGCCAGTGCGCCCGCTTCCGCGCTGCCGCGCGAGCCGATCCCGGCGCTCACCGACGCCGACCGCGCCGCCGCGTTCCCGGTCCTGCGTACGCACGCGATGCTGCATGCGCCACCGCGCACCGGCTATCTGCTGTTCGATCGTCTGGAGGGCTGGGATACCGACCACGGCAGCGGCCAGGCCTGGGAAGCCAGCGCCTGGTACGGCGGCGACATCGATCGGCTGTGGCTGCGCAGCGAAGGCGCGCGCAGCGGCGGCCGTACCGAAGCGGCGGAGTTGGAAGCGCTGTACGGTCACGCGGTGTCGCCGTGGTGGGATCTGCTGGTGGGAGTGAAACAGGACCTCGCACCGGGCGACGCGCGCACCTCGGCCGCATTCGGCGTGCAGGGCGTGGCGCCGTACAAGTTCAAGGTCGCGGCCACGCTGTATGTCGGCGAAGGCGGCAGCGCCAGCGCACGCCTGCAAGGTGAGTACGACGTGCTGCTGAGCAACCGCTGGATCCTGCAGCCGCGGCTGGAAGCCGACGTCGCGTTCGCAGACGATCGCGCACGCGACATCGGCAGCGGCCTGTCCACGCTCGAAGCCGGCCTGCGCCTGCGCTACGAGATCAGCCGCCGCTTCGCGCCGTATCTCGGCGTGGTCCACGAGCGCGCCTTCGGCGCAACCGCGGACTATCGCCGCGACGCGGGAGAAGCCGCGCGCGAGACGCGTGTCGTCGCCGGCGTACGCATCTGGTTTTAGCGGCCGCGGGAGGATTCTTTACCATCCATTTGAACGGCAATGGCCCTTGTAGGAGCGGCTTCAGCCGCGACAGGTACCCATAGATCCTATCGCGGCTGAAGCCGCTCCTACACCGCCCCGCCAACCGTAATGGCACGACGCGCATCAGGCGACACCACGGCGCCCAGCAACCGCTTCCTCACACCAGTCCCGGCCGCTCAAGCACGCAGCGAACCATCCGCCCCGATCCGCCAGTCGCGCGGCGGACGCAGCGCCCCCAGCGTGCGCACCAGTTCCTGGTAACTGCGCGCCAGCTGCCCGAACAGGCCCGCATCGCTGGCGCGGGTTTCGGCCACTTCGTAATAGGCGCCGCGGCCCAGATCGATGAAGTAGTCCACGCTGACCCGGCGCCGGGCGGCCACGCCGGGAAACAGCCCGGCGATCAGCAGGCAACCGTCGCCGACCTCGCGCAGTGCATCGGCGCGGGCGCGCCCGACCTGCTCCTGCGCATGCAGCCAGGCCAGCGCCTGGGTGCGCGACAGCAGGTGTCCATCGGCCTGGTAGCGCAGCAACACGAACACCAGATAGCTCTCGCGCGACTCGTCCAGCGGCCGGCCCAGCCGCAGCCCTGCCTCGTGCACCAGCGCCTGCCACAGCTCGGCCGGCGCCCCCTGTCTGAAAGACTCGTACATACGTCCTCCTGCGTGGTGGGAACCCTCGCCAGGAGCTTATGCATAACATGTGCCACTGCGTTGGCAGCCGTGGGCGCAGGCTGCCAACCGCCGCTACCGTGCCGCTGCGCGGGCGCTACTCCACCGTCACCGACTTGGCCAGATTGCGCGGCTTGTCCACGTCGGTGCCGCGCGCCAGCGCGGTGTGGTAGGCGAGTAGCTGCACCGGGATGGTGTGCACCACCGGGCTGAGCAGGCCGGCGTTGCGCGGGGTGCGGATCACATGCACGCCCTCGGATTCGCTGAAGTGGCTGTCCTGGTCGGCGAACACGAACAGCTCGCCGCCGCGCGCGCGCACTTCCTGCATGTTGGATTTCACCTTCTCCAGCAGCGCGTCGTTGGGCGCGATCACCACCACCGGCATGGCCGCATCCACCAGCGCCAGCGGGCCGTGCTTGAGTTCGCCGGCCGGATAGCCTTCGGCGTGGATGTAGGTGATTTCCTTGAGCTTGAGCGCGCCTTCCAGCGCGATCGGATAGTGCAGGCCGCGGCCCAGGAACAGCGCGTTGCGCTTGTCGGCGAAGCGCTCGGCCCACACCGCGATCTGCGGCTCCAGGTTCAGCGCGTGCTGCACGCTGCCCGGCAGGTAGCGCAGCTGTTCCAGGGACTCGGCTTCCTGCGCGGCGCTCAGCCGTCCGCGCAGCTTGGCCAGCACGCAGGTCAGCTGGAACAGCGCCGCCAGCTGGGTGGTGAAGGCCTTGGTCGAGGCCACGCCGATCTCGGCGCCGGCGCGGGTGTACAACACCAGCGCGCTGGCGCGCGGGATCGCGCTTTCAGGCACGTTGCAGATCGACAGGGTCTTGGCGTGGCCCAGCGACTTGGCGTATTTCAGCGCCTCCATCGTATCCAGGGTCTCGCCGGACTGGGAAATGGTGACGATCAGCTGGCGCGGGTTGGCGTAGGCGGCGCGGTAGCGGTATTCGCTGGCGATCTCCACGCTGCACGGCAGGCTGGCGATCGACTCGATCCAGTAGCGCGCGGTCAGCCCGGCGTAGTAGCTGGTGCCACAGGCGAGGATCTGCACGCCGTCGATGTCGGCCAGCATCTCGGCATTGCGTCCGAACAGCGTAGTGTCGAAGCCGCCGGCATCGAACAGCGCTTCCAGCGTGTCGGCCAGCGCGCGCGGCTGTTCGTGGATCTCCTTCTGCATGAAGTGGCGGTACGGGCCCAACTCCAGCGAGGCCAGCGACACCTCGGACATGTGCACCTCGCGCTGCGCCGGCCGGTCCTCGGCGTCGTAGACCTGCACGCCGCTGCGGCTCAACTCGGCGGTGTCGCCCTCTTCCAGGAAGATCACCCGGCGCGTGGCCTGGATCACCGCCGACACATCGGAGGCGATGAAGTTCTCGCCCTCGCCCAGGCCGATCAGCAGCGGGCAACCCATGCGCGCGCACACCAGCACGTCCGGGCGCGACTTGCTGACCGCGGCCAGCGCATAGGCGCCGGTCAGTTCCTTGGCCGCGGCCTGCAGCGCCGCCAGCAGCGAAAGCCCCTGCGCGGCGTGGTGGTGGATCAGGTGCGCGATGACTTCGGTGTCGGTCTGCGACTCGAACACATAGCCGAGCGCGCGCAACCGTTCGCGCTGCTGCTCGTGGTTCTCGATGATGCCGTTGTGCACCAGCGCCAGGTCGCCGTGGCTGACGTGCGGATGCGCGTTGGCCTCGGTGACGCCGCCATGGGTGGCCCAGCGGGTGTGGCCGATGCCCAGCGTGGCATGCAGGTCCTCGGCCAGCGCCGCGCGTTCCATCTCCACCACGCGCCCGGTGCGGCGCACCCGGCGCACGCCGTCGGCGGCGACCACGGCGATGCCGGAGGAATCATAGCCGCGGTACTCCAGCCGCTTCAGGCCTTCGATCAGCACCGGCACCACGTCCCGTTCCGCAATCGCACCCACGATCCCGCACATAGCCGCACCCTGCACCGAAAGATCGCCATTCTAGCTTTGTCCGCTGCATGTCCTGCAGGACCCGACAGCGCGACTTGGACCGGCCATCGCCAGCCCCGGCACGGCCGCTGCGATTACCGTGAGCGCCGCCAGGCGCTGGCCGATCGATCCGGACACGGTGTCCGCGAACATGTCCGCGGACACGCGGACAGCCGTCTACCCCGATCGAACTTACGGTATTTCAGCCACTTGCGATTGGCACGCCGTGTGCTTCGGATTCGTTCATTCTCCGCTGCGCCGACCCGACCGATGGTCCGCGATACTTCCGCCCAGGACCAGGTTCTCGCCCGCCGCCGCCTGGCGCCGTTGATTCTGGCCGGCACTGATCGCGCTGGCGGTACTGCTCGGCATCGCCTTCGCCGCACGCGGCTGGATCGCCGGCAGCCGTTCGTTCGACAGGCAGCGCACGCGCATCGCCACGGTCAGCCGCGGCGACCTGGTCCGCGATATCTCCGCCGACGGGCGCCTGATCGCCGCCAACAGCCCCACCCTGTACGCGATCTCCGGCGGCACCGTGAGCCTGAAGGTGGTCGCCGGCGACGTGGTCAGGCAGGGCCAGGCACCGGCCGAGATCGACAAGCCGGAACTGCGCAGCAAGCTGGCCCAGGAAGAGGCCACGCTGGCCGGCCTGGAAGCCGAAGCCGGCCGCGCCGACCTGGATCCGGTGCTGGCCCGCGCCAATGCCAGCAAGCTGGTGGACCAGGCGCAGATCGAGCGGCAGGCCGCCAGCCGCGACCTGGAACGCTACCAGCGCGGCTACGACGGCGGTGCGGTGCCGGCGGTGGAACTGGCCAAGGCGCCGGCCCGGCGACATCCTGCCGCTGGCCGAGCGCTTCCTGTCCTGCACCAATGCGCTGTCGGCCGGCGCCGTGCAGGCGCTGCAGCGGCATGCCTGGCCCGGCAACGTGCGCGAGCTGCGCAACGTGATCCAGCGCGCCGAACTGCTGGCCGGCGGCCGCCACATCGAGGCCGCCGATCCAAACCTGCCCAAGCCCGCGCCGCAGCGCCCCGCCGCCGGCACCGAACCGGACCGCGAGCGCATCGTCGCGGTGCTGGGCCGCGCCAACGGCGTCATCGCCCAGGCCGCGGCCGAGTTGGGGATGAGCCGGCAGGCGCTGTACCGGCGCATGGACCGCTACGGAATTCCGCGCGAATGAAACTGCAGCGCTCCTTCACCATCGGCCTGTTCCTGCGCCTGCTGCCGGTGCTGGCGCTGGCCGCGGCGATGCCGTGGCTGCTGGCCCGCGGCTGGGAAGTGGCGAGCTTCTCGGCGCTGTTGCGGCTGGCGCTGATGTGGTGGACGCTGCGCCGCGCCACCGCGCCACCGCGCCGATGCGCTCGCTGTTCCGCGCCCTGGCCGGTACCGTCAGCAGCTACCGCGATGGCGAGTACAACTTCGGCGTGCACTGGCGCGGTGACGACGCACTGGGCGAAATGGTCGCCGCGCACCGGCAATTGGGCGACATCCTGCGCGAACAGCCCCAGGGCCTGGCGCAACGCGAACTGATGCTCGCCACCATCGAGCAGAACACGCCGGTGGCGATGCTGCTGGCCTCCAACGGCGGCGATGGCCTGCGCCGCGTGGTGTTCTCCAACCTGGCCGCACGCAAGCTGCTGCACGGCGGCTGGAAACTGGACGGCCAGCGCCTGGACGAGCTGCTGCTGGGCATGCCGCCGGCGCTGCGCGAGGCCGTGGCGCGCGGCGGCGACAGCCTGTTCACCATCGCCGACGACAAGGACCCGCAAGAGGAGCAGGTCTACCATCTGTCGCGGCGCTGCTTCCGTCTCAACGGCCGCCCGCACGAATTGCTGCTGATCCGCCTGCTCACCACCGAACTGCGCCGCCAGGAAGTGCATACCGGGAAGAAGGTGATCCGCGTCATCAGCCACGAATTGGACAACTCGCTGGCGCCGATCGCCTCGCTGGCGCATTCCGGCGCCGAGCTGGTGCCCCGGCATAAGGTGGAGCGGCTGGAAGAAGTTTTCGGCACCATCGAGGAACGCGCGCGGCACCTGGAAGGCTTCATCCGCGGCTACGCGCGCTTCGCCAAGCTGCCGCAGCCGCAATTGCAGACCGCGCACTGGGCGCAGTTCCTGGCCGGGTTGCAGCAGCAGATCCCGTTCGCGCTGGAACTGGAAGCGCCCGAGTTGCACAGCCGGGTCGATCCGGCGCAGTTGCAGCAGGCGCTGCTCAACCTGGTCAAGAACGCGCATGAGTCAAGCCCCGAGGCTCAGGCACCGGCCGACAGCGTGCGCATCCGCGTCTCCACCCGCCACGAGCGGCTGCGCATCCAAGTGCTGGACCGCGGCAGCGGCATGAACGAAGCGGTGCTGCACAACGCGCTGATGCCGTTCTATTCGACCAAGCGCAACGGCACTGGCCTGGGCCCTGGCACTGACCCGCGAGATCGTCGAAGCGCACGGCGGCCGCCTGTCGCTGCAGAACCGCGACGAAGGCGGGGCTGTGGGTGGCGGGTGCAGCTGCCGCTGGCGTCGTCGAACTGACCCACCTGGAGGAGCGGCTTCAGCCGCGACGAGCGAAGTAGCGATTTTTCCGAACTGGCATGCCGTCGGGACTGAAGCCCCTCCCACAAAAGACCTCGTAGCGCGACTGCGCCGCGGAAGCCCTTGTGGGAGCGACTTCAGTCGCGACGAGCGCAGCGGCGGGCCTTCCGGCTTGGGAACCTATCGCGGCTGAAGCCTCCTACAGGGTTCGCAACATCTGTCGGCGCACTCACTCGCGCACCGTGCCGCGCTCGACGATGCGCGGCGTACCCAGCGCGCCACAGGCATCGTCGGCGCCGGTCGTGGCGGTGGCCGGAATCGCGCCGTAGTAACCCGCGCCCACCGTGTTGTCGACGAAGCGCCCGCCCTGCGACGGGCATTCGCCCTGGTCCGGGTCGAACCAGTCGGAGAACGCGGCGTACTTGCCGGCGCGCACGAAGCGGTTGCCGCGCACCAGGGTCGCGTCGGACCCATCGCGGGTGCGCACCACGTCGCCGTTGACGTCGGTGAAACTGTTGCCTTCGACCGTGTTGCCGGTCGAATGCCGTGCCAGGTACAGCGCATGGAGGTAGCCGGAGGTGTCCTTGCTGTTCTCGATCGCGCTGAACTGGTTGTCGGCGATCACGTTGTCGCGCGAGTTCTGCAGCCGGATCGCCGCGTACGAATACGCCGGATCGCCCTGACCATGGAGGCCGCCGATGCGGGTGAAGCGCATGCCGCGGATGCTGTTGCCGGCATTGCCGTCGGCGGCGGCGTTGCTGCCGCCCAGGTCCATCGCCATCCAGTAGTCGCTGACCTCCAGGCCGACGACCTGCAACTGGGTGCGCTGATTGCCGCCGCCGCGCAGGGTGAACCAGGTGCCGCCGCCGCGTCCATCGAAGTGCGGCATCGTCGCCGCACCGGAGGCGGCGACGATGCGCAGCGGTGCGCCATTGCGGAACGTCCAGCGCACCGACTGGCCCAGATAGGTGCCGGGCGCGACCACGATCTCCACCGCGGCCGGCGGCGGCTGCGCCAGCAATCGTTGCTGCGCGGCGCTCAATGTCTTCAATGCGGTCGCGGCACTGGTCCCGGCCGCGGCATCGTTGCCGTCCGGCGCCAGATACAGGCGGAACGTCTGTGCGTGCGCGACGCTCGCCGCCACCAGCACCATCAAGACCCACCACCGCATGCGTCGTACCGACATCGAACACCTCCATGGAGCGTCGCGGCGCTGGCGCAGGATCCGGCCAGCCGCGCCACCCTAGCGCAGCCCTGCACGTACGGCTGCGATGCCTGTCACGCGCCGCCAGGCGCGTACTGCCGGCTATTTCTTCTTCGGCCGCTTCCAGTCTTCGTGCGAGGCCTGCCGCGCCCGCGCCACGGTGAGCTGGCCGGCCGGCGCATCGCGGGTGATCACCGACCCGGCACCGATGGTCGCCCCCGCACCGATCGTCAGCGGCGCCACCAGCGCGCTGTTGGAGCCGACGAAGACGTCGTCGCCGATCGTGGTCTGCGACTTGTTCACGCCGTCGTAGTTGCAGGTGATGGTGCCGGCGCCGATGTTGACCCCGCTGCCAATCCTGGCATCGCCCAGATAACTCAGATGATTGGCCTTGCTGCCGACCCCGAGCACCGCCTGCTTGGTCTCCACGAAGTTGCCGATGTGCACGCCGTCGGCCAGCACCGTGCCCGGCCGCAGCCGCGCGAACGGACCGATCATTGCCGCGCCCTCGGTGATCACGCCTTCCAGGTCGCAATGCGCGCGCACTTCGGTGCCCGGCCCCAGCACCACGTCCTTCAAGCGCACGAACGGGCCGATGCTGACCCCGTCGCCCAGTTCCACCTCGCCTTCCAGTACCACGTTCACGTCGATGCACACGTCGCGGCCCACGCGCACACGGCCGCGCTGGTCCAGCCGGTTCGGGTCGAGCAGGTGCGCGCCCTGCTCGCACAGCGCACGCGCCGCGCGCAGCTGCCAGGCGCGCTCCAGCTGCGCCAGCTGCCACGGGTCGTTGGCGCCTTCGGCCTCGGTCGGATCGGCCACCAGCACCATCTCCGCCGGGGTGAATTCGGCGGCGGCGGCGGCGAACACGTCGGTGAGGTAGTACTCGCCCTGCGCGTTGTCGCTGCGCAGTTGCGCCAGCCAGCGCTTGAGCGCGGTGGATTCGGCAGTGACGATGCCGGTGTTGATGATGCGGATGCGGCGCTGCTCGTGGTCGGCCTCCTTGTGCTCCACGATCGCGGCGACCTTGCCCGCCGCATCGCGCACGATGCGGCCATAGCCGCTGGGGTCCTCGGGTTCGGCCACCAGCACCGCCAGCCGCCCGGGCGAATGCAGCAGGCGCAACAAGGTGTCGGCGCGGATCAGCGGCACGTCGCCGTACAGCACCAACACGGTGGCCGCATCCGGCACCGCGGCCATCGCCTGCTGCAGCGCGTGCCCGGTACCCAGCTGCTGCGCCTGCTCGGCCCACAGCAGGTCCGGCTGCGCGCCGAACACGGCGCGTACCGCGTCGCCGCCGTGCCCGTAGACCACGTGGATCGCCGCCGGCTGCAGCTGGCGAGCGGTCTCGATCACATGCGCCAGCATCGGCCGGCCGGCGACCGGCTGCAGCACCTTGGGCTTGGCCGACTTCATCCGCTTGCCCGCGCCGGCGGCAAGGATCACGACGTGCAGGGGCAGGCTCATGGGCAGGTTCCATTCCGGGTAGACGGGGATTTTAGAGGCAGCCGCGTGTGCGTGCCGCAATGCCCGCGCCATCGCGCCGCGGCGGCATATACATCTGCGCGGTAGACGCTAGGATGCGCGCTTGATCCCAACCCAGGGCTTGCATGAGTCTGCTGCGCCAGGGCAGTCAATTCGTGGTGATCGGACTGCTGCAACTGCTGATCGACTGGAGCGTGTTCGTCGCAGCGACCGCCGCCGGCATGCCGCCGATCCCGGCCAACGTGCTCGGCCGCGTGTGCGGCGCCCTGCTCGGCTTCTGGCTCAACGGCCGCATCACCTTCGCCGGCGACGACGGCGTGCGCCTGGGCTGGCAGCGCTTCGGCCGCTTCATGGCGATGTGGAGCGTGCTGACCCTGCTCAGCACCTGGCTGGTGGCGCTGTGCGTAGACGCGCTGGGCCTGCGCCTGGCCTGGCTGGCCAAGCCGGTGGTCGAAGGCGTGCTGGCGGTGCTGTCGTTCTTCCTCGGACGGCACGTGGTGTACCGCTAGGCGCGCTGGGGCGCAGACATCAGTGCCGCGCACAGCCCGCGGCATACTGGCGCTTGTGGGAGCGACTTCAGTCGCGACGGGCTTTACCGGTAGAGCCCGTCGCGACTGAAGTCGCTCCCACAACTAGGAAGGAAGCTGCAGCAGATGATCGGCCTGCGCGCGCTCGGCGGCGCAGGCCGGGTGCGGGTGCAATCGGCGCGACTGCGACCCGCTCGCCCCGCTCAGTGGCAGAAATCGCCAAGACTGCGCACCAGTGCGGTGCGATGGACCTGGTCCAGCTGCCAGCGCAGCGCATAGGCCTCGGCCGCGCGCGCGGTCGCTGCCGGGCAATCCGGCGCCTGCCGGGCCGCGGCGCTGGCCTGCAGCGCGTCCAGCATCTCGCCCTGCAGTTGGTCCAGACGCGCGCGCAGCGCGGTCAGGTCCGGACGCGCCTGGTTCGGGGCGCGACCGCGCAGCCGCCAGCGCGCCAGCAGCTGGTATTGCACCAGCTTGTTGGACTCGATCTGCATGCCGAAGAAGCGCGCCGCGTCGTCCGCGTCCACGCCGTGCGCCGGCGCCTGCGCGCGTACGTTGGCCAGCACCGCGGCCTCGCGCGTGGCATCCAGCACCGGCTTGCCGCTGTCCCATTTGCTCAGCGCGACCTGGTCGCCGATCGCGTTGCGCTCGACGATATGGTCGAGCAGCGGTTCGATCTGGGTGGCGCTGCGCGCAGGCATCGCGCAGCCCAACATGGCAGCGCCGGCCAGCAGCGCGGTCAGCGCGCGCGGGAGTGTGGCAGCAACGGAAGCGGTCATCGTGTGTCTCCAGGGGAACCGTCTGCGTGGGGGAAGGATGCGCAGATCGGGCCGCCATCTTGCCGAAGCCGGTGGACGATTGCATTGCAGCACGCCGCGCTTGCGGCGCAAGCGCGCGATCGAGTCAGCGGCGATAAAGCCAGCGCCGTGCGCCATGTCACTGTCGCGCAGACCCCACCGCGCTGCGGCGCATGTGCGGCCGTCGCCGCTAAGGAGCCAGCACGTGACGCATTTCATCAACGAAAAACGCCGGCAATCGCCGGCGTCTTCGTCCCGATCGTGCGGCCGCCAGGCGGGCGCACGGTTTGGCTAATGCTTGAGGTTCTTGCGCAGGCGTTCCAGCGCCTGCAGCTGCGCGGTGACTTCCGCCAGCTTGGCCTGCGCCTCGGCCACGTCGATGCCGTCGCCGCGGTTGGCCAGCATACGCTCGGCTTCTTCCTTGGCCTTGCGCACCGACGCCTCGTCGATGTCCTGCGCGCGGATCGCGGTGTCGGCCAGGATGGTCACCACCTGCGGCTGTACCTCGAGGATGCCGCCGGAAATGGCGAAATCCAGCTGCTCGCCGCTGGGGGTGGTGACCACCACCTTGCCGGGCTTGAGCCGGGTGATCAGCGGCGCGTGCTTGGGCGCGATGCCCAGCTCGCCCAGCTCGCCGGTGGCGACCACCAGGGTCGCTTCACCGTGGTAGATCTCGTGCTCGGCGCTGACGATGTCGCAACGGATGGTGCTCATGGTGCCTCACTGGGTGAGGCGGGACTCGGGACTCGGGACCCGGGACGCGGAGGCGGCTCGGCGGCCGCATCCTGTTCCCGGTTCTTCGACGCTCCAGCGACCCGCCCTGACGATGCTCGATTGGCGATTGGTGCTTCCGCATCCCGGCCGCAGCGCGGCCAGGATCCGGATCAGGCCTTCTCGGCCATCTTCTTGGCCTTCTCGACCGCTTCTTCGATGCTGCCGACCATGTAGAACGCCTGCTCCGGCAGATGGTCGTACTCGCCTTCGACGATGCCCTTGAAGCCGCGGATGGTGTCCTTCAGCGACACGTACTTGCCCGGCGAGCCGGTGAACACTTCGGCCACGTGGAACGGCTGGCTGAAGAAGCGCTCGATCTTGCGCGCGCGCGACACCGACTGCTTGTCCTCTTCGGACAGCTCGTCCATGCCCAGGATCGCGATGATGTCCTTCAGTTCCTTGTACTTCTGCAGGGTCATCTGCACGCGGCGGGCGGTGTCGTAGTGCTCGTGGCCGATCACGTTCGGATCCATCATGCGCGAGGTCGAATCCAGCGGGTCCACTGCCGGGTAGATACCCAGCGAGGCGATGCTGCGCGACAGCGCGACGGTCGAGTCGAGATGGGCGAAGGTGGTCGCCGGCGACGGGTCGGTGTAATCGTCCGCGGGCACGTACACGGCCTGGATCGAGGTGATCGAGCCGGTCTTGGTCGAGGTGATGCGCTCCTGCAGCACGCCCATTTCCTCGGCCAGGGTCGGCTGGTAGCCCACCGCCGACGGCATGCGCCCCAGCAGCGCCGACACTTCGGTACCGGCCAGGGTGTAGCGGTAGATGTTGTCGACGAACAGCAGCACGTCCTTGCCCTTGCCGTTCTCGTCCTTCTCGTCGCGGAAGTACTCGGCCATGGTCAGGCCGGTCAGTGCCACGCGCAGGCGGTTGCCCGGCGGCTCGTTCATCTGGCCGTACACCATCGCGACCTTGTCCAGGACGTTGGAGTCTTTCATCTCGTGGTAGAAGTCGTTGCCCTCGCGGGTACGCTCGCCCACGCCGGCGAACACGGACAGGCCCGCGTGCGCCTTGGCGATGTTGTTGATCAGTTCCATCATGTTGACGGTCTTGCCGACGCCGGCGCCGCCGAACAGGCCGACCTTGCCGCCCTTGGCGAACGGGCACATCAGGTCGATGACCTTGATGCCGGTTTCCAGCAGCTCGGTGGCCGAGGACTGGTCTTCGTAGCTCGGCGCGGCGCGGTGGATTTCCCAATGGTCGGTGGCCTGCACCTCGCCGGCCTCGTCGATGGGGCGGCCCAGCACGTCCATGATGCGGCCCAGCGTGCCCGGGCCGACCGGCACCGAGATCGCACGGCCGGTGTTGGTCGCCAGCAGGTTGCGCTTGAGGCCGTCGGTGGAACCGAGCGCGATGGTGCGCACGATGCCGTCGCCCAACTGCTGCTGCACTTCCAGCGTGATGGCCGTGCCTTCGACCTTGAGTGCGTCGTAAATCTTCGGCACATCGGCACGCGCGAATTCGACGTCGACGACCGCGCCGATGATCTGAACGATCTTGCCCTGACTCATGTTTGCTGCTCCGGTTAACTTAGTTCGATCGGCCAACGGGTCGGCCCTTCAGTGATCCGTGATTCGGGAGTCGTGATTGGGAATTCGTAAGCGCGCCTGCTGCTTCTGCGAATCCCCAATCTCCAATCCCGCGGCCGTCGTCAGACGGCCGCCGCGCCGCCGACGATCTCGGAAATTTCCTGGGTGATCGCCGCCTGCCGCGCCTTGTTGTAAATGAGCTGCAATGTGCTGATCAGCTTGTTGGCGTTGTCGCTGGCGGCCTTCATCGCGACCATGCGTGCGGCATGTTCGGAGGCCACGTTCTCCAGCACCGCCTGGTACACCAGCGACTCGATGTAGCGCGTCATCACGTGCTCCAGCACGCTCGCGGCATCGGGTTCGTACAGGTAGTCCCAGTCGTGGTGCGCCACCTGGTTCTCCGCCGCCGGCAGCGGCAGCAGCTGGTCGAAGCTGGCCTTCTGCGTCATCGTGTTCACGAAGCGGTTGTAGACCAGGTAGACGCGGTCGACCTTGCCCTCGGTGAACGCATCCAGCATCACCTTGATCACGCCGATCAGCTGCTCCAGCTGCGGCACGTCGCCGAGGTGGCTGACGCTGCCGACCATGTCCACCTTGAGCCGGCGGAAGAACACCGAGGCCTTCTGGCCGATGGTGACCACGTCGATGCCGGCGCCCTGGTCCTGCCACTGGCGCACTTCGCCCAGCATCTTGCGGAACAGGTTGTTGTTGAGGCCGCCGGCCAGGCCGCGATCGGAGGAGATCACGATGTAGCCGACACGCTTGACCGCGTCGCGCTGCACCAGGAACGGATGCGTGTAGTCGGTGCTGGCCTGCGCCAGATGCCCGATCACCTGCTTCATCGCCTGCGCGTACGGGCGCGAGGTCTTCATCCGATCCTGCGCCTTGCGGATCTTGGAGGCCGAGACCATCTCGAGCGCGCGCGTCACCTTGCGGGTGTTTTGCACGCTCTTGATCTTGGTTTTGATTTCGCGTCCGCCTGCCATTCTCTTCTCGGGACTCGGGACCGGGGACCGGGGACCCGGAAGGCCCTCGATCACAGATCGTTGTTGTCGCCGGCACCTGGGACGGTGAACCGTGGACGCCGCTTTCGCGGGTCCCCGGTCCCCGGTCCCTGGTCCCGGTTCCGCTTACCAGCTACCAGTCGTCTTGAACTCGCCGATGCCCTTCTTGAACGCCGCTTCGATCTCGCCGTTCCAGTCGCCGCTGTCGTTGACCTTGGCGATCAGCTCGCCGGCGGTGTTGGCGAAATGCGCGTGCAGGCCTTCCTCGAACGCGCCGATCTTGTTGACCGGCACGTCGTCCAGGAAGCCTTCGTTGACCGCGTAGATCGACAGCGCCTGGTTGGCGATGGACATCGGCAGGTACTGCTTCTGCTTCATCAGCTCGGTGACGCGCTGGCCGCGCTCGAGCTGCTTGCGGGTGGCTTCGTCCAGGTCCGAGGCGAACTGCGCGAACGCCGCCAGCTCGCGGTACTGCGCCAGCGAGATGCGGATACCGCCGGACAGTTTCTTGATGATCTTGGTCTGCGCGGCGCCGCCGACGCGCGACACCGAGATGCCCGCGTTCACCGCCGGACGGATGCCGGCGTTGAACAGGTCGGTTTCCAGGAAGATCTGGCCATCGGTGATCGAGATCACATTGGTCGGCACGAACGCGGACACGTCGCCGGCCTGGGTTTCGATGATCGGCAGCGCGGTTAGCGAACCGGTCTTGCCCGTCACTTCGCCGTTGGTGAACTTCTCCACGTAGTCCTCGGACACGCGCGCGGCGCGCTCCAGCAGGCGGCTGTGCAGGTAGAACACGTCGCCCGGATACGCTTCGCGGCCCGGCGGGCGCTTCAGCAGCAGCGAGATCTGGCGGTAGGCCACCGCCTGCTTGGACAGATCGTCGTACACGATCAGCGCGTCTTCGCCGCGGTCCATGAAGTACTCGCCCATGGTGCAGCCGGCGTAAGCGCTGATGTACTGCATCGCCGCCGATTCGGAGGCGGTCGCGGCGACCACGATGGTATGCGCCATCGCGCCGTTCTCTTCCAGCTTGCGCACGATGTTGGCCACGGTCGAGGCCTTCTGCCCGATCGCCACGTACACGCACTTGATGCCGGTGCTCTTCTGGTTGATCACCGCATCGATCGCCAGCGCGGTCTTGCCGGTCTGGCGGTCGCCGATGACCAGCTCGCGCTGGCCGCGGCCGATCGGGATCATCGCATCGACCGACTTGTAGCCGGTCTGCACCGGCTGGTCGACCGACTTGCGCCAGATCACGCCCGGCGCCACGCGCTCCACCGGCGCGGTCGCGCTGGTGCCGAGCGGGCCCTTGCCGTCGATCGGCTCGCCCAGCGCGTTGACCACGCGGCCGAGCAGTTCCTTGCCCACCGGCACTTCCAGGATGCGGCCGGTGGTCTTGGCCACGTCGCCTTCGCGCAGGTTCTCGTAGTCGCCGAGCACCACGGCGCCGACCGAGTCGCGCTCCAGGTTCAGCGCCAGGGCGTAGGTCTCGTTCGGCAGTTCGATCATCTCGCCCTGCATCACGTCGGCCAGGCCGAAGATGCGCACGATGCCGTCGGACACGCTGGTGACCGTGCCTTCGTTGCGCGACTCCGCGGCCAGCGTGACCTGCTCGATGCGGTTCTTGATCAGTTCGCTGATTTCGGAGGGGTTGAGCGTGGTTGCCATCTTGGTTTCCTTCGGATCGTCCACCGCGCGAAGGCGGATGGCGACGTTTGGTTAGCTTCTTTGAGAATCGGGAATGGGGAATCGGGAATCGCTGCTGGCGTCTCCGCCGGGCCGGGTTCTCTTTTCTCTATTCGCCATTCCCGCTTCTTAGTGGGCCAGTGCGGATTGCAGGCGCGACAGCTTGCCTTTCAGCGAACCGTCGATGACCACGTCGCCGGCGTCGATCACCGCGCCGCCGATCAGCGAAGCGTCCACCGCCGTGGTGATCTCGACCTCGCGGCCGAAGCGCTGCTTCAACGCCACCTTCAACGAGGCCACTTCCGCGTCGCTGAGCTGGGTGGCCGAGGTCACGTTGGCCTTGACCACGGATTCGGCCTCGGCCCGCAGCTGATCGTACAGCCCAGCGATCTCGGGCAGCAGCGGCAGCCGCTGCGCTTCGGCCAGCAGGCCCAGGAAGCGCGCGTACTGCTCGTCGGCCACCTGCGGCGCGAGCAGCGCCACCGCCTGCTCGCGCTGCAGCTGCGGGTTGTGCAGCAACGCCGCCACGCGCGGATCGGCGGCGACCTGGGCGGACAACGCCAGGGCCTGCGACCAGGGCGCGAGCTTGCCGGCATCGCTGGCCGCGGCGAACGCGGCGCGGGCATACGGACGCGCCAGTGTGAGGGCCTGGCTCATCTCAGATCTCCGCCGCCAGCGCGTCGAGCAGCGCCTTGTGGGCGTTGGCATCGATTTCGCGCTTGAGCAGCTTTTCCGCACCGCTCACCGCCAGCAGCGACACTTGGCGACGCAGTTCTTCGCGCGCACGGTTGGCGGCGGCGTCGATCTCGGCCTGGGCCAGATCCTTCTGCCGGTTGGCCTCGGCGATCGCCTCGTGCTTGGCCGCCTCGACGATCTGGTTGGCGCGCGCGTGGGCCTGGTCGATGATTTCGTTGGCCTTGACGCGTGCGTCCTTCAGCGCTTCGTTGACCTTTTCCTGCGCCTGCGCCAGGTCCTTCTGGCTGCGATCGGCGGCGGCGAGGCCTTCGGCGATCTTCTGTTGGCGCTCTTCGATGGCCTTCGTCAGCGGCGGCCAGATCTTGGTCGCGACGATCCAGATCAGACCGGCAAACGCCAGCGCCTGGGCAAAGAGGGTGAGACCGATATTCATGGGGTACGCTCAGCCAAAGTGACGGGGTGGACGCGCCGCCATCGCGGCGGGCGCGTCCGAACCTTCATCCGCAGCGGGGCAGCCGCATCGCTGCGGCCGTCCGCCGGTGCTACTGGATCAGCCGCCCTGCGGCAGGCGCGACACGAACTCGCCGATCATCGGGTTGGCGAATGCGAACAGCAGGCCGACCGCGACGCTGATGATGAACGCGGCGTCGATCAGGCCGGCGGTGATGAACATGCGCACCTGCAGCACCGGGATCAGTTCCGGCTGGCGCGCGGCCGACTCCAGGAACTTGCCGGCCATGATGGCCAGACCGAGGCCGGCGCCCAGCGCGGCCAGGCCGATCATGATGCCGACGGCGAGGACGGTGGAGCTCTGGACTTGGGCGAGGTTGGTCAGGACGGCGAAGGACATGGTTTTCTCCGAGAACTAAAGTTGCTTGAGGATGGTGAATCGAACGAAGGGTTGCGTAAAACGCGTGAAACAGAAACGTCAGTGGCTGTCTTCCGCCAGGCTCAGATACACGATGGACAGCATCATGAAGATGAAAGCCTGCAACGGAATCACCAGCAGGTGGAACAGCATCCAGCCGAAGCCGAACGCGCCGCCGGCCAGGGCGCCGAAGATGCCGGCACCGCCCAGCACCCAGATCAGCAGGAACACGATCTCGCCGCCGAACATGTTGCCGAACAGTCGCATCGCCAGCGAGATCGGCTTGCTCACCCACTCGACGATATTGAGGATCAGGTTGAACGGCAGCATCCACTTGCCAAACGGGGCGGTCAGGAATTCCTTGGTCATCCCGCCCACGCCCTTGGAGCGCAGCGAGAAGAAGATCATCAGGAAGAACACGCTGATCGACATGCCCAGGGTGGCATTGACGTCGGCGGTGGGCACCGGCTTCCAGTAGTGCACGCCGGCCATTTCAAGCGGCCTGGCGATGAAGTCCGCCGGGACCATCTTGATGAGGTTCATCATCAGGATCCAGAAGAACAGGGTGATCGCGATCGGGGTCACCAGCTTGCTGGTGCCGTGGTAGGTGTCCTTGACTTGGCGGTCGACGAACTCCAGCAGGATCTCCACGAACGCCTGCCACTTGCCCGGCACGCCGGCGGTGGCCTTGCGCGTGGCGATCCAGAAGCCGAACACCATCAGCAGGCCGGACAGCACCGACATGACCAGGGTATCGACGTGCACCTGCCAGAACCCGCCTTCCTGCACCTGGAAGGTGAGGTTCTGCAAGTGGTGCTGGATGTAGGAGGTAGGGGTTGCTTCCTCGCCCGCCATGAGTCCTGAGCCTTTATCGTGATTCGATCAACGTCTGGCCAGCGCCAGAACCTGGAACATCAGCCCGACGGCGATACCCGCCAACAGGGCCAGAGGAGGCAACCGCCACCAGGCAAAGCCCAGCGCCAGCACCGCGAATATCAACACCCACTTCAGCACCATGGCCACGATCAACCGCGCCATCGCCGCACCTGCCGCCTGCACGCCGCCGCTCAACGCGGTGCGTGCCGCCAGCCATCCTCCCACCACCGTCGCCAGCCCGGTTGCGGCGGCGCCCATGGCGTACTTCGGCCCCAGCAGCAGGAACGCCAGGGAAACCACGGCCACCGCCAGCAGCGGGTAAATCGCTGCGCGCAGCATCAGCCGCCGACCCGCATCAACGGAGTTCAGCACAGAAAATCCTGCAGTTGGTGGTGGATTTGAGGACGTCTTAGCGTCCGTCTAGCCGCGGAATTATAGCAATGGGACAATTTGCGAGACAACCGGCAACGGTTGCGGCCGTCCCCCTGATCGACCCAAGCCGCCAACGATACCACGTCGCGGACCCGCACCGCGGCCTGGATTGATGCATCGCACCAGAGATTTGCGTGGGAACTTTTCACCTCGCCTCCGGTCCGATCATGCAGGGACTGCGCCCATCCTCGTCGATTTGCAGCGCGGACCCATGGAGCCCCGGGCGACCGGGGCTCTTCTTTTTGCCTGAGATTCCGTGACCGACGCCACCTCCATACCTTCACGGATGGTGGACACGGTTTTAAGGATAGTTGCGGCACGTGGTGGCGCTCGCCACCCCGGCGCACCCATCCCCAGATGACGGAGCTCTACCCCCTATGAAACACTTGCTTGCCCTGGTGTTGCCGTGCGCGCTCGCCGCTGCCTACGCCCTTCCCGCCCACGCCGAAGACGGCGACGACCGCTTCACCCTCCGCCTCGGCGCGATGAACGTAGACAACGACAACACCCTGCGCGGCAACACCACCATCGACGGCAACGCGATCTCCGGCTCGCAGGACTTCGGCTTCGGCGGCAAGGAATGGGAGCCGCGCGTGGACGGCATATTCCGCATCAGCACCCGCCAGCGCCTGATCTTCGACTACTTCAAGTACGACAGGGATCGCCGCGAGCAACTGGGCGAGGACGTCAGCTACGACGGCGTCACCGTGCCGAGCGGCAGCTTCGTCAAGGGCGAGCTGAAGTACCAGGTCGCCAGCCTGGTATACGACTACTCGGTGATCGACACCCAGCAGTTCAGCCTGGGCCTGCAGCTCGGCGCCGAATGGGCCAAGGTCCAGGCCAATGCCTACGCCGACCTGGGCGACCTGTATTCGGGCACATTCATCGACGAGAGCAAGGACGGCGCCGCGCCGGTGGTCGGCGTACGCTTCACTGCCCGGCCCAGCGAGCATTGGCTGTTCAACGTGCAGGGCCAGTACCTCAACACCAAGTGGGGCGATTTCGGCAAATACGACGGCGATCTGAGCCGCGCCAATGCCATCGTCGAGTACCGTTTCACCAGGAACTTCGGCATCTTCGCCGGCTACGACTGGTTCAAGCTGGACGTGGACCGCAAGACCGACTCCAACATCGACTCGCTGACCACCGTCGGCCTGAAGCAGGAGTTCAAGGGTCCGGTGGCCGGTGTGACCTTCGCGTTCTGATTCCTTCGGGACTCGGGACTCGGGACTCGGGACTCGCAAGAAGTTTTATGCAGGACCCTGCGGCGATGCGGGGTTTTGTCGTTGTGGCGCTGTAGAAACGCAAAACCCCGGCACGGGCCGGGGTTTTGCGCTGCGAACAGGCCTGCGCCTACTTCTTCTTCGGGATGTACAGGTCGGTGATGGTGCCGTCGTAGACCTCGGCGGCCATGCCGACCGACTCGCTCAGTGTTGGATGGGCGTGGATGGTATGGCCGATGTCCTCGGCCTCCGCGCCCATCTCGATCGCCAGGCCGATCTCGGCCAGCAGGTCGCCGGCATGCACGCCGACGATGGCGCCGCCGATGATGCGGTGGGTGTCCTCGTCGAAGATCAGCTTGGTGAAGCCCTCGGTGCGGCCGATGCCGATGGCGCGGCCGCTGGCCGCCCACGGGAACTTGGCCACGCCGACCTTAAGGCCCTTGGCCTTGGCCTCGGTCTCGGTGACGCCGACCCAGGCGATTTCCGGGTTGGTGTAGGCCACCGACGGGATCACCCGCGCCACCCACTCTTTCTTCTCGCCCGCCGCCACTTCCGCGGCCAGCTTGCCCTCGTGGGTGGCCTTGTGCGCCAGCATCGGGTTACCGACGATATCGCCGATGGCGAAGATGTGCGGCACATTGCTGCGCATCTGCCGATCGACCGGGATGAAGCCGCGCTCGGTGACGTTGACCCCGGCCTTCTCCGCGCCGATCTTCTTGCCGTTCGGCGAACGGCCTACCGCGACCAGCACGCGGTCGTAGCTGGTCGCCCCCAGCGCCGGCGTCTCGCCCGCGGCTGCGGCTTCGAAGGACACGGTAATGCCCTTCTTGTCGGCCTTGACCTCAGTGGCCTTGGTCTTCAGATGGATCTGCACGCCTTGCTTCTTCAGCCGCTCGGCCAGCGGCTTGACCAGGTCCTTGTCGGCGCCCGGCATCAGCTGGTCCATGAACTCGACCACGGTAACCTTGCTGCCCAGCGCGCTGTACACGGTGGCCATTTCCAGGCCGATGATGCCGCCGCCGACCACCAGCAGGGTCTTGGGGATCTCCTGCAGCTCCAGCGCGTCGGTGGAATCCATCACCCGCTTGTCGTCCCACGGGAAGTTCGGCAGCTTCACCGCCTGCGAACCGGCGGCGATGATGCAGTGTTCGAAGCGCAGCAGCTGGGTCTTGCCGTCGGCGCCGACGATCTCCAGTTCGTTCGGCGACACGAAGCTGGCCACGCCAGTGACGGTGCGCACCTTGCGCTGCTTGGCCATGCTGGCCAGGCCGCCGGTGAGCCTGCCGACCACGTTTTCCTTGTACGTGCGCAGCTTGTCCAGGGCGATCTTGGGCGCGCTGAAGGTCACGCCGAAATCGCCGGCGTGGGCGACCTCGTCGATCACCGCGGCGGCGTGCAACAACGCCTTGGACGGGATGCAGCCGACGTTGAGGCAGACGCCGCCGAGGCTGGGGTAGCGCTCGATCAGCACCGTGTCCAGGCCCAGGTCGGCGGCGCGGAACGCGGCGGTGTAGCCGCCGGGACCGGCGCCGAGCACCACCATCTTGCATTCGATGTCGGCCGGCTTGCCGCTGGCCAGCGCCGGCTTGGGCACCGGCGGCTCGGCCGGGGCGCGATGCGACGGCGCCACCGGCGGCTTACTGGCCGGCGCGTCGGCCTTGGCCGCCGCAGGCGCGGCCGCCGACGCGGCGCCGGCGTCCTCGGTTTCCAGCAGCGCGATCACCGCGCCTTCGGACAAGGTGTCGCCGAGCTTGACCTTCAGCTCCTTGATCACGCCCGCCGCCGCCGACGGCACTTCCAGCGTGGCCTTGTCCGACTCCAGGGTCAGCAGGCCCTGGTCCTTCTTCACCGAGTCGCCGACGGCGACCAGCACCTCGATGACCGGAACCTCGCTGTAGTCGCCGATATCCGGGACCTTGACCTCAATGACCGCCATGCAGCTTCTCCTGTGGCCCGGCCGGCGCGCCGGCGGGCGATTGCAGTTCTACGGCGGCGCCGCGATGGACGCGGCGCACGCAGGTGGGGGAAACACGGGCCGCGCCGGGCGCGGCGCCGTTGCGGCAGGACTTACAGCAGCACGCGGCGCATGTCCGCCAGCACCTGGCTCAGGTAGGTGGTGAAGCGCGCCGCCGCGGCGCCGTCGATGACCCGGTGGTCGTAGCTCAGCGACAACGGCAGCATCAACTTCGGCGCGAATTCCTTGCCGTTCCAGACCGGCTGGATCGCCGCCTTGGACACGCCCAGGATCGCCACTTCCGGTGCATTGACGATCGGCGTGAACGCGGTGCCGCCGATGCCGCCGAGCGAACTGATCGAGAAGCAGCCGCCGCTCATCTCGGCCGGGCCGAGCTTGCCGTCGCGCGCCTTCTTGGCCAGCTCGCCGCTATCGCGCGCCAGCTCGACCACGCCCTTCTTGTCCACGTCGCGGATCACCGGCACCACCAGCCCGTTCGGGGTGTCGGCGGCGAACCCGATGTGGAAGTACTTCTTCAGGGTCAGGTTCTCGCCAGCCGCATCCAGCGAGGCGTTGAAGTCGGGGAACTGCTTCAGCGCCGCGGCGCTGGCCTTGAGCAGGAAGGCGAGCATGGTCAGCTTGATGCCGGCCTTTTCGTTTTCCTTGTTCAGCGCCACGCGCAGCGCTTCCAGGTCGGTGATGTCGGCCTGTTCGAACTGGGTGACGTGCGGGATCATCGCCCAGTTGCGCGCCAGGTTGGCGCCGGAGATCTTCTTGATCCGCGACAGCGGCTTGACCTCGACCTCGCCAAACTTGGCGAAATCGACTTTCGGCCACGGCAGCAGGCTCAGGCCCTTGCCGCCGCCGGCCGAGCTTGCGCCACCGGCCGCTGCGGCCGGCACGCCGCCGGCCAACGCGGCCTTGACGTAGCGCTGCACGTCGTCCTTGGTGATGCGCCCGCCCTGCTCGGTGCCGCTGACCTGGAACAGGTCAACGCCCAGTTCACGGGCGAACACGCGCACCGCCGGGCTGGCGTAGGGCACTTTCTGCGGCAGCACGCTGTCGGCGTTGAACTCCACCGGCGGGCTGCTCGGGGTGCCGGCCGACGGCGCGGCCGCGCCCGCCTTGGCCGGCGCCGAGCCTTGCACCTGGGCGATCTCGCGCTGCGCGAGCTTGTCCGGCGCGGCCGAGGCCGGCACCGGCTCCACCCCGCCGCCGGTTTCGGCGCTGGGCTGGATCGCGCCTGCCGCCGGCGCGTCGGCGCTGGCGCCGGCCACTTCGATCAGCGCCACGACCTTGCCTTCGGACAGGCTGTCACCGACCTTGACCTTCAGTTCCTTGACCACGCCGGCCACCGACGAAGGCACTTCCATCGTCGCCTTGTCCGATTCCAGGGTGACCAGGCTCTGGTCCTTGGCCACGGTATCGCCGACAGCGACCAGCACCTCGATCACCGGCACGTCGCTGTAGTCGCCGATGTCCGGCACGCGCGCCTCGACGATGCCGGCGCCGCCCGCGGCCGCCGCCGGCTTGCTCGCCTGCTGCGCGGCCGGCGCCGGCTGGGGCGGTTCCTGCCTGGCCGGCGCTGGCGCGGCCTTGGCCGCTGCTGGGGCCGCTGCCGGCGCGGCGCTGGCGCCGTCCTCGGCCACTTCGATCAAGGCCACCAGCTTGCCTTCGGACAGGCTGTCGCCGATCTTGACCTTCAACTCCTTGACCACGCCGGCGAACGGCGACGGCACTTCCATCGTCGCCTTGTCCGACTCGAGGGTGACCAGGCTCTGGTCCTTCTTCACCGTGTCGCCGACCGCCACCAGCACTTCGATTACCGGGACGTCGCTGTAGTCACCGATATCGGGGACAAGTGCTTCCTTGATTTCGGCCATGCGGGCAACTCCGGCAACTAATGAGGGGGAAACCCCTATTGTGGCGGCCCGCAGCCGCAGCGCCAACCTTTGCCTGGCAAAAAACCCCGCAGCGGCCGCGCGGCGGCGCCAGGAAGCGCCGGGATGGGCGTGCGCGACGGACTGTACGCCGGCGCATTGTCCGGCCGCCCGCGTGGCGGCCGCCGGCGCGCGGCCTTCACGGGCGGGCGCCTAGGATGCGCCGCACCCCGACCGGAGTGCCGCCATGCGTGCGTTCGTGCTGTTGATGTCGCTGGCGATGCCGCTGGTCGCCTGGTTTGCGCGGCGCGGCGCGTTCGGCCCGAGCAACGGCGCGATCTCCGACCGCTACCCGACCCTGATCGTCGCCGCCGGCTACGCCTTCGCGATCTGGGGGCCGATCTTCCTGCTCGACCTGGCCTTCGCTGCATGGCAGCTGTCGCCGCGGCGCCGGTGCGACAGCGCGCTGAAGCGGGTGCGGCTGCCGGCGGCGCTGGGCTTCGGCCTCACCGCGCTGTGGATGCCGGTGTTCTCGCAGCAGCATTTCCTGCTGGCGCTGGCGGTGATCTGGGCGGCGCTGGCGTGCCTGGCGCTGGCCGCGCTGCGCCTGTCGCGCGATCGGCGCGCCGAGCCGTGGCAGGCGCTGTGGGCCTGGCTACCGCTGTCGCTGCATGCCGGCTGGCTGTCGCTGGCCGCCTTCCTCGACACCGCGCAGGTGATCGTCGCCTACCGCTGGCTGTCCACCGAGCACATGCTGCCGTGGAGCCTGCTGCTGTTCGCGCTGGCCGCGGCGCTGCTGCTCGGCCTGAACCGGGCGATGCGCGGCAACCTGGCCTATGTCGCCGCGGCGCTGTGGGCGCTGGCCGCGGTCTACGTCAAGCAGGCCGGCAGCGGCCTGGACGGTGCGCGCAGCGCGGCCTGGGTGGCGCTGGCGCTGGCCGCGGCGCTGCCGGTGCAGACGCTGTGGCTGCGGCTGCGCGCGCCGGGGCTGCGCGCGCGCCACTGATCAGCGCGGTGCCGGCGCTGCCGACAGCGGCATCAGCCAGGCCTGCAGCGGCGCCCACGCCTGCTGCAACCGCGGCAGCGAAAAGGCGGCGTTGGCCGGACTGGTCGAGGGCAGCGCCAGCACCGCCAGCGGCGCTTCGCGCGGCGCCAGCTGCGGCTGCACGAAACGCGCGAACGCCTGCGCCGCCGCGGCGCCGTTGCAGGCGATCGCGCGCAACTGCGGCAATTGCGCGATGCGCGCGGGCAAGGGATTGGGTACTTCGCTGCCACGCACGATCGCCGTGTCCAGGCTGCCGCGGCGCCGGCACTGGCCGATCACGTCCCACAGGCCCACGCCGCAGGCCTGCATCGCCTGCAACCGCGCGTCGTAGTCCTGTTGCGGATCGAAACCGCACAGCGCGCCCAGCAGCGGCCACAGGCGATTGCGCGGATGCGCGTAATAGCGGGCGTACTGCAACGACATCGCACCGGGCATGGAGCCGAGAATCAGCACCCGGCAATCGTCGCGAATCTGCGCAGGCAAGCCCTGCAATACGTCCTGCATCGTCACATCGCGCGCATGTGGGTGAATGCCGCCAAGTATTAAAACCTCGTTATTTCAAGCCTTGGCGGCCCGTGCCTGAACAACGCCCGCCTTCGCGGGGCCGGGGTCGGCGTCGATTCATCTTCTCATCGATACGGTGTGCGCGCCCACTCCTGTGGCCCCACAAAAAAAAGATTGAGGAGATTCCCATGCGGTCCATTCAAATCCTGAGCCTGGCTGTCGTTTCCGCCCTTGCGTTCGCGCCCGCCGCGTTTGCGCAGGATGCCGACACCGCATCCGGCAAGCGCTTTGCCGTCGTCGGCAGCGCGACCCTGCTCGACCCCCATTCCAAGCCGGCCAACGGCCTCAATGTCGATGGCGGCCCGGCGCCGACCCTCAGCGCCAGCTGGCTGATCAACGACAACTGGGCCGTCGAGCTGTGGGGCGCCGCCGACAAGTTCAACCACCGTGTCACCGCCAGCGGCGTGGGCAAGGTCGGTACCGTCGAGCAGCAGCCGCTGGCGCTGAGCGGCCAGTACCACTTCGGCCAGGCGGACAACGTGTTCCGTCCGTTCGTCGGCGTCGGTTACTACGAGTCCAACTTCAGCAACGAGAAGATCGACGGCCTGTCGGCCAGCGGCCAGCACGTCGGCCTGGACACCGCCAAGGGCGCGATCGGCACCGTCGGCGTGGACATGAACATCAACTCGACCTGGTTCGCCCGCGCCGATGCCCGCTACATGCATTCGCGTCCGGAAGTGCAGGTCGCCGGCAGCGGCACCGGCCAGGATCTGAAGCTGGATCCGTGGCTGGTCAGCTTCGGCGTCGGCGCGCGCTTCTAAGCACGCCTGCAGCACCGCGTCACCTGCAAACGGGCCTTCGGGCCCGTTTGTTTTTGCGTCGCCGCCTGGGGTTCAGCGCGGCGAACGGTCGTAGCCACGGTAGCGATCGAAATGGCGCACACGGCGCCGCAACAGCCACGCATAGGCGCACGCGTAGCCGAGCAACAACGCCGCCGCGCCGAGCAGGTTGGCATGGCTCATCCAGCCCTGCGCCGGCCACGCCGCACTTTCGTTCATGCTGCGCCAGCCCTGCACCAGGCCGGCGCCGATGCGCGCCACCACCAGCAGCGTCAAGCCCAGCACCAGCCACAGGTTCGGCGTGTAGTACAGGCCCTGCGGCAGCGGTTCGAACCGGCTCAGCCAGATGCCCAGCGCGCCCAGCGCCAGGCCCGCCGCCCAGCCGATGCAGGCATACATCGCCGCACCGGGCCACCAGTGCGATGCGATCAATGCGAAGCCCAGCAACACGAGGCTCGACACCAGTGCCGACCAGAACTGCACGCTGGCCAGCCACGCCCGCGCCTGACGCCGCGCGGTGCCGTAGCGGAAGCGCTGCAGCAGCGACAGCGGCACCAGCACCGCGGTCACCGCCAGCGCGATCACGATCGCCAGGGGAAGGGCCAGCAGCAACGGCATGCGCAGGCTCGCTCAGAACGCCGGCAATACGGCGCCCCGGTACTTGCGTTCGATGAAGGCCTTGACCTCGGGGCTGGTCAGCGCCTTGGCCAGCTTCTGCACGCGCGGATCGTCCTTGTTGTCGGCACGCGCGACCAGGAAGTTCACGTACGGCGAGTCCTTGCTCTCGATCGCCAGCGCGTCGCGCGTGGGATTGAGTCCGGCGTCGAGCGCGTAGTTGGTGTTGATCAGGGCCAGATCGACCTGGTCCAGCACCCGCGGCAGCATCGCCGAATCCAGTTCGCGGAATTTCAGCTGCTTCGGGTTGGCGACGATGTCGCGCTGGGTGGACAGCGCATTGGCCGGATCCTTGAGCTTGATGACCCCGGCCTTGTCGAGCAGGATCAGCGCGCGGCTGTTGTTGCTGGGATCGTTGGGGATCACCACGTCGGCGCCCTGCGGCAGCGCGGCCAGCGCTTTGAAGCGGCGCGAATACGCGCCGAACGGCTCGATATGCACGCCGATCACGGTGACCAGGCCGCTCTTGCGATCGCGGTTGTAGGCGTCCAGGTATGGCTCGGTCTGGAAATAGTTCACGTCGATCTGCTTCTGCACCACCTGGTCGTTGGGCTGCACGTAATCGTTGAATACGCGCACCTGCAGGGTCACGCCCTGCTTGGCCAGTAGCGGCTTGACCACCTGCAGGATCTCCGCATGCGGCACCGCGGTGGCGGCGACGCTGAGCGTTGCGTTGTCGGCGCCGGGCGCGGAGGTCTTGCCGCAGGCGGCCAGGGCGAGCACGGCGGCGCCGAGCAGCAGACGAAGCGGGAGTTTGGTCATGGGCGGGAATCCGGAAACATGGGGAGAACAATGGCGCGGGCGGCGCTGCGAGCAAGCTAGCAGACCCGGCCGCTGCATGCGGCGAAAGGCCCGTGGCGGCTCTCGTGGAGGAGCGCGAGAAGCGCGATGCGGCTCAACGCCGGCTGTAATGCGCGACCAGCCGATCGCCGAGCATCTGCAGGCCCTGCACCAGCAACAGCAGCACCACCACGGTGATCAGCGCCACGTCGGCGTGCGAGCGCTGGTAGCCGTCGCGATAGGCCAGGTCGCCGAGGCCGCCGGAGCCGATCGCGCCGCCCATCGCGGTGAAACCGATCAGCGCGATGGTGGTCACCGTGGCACCGGCGATCAGCCCCGGCCGCGCCTCGGGCAGCAGCACCCTTGTCACCAGTTGCCGGGTGGTCGCGCCCATCGCCAGGCTGGCCTCGACCACGCCGCGGTCCACTTCGCGCAGCGCCGTCTCCACCAGCCGCGCGTAGAACGGCGCCGCGCCCACCACCAGCGGCAGGATCGCGCCGCGCACGCCCAGCGAGGTGCCCATCGCCCACAGCGTCAGCGGGATCATCGCGATCATCAGGATGATGAAGGGCACCGAGCGCAGCACGTTGATCGCCAGCGCCAGCACGCCGTACAGCAGCGGCCGCTGGTGGGTCTGGCGCGGCCCGGTCAGGAACAGCAGCACGCCCAGCGGCAGGCCGATCAGCAGGGTCAGCGGCAGCGCGCCGCCGAGCATCAGCAGCGTGTCCAGCGTAGCGTTGCCGATCTCAGCCCATTTACCGGCGTCGAGATTGCGGAAGAAGCCAGTGGCGGCGGTGGCGAACGGGATCATCGACGCAGCTCCTCGACATGCACGCCTGCGGCGACGAACCCGGCCTGCGCCGTGTCCAGGTCGCCACCGACCAGGGCCACGGTCAGCTGGCCGTACGGGGTGTCCTTGATCCGGTCGATGCGCCCGGACAGGATGTTGTAGTCCACCGCGGTCGCACGCGCGATGCGCCCGAGCAGCGGGGCGTAGGTGTCGCCGCCGAGGAAGGTCAGGCGCAGGATGCGCCCGGCCACCGCAGTGAAGTCGCGATGCAGTTCGCCCTCGTCCACGTGTTCGGCCTCGGACACGAAGCGGCGCGTGGTCGGATGGCGCGGGTGCAGGAACACCTCGGTGACCGGCCCGCTCTCGACCAGGTGCCCGGCGTCGAGCACCGCCACGCGGTCGCAGACGCGGCGGATCACGTCCATCTCGTGGGTGATCAGCACGATGGTCAGGCCCAGCTCGCGGTTGATCTGCGCCAGCAGGCGCAGCACCGAGGCGGTGGTCTGCGGATCCAGCGCGCTGGTGGCCTCGTCGCACAGCAGGATCTGCGGCCCGGTGGCCAGTGCGCGGGCGATGCCGACGCGCTGCTTCTGCCCGCCCGACAGCTGCGCCGGATACTTGTTGGCGTGCTCGGCCAGGCCGACCCGGGCCAGCAGCTCGGCCACCCGCGCCTCGATCTGCGCGCGCTGGGTGCCGGCCAGTTCCAGCGGGAAGGCGACATTGCCGGCCACGCTACGCGAGGACAGCAGATTGAAGTGCTGGAAGATCATGCCGATGCGCCGGCGCAGCGTGCGCAGCCCGGCACGGTCCAGCGCGGTGACGTCCTCGCCGTCGATCAGCAAGCGCCCGCCGCTGGGTTCCTCGAGCCGGTTGATCAGGCGGATCAGCGTGGACTTGCCGGCGCCGGAATGGCCGATGATGCCGAACACCTCGCCGGCGCGGATCTCCAGGTCGAGCGGATGCAAGGCCACGACCGCTTGGCCGGCGACGGAGTAGGACTTGTGCAGGTGCTCGAACTGGATCAACGCGCGGGGACCGGCAGCGGAAGGGGGCGCAAAGCCTAGCAGGCCAGGCCTGCAGGCGTTATTCCATTCGATTCTAACGCGTGCGCCTGGAGCGCCGCCGGCACCCGCTAGGGATGCGCCAGCGGCGGCGGGCGCACCGTGGCGTGGACCCGCTCGCGGTGCAGCAGGTACAGCCCGCTGGCGACGATGATCGCTGCGCCCAGCCAGGTCCAGGCGTCGGGCAGCTTGCGCCACAGCAGCCAGTCCCACGGGATCACCCAGATCAGGCCGCTGTACTCCAACGGCGCGATCAGCGAGGCGTCGCCGCGGCGGAACGCCTGGGTCAAGGCCACCTGCGCCAGCGCGCCGGCCAGGCCGAGCGTGGCGATCCAGCCAGCATCGGCCAGGCGCAGCGGGAGCCAGGCCGGCCACGCCAGCGCACCGGCGCCCAGCGCCATGATCAGCAGGAACCAGACCACCAGCGACTGCGGCGTCTCGGTACGCGCCAGCAGGCTGACCAGCACCACCGCGAGCGCATAGGCGGTGGCCGCCAGCAGCACCATCACCCCCGGCAACGACACGAAGCCGCCCACGCCGGGGCGCAGCACCACCAGCACGCCGACCAGGCCGATGCCGATCGCGGCCCAGCGCCGCGGGCCGACCTGCTCGCCCAGCAGCGGCACCGACAACGCCGTCACCAGCAGCGGCGCGACGAAGTAGATCGTGTAGGCGGTGGACAGCGGCAGGCTGCGCAGCGCCCAGGCGAAGCAGCCGATCATCGCGATGCCGAGCACGCCGCGCAGCAGGTGCAGGCCCCAGCGCACCGGCAGGATCGACCGCGGGCCGGCGGTGGCCAGCACCCACAGCAGCACGAACGGCAGCGAGGCGCCGCCGCGCAGCGTGGCCACCTGCAGCGCCGGATAGTGCGCGGTCAGCAGCTTCATCGCCGCATCCATCAGCGCGAAGCAGGCGACCGCCGCGATCATCCAGGCAGCGGCCGCGGCGTTGGAACGGGAGCTGGGCATGCGCGGATTATCGCCGCGATCGGCGGCAGCGCGCAGCGGCGCGAACGCGCCGGCAGCGGCGCTGCGGCGAGATCGGTAGGATAGGCGGTCTTTTCCCGAGGAACTGCCATGCCTTCCTTCGATGTCGTCTCCGAAATCGACAAGCACGAACTGACCAATGCCATCGACCAGGCGAACCGCGAGCTGTCGACCCGCTTCGACTTCAAGGGCGTGGAGGCCAGCTTCGAACTCGACGACCAGGTCATCAACCAGGCCGCGCCGAGCGACTTCCAGGTCAAGCAGATGACCGACATCCTGCGCGCGCGGCTGATCGCGCGCGGCATCGACGTGCGCTGTCTGGAATTCGGCGACGTGGAGACCAACCTGGCCGGCGCGCGGCAGAAGGTCACGGTCAAGCAGGGCATCGAGCAGAAGCTGGCCAAGAAGATCGTCGCCGCGATCAAGGACGCCAAGCTCAAGGTGGAAGCGCAGATCAACGGCGACAAGCTGCGCATCAGCGGCAAGAAGCGCGACGACCTGCAGGACGTGATGGCGCTGCTGAAGAAGAGCGATTTCGAGCTGCCGCTGCAGTTCGAGAATTTCCGCGACTGAGCCGCGCGCGGCGGCACGCCCGCCGTCCGCTTCGCCCGATCGCCGCCCGCCCTCGCCCGCTGGAATCGCCTTGAACCACCTCGACCCCAACTCAGATCCGATCGCCGCAACCCGCCTATGGCTGGAGCGCGCGGTGATCGGCCTGAACCTGTGCCCGTTCGCCAAGGCGGTGCACGTCAAGCAGCAGATCCGCTACGTGCTCAGCGACGCGACCACGCCGGAGGCGTTGCTGGAGGAGTTGAGCGAGGAACTGCTGTTGCTGCGCGACACGCCGGCCGCGCAGATCGACACCACGCTGATCGTGCATCCGCAGGTGCTGGGCGATTTCCTGGACTACAACGATTTTCTCGACAACGCCGACGCCGCGGTGGACGCGCTGAACCTGCACGGCATCCTGCAGGTGGCCAGCTTCCATCCGCACTACCAGTTCGCCGGCACCGCGCGGGACGACATCGGCAACTACACCAACCGCGCGCCCTTCCCCACCTTGCACCTGCTGCGCGAGGACAGCGTCGAACGCGCCGTGGCCGCATTCCCGGACGCGGACGTGATCGTGGAGCGCAATCTGCAGACGTTGGAACAGCTGGGGCTGGACGGGTGGAAAAAGCTGTTCGCGTAACGCGCAAAGCGCATCCGGATCGTGTCTCCCTGCAAGACCCTGTAGGAGCGGCTTCAGCCGCGACAGACGTTATGGGTAACGCTCGTCGCGGCTGAAGCCGCTCCTACAAACGCTGCCGCGCTTTACAAAAATCCGGGCAGACAGCACCAAGCAGCACCCCGGCTTTTCCGAGTCCCCAGTCCCCAGTCCCGATACACCCTCACCCAAACACCCGCCCCAGATCCGCCGCTTCCAGCACGCGCCACTGCCCGGCCGGCAAGCTCGCGTCCAGCGCGAAGCCGCCGATACGGCTGCGGTGCAAGGTCACCACGTGGTTGCCGACCGCGGCGAACATGCGCCGCGCCTGGTGGTAGCGGCCTTCGTACAGGGTGATGCGCGCCTGGCGCGGGCCCAGCACCTCCAGCTGCACCGGCAGCAGCGGCGTGGTCTCGCCGTCCAGCAGCAGCGTGCCGCTGGCGAACTGCGCCGCCTCGTCGCCGCGCAGGTCCTCGGCCAGGGTCGCTTCGTAGACCTTGGCCAGCTGCGCTTTCGGCGAAACGATGCGATGCAGCAGCGCGCCGTCATCGGTCATCAGCAACAGCCCGCTGGTATCGCGGTCCAGCCGCCCGACCGTGGACAGCAACGGCGAGCGCAGGCGGAAGCGCGGCGGCAGCAGGTCGTAGACGATGCGCCCCGGGTCCTTGGTCGAGCAGGTGTAGCCGACCGGCTTGTGCAGCGCCAGGATCAGCCCCGGCGGCGGATCCAGCGCCTGGCCATCGACCCGGATCGCGGCATGTTCGATCTGGTCGTCGGCGTACAGCACCTCGCCGTCGGCGTCGGTGATGCGGCCTTCGCGGAACATCAGGGTGACCTGCTTGCGGCTGCCGTAGCCCAGATTGGCCAGATGCTTGACCAGTTTCACCGGCGCACCGTGGCGCGGGCGCGGACCGCCAGGATCAGCTTGAAGCCGTCGCGGCTGGCGACCACCTTGGTGTCACCGAAGCTGGCGTCGAGCACCGCCTCGTACGGCAGGTGCCGGTTGGCGACCAGGTACAGCCTGCCGCCGGGCTTGAGCGCCTGCGCGGCCACGGCGATGAAGCGGCGACCGATGTCCGGGCGCTCCATCCGCCCCGGCGCGTGGAACGGCGGATTGCTAACGATGAAGTCGTACTGCGCCGGCAGCCCCGCGGTCACGTCGTGCCAGTGGTAGCCGATCTCCACCGCGGCCTGCGCCTGCGCTAGGTTCGACCGCGCCAGCGCCAGCGCGCGCGCGTCGGCCTCGAACAGGTCCAGTGCGGCGATGGTCGGGCAACGCGCCAGCAATTCCGCCGACAGATAACCGTAGCCGGCGCCGAGATCGGCGCCGCGGCCGGCCAGGTCGGCCGGCAGATGCTCGGCCAGCAGCGCCGAGGCCGGATCGATGCGGTCCCAGGCGAAGACCCCGGGACGGCTGCGGAAGCGTCCGTCCAGGATCGGCCGCGGCGCGTCGAGCCTGGCCCAGCGCTGCTGCAGCGCGGCGTCGTGGCCGCCGTGCAGCGGCGCGGTCCAGTACACGCGGCAGTGGTGCTTGGTCAGCTTGCCGCCCAGGCCGGCCAGTTGCTGCAGGTCGTCCTCGCCGGAACGCGCGCCTTCGTTGTTGGACTGGCAGGCGACCACGATGCCGCCCGGCGCGGCCAGCGCCAGCGCGCGCGCCAGCAGCGCCCGCGCCTCGTCGCGCTGGCGCGGCGGCAGCACCAGCACCAGCGCATAGCCGCCGGCGTCGTCGTTGTCGTCGGCATCCTCGGCGCGGACCTGCCAGCCGCCCTGCTGCAGGGCGGTGGCGAACGGGCGGTAGCCCTGCTCGCAGACCAGTTGCGCCGGCTGCGCGTGCTGGCGCAGCGCCCAGCCGTCGCGCGCGCGCAGGAACAGCACCTTGCCGGCCGGCCAGCGCAGCGCGCCCTGGGCGAACGGCAGGAACAGGGTATCGAGGGGAGCGTCTTGCAGAGCCGGCATCGGGATCGGAATCGGTCAGGGAGCGCGCATTCTAGCGGCAGCCCGGCGCCGGCCCGGTTTTGCGCCCAGTGAACGCATCATTGATGCAATGGCAACATCGCCGCGCCTAGGCTGCAGGTCACCCCGGACGGATTGGAGAGGCATATGCGTGCAGTGTTCATCGGTGGCGTCGTCGACAACAGCGAAGTGGATCTGGAAGGCAGCCAACCGCCGCTGCACTATCCGGAAAACACCGGCACCGGACGCCCGCGCTACCGACTGCACCAGCGCGGCGAACGCGACGACGGCAGCGTGGTGTATGCGGTGTATGCCGCGCCCGAACTCGGCGACACCGAGGTGGAACGCGTGGTCAGCGAGCGCGGCTACGCACGCCGCTTCGGGGTGGAGCCGGCGCCGGTGGAGCACTGAGACCGGAACGGAGGGTGCCGGATCGATATAGCCGCGACTCTGCAGCTGAGCCGCGGTTTCCCGCACAGATGCAAACGCGTGCACACGCTTGTGGGAGCGACTTCAGTCGCTCCCACAATGATGAGGGCGGCCTGAGCGATACGCCACCCGGCCGCACAGCTGCCGGGCGCCACACACCCTTCCCCGACTAAGGTCCGGCCTTCGGCGTCAACCGCCAGATCACGTTGCCGACGTCGTCGGCCACCAGCAGGGCGCCGGGCTTGTCCACCGCCACGCCGACCGGGCGGCCCTGGGCCTTGCCTTCGGCGTCGAGGAAGCCGGTCAGCACGTCCTGCGCCTTGCCGCTGGGCTTGCCATTGGCGAAGGGCACGTAGATCACCTTGTAGCCGGACGGCGGATCGCGGTTCCAGGAACCGTGCTGGCCGATGAAGGCACCGCCCCGATACGCCTGCGGCAACAGCGCGCCTTCGTAGAAGGTCAGGCCCAGCGAGGCGGTATGCGGGCCGAGCGCGTAATCGGGTTTGATCGCGCTGGCCACCATTTCCGCGTTCTGCGGCTGCACGCGTTCGTCCACGTGCTGGCCGTAGTAGCTGTACGGCCAGCCGTAGAAGCCGCCTTCGCGCACCGAGGTCAGGTAGTCGGGCACCAGATCGCTGCCGATCTCGTCGCGTTCGTTGACCACCACCCACAGCGTGTCCGCGCCCGGCTGCCAGGCCATGCCGACGGGATTGCGCAGGCCGCTGGCGAACACCCGGGTGGTGCCGCTGTGCGCGTCCACTTCCAGGATCGCGGCGCGGTTGAGTTCGGCGTCCATCCCGTTTTCGGCAACGTTGCTGTTGGACCCGACGCCGACGTAAAGCTTGTTGCCGTCGTGGCTGGCCAGCAGGCTCTTGGTCCAGTGATGGTTGATGCCGCCAGGCAAGTTGGCGACGAAGCTGGGCGCGGCGCTGATCTGGGTATCGCCGTCCTTGTACGGGAAGCTGACCAGCGCGTCGGCATTGGCGACGTACAGGCGATCGCCGACCAGGGCGATGCCGAACGGCGAATACAGGCCCTTGAGGAACTGCGTGCGCACCTCCGCCACGCCGTCGCCATCGGCGTCGCGCAGCAAGGTGATGCGGTTGGCGCTAGGCACGGTCGAGCCGGCCTTGGCCATCATCGCGCCCTGGATCTTGTCGCGCAGGCCGCTGCCTTCCTTTTCCGGGGCCGGCGGCGCGGCGGTCTCGGCCACCAGCACATCGCCGTTGGGCAGCACGTACATCCAGCGCGGATGGTCCAGTTCGCGGGCGAAGGCCTGCACCGCCAGGCCATCGGCCGGCACCGGCGCGGCGCCTTCGGCCCAGCGTTTGACCTCGGCGACCTTCACCGTGGGGATCATGCGCTTGACCGGGTGGGGCAGCGCCGGATCGGGCCCCATCCCGTCCTCGATGGAATGCTTAGCGGTGTCGCCACAGGCACTCAATGCGGCAGCGGTCAGGAAACAAAAGGCCCAACGGGCTGCGGACGAAGGAAGTCGCATCATCACTGCTCAACTCTCCATGGTGACGACAGGACCACCGATAATGCACAGCACGCGCTCGGCAAACGTGAAATAGATGTCAACTGCCGTTATGCGCCGGCATGCGCTGCTCATGCGGTCGGCGTCGATGGCGCGACCTCGCCGATGCGGTCCAGCCAGACGTAGTGCTGTTGCTCGGGATGCAGCAGATCGTCCAGCCGCACCACACCGTTGACGCCCTCGCGTTCCTGCCGGTCGCGGAAGGTCTGCAAGGTGGGCCGCACCGAAACCGTGCCGCTGACCTGGCTACCATCGTCCAGGCGCAGCAGCATCTGCGCCTGGTCCGGCAATTTCGGCAACCATGCCTGCAATGCCGCGATGGCGTCGGGATCGGTATGCACCGCATCGGTGTACTTGCTCATGCGCGTCTCCTGCGAAGGACCCCGCGCAACATAGCGGCAATGCCGTGAAAAGTCCGGGAAGTTCGGCTACTGCTGGCGCGCGAAACGCACCGCGGACACCAGCTGGGCCACGCTGTACGGCTTGGCCAGGTGCTCCTGGAAGCCGGACTGCAGCGCGCGGCGACGATCGTCGGCACGCGCCAGCGCGGTCACTGCCACCGCCGGCAACTCGGACGCCTGCAACCCCATGTTGTCGCGGATCGTGCGAATCAGGCCATAGCCGTCCATGCCAGGCATGCCGATGTCGGTGACCATCGCATCGATGCGGGTGTGACCGCCATCGTCGAGCAGCGCCAACGCCTCGCTGGCGGAACCGGCGGTGACCACCTCCGCGCCTTGCTCCTCGAGCAGCCGCCGCAGGTATTCGAGCATGTCCGGCTGGTCTTCCACCGCCAGCAGGCGCATGCCCTTCAGCGCATACGCTTCCACCACCTGCTCGGCCACCGCGAACGTGCGCACCTCGCGCATCGGCCGCTTGCCCGCCTTGTCGCGGTGCAGTGGCAAGCGCACGGTGAACACCGCCCCGCAGCCGCGGCCTTCGCTGGCCGCACTGACCTGGCCGCCATGCATTTCCACCAGCTGCTGCACGATCGCCAAGCCCAGGCCGAGGCCGCCGTGCAGGCGGGTGGTGGTGCCGTCGGCCTGGCGGAAGCGGCCGAACAGGTGCGGCAGGAACTCCGGCGGAATGCCGTCGCCGGAATCGCGTACCGCCACCGTGGCGTGTTCGCCGTCGGCATCGACCTCGATCGCCAACTCGATGCGGCCATGCGCCGGGGTGAACTTGATCGCATTGGACAACAGGTTCCAGAACACCTGCTGCAGGCGCGTGGCGTCACCCAGTACCACGCACGGATGCGACGGCTCGCGCAGGGTCAGCGCCTGGTCCTTGCCCTCGGCCACCGGCTCCTGCGCGCGCAGCGCTTCGCGCACCTGTTCGGTCAGGTCCAGCGCCTCCACTTCCAGCTGCACCTTGCCCAGCAGCATGCTGCTCAGGTCGAGCATGTCCGAGATCAGCCGCTGCTGCGCACGCGCGCTGCTGGCGATCACCGACAGCCCCTTGCTGCTCGGATCGCCCGGCGGCAACCGCTGCAGCAGCAGGTCGCTCCAGCCAAGGATGGTGGTCAGCGGCGTGCGCAATTCATGCGACAGCGTGGCCAGGAATTCGTCCTTCAGCCGCGCCATGCTCTCGGCCGCGTTGCGCGCGCTGCGCTCCGATTCCAGCAGTTGCTCGCGGGCCAGTTCGATGTCGCGGCGTTCGGTGACGTCGGGGCTGCTGCCGGCCAGGCCGATGAATTCGCCCTCGGCCGAATAGCGCGGCACCGCGGTCATCTCGATCCAGCGCCACTCGCCGTCGTAGCGGCGCGCGCGCACCAGCGCGCGCAGGTTGCGCTGCTCGTCAAGCGCACTGCGCAGTTCGAACGCGAACACGCCGGCATCCTCCGGGTGCAGCACGTCGCCCCAGCCCGGCCACGCGTCCTCGGCCTGCAGGTCGATGCCGAAGAATTCGGCGTAGGCGGTGTTGGTGAAACGCAGTTGGCCGCTGGCATCCAGCACCCACACCGGCATCGGCAGGCCCTCGGCGAGCGCGCTGAAACGCGCCTCGCTCTCGGCCAGGTCGCGCTCCACGCGCTTGCGCTCGGTGATGTCGAGAAATTGCACGGCGACCAGATGCCGTTCCGGCGCACCAATGCGGAACGCCTCCACCGCCCACCAGCGGCCGAACCCGGCGGCGAAGTTCTCGAACTTGGCCGAGCGTCCGCTCAGCGCCACCTCGCCGTACATGCGGAACCAATGCTCCTCGTTGGTCGGCGACAGTTCGCGGATGCGCTTGCCGATCACGTCGTGCAGGCCGGTCTCGCGCTCGAACGCCTGGTTGACCTCCAGGAACACGTAATCGACCGCGCGTTGATCCGCGTCGAAC